>DATKHV010000070.1:0-25638 GCA_035510055.1 Candidatus Cybelea sp. | reverse complement strand
TTTCTTGCGGCATTCGGATCGATGGATAAGGGTCAGAGCTCACCGACACCGACCACGTTGGAGCCACCGCTGGACGAGGCGGCTCGGCAACAGGCGGGGGAGTCTCTTTTCCTTTCACATCAGCCAATGCTGTTCCAGTTGCGACGTCCTTGGACGGGCTCTTTGCCGGCGCTGGCGAACTCTCCGTCGGGTGAGGAGCGGAACTTTCCGCAACTAGGTTTCGAGCATTTTCTACCGGTAGAGTCGGCGTGGCGACGACATCCGGCTCGGGAATCCTTGCAGGCGGACTTTTCAACAAGGGACTCTCAGCGGCACGAAGTACGTCTTTAGCAGCAGACCTGCGAGCCGGACGCTCGCTGTCTCGTGCCTGCGGATGGGCCGGTGCCGGGCGCTTTTCGGTGTTCGATGGGCGAACTTGGACAGGCACGGGCTCGAGCTCATGGGTCTTGGGACCGCTATTCTCTTCCCGGAAAGCTGGATCACTTCTAGTCTTGTTCGCAGGAAGGGTGGTTTTCAATTTCGTCGGCTTGTTCGCGCTTTCTCTATTCTCGGCGAAAAATGCAATCACCTCATTTCGAACGCCAGGCTGAGCCGCAATCCATCTAATGCCTGCTGCCGTTGCTCCACTCAGTGCGACTACCGCGGCGAGGCGCATTAGTTTTCCAGTTCGTATTCTTGAGGTTGTGCGATGAACTATGGGTCTTGGTTTGGACCTAAATTCGCCCCTCTTCGGCATCGGCCGGCCGCTAGCGTCCAATGCGTCCACGGAGGTGGGTAGCTCGTTTCGGCCCATGTCAGGTACGGCAAAATGGGAAAGGACCGGGCGCGCGTCTTCTTGAACTGCGCTCGGGGAGGGCGCTTCTAGGGAGTTAATGAGCTTCGAGTTTTCCAGCGTTTCCACTTTTTCGGCAGGGCTACGGGCAAGCTCAACAGTTTCCTCCTGAAGCTCGCGCTGCTCCTGAGGAGAAATTGGGAATTTCGAGGTGGTGTCGAGAGAAGCCCCGCTGTCTCCCGCGAGGATCGCCTCCAGCATCCGCTTTTCGACCGCGCTGTTCGCTTTTAGAATCCCCGGTAAAGGGGCCATGGGGGTCTCAGCCGGCACATCACCTACGGAGTGTTGTTCTGAGTGGGTCTTCTTTTCGAGCGGAAGACTTCCTTCCCCGATTTCGGTGGCTAGCCAATCTCTAATTCGTTGGCGAGAATCTTCTGACAAGCCGATGAATGTTATGCCGGCCGTTTTCCCTGATTCACTACTCCACGCTAGCTGTCCGCTTACTTCCACCCAGCCCTCGGAATCCGGGATTTGAATCCTCAAGGCCATTCTGTCGTCGCTCGAGATCGATCGACCGGCGGTGAGAGCTAGGCCATCCTCACTCATGTTAAAGGCCAGACCGCCGTTTGCGTCGTCCAGGCTGACGTAGATCGGGGGGCTGATACGCGTCCGACTCTCGGCACGACGTTCAGTGACTTCCAGAGCATCTCTCTGGTCCAGAAATCTGTCCGGCATAACTGGCGCGTTTCGCAGGTGAGGCTTGTCGAGATCCACCGTGGGCACGCTTAGGCCCGTATCTGAATTTGCCGGGGCGCTAGCACCCTGCTTTTCTCGAATCGGCGCGGGAGTTGCCGCTTCCAGAATGGAACTGTTCGATGGGGGCACGCTCGAAATGTCCACAAAGCGCTCTCCCTTTTCGGAGAGCTCATCCGCCAAACCAGTTTCTCCGTCTGGCGCATCCTGGAAAATCGAGTCTTTTAGCCGCTCGCGGGCAGTCTCTTTCCGTTCGTAGAGTGGTGTGCCGGCCTCCTTTTCGGCCGGAGGTCCCCACGCGGCGTTTCGAGTGAAGTCCAATTCCTCGTTCTCTGGAGCGTGCTCTCCGCCACCCCCTAAGAATCCAGCGTCTTTTTCCCCTTGAAATTCCCAGCGCGACGCTTCCGCCGCGATCCAATTGCTTAGCCGGCTTCGGGCTTCCTCGGTAAGACCTGTGAACCGGACTCCTCCTTCTTTCTTTGAACTACCTGTCCACGCTATCGCTCCCTTTGCTTCTATCCAGCCTTGAGAGTCAGGCAAGAGAATTTGCATGGTTAACATGCTCTCGTCCGCCATATCCATGGCAGCCGTCAGCGCTAATCCGTTTTCACTAATATTGAAAACCAGGCCACCATTCGAGTTGCCCAGGTTGACGTAGATGGGAGGTGTGACAGGCGTCCGAATGCTGCCGCGGCGTTCGGCGATTTCGGGTGCCCGTCCCTTGCTATACCATGTATCCGGCATTGCCAGTGTTCTTCGACAGAAATCTCGCAAATAACCTGTCGTCAATCACTTACATGTTAGGTCCGGGCCACACCTCCTGCAATCAGGTAAAACCCTGCATGCGCTTGTAAATCTAGGCTGCGAACTTCGAGGCCGCGCCCTAATTCTCGAGCGAGTGTGGCTAATTTAGGGCCATGAGGCTGACTTGGTCGATCCAGACGGTTCCGCGGATCTGGTTATCTAGTTTGGTGCTTAGAGGCCGCGCGATCCTGACGATCAGCAAGCGCGTGTCGGCCCTGGTTTTGAACTCGACTTGCTGAGGCAACCAGCCGGTGGTGCCGACGACGCTTGCGGTCGAGAGGAGCAGGTTGCCCACGTCGAAAGCATCGAAAATCTGAAATCTTAGGCCGCTGTCGGTGGTGATTCCGTCAGCGCGCAAAGAACCTGAAAACTTGTAACGCGTATTCGGCTCGACGGCCACGAACTGAAATACGTGCTCGTAGTTAAGGTTGCGCTTCCCGTCGAAGTCGATTCGCATGGCCCGGGATCCCTCGAGAGCCTCCTGGGAATCCACGCTGACGGCTGCGCTCTCCATAGGTATGACCCGCCAATCCAATCCGCCATTGAGAATGTCAAATTCGAATCCGCCATTTGTAATCAAATTGGGAGGGCTCAAGCGCGGTTTGATTTCCGCCGGGAAACGCTCGGCGAGAGTGGCCCACGCCGCTGCCAAACGGCCGGCCTCTTTATGTTGGATTAAAGCGTCGAGATAAGGGAAAGCTTCGCTAAGATCAAAAGGCAATTTCAATTGCAGCACGCGCTTCCAAACTTGTTCCGCGGCCGCCATGTTGCCTGTCGCAATTTGAAAATTGACGTACTCAAAAAAGGTGGAAGCTTCAAGGGGCAGCATCTCTTCTAGAATTGCGTCGTTGTCCCGTGTTGCTCTGGTGGCCAGCAGAAAAACGTCGCGGTGCGCTGGTGTGGTGCTTCTGAGGACTACGCGAAGGGCCGCGAGCCCTTCTCTAATCCGGTGAGTCCTAAACGCAAAATTGGCGAATCTCCAATTGATTTCCGGCGAGAGTGGGAAAAGGCGGAGCGCTCGCCTGAATGCGCTCAGTGCTTCGTCGGTTCGCCCGGCCCAATCATAAGCCGCCCCCAGGTCGTTAGAATAGTGAGCATCGTAGGGGCTTAAGCGTGCCGCGTGCTCATAAAACGGAAGGCTTTCGTCTAAGTCTTTGCTGTTCCCGTAGAAGTGGGTGAGTGTCCCCAGCGCATTGTAATACTGTGGATTTTCACCGTCCCACTTTATGGCCGTTTCGATGGAAGCCAGCGACTCTTTCCGGAAGTAGAAATCCCCCAGCCCTCGCCTTCCTGCCTTATACCCACAGAAAAGCAAAGCAAACGCGAGACAAAATCGAGCTGAGAGAGTGAAGAACTGTTTGTAGCTCATAGCCAGCACGATCTTTCGATGTTCGAGACTCACGGCACGTAAAATCAATAGAGTATCGGCTTTAAAAACAGAACGGTTGAATACCTTAATTCTGAGGTCTTATAAGGAAAGTTTGTTCTAGAAAAGTCAACACCTAATATCCCGAGAAACCCGTACAATAACTTCCCAGAAATCTCGAATGACGATGCTTATCGATGCTCATCAGCACTTTTGGATTTATAACCAGCACGAATACGGCTGGATTGACGAAACCATGGCTTCGATTCGCCGCGACTTTCTGCCCTCCGAACTCAAGCCCCAGTTGGAAAATAACGGCTTTCGAGGGAGTGTTCTCGTCCAAGTCCGGCAAACGCTCGAAGAAACTCGCTGGCTCCTCGAACTGGCCGAAAAAAATCCTTTCATCCTTGGCGTTGTGGGCTGGGTCGATCTCTTGTCGCCCGGCTTGCGGGCGGAGCTTCGATCGTTCGCGGGAAAACCAAAACTCAAGGGGATTCGCCACATTGTCCAGAGTGAACCGGAAGATTTCTTGCTTCGACCGGATTTCTTGCGCGGCATTGCGATCCTAGAGGAATTCGACCTTGCTTACGACATCCTGATTTACACCAAACATCTTCGGGTAGCGGCGGAGTTCGTAAAACAATTTCCTCGACAGCGCTTCGTTCTGGATCATCTGGCAAAACCGCCGATCAAGAACGGCCCCGTGGACGTCTGGGCCCGCGGCTTGCGCGACTTAGCCTCCTTCCCCAATGTTTTTGCCAAGCTATCGGGCTTGGTTACGGAGGCGGACTGGCAATCCTGGAAGCCGGAAGACGCCCGGCCCTATCTCGATGTGGCGTTCGAATGCTTTGGACCCGGCCGCTTGATGATCGGCTCAGACTGGCCGGTGTGTACGGTGGCGGCTTCCTACTCTCAGGTTGTGAACTTGGTGCGGGACTACCTGGACCTGGGCGGCTACCGACCGGATGACCGCGAGGCCGTCCTTGGCGGTAACGCGGCAAAGTTCTGGCGATTAGAGCCCTGACCGCTGGGGCGAAGGAAGGCGCGACGAAACTCCCCGCAGTGTTCTACAATGCCGAAGAAAACCGGCCGCCGTTCACGGTCGCCAAAGGAAAGAACCGCTGGTTTGTTTCCATGTCCGATAAGGTTCTCAAACTCGATTTGAACGACAACGTGCTGATCGCTCTCAGCGATCTGCGAAGGGGCGAACAGGTCGCTTCTGATTCCGCGACCTACACTCTGGAATCTGATGTCCCCGCAAAGCATAAGTTTGCCACCGAAGATCTCCCCGTCGGCGCCACCGTGCGGATGTACGGCGTGATCGTGGGCAAAACCGTCGAAGCCATCCGCCGGGGCGGGCTTCTTACCACGAGAAATCTCCATCATCAAGCCCAGGAATTTCACGAAAAAACGCGGGAGTTCCAGTGGTCCCCGCCGGACGTCTCACGCTGGCTGCAGCGCGATTTTCTCGGATACCGCCGTGCCGACGGACAAGCAGGCACGCGAAATTACTGGATCGTTGTCCCGCTGGTGTTTTGCGAAAACCGCAACATCGGCGTCCTGAAACAGGCTTTCGAGGAAGAGCTGGGATTTGCGGCTCCGCAAATTTACCGGCGGCAGGTGGCGGAGCTGGCCGAGCTTTATAAAAATGGCCGGGCTGCGGAAATCAAAACGCGCACTTTTACCGATTACACCCCAAGTCCTCCACCTTCCCGAATCTTCAAAAATGTCGATGGCATTCGCTTTCTGCTTCATGAAGGCGGTTGCGGAGGAACGCGCGAGGATGCCGGCAATCTTTGCGGGCTCATCGCCGGTTACATCCATCACCCTAACGTGGCAGGAGCGACGGTGCTCAGCCTGGGGTGCCAGCACGCCCAAATCGGCATTCTCGGCGAAGAGTTGCGCAAGCGTGACCCCGCCTTTAAGAAGCCTCTCGTGATCGTGGAACAGCAACAAAGCGGTACAGAAGCTGCCATGCTGGCGAAAGCCATTCGCGACACGTTTCTTGGCTTGATCGAAGCCAATGAATGCCGCCGCACAAGCATCCCCCTTTCTCGTTTGTGTCTTGGATTGAAGTGCGGAGGCTCCGACGGTTTTTCCGGTCTTTCCGCGAATCCCGCGATTGGGCACACTTCCGATCTCCTGGCCGCGCTTGGCGGGAGAACCATTCTTTCGGAATTTCCGGAATTGTGCGGCGTGGAGCAAGAACTCATCAATCGCAGCACTCAGAAGGAAGTGGCCGACCGCTTTATTCAATTGATGAAAAGCTACGGCGCGCGCGCTAAGGCCGTGGGCTCCGGTTTCGAGATGAATCCCAGTCCAGGAAACATGCGCGATGGACTATTGACCGACGCCATGAAGTCCGCGGGCGCGGCAAGGAAAGGCGGGAATTCTCCCGTAACCGCAGTGCTCGACTATCCCGAGTATGCGACCGCGCCGGGCCTTCATTTGCAATGCACTCCCGGAAGTGACGTTGAGTGCGTGACCGCGCAAGTAGGCGCCGGGGCGAATGTAGTGCTCTTTACCACGGGCTTGGGAACTCCGACCGGGAACCCCATTGCTCCGGTTGTGAAGCTTTCCACAAATTCGACTCTGGCCGAGCGCATGCCCGACATCATCGACATCGACACGGGCGGAATTATTTCCGGAGAAAAAACCATCCAACAAATGGGCGAAGAGATCCTCGACTCTGTGATTCAGGTGGCCAGCGGCGAGATTCGCACCAAGGCGGAATTAAAAGGGCAGGAAGATTTTATCCCCTGGAAACGAGGTATCTCCCTCTGACCAGCTCAGCTAGCGGCGCCGGCAATTTCCGGCTGGATGGCAAAGTGGCTATCGTTACCGGCGGCGGCAGCGGCATTGGGCAGGCCATTGCCGCGCGTTTCGCGGCCAGTGGTGCCATCGTTCGAATCGCCGATATCAACCCGCAGCAAGCCGAAGCCACGGCAAAACAAATCTCGAGCGCTGGCGGGCAGGCCACCGGCCATGCTTGCGACGTAACGGACCAGCGGCAGGTCCGCGAAATCTTTCAACGAATGTTTTCGAAAGAACGTATCCACATCCTGGTGAACAACGCCGGCATCTCTCATATCGGGACTGTCGAAACCACCTCCGAAGAAGATTTCGACCGCCTTTTTCGCGTCAATGTGAAAGGCATCTACAACGGCATCCACGAGTCGATCGCCCACATGAAAGCGAAGGGGGGAGGCGTGATTCTCAATATGGCTTCAATCGCCGGCTCCGCGGCGCTCGCCGACCGCTTTGCCTACTCCATGAGCAAGGGAGCCGTCATTGCCATGACTTATTCGGTGGCCAAGGACTACGTCGAGCACCACATTCGCTGCAACTGTATTTCGCCCGCGCGCGTCCATACGCCCTTTGTCGATGATTACCTGAGGAAAAACTATCCCGGCCACGAAAAAGAAATGTATGAAAAGCTGGCCAAGTCACAACCGGTCGGGAGAATGGGCAAGCCGGAGGAAGTCGCTTCTCTCGCCCTGTTTCTTTGTTCTGACGAAGCTTCTTTTCTCACTGGCGTTGACTATCCGCTTGACGGCGGCTTTTTTAACTTGCGAGGCTAAACCGTGGACCTCGAACTCAAATCGAAAGTTGTTCTGGTAACCGGGGGCGCGAAAGGCATCGGCGCGGCCATTGTGCGCGCCAGCGCCGCCGAAGGCGCGATTCCTGTGTTTTTGGACCACGACGCGGAAGCCGGAAAGCAATTGCATTCGGCTCTCGAGAGCGCCGGCTTCCAAAGCGAGTTCATCTCCGGCGAGATCACCGCACCGGAAACTTGCCGCAAGACCGTGGACCATGTTCTAGAAAAATTCAGCCGCCTCGACGCGCTGGTCAACAACGTCGGCGCCAACGACAACGTGAGCCTTGAGCACGGCACTCCAGAAAAATTCGTCGCTTCCCTCGAACTCAATCTGATCCACTACTACGCCATGGCCCACTACGCCTTGCCCGCCCTCAAAAAGACCCGCGGCTCCATCGTAAACATCAGCTCGAAAACCGCCGTGACCGGCCAAGGAGGCACTTCCGGCTATGTGGCCGCCAAAGCCGCGATTCTAGGCCTCACGCGCGAATGGGCCGCTGAATTGCTCCCGGCCGGCATTCGCGTCAACGCCGTGGTCCCGGCCGAAGTCATGACCCCGCTCTATCGCCAATGGGTGTCCGGGTTCCCGAATCCCGAGGAAAAGCTCGCGAGAATTATTTCCAAGATTCCCCTGGGAAAACGCATGACCAAGCCCGAAGAAATCGCCGACATGGTTCTCTTTCTCATCTCCGAAAGAGCTAGCCACATCACCGGCCAGCACGTTTACGTGGACGCCGGCTACACGCACCTGGACCGCGCGCTGACGTAACGGAGACGCCCGATGACAACTCCAGCAGCCGCACGAGTGAGCCAGAGCCGGTCCGTTCCCGTCACGGAGCACCGCTTCCTTGTGCCTTTCATTCTCATCACCAGCCTTTTTTTCCTGTGGGCCTTCGGCGTCAATCTCAATGACATACTGATCCCCCACTTGAAGAAAGCCTTCGGCCTCAGCGATTTCGAATCTTCGTTTATCCAAGT
The DNA here is from genome assembly GCA_035510055.1 of Candidatus Cybelea sp. Taxonomy (GTDB): domain Bacteria; phylum Acidobacteriota; class Terriglobia; order Acidiferrales; family UBA7541; genus Acidiferrum. The sequence continues at coordinate 17,367 of DATKHV010000070.1, read as the reverse complement.
GGCGTTTTTCGGCGGATATTTCCTGGCTGCTTTTCCCGCCGGGCGACTGATGGAAAAAATCGGCTACAAGAAAGGAATCCTCACCGGCCTCTTTCTGTGCGCGGTTGGCGCGGTGCTTTTTCTCCCCGCGTCTTCTTCACGCATTTACGGCTTCTTTCTTTTTGCTCTTTTTGTAATGGCCTGCGGCCAGAGCTTCCTCGAAGTCGCCGCCAATCCCTATGCGACGATTCTTGGACCGGTAGCAAGTGCGGACCGCCGCTTGAATTTTGCCCAGTCCTTCAACGCCGTCGGCGCCGTTCTTTCTCCCATAGTCGGACGGACCTTCATTCTCACCGGAGTCGAGAATACGCCCGCACAAATTGCGGCCATGAGCGCCGCCCAACTGGACGCCTACCGCTCGTCAGAAGCCAGCACTGTGAAGGGCCCGTATTTGCTGATCGCTGGAATTTTTATTGTCGTCGCCGTACTCATTCAACTGACACATCTGCCGGAGGTGCAAGAGACGGTCGGAGAAACTGGCGCTGGAAACGGGGAGGGCGACTCGCGAACTATCTTCTCTCATCCCCATCTTGTAAAAGGCGTCCTCGCCCAGTTCTTTTACGTAGGCGCACAGGTAGGCGTGGCGAGCTTTGTCATTCGTTACGCGCAGTTCTCCGTTCCCGGAACTCCAGCAAAAACCGCTGCGCTGTATTTGCTGCTCCACCAGATCGGATTCATGGCTGGCCGTTTCATCGGTTCGGCGGTGATGAAAAAGATTCCCGCGGCCCGATTATTATCCCTGTTCGCCGCCGCTTCCTTAATTTGCGCCACCGTGGCTTTGCTGGCTACCGGTCTAATCTCCGTCTGGGCCGTGGTCCTCATCGGATTTTTCCATTCCATCATGTTTCCCACCATCTTTGCTTTGAGCATCAAGAATCTCGGCCCGCTCACCAAGCGCGGCTCTTCGCTCTTGGTGATGGCCATTCTTGGCGGCGCATTTTTCCCCGCCATCATGGGCCGCATTTCGGACGCCTCCAGCATTCAAACCGCTTTCATCGTCCCGCTGCTGTGCTACCTCTTCATCCTCTATTTCGGGGTGTCCGGTTACAAGCCCGAGGCGGCGCTCGAAAGCGTTTCTACAAACAGTGAAGGCGCACCGGCATGACTATACGTTACTGCCTCGCACTGGATTTAGAAGACGACCCCAAGCTCATCGCCGAGTACCGGCGCTATCACGAAAACATTTGGCCGGAAATCACCAAGAGCATCAAAGACGCGGGCGTCCTGGATCTGGAAATCTACCTTCGCGGAACACGCTTGTTCATGATCCTGGAAGTCGATGAATCTTTTTCATTCGAGAAAAAAGCCGCAGCCGACCGCACGAATCCCAAAGTCCAGGAATGGGAAAACCTCATGTGGAAGTTCCAGAAAGCTTTGCCGCAAGCTCGCCCTGGCGAAAAATGGCTCTTAATGGAGAGAATCTTCAAGCTGGAAAACTAACTAATCTTGGAGTGCGGCAGCTGGCCGCCGCAGCTCGATCCTATTTCTTTCCTTCATCTGCAATCGCGCTCACAAACACATACTTCCCCGATCCCACCTCCACGACGACGGCATCCCCCGACTGCCGCGCGCCGGAAATATCCCCCCGGTCCACGAGCGGTTTCCCTCCCTCACTCACGTCCCCGAGCCTCGCCTTCGGCAATCTCACCGTGGCCGTCGCATTCGCCGGCACCTCAATCCTCACCGTCGTCTTTCCGTCCGCGATCTCCCAACCCGACGCTACATGCCCATACATGCTCTCCAGTGTGGCGGTCGCAAGCGTCAATCCACCGCCAGGCCGCGGCTGTATCAGGATGTGTTTGTACCCCGGCACTTTCTCATCGATCTCGATTCCTGCGACCACGCGGTACATCCAATCCCCGATGGCTCCATACGCGTAGTGATTGAACGAGTTCATCCCCGCATCCTGAAAACTCCCATCAGGCTTGATCCCATCCCACCTTTCCCAGATGGTCGTCGCCCCCTTGGTCACCGGATACAGCCAAGACGGATACTCTTTGCGGTTCAGCAGCATGTAGGCCTCGTCCAAATACCCGTAATCGCTCAAAGCTTGGCAAAGCACCGGCGTTCCCAGGAATCCAGTCGTCAAATGGCCGAATTTCCGCACGTCCGCCGCCAGCCGCGCCGCCGCCTCGGCTCGCTGCGCTTCCGGGAGCAGAGCAAACTCCAGCGCCAGTGCATAAGCTGTCTGCGTGTTCGACGCGACTCTCCCATTCGGCGTCACAAATTCCTTCTGAAACGCTCCTTTAATTCTTTCCTCGAGCCCCGCGTATTCCGCCGCGTCATCCTTTTTCCCCAGCACCTCGGCCGTCTTCGCCAGGAGTTCCGTAGACCAGGCAAAATACGCTGTCTGAATCAAATCCTTGTCCGTGGTAGCCCCCGGATAATCCGAATTCGTCGTCGCAAACGCCAACCAATCGCCAAAGCTCGATCCCGAGCTCCAGATAAACCTCTCTCCAGCCTGCCGCCTCATGTATTCCACCCAAGCCTTCATGCTGGGGTACTGCTCTTCGAGGATCCGCTTGTCGCCGTAAGCCTGATACACCGTCCATGGCACCACTACCGCCGAATCCGCCCACCCGGCCGATGCGGCCTCGCCTTTCCGTGTTTCGTGCGACAAAACATTGGGAATCACAAACGGCACGGCTCCGTCCTCTTCCTGGTCCAGCGCCAAATCCTTCAGCCACTTGGTGTAAAAACCCGCGGTGTCATGATTGAAGGAAGCCGTCCGCGAAAACGCTTGCGCGTCCCCGGTCCACCCCAGCCGTTCGTCGCGCTGCGGGCAATCGGTCGGCACGTCCAGAAAATTCCCTTTCTGTCCCCAGATAATGTTGTGCTCCAACTGGTTCAGCAAGGAACTGGAGCTTCGAAACGCGCCGGTCCTGGGAATCGCCGAATGCACCACCACCCCGGTAAAATCGTCCGCTTTCACCTCTCCCGGCCAGCCGCTGACCGCCACATACCGGAATCCTTGAAACGTGAAATGCGGTTCGAACGTTTCCGTTCCCTGGCCTTTGCTGGTATAGCGGAGGGTCTCTTTCGCGGAGCGCAGATTGCCGGTATAGAAATTCCCAGCGCGATCCAGCACCTCGGCGTGGCGCAGCGTAATGGTGGTTCCCGCGGGCGCCGTTGCTCGGAATTTCATCCAGCCCACCATATTCTGCCCCATGTCGATGACCGTATCGCCCGCGGGCGTTTCGAACACTTTCACCGGTTTGATCTCTTCGATCTTTTTTACCCCCGGCCCTGCCGGTGCCACGAGCTTGGCTTTTGGCGCTTCTAGAACGGTCACGCCGTTCCACTCGTTGTCTTTGTACCCCGCCTCGTTCCAGCCGGCTCGCTCCAGCCGCGCGTCGTAGGTCTCCCCGTTGTAGATATCGGACTCCAGCACCGCGCCCGTTGCTGCTTTCCACTTTTCGTCGCTGCCGACAATCTCCTCGGTCCCATCCACGTAGGTAATCACCAGTTGCGCAAGCAGCGCTACTTTCTTGCCGTAGCTGTTTCTCTTCTCACCCCACGCTATCCTTCCACGGAACCATCCGTCCCCCAGCATGGCTCCCAGGCAGTTCTCTCCACTCTTCACCAAGCTTGTCACGTCGTAGCTCTGATATTGGTAACGGAAGTCGTACGCCGTCCATCCGGGCGTGAAATATTCGTCTCCCACGCGTTTCCCATTCAGGGCCATCTCATAGAGTCCCATCGCCGTGGCATAAAGTCGCGCTCGCTCCACCTTCTTTTTCACCGCAAACTCTCTGCGCAGGAGCGGCGACGGGTTGGACTTCTTTTCATCCTCCGGTAAATTGGGCGTAATCCATTTGGCTTTCCAGTCCGTCGCTTCGAGCAGCCCCATTTCCCAGCGCGCCGTCTTGCTCCACTCCGACAAATGGCCGTGGTTATCCGCCACGCGCACTTGCCAGTAATAAATCTTCTTGCTCTCGACTGCCGGGCCCCCATATTCGATCTGAATCGATTGCTCCGAAGCTTGCTTCCCGCTATCCCAAATCACTTTCCCGCGCGCCAGTTCCGATTCCGACCCTGCCACGCGCACCTCGTAGCTCGTCTGGAGCGCGCCTTTTTCCGCACTCGCCAACTCCCAGCTCAGCCGCGGCTTCCGCACGTCGATGCCCGCTGGATCCACTTTGTATTCGCAGCGCAAATTCTTCACCGTCAGCGCCGTTTCCGCCGGTGCCCTAGATGCGCACCCGAGCACTGCTGCCATCCCGCAACCCATCACCGCCTTCTTCCAGTTCACCATGGCCTCCTTCACTTCATCGCTTACCGTCCTTGCGCGCTAGGTTCTTCGGATGTATTTTATGCACCGCATGAAATTCGGTGCGCCGGTATGAAAATTGTTCAGCTTTATCTTTTGTTCCTGGTCATTTTGTCTGCATCTCCCAACTCGTCCGCGCAAAGTAACGGCAAATCGCTAGCGGAAAAACTCGGCTATCCTCGAGATCGAAAACTCTTAATCGTTCACGCCGACGACGTGGGCGTGACTCATTCCGTCAACGCCGCGACTATCAAAGCACTCGATACCGGCCTCGTCAACTCCGCCAGTATCATGGTGCCTTGTCCCTGGTTCCCGGAAATCGCCGACTATGCCAAATCTCGCCGCGATCTCGATTTCGGCCTACACCTCACACTGACCAGCGAGAGGGTCTTCTACCGCTGGGGTCCGGTCGCTCCCAAAGACAAAGTACCCAGCCTCGTCGACGAAAACGGCTATTTCCATCACGATTGGTCAGCCACCACAAAAATTAATCCCGCTGAAGTCGCGCTGGAACTCCGCGCGCAAATTGACCGAGCTTACGCCATGGGCATCCGTCCCACGCATCTTGACTCCCACCAATATCGCCTCTATGAAAATGGCAAGGATCTGTTCGATATTGTTCTCGGCCTCGCTCACGATTACAAGTTGCCTGTCTTTGTCGTGCGCGATTGGTTCGCGGACCATCCTTATCTTGAATCCAGCTTATCTCCCGCCGACATCGTCCTCGACCACACCGTCACTATCTCGCCCTCCGTCCCACCGGATAAGTGGGCCGACTTCTACACTGCCGCGCTGAAAAATCTCGAACCCGGCGTCACCGAATTCGTCATCCACCTCGCCTTCGCCGACGACGAAATGAAAGCCGCCACCCGCGAACGCGACACTTGGGGGGCCGCTTGGCGGCAGCGCGACTTCGATTTCTTTACCAGTCCCGCCTTCCGCCAGTTGCTCCAAGAACAAAACATCAAGCTCATCACCTGGCGCGAACTGGCGGGCGGTCCCCAGCACTGACTCCCCGCCTCCAGCTAGTCGGTTCTTTGCTCCGCACACCTTTCCGCGCTATTTTCTCTATCTGAAAGCTTCCATATCTAAGGGAGACCGTGCATGTTGACGCAACCGGATCCACCAAAAAAATCTGCCCTCAAGAATCCTTTCCTCTATTCCTCGGGCGTTCTCGCCATCGTCGCGCTCGTGGTGCTCTTCATCCTTTTTTCCCGCTGGTTTGAAAATCGCAGAATTGAAGAACGTGCCAACCGCGACAAAACCCAAAAACAATTGGAGCAGGATCGCATCACCCTCGAGCGATTAGGCGGAAAAGAACTAGCTATCCAGAATTTCTACGCTTATCCAGGAACCGTTCGCCGGGGCGAATCGGTCCAGTTGTGCTACGGCGTGGCCAACGCCAAAACCCTCACCCTCGAACCTCAGCCCAATCCCGTCTGGCCCTCCTATTCCCGCTGTGTTGATGTAACTCCCACAAAATCAACCACCTACACGCTCAGCATCGCCGACGCCGCCGGCCACACCAAATCCCAATCCTTGGAAGTAAAAGTCCGCTGACCGCCTGGCGGCCGCCCGGGAGCGCCAATTCTTTTGCTTCCACTTGTGACTTCAATTCCACCGCATCTATAATGTCTCCTACGCGGGGTCCGGCAGACCATCCGTTGGTCTCGGGCTCCGCCAACTTTTTTTACCGAACGCACAACCGACGACCATGTCTGACCCACTAGCCAAGATTAAGAAAAAACTCCAGGAAGAAATCGATCAGCTCTCGCACGAGCTAAACGTCGAACTCCCCAAAGAAATCGCTGTGGCCCGCGCCCACGGCGACCTTTCGGAAAACGCCGAGTACAAGTACGCCAAGGAGCGCCAGGGCTACGTCAACCTCAAGATCACCCATCTCAAAAAACGCATGGGCGACCTCAGCATGTTGAACCTCACCAATATCCCCAAGGACCGCTCCGGCTACGGCTCGCGCCTTACGGTCCTGGACACGCAGCGCGACGTCAAAATTGACTACACGCTTGTCAGCAGCGAGGAAGCCGACGCCGAACGGGGCCTCATCAGCACGACTTCCCCCATCGGCAAAGCCCTACTCAATCGCAAAGTCGGCGACGAAATCGAAGTCGTCACTCCCGCCGGCAAAAAAGAGTTTGCACTCGTCCGCCTCGTCACCATCCACGACGGCGAGTAACCTTCCGGCCGTTCCGGGCGTCCTACTCCTGGAACTGGGCCGGTAGCTGTGAGGACTTATGAGCTGGGGAGCAGGCCCGGCGCTCGGGCTTCTAAGCGTTTTCGGCAATCTCTTGTTCCTAACTGGCGCCGCGCTCATGTGGCGCAGCCGCGGCGATTTTTCCCTGTGGTTTCACGATGAGCTTTCTTTTTTTCGTCGTAATTTTTCCCGTTACATTCCGGCCGGCCCGTTTTACGCCATCCGCGGAGAATCCCGTTTCAAAGCCATCCCGGTTACTTTCTTTCATTCCATCACGCGCTTTCCCCGCCGTCGCATCAACGGCCCAGCCATTCTTCTGATTCTTGGCATCCTTCTTTTTGCCCTCGATTTCTTTGTCTGACTCTTTTTTCTTCTCTGCGGCTATGCGTTTGACGGGGTTTTCTAAAAAATATTTCTGCCGCGCATTTCGTTTTGCGAATTTCTATTTTCCATTTTCCTTCTTCTCTGCGATGCTTTTGTGATGAAACCTGCCCTCATTGTTCACGGCGGCGCCTGGGACATCCCCGATGAAGCCGTGGACGCCTGCAAATCGGGCTGCCATCGCGCTCTGGCGGCCGGTTGGTCCATCCTTTCCCGTGGCGGCTCCGCTCTCGACGCCATCGAAGCCGCCATCACGGTCCTCGAAGACGATCCCGTGTTCGACGCCGGCTACGGGTCGCACCTCAATCTCGATGGCCACGTGGAATGCGACGCCATCATCATGAACGGCGCCACGCTCCGCGCCGGCGCTGCCGCCGCTCTAGAGCGCATCAAGAATCCCATCCGCGTTGCCCGCGCCATCCTCGAGCATTGCCCGCACATGATGCTGGTTGCCGAAGGCGCCGAGCGCTTCGCCAAGGAGCAGGGAATCAAACTCTCGAAGCGCCGGGAAATGGTTAGCGAAGCCGAGCACGAAGCCTGGAGGAAGTGCAAAGCCGATAAACACGCCGCCGAGCATCACCGCGGCCACGAACAGGGTACCGTCGGTGCTGTCGCTCTCGACACGAATGGCAGTCTTTTCGCCGCCACTTCCACCGGCGGCACCTGCTGCAAACTTCCCGGCCGTGTTGGCGATTCTCCCCTCATCGGCTGCGGTTGCTATGCCGACTCCGAAGCGGGCGGCGTTTCTTGTACCGGCTACGGCGAAGCCATCATGAAAGTGGTCCTGGCCAAATCCGCTGTCGACTTTCTCCGCCGCCCCGCCACTTATGTGGACGCGCCCAACAACATTTCTTGTGGCACCTCCGCCGCACATCTCGCCGCCCGCGAAGCCGTCCATCTTCTCGCCAAACGCACCCACTCGACCGGCGGCCTCATCCTCCTCGACTGCCACGGCAATCCTGGCTGGGCCTTCAACACTCCGCGCATGGCTTACGCCTTCGTCGCACCCGACGGTTCCTTCCTCACTTCCGTGTAGTGGCGGGTCTTCTAGACCCGTGCCTTTTGGGTGCGGCTGCAGCCCACGAAGCTCGCAAGCGCGAGCCCCATGCCCAGCATGCTGAATGCGTTCCTGCCGCGAAGGAATTTCATAGGTCCTTGTGCATTGGCCGCTGCTAATTTCTATTTTCTTGGGCCTCTCTCACGCTAAACTAAGGTTTCTCTCTAGAGGAGGCGTATGGTTTCCTCAGTTTCGGTGATTGGATTGGGCAAACTCGGAGCGCCGATGGCGGCTTGCTTTGCCGCGCGCGGATTTAACGTTCGTGCGGTCGATGTGAATCCCGAGAGAGTGGACGCCATCAGCCGTGGGGTGCCACCGGTCCACGAGCCCGGCCTCGCCGAGCTCCTCGCCGAATCCGGCGGGCGCATTTCCGCGACAAAAGACATTGAAGCGGCGGTCGGCGCGTCGGACGTGACGTTCATGGTGGTGGCCACTCCCAGCGAAGCGGACGGCGGTTTTTCGCTGCGCTATGCGATTCCTTCCTGCGAATCCATTGGGCGCGCGCTGCGCACCAAGTCCGCCTACCACGTGGTGGTGGTCACCAGCACGGTCATGCCTGGGTCCCTGGGCGGGCCCATCAAAGCAGCACTGGAACGCGCTAGCGGCAAACGTTGCGGGGTCGATTTTGGATTGTGCTACAACCCGGAATTCATCGCGTTGGGCACGGTGATTCGCGATTTCTACAATCCGGATTTTCTTTTGATCGGCGAATCGGATGCTCGCGCCGGCGATGTTTTATGCGAAATTTACAAACGCACCTGCAAGAATTCTCCCGCCTTCGCGCGCATGAATTGGATCAACGCGGAAATCACCAAGCTCTCCGTCAACACCTACATCACCACGAAAATCAGCTACGCCAATATGCTCGCGCGCCTCTGCGAGAAGTTGCCGGAAGCGGACGTGAACGTGGTCACCGACGCGCTGGGCCTGGATACACGCATCGGAGCCAAATATCTGAAAGGTGCAGTGAGTTACGGCGGGCCGTGCTTCCCCCGCGATAATCGCGCACTCGCCGCGCTGGCTTCACGCGTAGGCGCTTCCTCCGGCCTTGCGGAGGCTACCGACATTTTCAACCGCGCGCAAATCAAATCGCTCGCGGAGGCCGTCGAAAGTCATCGAAACGAATCCGACACCGTCGGGATCCTGGGGCTGACCTACAAACCGGATACGGACGTGGTCGAAGAATCGTTCGGGCTTTTGCTCGCGCAAGAGCTATCTTCTCGAAGTCTTCCCGTGATGGTCTACGATCCGTCGGGAGATGCCACCCGGGCGCTCGACAAGTACAAAAACATTCGCGTCGCTTCCTCAGCACAAGAATGCATCGCGGAGTCGCAGGTGGTGGTCCTGGCAACGCCCTGGCAGGAGTTTCGCACACTGCAAGCGGCATTGTGGGTTAGCCTGGGGCCTTCCGAGCCGCGCGTGGTGATCGATTGCTGGCGCGCACTGAGCCACCTCGACGGTGTCGAAGGGGTTCACTACGTTAAATTGGGCTTCGGCGGCGGTGCGGCGAAGCCTCTCACCGTATCGTCCGGCGCCGACTGATTTCGAGGGTACTTGCTTCGCTCTTCCATGCTTATGATCTAGCAGGATTTAATCTGAGACGCCCGCAATCCGTTCGTTACCGCAGAGCGCACGGAACCTCTGGAAAGTAAACCAAAGTGAGACTCCACTACAATTCCTATTCTCTTCCGGAAGGACAGTAGCATTTCCGCAACACAGGTACTTTGCGCCCATTGTGAAATGCGGGGCCGGGCTAGACGATAGAAGGACAGTCGCAGGCGAAGCTCGCCTGGCGCTGCTGGATATTGGCCGATGGGAGAGTGAGAAGGCCGGCCCCGACGGGGTCTGGGCGGCTTAGAACGTTATGGGAACGCTCAACCGCACGGAATTGGATCATCTTGAACGGCGTGAACTGCAGCTCACGATTCTGGCCGCCGCTTATGTTTTGGTGCAAGCCGCCGGCCTGGCTGCATTCATGTACCCGCTGGTGTTTCTGCACCCGGTGGGGAGCAAGTGGACGCTGCGTGTGGCGTTCTTCGGATTTTGCGCGCTGACGATGCTTTTTGTCGGCTACTTGCTGGACCGGCAGCGCACGGTGCGCAAACTGAAGCAGCACGTGCTGGCGGAGCTGGACCGCAACATGACCTTACAGCATCAAGCCAGCGTGGATTTGCTCCAGACCATGCCCGATCAGAATCATTTCTGGGATCGATTGACGATGGAATACCGCAGGGCCATGACCATGAAAAAGACGCTTTCGCTGTTGCTGGTGAAGGCCAAGCCGGCAAACGCCTCGGCAAAGGCTGAGCCCAGCACGGAAGCTTGGAGCGATGCGGCGAAAGCAATGTCCCGCAAGCTGCGGCCGACGGATTCGGTCTACCGGCTTTCGGCGGATTTGTTTGCGCTGGTGCTCCCTGGGACCGACGTGCTAACCGCGAAACGCATTGCCGTCCGGCTGCAGGAGGAACTGCAGGAGATTCGCGCCAAGCACAATCTGGCGTTTGACATTACGGCTCACAACTATCCAGAACATGTCAGCAGCTCGCACGAATTGGAAGACATCGTGAAATCCTTGCTCCCCGCCGAGGACGAATGGAGTTCTCCAGAGCTCGTCCCGAAGGCGTAGGATTCGGTTGGCCGTCTCGTTTTCGTTTTAGCGGCGGGCTTCCGGCCCAGCCAAATTCTGCAGCACCAGGACGATAAAAGCTAAGCGAGCGCTTGTTTTAAATCTCCGATTAAATCTTTTTTGTCTTCTAAGCCGATCGAAACGCGCACCGTACCGGGGCTGACGCCCGCGCGCTGCAATTCTTCCTTCGTCATGTTGTAATGCGAGCTGTAGATCGGAAGAATCACCAGCGATTCCACGCCACCTAAGCTGGCCGCCAGCAGAAACAGCCGGACGCGATCGCAGAAGCGCCGGGCGGCAGAGAGCCCGCCCTTCATGTCGAACGCCAGCATGCTTCCAAATCCGCGCATTTGTTTCTTGGCAAGTTTGTGATCCGCGTGCGACGGCAAGCCGGGATAATGCACGTGAGCCACTTTAGGATGTCCTTCGAGGAATTTGGCGACAGCGATGGCGTTTTCGCACTGGCGTTCGACGCGCACGCCGAGAGTTTTGATGCCCCGAATCAATAGGTACGCGGCTCCCGGATCCATCGAGCCTCCCAGGTAAATGATCATGTGGCGGACGCGCTCCATCCACTCGGCGCTGCCCACAGCGGCCCCGGCGATGATGTCGGAGTGTCCGGCTAGAGCTTTTGTGGCACTGTGAACGACCATGTCGTAGCCCAGCGCGATGGGATTCTGCAGGACCGGTGTGGCGAAAGTATTGTCGATGATGGAAACGAGTTTGTGCTTCTTGGCGAAAGCCACGGCTTTGTGAATATCGACAAGGCGAAGCGTGGGATTGGTGGGCGTTTCGACGTAAAGAACTTTCGAACGCGGGGTGAGGAGACTCTCGATGCCCGCGAGATCGGTGCCGACTTGGCGGACAGTGATGCCCATGTTGGGAAAAACATCGCGCATTAAGCGGTACGTACCGCCATAAGTCTGCGCCGTGGTGATAACTTCGTCGCCGGCCTTGAGCGCGGCGAGCAAAGCAGAGGAAATGGCGGCCATGCCGGAAGCAGTGACAATGGCGGCTTCGGCGCCTTCGAGGGCCGCAATTTTCTCCTGCGCCACGGTGAGCGTGGGATTGCCATAGCGCGTATAGATGTAGGCCTTGTTCTTGCCTTCGGCCCACCGCTTCATTTCTTCGGTGGAAGAAAAGGTAAAAGTGGAGGAGCGGATAATTTCCGTCACGATGGGGCCGTTGACGCCGTGGCGGTTGGGTTCGCCACCGTGAATGGCTTCGGTCTGGGGGCCGAACTTGGCGGGCTTGCTGGTTTTCATGGAAAAGAGTGTGCACCTTGCGGGCAAACAAAAACAGCCTCCAAATTGGCATAGGCAAAGACAATTTGGGCTGATGTGTCTTACCAAGGAAGCACGGAACGGACGGCAAGATTGGCTGAGCGCCTAGGACGTGCGGCGACTCTACGACCTGGAGCAGGCCGATCGCCACATCGCAATTTGAAAGTACCTACCCAAGAAATGGGTGTATACTCCCGGCTACGCGAAAGAGCTAGTTGGTCATTCGGGGGAGGAGACTCTATAGCGCGAATGCAAATTTTCATTTGAGCCCGGCCGAGAGCTGGGAGTGCAGTTGATCGGCCGCACTCAGCTTGAGAGGGTGCCATGAAGCAAACCTTCGCTATCGGTATCGGAGGCGCGGCCGGACAGGGAGTCGCTACGCCGGGCGACATCTTTGCAAAAATCTTCAGCCGGCGGGGTCTGCATCTGAATGCGTACAACGCCTACCAATCCATCATCCGCGGCGGCCACACCTTACTGACGATTCGAACGGGCACGGAAAAGGTCACCAACATGGGTGACCGCATCGATCTTCTCATCCCGCTAAACCAGGACACCATGGACCGACACTTGAAGCTTCTCAGTGCCGGCGCGGCATGCATCTATAACGCGGACACCATCAAGCCGGGCCCGGCCGACGACGACGTACAACTCTGCCCACTTCCGGTTTCCGAGCTAGCCGACATCAGCAGAAATAAAGTTGCGCAAAACACCCTGGCCATCGGCGCCGGCTTGCACATGATGGGCATCGGTTTCCCGGCGCTCGAGGAAGTGCTGCGGGAACAGTTCAAAAAGAAAGGCGAGGCCGTAGTGGCGGAGAACGTCGCGGTGGCGCGGGCCGGCTATGATTATGCCGCCGCACACTTCCGGGCGTTCCCGAATCCGCTTTCGAGGACCGAGAACCGCTACGCCATCCTTAGCGGGAATACCGCGATGGCTATGGGCGGAGCGGCGGCAGGCGTGAAATTTTATTGCGCTTATCCCATGAGCCCTTCGACCGGCGTGCTGCACTGGATGGCCGCGCACGCGCGCAAAGCGGGCATCATGGTGCGGCAAGTCGAAGACGAAATCGGCGTGATCAACATGGCGATCGGCGCGGCCCACGCGGGTGTTCGGGCCATGTGCGCTACTTCAGGCGGCGGCTTTGCGCTGATGAGCGAGGGCTTGGGCATGTCCGCCATGATTGAAACGCCGGTGGTGGTTATCAATTGCCAGCGAGCGGGCCCGTCGACGGGAGTTCCCACAAAGACGGAGCAAGGCGACCTCTGGCAAATGCTTGGCGCGGCGTTCGGCGATTATCCTCGGATCATCGCGGCGCCGCTGGACATCGGCGATTGCTTCAAGCTCATCCCCGAAATATTCAACCTGGCCGACCGGTTCCAGTGCCCGGGACTGGTGCTCTGCGACTTGCTGTTGTCGGAAGGCCGGCTCAGTGTGCATCCGCAAGATCTGGATTTTAGTCCGCCCATCGATCGAGGCGAACTCATCACCAGCGCCAATGGCAACGGAACTCCGTCCGCGGCTGCCACTAACGGCGATTACAAACGTTACAAGATCACCGACAACGGAATTTCGCCGCGCGCCATCCCCGGTGTTCCCGGGCACATCCATACCGTGGCGACGGACGAACACATGGAAGACGGCGTGCTCATCAGCGATGAGTTCACTAATCCGGTCAAGCGCCGGGCCATGATGGAAAAGCGCATGCGCAAGGTGACCGGGATTGAAGCCGCCGTGCCGCCGCCAGTGCTTTCGGGCGCGCGCACGGCCGACGTTACATTGATCGGCTGGGGTTCGACGATGGGAGTCATCGAGGAAGCTTCGGAGATCCTCAATGAGCAAGGAATCTCAACCAATCAACTGCAGATCCGCTGGCTGGTGCCGTTGCATGGCGAAGCGATTCTGGAAATTCTCAAAGACTCACGGCACACTATCATCGTGGAGAACAATTACAGCGGCCAGTTTGCGCGCTACCTGCGCAGCGAAACCAGCTTTGTGCCGGACGGGCACATTCGCAAGTACGACGGCGAACCCTTCATGCCGCACCACATCGTGGAAGCAGTGAAGGAACAACTGGCGGGAAAGACCCAATGGGCGGGGAAGACGCAAGTGTCCGTGCCCATGCACGAGATTATGGTTTGAGAAGGAGACCACAATGGCCATAGGGGTACAACGTGCCACTCAGCAACTGACCATGGCGGATTTGAAAGGCCGCGTCGATCCCGACTGGTGTCCCGGCTGCGGCGATTTTGGCGTGCTCGCGGCGGTGCAAAAAGCGCTGGTCGAGCTGCGGATACCCAACCACAACGTGGTCACCATCAGCGGCATCGGGTGTTCTTCTAACTTCCCCGGGTACATGAATACCTACGGCATGCACACGCTGCATGGCCGGGCGCTGGCGGTGGCTACAGGATTGAAGCTGGCCAATCACGAGCTGACCGTCTTAGTGACCGGCGGCGACGGTGACGGTTTCGGAATCGGCGGCAACCATTTCGTTCACTCCATGCGCCGCAACGTGGACCTGCTCTACATCGTCATGGACAACCAGATTTACGGGCTGACCACGGGCCAAACTTCACCGACGAGCCGCGTGGGGATGAAGACGAAGAGCATGCCTTTTGGCAACATCGAAGCGCCGGTGAATCCGATTTCGCTAGCGCTGGCTGCGGGCGCTACTTTTGTTGCGCGCGGCTTCAGCGGCGAGCAAAAGCATCTGACCGAGCTAATCAAGCAAGGCATCGAGCATCCGGGATTCTCGTTCCTGGATGTGTTCAGCCCTTGCGTTACCTACAACCACGACAATACCTACCAGTGGTTCCGCCCGCGCGTAAAGAAGCTCGAAGACGACTCGGCGTATGACCCGGCTGATTGGAAGGCGGCGATGGAGAACTCGCTCGTCTGGGGCGAGGAGATTCCTATCGGGAAATTTTTCGAGCGCACCGATGTCCCCACGCTGCATGGCGCCGAGCCGGTCCTAAACGAGGGACCTCTGGTCCGCTGCGATCCGCGGGTGCCCCTGGATGTGGCCCGCTCATTCATTGAAGAACTAATGTAGCCGCGCCTCGCGAGGTAGTGGCCAGACCGACTGTTTTTCGCCACCCTGGATTCTTACCACAGCCATGTCGAAACGGGGGCCCTAACGAAAGGGTTGACCATCCCCGTCTATTAGTGCAATACTGACAGTGTCATGAATGACCTAATGGTGCTGGCCAACCTTCTGGATGCGCCCAAGCACGGGTACGCGCTTAAAAAGCAGGTGGGTTTGCTTTCGGGAAAGGCCGAGATGCACAACAATCTCGTCTATCCGTTGCTGCGGCGGTTTGTGGAGAGCGGCTGGGTCAGCAAACGCAAGAGTCCCGGCGAGCGCGGACAGACGCGCGACATTTACGCGCTTACGAACAAAGGCAGGCAACAACTGCTCCGGCGCCTTAGCCATTCGACAGGTAAAGAAGTCAGTTCGGAAAACGGATTCCGTTTGCGCGTGGGATTATTCAGCTTCTTGGATGCGGAAACGCGCGGCCGAATTCTTGCTGAGCGGGATGGCTGGCTAGCTGGCCGTGAAAAGCACCTGGCGCGGCTTTCCGGTCGCCTGGATTTGGGCTTGTGGGGCGGCGAAGTCGTGCGTTTCTTGCGCGACCAGATTCGTACGGAGCGCAAGTGGATTTCGCATCTGAAACAAAAAGCCGGCAAGCACGGCGCCTAAAAAAGAATTGGTCAACGGGAGGCCCCCATGGATTTTTCTTCACCACGAGAATGGATCAACGCGCTGTGGATTTTGTTCGGATTGTACTGGCTGGTCTCCGCGCTCAAGCTGAAGAAAACCAAGCGGCGTGAATCGTGGGGTCAACGGTTGGTCTACGTGCTTCCGCTGGCGGCGGCTTTTGGCCTTTTGTTTCGGCCGGAAGCGCGCCACGGATGGCTGGGGACGCGGTTTGTGCCCGCGGGTCCCGTTACGGAATGGGCTGGAGTGCTTTTGACTACGGCTGGCGTGGCGATCGCATTTTGGGCGCGTTGGCATCTGGGCGCCAACTGGAGCGGCGTCGTCACCCTCAAAGAGGGCCACGAGTTGATACGCACAGGACCGTACCGCACCATTCGTCACCCGATTTATACGGGGATTCTGTTGGGGCTCCTGGGGACCATCGTGGTTACGGGCGAAGTGGGCGGATTGCTCGGGGTGGCTATTGCATGGGCATCGTTTTACTGGAAAGCGCGACGCGAGGAGTCCTTCCTGAGACAGGAATTTGGCGACAAATTTGGAACGCATGCAAAAGAAACGGGTATGTTTCTGCCGAAAATCGTTGGCAGCTAGCGGCCAAGGCCCATCTGAGCTTCACGACTGCGCGCAGTTGTTAGGTGGCGCCGACCTCAGTTTCGAGACTTTCGTCGGCCACCGGCACTGGGTTGCCGGGGCGGCCGCGCCAGGTGGCCAAACCTTCCCTAACCAGGCTAAAGATGGTGCGGCGATTTTGGTAGATCAGTTTCAGCCACGCCAGAGGACCCATCTGCGGGAAATAGATTCCGCGGAAACACATGCGCGCGATGAAGATATTTATGCGGTAGCCGAGAGGCTTGTCCTTGAGCGAATCGACAGCTTGCGCCATGGCTTCCGGGCTGTAGGCGTTGGCCCATCCCTTTCGCACTTCGGCGTGGGCTTCTGCAATGGTCATTTTCAGCGGCGTATGAGCCATCGCAAAGGGGATGAACTCCTGCCAATGCTTCGGGCGGGTTAAACGTCCGGCGGCTTCGAGCCTCTTGTAAAGCGGCGTGGCCGGCAAAGGGGTGAGCAAGCCAAAAATGGGCAGACCCGCGGGCCAAGTGCGAATTTCTTTGAGCGTGCGTTCGGCGACGCCCACGGTGTCGTTGTCCATGCCAAAAATAAAGGAAGTGATGGCATAAACGTTGCGGGCAGCGAGCCTTTCGAGCACGGCGGCATATTCACCCGGCTTGTTGAAGCCTTTGTTCACGTCGGCAAGGTTGGTGGGATCGATGGACTCCATACCGATGAAGACCCATTTACCACCGGAAGCGGCGATAAGATCGACGAGTTCTTCATCGCGCAAAAGATTGGCGCTGATCTGCGCGACCCAGTGGACTTGGGCCCCGGCGGCGATGATGTCGCGCAGCAGGGATTTCGTGCGTTTGACGTTGATGGCGAAAT
Organism: Candidatus Cybelea sp.; assembly: GCA_035510055.1. Classification (GTDB taxonomy): domain Bacteria; phylum Acidobacteriota; class Terriglobia; order Acidiferrales; family UBA7541; genus Acidiferrum. The sequence continues at coordinate 338 of DATKHV010000070.1, read as the reverse complement.
TATCGTCGATGAAGAAGACGGCGATCTGGCCGCCTTCGCTCTTGGCGCGAGCTTTCAGGAGGAGCAGCTCATTCACAACGCTTTCGTTGGTGCGAAAGCGGATGGAGTCGCCAAAGAAGCCGGTGACGGTGCAGAATTCGCAACCGTACGGGCAGCCGCGCCCGGATTCCATGGGAATAATGCGAAAGGTGCCCCAGCCGTCACCGATACGCTGAAGCGTGCGCTTCACCATTTTTGGAACCAGATTAAATTGCGCGAGATCTATTTTGTCCCAGGGAATCGCGGGATATTCCTTGAGGCTGGGTTTGCTTTCCTGTCCGAAGGCATCGACGGGAGCG
>DATKHV010000069.1:0-14251 GCA_035510055.1 Candidatus Cybelea sp. | reverse complement strand
GGCGCCGGGGTAGTCGAGATTCCGCAGATGCAACAACTTCTCCACTACATTTGCGAACAAGGGTTCGAGCACCACGTCGCGGCGAATTTTTCCACGGTCGCGGGGATGGTTCACGAAGCCGCCACTCGATATCTTGGCTGGCAAACATACTGGCATGCGCAGTGAGCGCTGCGCCTAAGAAGGGATTACTGCCTGGGTCCTGCTTTGCGTGAGTTCGACAGGGGCCTAACAGGTATTGTCGCAGGCGCAGACTTCTTCTACACCGCAAAGTTCGCGTCGCATCGTCGACGGAGGACGCCCAGGCTCGGCTGTTGCGGGAGACCAGTCCAGCCCGGAAACATGGCTTCGCAGAATGGCCGGAAGGTTTGCTGCGCTGTTCAGCAGTTTCGCGAGACGCTGTGTCGTAAAATCGCGGCAGAAATCTTGGACAAGGGTAAAACCTCTTCAGCAGCGCCCCGGAGAATAGCTTCTCGCGGCATGCCAAACACCACGCAACTCGCTTCATCCTGGGCGATCGTGAATGCTTCGGCCTGCTTCATTTCCAGAAGGCCGTCCGCGCCGTCGTCACCCATGCCAGTCATCAAAATGCCCACCGAACTGGCACCGGCCGCTTGTGCCACGGAGCGGAACAACACATTAACGCTCGGACGATGCCGTGACACCAGCGCGCCTTCCCGTACTTCCAGAAAATAGCTAGGGCCAATCCGACGCACCAGCGTATGCCTGTTTCCTGGAGCAATATAAGCCTGCCCTGGGAGAACTTTGTCGCCGTCAGCAGCTTCTCTTATTTCGATTCTACAGATGCCGTTGAGCCGCTTAGCAAAGGCCGCCGTAAAGCCCTCCGGCATATGCTGTACCACGACGATGCCGGGGCAATTCTCAGGCATCTGCTCGAGTACTTGGAGCAAAGCTTCCGTACCCCCCGTGGACGCACCGATGGCAATGATTTTTTCCCGCAGCTGCCCGGACGCAGGTAAAGCCATTGGTGGGATCACCAAGCCGGCCGAATTGTATTTCGAGGGCTTGCCTCGGAGCAGGCGGAACTTATTCACCCGGGCCGTCGCCGCCGCACGCACGGTATCTTCCAGCAATACCGCCGATTCCTCTAGGAAACCGCGGAGACCGATCTTCGGCTTGGTGATGATGTCCACGGCGCCGAATTCCAGGGCGCGGATGGCTTGTCCGCTCCTCGGGCCGGTCAACCCCGAACACACCACGACGGGAACTGGATTTTCAGACATGATCTTCTCGAGGAAAGTCATGCCGTCCATCCGCGGCATTTCCAGATCCATGAGGATCACATCCGGCGCGAACTTTTTCATTTTCTCCATGGCGATGATGGGGTCCGCCGCCACGGTGACGCGAAACCCGCGCTTTTCCGAAAGTACCGCCATTAGGACCTGCCGGACGGTCGCCGAATCATCCACCACGAGGACATTCAGAAGGCCGGAGCTGCCCGGCGCGGACGCCGGGAGAGGCTCAACAAGTTCTTGGTGTTTATCAGGGCTCACGTCATTTCCTATTCAAAAAAGCCGGTGTTACTAGGTGTCCGAGGGATTCTGTCAAGCCGTTCACTCGGCAACGGCGTTGTCACGGCGCTGCAGAATGCACAGAGCCCCACCGCGCGCCATGGGCGACTTTGGCGACGGGAAAACCTTTGGCGTGACGAACTGCAGCTTGTCCGATACTCCATGCAGGCTTTCCGCATGACCGAGAAACAGATAACCATTGCGGCTCAAGTGCTTTCCAAGGCGGTCGACTACTTTTATCTTCGTCTCCCATTGAAAATAGATGAGCACGTTGCGGCAGAAAATCAGGTCGAACGGCCCCGTGACCGCATAAGGTTCCTGTGTGAGATTGAGCCTTTGAAATCGCACCATCTGTCGAAGTTCCTCAACGGCTTTGATTTTGCCTTTGTCCGGCCCGAAGCCTTTCAACAGGAACCTTCGCTGATGCTCGAGCGGTACGCCGGCCATTTTCTCGGCTGGCCAGATTGCCGCGGAAGCGCGGGCCAGGACCTTTGTGGAGAGGTCGGTCCCAATAACTTCGGTCTTCCATCCAGCCGCAGGCGGAAAATGCGTCAGAAGCATCATCGCCAGGGAATAAGCTTCTTCACCCGTGGAACATGCTGCGGTCCAAACCCTTATCGTCTTGCCTCGCTTGCCGGCATCGGCATTCGCCACCCATTCCGGGAAAACGTGGTTCCGCAAGCACTCAAACGCCGCGGGCTCACGGAAGAAATGGGTTTCATTAGTGCAAATGCAATCGAGCATCAGCACCATTTCCTCGGGATCGGTTTTCACCATCCGGTAGTAGGAAGAAAAAGAATTCAGTTCGAGCGCGCGCAATCGCTTCCACAATCGGCTGACCAGCATGGCGCGGTTCTTTGCGCCCAGATGGATTCCGGATTCGCGGAGGACCAGCGCCTGAAATAGCTGAAACTCCTCCAGCGCCAAATCCGGAATCGGTTTGGGCAACACTAGCGGCGAATGCACCGGGGTTTCTCCGGAAGCCATTACGCTTCCGGCCGCTCCCCGGAGTTCTCGCTCGAGCCGCTCCGCGTATCAACCGGCTCGGACTGAAGAGTGGAAACGGTCAACAGTTCTGCAGTGCTCAATACGCTGTCAATGTTCAAGATTAGCGCAAACTTCTTGCCCAGCTTGCCCATCCCAAAGAGATATTCCAGGCGCACCCGCGTGCCGAATGCCGGAGGCTCCTCGATATCCTTGGGTGCTAGATCGATGACTTGGTTTACCGCCTCCGCGATCACTCCCATCACCGTCCGCTCGGAGTCCTGCTCGACTTCCACGACCACAATGCAAGTTGTCTTGGTTACCGGCCGCTGGTCGAGTCCGAAGCGTACCGCCAGATCCACGACCGGAACGACGTTGCCGCGCAGGTTGATGACCCCGCGAATCCACTCCGGCACTTTGGGGACCTTGGTGACCGTGGTGTACTCGATGATCTCCTTCACTCGCTGAATGTTGATCGCGTATTCCTCATTCGCTAGGAAAAAGGTCAAGTATTGCTGCTGAACCACTTCTTCTTTTTCTTTGATTTCCATGAGTTTCCTCCGCCGCCTAGATGCGAGCGAATGACTCGGCGTAATCGCCGTTTGGCTTTCCCGCGTGCGCGGAGGAGCCATGGTTTTCGTGGCTGTTGGTGTCCTGGGAATGCGTATTTTCGGCCTTCCGCTTCTTCCCCGAGCGGTGATCGCCCAGTGAGCTGACGCGGAAGAAGCTGATCATGTCTTGCAAGGCTTCGGCCTGCGACGCGAGTTCTTCGGCGGTGCTGGATAGCTGCTCGGCGCCGGCGGCGTTTCGCTGGGTGACCAAGCCAACCTGGCTGATCGCTCCATTGATTTGGCTTACGCCGGCGGCTTGTTCTCGCGACGTGGCAGCCACTTCCTGCACCAGATCCGCGGTCTTCTGTATGGACGGAACCAGTTCGCTCAACAGTCCACCCGACCGTTCCGCGACCTGCACGTTGGCAACTGCCAACCCGCCGATCTCTTGGGCCGCTGTGCGGCAGCGTTCCGCTAGATTGCGCACTTCTGCTGCTACCACTGCGAATCCTCGGCCATGTTCTCCGGCACGCGCGGCTTCGATCGCCGCGTTCAATGCCAGCATGTTCGTCTGGTAGGCAATTTCTTCGATGACCGCGATTTTCTCCGCGATCAACTTCATTGCCGAGACGGCTTCCTGGACGGCTTGTCCGCTTTGTCCCGCATCCTGCGCGCCCTTGCGCGCCATCTGCTCCATCTTGCGGCTGTTTTCCGCGTTCTGCGTGACGGAAGCGCTCATCTCTTCCATGCTGCTGGTCACCTGTTCGACGGCCGCTGCTTGTTCGCTCGTGCCTTGCGACACGATGCTGGCGGACGAAGCCACTTGCGTGGCCGCGGTGCTAACTGATCCAGCACCCATGCGCACTTCGCCGATCATTTCGTTGAGCTTGCCGGTCATCTTGGCCATGGCTCCGAGTAAGCGGCCGACTTCATCTCCGCGGTCCGCGTTGATCGTCTTGGTCAGATCGCCGGCACTGATGTTCTCGACGACTTCGAGCACGTCTTGAATGGGCTTGGTAATCCCGCGTGAGATCACCAAGGTGACGGCGATGCTCGCGAAGATGGATACCAGCGAGAAGAGCACTAGCGTCGTGGTGGTAGTCTTGGCGATTTCTGTCACCGCCGGTACCAACACTTCCGCGTGGCGATTCGTCAGCTCGCTGGCCAAATCCTCCAGCCGGTGAATGGAATCCTTATATTCGTTGATCTTGGCATTACAATCTTGCGGGGTGTGGAGCTTGTTCTCCTGAATCATGCCAAGAACCTTGGTGAAACCGCCCTCATAGACATCCAGATCCTCGCGCATGGAGCGCAGGCCTGCCCTGTCATCAGGCGACAGTTGAAATTTCTCAAGTTCGGTGAAGGTGTCCCGAAGTTTCTGCCGTTGGCCGTCCCACTTGGCGGCGTACTGATTTCTGACCTGGGAATCCTCCACGTTGAGGAACGTGTCCTTTTCGAAGCGACGCAACTCCAGTGTCGTCGCCTTGGCGCGGGCCGCCAGCGTCACGACTTTGGCGTCCCCCTCCAAGACCTTCATGGTTTCCCGTGTGATGGCCTCGAGTCCCCAATAGCCGCTCAAGCCCATGGAGATGAGGAGTATCACGATCAAACCAAAACCGATCGCTAAACGCTTTCCAATCGACATATTCTTCAACATGCTGCTCTCCTTCGAACATTATTCCGAGTGCGGCCTCACGCCGCCTCCCACTTCCGAAAATTGGCCCTACTTCAAAACCAGTTCGGCGCTCCGGTGGATGGCCTCCCCGCAAAGAGCCGGCACATCCAAAATCAGCGCTACCCGCCCATTTCCCAGGATCGTTGACCCAGAAACACCGCGAATTCCGTGAAACAGCCGCCCTAATGGCTTGATCACTGCCTGTTGTTCGCCCAACAATTCATCGGCGGCCAAACCGGCACGCCCGCCTTGGTACTCGACCACAATTATTTTCTCTCGAGCCGGGGTGGCGCCACCGCATTCGAACAAGTCGCGCAGCCGTACGTACGGCAAAGCTTCGCCCCGCAAATTGATGACTCCGCCTTCCTCGGAACTGTGTTTTTCCGCGGGCAGTTCCAGGCACTCCTGCACGGAACTGAGTGGGATCACGTAAGTCTCGGTTCCGACCTTCACCGCGAACCCGTCGATAATTGCCAGCGTCAGCGGAAGCCGGATAGTGAACGTGGTCCCCAGGCCTTTGCGGCTCTCGACAAGAATGGCGCCGCTCAGGGCATTTACATTTCGGCGCACCACGTCCAGGCCGACTCCGCGCCCGGAAAGTTCAGACACTTTCTCGGCCGTCGAAAACCCCGGCTGAAAAATCAAATTGTGAATCTCGGCTTCGCTTAGCCGGGCGCCCTCGGGAACAATTCCTTTTGCTCTCGCGTGCGCTAGGACGCGCTCATGATCGAGGCCCGCGCCATCATCGGTAATCTGCACGACGATGTTCCCGGAATCGTGGAAAGCTTCGAGGACGATCTTCCCGCTGGGATCCTTGCCCAGAGCGCGGCGGACTTCCGGAGTCTCCAATCCGTGGTCCACGGAATTCCGGATCATGTGCATCAGCGGGTCATGAATATGTTCAAGTATGGTGGTGTCCACTTCGACGTCATCCCCTACCACCAGCATGCGCGCAAGCTTTCCACTCTTTCTAGCGGCGTCGCGAACACTCCGGGCGAACCGGTGGAACGTCGGCCCCACCGGGACCATCCGTATTTTCATCACCAGTTCCTGCAACTGGAGAAAGAAGGCTTCCAGCCCATGATGCGATTCAAGGATTTCGCGCCCGCCTGACGCCCGGCCAAGCTTTTCTTCCAGTATTCGCCGTTGACGGCCTTGCGCAATCGCGAATTCCACCGTCAGGTTCAGCATGCGGTCCAGCTTGCCAACGTCCACTCGCAGATTTTGCACCGCGGTCTTGGAGGCAGCAGCTACGGTGGACGGATTCGGATGAGCGGTCGCTGAATTTTCCTGCGTGCCGGGTACCTCCGCGGATTTAATCTCAGCGGTCAATTCGATGAGGCGCGCGCTCAACGTCGCGTGCTCGGATAGAAGGCTTTCTTCGCCGTCGACCGCGCGCTTCGCCATTTGCCGCTGCGCATCCACGGTCTGCAATAGAATACTGATCGCTTCTTGAGACAGCACCACGCTGTGGCTGCGGCAAAGATCCAACAAATCCTCAACATCGTGCAGGAATCGTGTCAGTGCATTGAACTCCAGCAGGGAAGCGTTGCCCTTGATGGTGTGCGCCGCTCGGAACAGCGAAGAAACCAGTTCCCGATCTCCAGGGTGTGTCTCCAGCGCCAGGAGCAACTGCTCCATTTGCACGAGACACTCCTCAGTTTCTTCTCGGAACGACTGCAGCAGCATTTCCCGATTAATTTCCATGAGTCCTCTACAAAACCCGTATTTCCGCGTCGCCGGTATCTGTTCGGAATACGATGCGTTGCCCTCGGTCCACGCCAACTACGGTGGATTCCACGGGGATCTGCGCTTTCTTCAGTACTTCCAGGGCCATCTCAACGTTTCGCCTTCCCAGGTGCTGCTCTCGGTGCGGACTTGATTCGCGCATGGCATCGAACAAACAACCACCGCCGAACACTTTGGCTCGAAGTTGTCCGCGGTTGGCGCCGGCTTCGACGAGCTTTTGCACCAATATGGAAATGGCTACATTGCCGTAACGTGGAGACGCTCCTCCCGTTCCATCCCAATTCGGCAGCAAGTAATGCGTTGCGCCTCCGATAGCATTAACGGCGTCCCAAATGCATACTCCAACGCATGACCCCAGAATGAGAACGATGGATTTTTTTTCCACCGAAACAAAAACTTGGCCGGCGTGAAGAAAATGCGAATTTGACGCGGCCGCGTCATGATTACCGGCCGATGCCGGAGCCGCGAGTAGAGCGGGCTCGGCATGCTTCCCTGATGAATGCGGCCTCATGGTGCCACCTGTTTCCCCTGTAACCTTTGAAACTTGATGGCCACGGCCCCGTAGATTTCAAGAAACTTCAATAATTCGAAGTCCGCCCATTCCAGATTGCTCTTCTGCGGGAGAAGACCAAAAATGGCGATGACTCCCACAATCTCGCCGCTGGACTTCAAAATTACGCACGCGGTCAAGTTCTTCTCGTGGGGCAAAAGAACTCCTTCCGCCTGGCGTTCTTGGAATTGGCTCAAGCCTTGCTGGACCGCGCGACCAAACATGCCGGCGCCTGTCAAAAAGGGCTGCAACTCAGCTGCTTCCACGCCCGACGACCAAGCCAGTGAAAAGGTTCGCTCCTCGGGGTGATAGTCGAACACCGCAATTTCCTCGCAGCCCATTAGGTTTGCGATGATTTCGGCGATGGCCTCAAAAACGTCGCCGTGATCCAGGCTTTGAATCAGACGCGCGTTCGCCGCATTGAGCCGCATGAGGAGAAAATGATTCCGCTCAATCTGCTCGCGCAGCGAGAGCTGCTGCACGCGCACGCGCAACTCTTCCGTTCCCGCGGGTATGGCTGAGTTTCCGTTCGCCGTCTCGCCTCCGTACCCCACAGCTGGTGGACGGCTTCGATTTCCTGTCCCGATCATGTCTTTCCCTCGCTACTCCTAAATGATTTCTCCATTTAGCTTGCCCGTTTGGAACTACTCGCCGAGGTATGCTTTCAGCAGATCAAGTAGCTCGCCGTCATTTACGGGTTTTGTCAGATAGTCGCTGCATCCGCTCGCGTACCCTTCTTGCACGTATTGTTCTTCGCCGCGCGTGGTCAGCAGGATGACCGGAATTTTCTGCGTGTCTTTATCTTTTTTCAGCACGCGGCACGCTTCCAGCCCCGTCATTCGTGGCATTACGATATCCATGAGGATGAGGTCCGGCTTTTCCCGCTTCGCTCTTTCCACCGCTTCTTTCCCATCGACCGCACTGATCAGCACGTAATTCGATTTTTGGCTGAATATCATCCTGTTCACCAGACGAGCGGTGCAGGAATCATCGACCAGAAGGATTTTCTTGCTCGACATCACTTTCTCCCTTTAACCTTTCCCGTGTTGATCCACGGGTCCTTCAACCATTGGCGGGTTCTCTGGAAATAGCTTGCGGACTTCTGCCATGAGTTTTTCCGGCATCTGGCTTTTTTCCACAAAACCGTCAATGCCGCCTTGTAGGCACTTCTCCCGAAGAACAAGCCCGTGCAACTCAGTGAAAATAAGGATCCGCAATCCCGGCAAGGACTTCCGTAACTGCATCGCGGCTTCCAGCCCGGTCATTCGCGGCATACTCAAGTCCGTCAACAACAAATCCGGACAGAGGCTTGTAGCTTGGTGCAAAACCGCAAGACCGTCGTTGGCTGTTCCGACGATTTCGAACTGCCCCTCGAAGTCCAAGTATGCGCAAACCGCGCGCAGAGCTGTTCGCGAATCGTCTGCAACCACCACTCGAATTTTCCGTGTACCCACTTCTAGGCCACACTCCTGCGGGCACTGAGTGCAATTTCGATAACCTAGTGTGGATTCTCTGTGGAAGGAAAGATATTCAGCGTATTCCCTAGGGAAACTCCTGTAGCGAAGTACAGGCGCATCAGGGTCCTAGCTTTTAGGCCAGATGCTTCACTCCACTTTTCGACGGTTCCGAATCCCCGGCGATTCCTTCACGCTTTGCTTTAACTGCGGGCACGTACGACCGCAGGGTGGAAAAGGCTTGCAGTAGGTCGTGCCCGTAAAGCGCGCATTCTCGACGCTGATACCACATGCTAGGTTCGCTTCTCTGGAATGCAACCATCCGGCGTCATTCCTCATCCTTATTTATGCAGCTCTAACCGGTGGGGACCCCTGAGGTGGCCGTCGTTTGCCGGCATGCCGCAAAGGATCCCGGCCTCCCGCCACAGGCAGCACAGATAAGCCTTGGGACGAAGTGATTCCTTCTTGATACCTTTGGCCGAAACTGGATTGTGCAACGCTTACAAGCAAGGGAGAACCTACCCGATGAAGTCGAGAATAATTTGCTTCCTATTCGCTGTGCTTGCTCTTCCGTTTCCCCTGTTGGCCTCCTTGGGGGGCGACGTAACCTCGGTCGAGGCAGATCGCGTGAAAATGCAAGGAACCTTGAGGACCACCAGCGCCGATTCCTACACCATGCACGAAATCCAAACTTCGACAGGCGTTGCCGTGAAGGAATATGTCTCGCCGACGGGAAAGGTCTTTGCCGTGACTTGGCGAGGACCATTCCATCCGGACTTACGCCAGCTTTTGGGTGCATATTTTGGCCAATACGCACAAGCCGTTCAGGATCAGCGAGCCCAGCGCCACGGACACGGTCCGCTGCTGATTCAGCAGCCCGGACTGGTGGTGCAAATCACCGGACATATGAGGTCGCTCTGGGGCAAAGCGTATGTTCCTCAATTGTTGCCGGCAGGAATCCACGCCGAGGACCTACAATGAAACCAGCGCGGCTTCGACGAATCCTTGCCCTAATGGTGACGGGAGTTTCGACCCTGACGGTGGGCTGCGGTGGAACCAGCAGCACCAGTGGCGGCGGAAATGGTGGCTCCGGCTCGACATCGAACGTACAGGCCATCACCGTCAATGCTGGACCAGCTGGGGGCTATGTTGATGGCGCATTCACCAGCGTGATGGTTTGCGTTCCGGGCAGCACCGCGAGTTGTCAAACCGTTAGTGGCATCTTGGTGGACACCGGTTCCTCGGGGCTGAGGATATTGTCTTCGGCTCTGACCATCTCGCCACCGCAACAGACCGCTTCGAACGGAGATCCCGTTGTCGAGTGCCTTCCATTTCTGGATGGTTTCACTTGGGGGCCAGTCCAAAGCGTGGATTTAACGATCGCTGGTGAGCACGCGAAGTCTTTGCCGATTCAGGTCATCGGCAGTTCAAATTTCTCCACCATACCGGCAAGTTGTTCAAGTAATGGTGCGCCGGAAAATGATCTTGCGAGCTTGGGCGCTAACGGCATTTTGGGAGTGGGGATTTTTGCGCAAGACTGCGGCACTGCTTGCACGCAGAGCGGCGCGTCCAACCCCGGCTTGTATTACACCTGCCCCGCTGCGGGCTGCCAGATCACGACGGAGAGCGTCGCGAACCAGGTGCAAAATCCCGTGTCCTTGTTTGCCAAGGATAACAACGGCGTCATCGTTGAACTGCCTTCGGTTTCAGGATCTGAAACGAGCGTCAGCGGCTCCCTCATCTTTGGCATCGGTACGCAGTCCAATAACGGCCTTGGCAGCGCCACGGTCTATACGTTAGATCCGGCAACAGGAAATATCACGACGACTTACCATGGCGCGACTTATACCAACGCCAGCTTTATTGACAGCGGTTCGAATGGTATCTATTTCCTGGACGCCACCACTACAGGGTTTCCCGTTTGCACCAACGCCACTTTCTGGTATTGCCCGTCTTCGACGCAGAATCTTTCCGCTACCAACCAGGGAGCAAATGGCGCGACCGCTAGCGTCGATTTCGTCGTGGCAAATGCCACTACTCTGACGTCCAACGCGGCTGACGCCGCGGTAAACGGAATAGCCGGGCCAAACTCCGGAATGTTTGACTGGGGACTTCCTTTCTTTTTCGGCCGCAATGTTTACACGGCCATTGAGGGACAGAGCACGCCCGGAGGCGCTGGCCCCTACTGGGCTTACTGAAGCTCCCGTCAAATCAAAAAGGGAAGTCTTTGCCTGGCGTTCGCCCGTGAATCGCAGCATGGCGGCACGATCAACCAGTGCACTTACCACAGCTAGTCTAATTTACACAACTCCCTCGGCAGCTAGAATTTGTCTCCTTCAGTTCCCGGCAACATGCCGCACCGGCGCAGCCTGCGAGCCCGGTCCAGGTTCCGGCACCGGCTTGGGCATCTTCTCCGCCTCGAACCGCGGCACCATCTGCTCGGCCATCGCCAGCGCATACACGGCCGATGCAATTTCCACGGCTCCTTCTCTTACGTCCTCTTCATAAATCCGCTCGTAGGTGTCCAGATTCGTGTGATGCGTAAACGAACCATAATCAAACGCGTCCTGCGCTAGGCCAATTCCCGGCAATCCAGCGTTGTTAAACGAAGTGCTGTCCGTCCCGCCCGTCCTCCGGCTGTCGCTCGCCACAGCTCCCGTGAATCCCCAATCGGCAAAGGGCATCAGCGCCTCGCGAACCATGTCCGCTGCGCTTGCTGGCCCAAACACTCCGGCGCCTCGCGGCTTCCCCGTCCCTGAATCAATGTTGAAATACGCGTCCAATTTCGCGTACTCCGACTTCTGGTTTTCGAAACTCCCAAAATGCTCGCGCACGTACGACAACGATCCAAGCAATCCCTCTTCTTCGCCACTCCACAGCGCGATCCGAATCGTCCGCCGCGGTTTCACGTGCAGCGCCGCCAAGATCCGCACCGCCTCCAGCATCATCGAGGAGCCAATCCCGTTGTCTGTTGCTCCGGTCGCGTCATGCCACGAGTCGTAGTGGCCTCCCAGCATAACGATTTCGTCTTTCTTGTCCGTGCCAGGAATTTCTGCAATCGCATTGTAAGCGGTGGTCCCCTCGGGGTACTCCTTGTTCTGAATATTGATCCGCAGCGTCATCGCTGTACCATCGCCAAGAAGCCGCGAGATTCTTCCATAGTCTTCATTGCGCATCACCATCGTCGGCACGGCCCTGGTCCAGTCGTACGTCCCGTTTTGTTGGGCGATGATAACGCCGTGCGCTCGCCCCGCGTCGTTAATTCGCGCTACCGCGCCATTGTCCACAAGAAATTGGTCCACCTGCCGCGACACTTCCGCGCGCGTCAACTGTCCTTCCGGCAGCTTGGGCTGCTCCGGAAAGCGGAACGGCCGTGGGTTCTTCGCATCGAATCGCGACTTCCATTCCTCTTCGGGGCGCCGCATCGGCGCCGGGTTCATGTCCTCGGCCACTTCCACGTGCTTTCCTACAAAAACGATCGCGCCGCCAACCTTGTCCTTCACGGAATTTAAATACGCGTCAAGCTCTTCCTTTGTCGGCTGTTTTGCCTCTGCCGGTTTCGCTTTCTCCAGCATCGGCGGCGCAGCCCATTTCGGTTCCGGTGGTGGCGGCGCGGCCCCAAAGAAATTGAATCCACCGCCCGTCGGCGCCAATCCCGGCGGATCCACCATCACCACCTGCGCCGTCACGACTCCCTTCGTGCTCGGCGTCCATGCCAGCGGCTTCACCATCAGTTGTCCGTGGAACGGAGTGACGGCTTCCGCCAATTGCTCCATGTTTTCCCAACCGGGCACCGGCGTCGCCGCGCTCGGCGGTTGGAACGTCCACGGCTCCAGGTGTGCGTTCGACAATCCCCACGACGTCATGGTCTTCAGCGCCCAATCGTCCGCCGCCTTTAAACTCGGTGTGCCCGTCAAGCGCGGGCCGTACACATCCGCGATCTCATGAATGATCCACATAATCTTGGAGTTGTTCGTTTCTTCGGCGCGGATCTGCGCATACGTCTCGGAGAGTCCCGGAGCTTGCGCAGGAAGCGGCATCGCTGCCAGCAGTAAGAAGCACATCACGCACGCAATCAATTTCCCCACGTTCCCTCCCAGGATTCTTCGAAAGTTTTCAATTTGCATCGCCCGTCTGAATGTCAATATACTCTCGCGCCTCCCTCCCAGGCAACGCACCAAAGTTTACATTTCTATTAGACTCGACGAGTCCAAGTCGTGTGATTTGAAAATGGCCCAACCCCACTTATCCTTACTCCTGCCAAACGATGCCGAAGCCAACGGCATTGATCTCATGGTCACGAATTACGTTGATTTTCACCTCCATGATCTTCCCGGCTTCGGCAAATCTCCCAATTGCAAGTATCGCGGAATTGACGTGCAGTGCGGCCCGCGCGGATTGCAGGGCGCCGGCGACGCCCTGTTTCACAACAATGGCGACGGTACCTTCAAGGATGTCGCGAAAAGCGCCGGTGTCGATGATCCGAATGGTTACTACGGCATGGGCGTGGTCTGGGCGGATTTTAACAATACCGGGCGACCCGACATTTATATCGCCAACGATTCGACTCCCAAATTTCTCTACAAGAATTTGGGGAATGGAAAATTCATCGACATCGGGCTCGAGTCCGGAACCGCCGTCAGCGAAGATGGTTCCGAGCAAGCTTCCATGGGTATCGCCATCGGCGATTACCTGCACACCGGCCGCCCTTCGCTTTATGTCACAAATTTCTCGGACGAGAATGATGTTCTTTACCGCAACGATGGCAATTGGAATTTTAGCGATGTCTCCTACGCCTCGGGAGTGGCCCTTCCGACCTTGCCGTACGTTAAGTGGGGCACCACTTTTGCCGATCTAGACAACGACGGATGGCTGGACCTCATCACCGTGACTGGGCACGTTTACCCGCAGGTGGATTTGCTGCCTTCCGGCGCCAGTTATCGCGAGCCCAAGCTGCTTCGCATGAATCAGAAAGACGGAACGTTTTGCGACGCCAGCGACCAGGCCGGGCCAGCGCTTCTCGAGAAGCGCGTTTCTCGCGGGCTGGCCATCGGCGATCTTTTCAACACCGCCAACGTGGACGTGGTGGTTGGCGATATCGATGGCGCCCCCATGATTTTGAAAAATCATGGCGTCACCGGCCGCCACTGGGCCAGTTTCGAATTGACGGGAACCGAGAGCAATCGCCTGGCGATCGGCGCAAGAATCAAAGTCGTCGCTAGCGGAATGACGCAAACCGACGAGGTCCACAGCGGCGGCAGCTATTTACCGCAGAACGATCTACGCTTGCATTTTGGTTTGAACACCGCTACGAAGATCGATCGCGTCGAAATTCATTGGCCCTCCGGAAAGGTGGACACCCTTACTGATTTGCCCGCCGACCAGTTTTATTCCGTCCTGGAAGGCGCCGGCGTGGTGCCTGCAGAACGTATCCGTCCCAATCCGGCGGTCAAGGCCAAGCTGCCGGTAACGCCGGCCCAGACCTCTCGGTAGAAAATTTGCTTCCAATATAGCGTGGCCTGCCACCCCGGGGATTCTTCTCATGAAACGCCTGCTGCAGTTTCCTCCCGCAACTTGCCGCGTCCGATGTATTGTTAGCAGGGAGCCCAAAGAGGGAATTCGTATCGCCATGAAAAAGTTGCGCATTTTGGTTTCTCTCACGACCAACGACAACGACTACCAGATCGAACAAGCGCTATCTGCTGAGCAAATGGCCCGCAAACTCGGCTTGGAAATCCAGATTGTTTATGCCGATAACG
>DATKHV010000068.1:0-113635 GCA_035510055.1 Candidatus Cybelea sp. | reverse complement strand
CAACGCTGGCCCCCTACGTCTTACCGCGGCTGCTGGCACGTAGTTAGCCGGGGCTTCTTATACCCGTACCGTCAGTCCTCTTGCGAGGCATTCTTCCGGGTCGAAAGGGGTTTACACACCGAGATGCTTCATCCCCCACGCGGCGTCGCTGCATCAGGCTTTCGCCCATTGTGCAAGATTCCCCACTGCTGCCTCCCGTAGGAGTCTGGACCGTGTCTCAGTTCCAGTGTGGCTGGCCATCCTCTCAGACCAGCTACCGATCATTGCCTTGGTGGGCCGTTACCCCACCAACTAGCTAATCGGGCGCGGGCTCCTCCTTCGACGCCTTACGGCTTTGAGTCCTCGAACCGCAGTCCAAGGAATGTTATGCGGAATTAGCTTCGGTTTCCCGGAGTTATTCCCCATCGAAGGGCAGATTGCCCACGTGTTACGCACCCGTGCGCCGTGCGCCATCTGTATTGCTACAGACGCGCACTCGACTTGCATGTGTTAAGCACGCCGCCAGCGTTCGTTCTGAGCCAGGATCAAACTCTCGTTTGAATCTGGTTGCTTGGCGAAAAAAAATCCTGGGATTTGCGTCCCAGGCAGCCTGCCAAGCGAATTGTTGATCGCTCGAATTAACTCAGACTATTGGCGCTCGAAAAGCTCCAATAGTTTCGAACAGATTCTGGCACATCGTATCGGTTGTCAAAGAGCGAAGCCCCCCTGTCCAGCAGAAAGGCACATCCACAGCCCAAGAAGTATGCCAAGGGGCGTTAACAATGTCAACACCTGATTAGCGATTTCCACAGACATTCTCCGCGGGGCGTTAGGTGCTTGCGGCGTGGTAGGATGCGCGCAAAGAGACAAGAAGTGACTGGTGACTAGTGACTGGTGGGAAAAAAAAACCGCCCGGGGGCAGACGAGAATTCGTTCTCCTGGAGCAACGCCTCCTTTCCTTGGTGAAGAACCAGGGCGTGTTACTGCCGGGCGACCGCGTGGGCGTAGCGGTGTCCGGCGGGGCAGACTCCGTGGCGTTGCTGCTGTTGCTGTTGGAGTTGCGCGAGAAGTTGGGCATCGTGCTCAGCGCGGTGCATTTCAATCACAAATTGCGCGGCAAGGCTTCCGATGCGGATGAAACGTTTGTCGCCAAGCTATCGGCAAAGCATGGGTTGGAGTTTCGCTCGGCTTCTGTGTACGTGGCCAAAAAAGCAAAAGAGGAGCGGGCGAATCTCGAGGATACGGCGCGGCGGGCGCGCTACGACTATTTCCGTTCGCTGGTGGAATCCGGAACTTGTACAAAGATCGCCGTGGCGCACACGGCCGACGATCAAGCGGAGACCGTGCTGGCGCATCTTCTCCGCGGAACGGGCCTCGCGGGACTTGGCGGAATTCATCCAGTAGCCGGCCCAGTCATCCGCCCGCTCCTGGGCATTCACCGGAGCCAGCTGCGGCGTTTTCTGCGCGCACACAAACAAACCTGGCGTGAAGACGCCACTAACCGCGATACCAAGAGAATGCGCGCGCGCATCCGAAGAAAACTTCTGCCCTTGCTGGAGAAACAGTTTCAGCCGTCTATCGTTGAACACTTAGCCAAGCTCGCGGACCTCGCTCGCGAAGACGAGGCGTTCTTAGACGCTGTGGTGGAAGAACGCTTGCAGACCCTGGCGCAAACAAGCGAAAAGGGCACAAGAATCACCGTCCATGATTTGTTCGAACCTTGGAAGAAGAAAGAATTTACTGCCAACGGCACGGAGAACAAACAAGACTCAGAAAAGACCGAATGGACAAAAGCGGTGAGCACTCGTCTGGTGCGGCAGTTGGTAGAAAGCGTAAAACCGCGCGAGGGCCAACTTGGCACGGGGCATGTGGCGGCCGTGCTGGAGTTGGCGCGCCGCGGACAGAGCGGAAGGTCCCTCACTTTGCCGGGCGGCCTCGAGGTGCGCAAAGAACGAGACGCGCTAGTGTTTCACGCCCTTAAAAATGCGGGCGGGCCAGCTTCTCAAAGCAAAACGCGTCAATATGGATACAAGATCGATATGGCAATAGGGCATGCGGAAGTGAAGGTTGTGGAACTGGGGTGCGTATTCCGCCTCAGGGTGATTGACTGGCCTCCCAAGAGAGGGGAAACTAGTAGGGATGGGGCTGTCCTGGACCGTGACCAGTTGCGTTTCCCGATTTTGCTGCGCAATTGGCGTCCCGGAGACCGCTTGCGGCCCCGGGGTCACGGAAGGGCCCATAAGCTGAAGCGTTTGTTGAACGAAAAGCGCGTCAGCCGCTGGGAGCGCGACGGATGGCCGGTGCTGGCCTGTGGGGACGAACTGGTATGGGCTCGCGGCTTTCCAGTTGCCGTTGAATTTGCACCGAATGACCAGACGCTAGCGGGAATCGTGATCGTCGAGGAAAAGATTTGAGCAGCCGGAGGGGAGCGGCATACTCCGCGGCGCGCATCGCCTCACGCGTGGCAGCCTTGGGGAAAGAGGTTTCGCGGCAGTATGAGGGACGTCGCATAGATGTGGTGGTAACGCTAGATCGCGGCTTTGTTTTCGCCGCGGACTTGATGCGGGAGATCGACGCCCCGGTTGTTTGCCACTTCGTTCGCGAAGAGGTGCGAGACGTCGAGCAAAGCGGGCATGCCAGGCGCGAAGTTTTTTTTGGTGCCGGTCCGGAGCTGAAAGGCCGCGACGTGCTGGTGGTTGACGCGGTACTGGAAAGCGGTGTGACGCAGGAATTCTTGCTGCGGCGGCTCGGCGAAAGCAAGCCGCGTTCGATTCGGCTGGCGGTCATGCTCGATAAGCCGGCCAAGCGCCGCGTCGCGCTGGAGCCCGATTACTTTGGCTTCCGGACCGCATCTAATGAAGTATGGGTTGGCTATGGGCTAGCAGCACCCAACGGGATGGGGCGAAACCTCCGGCAACTTTCTTCCGGAGCGAATGGAACGCCCAGGAAAAGCAGGAAGGGCGGAAGAAGTTAGGAAGAAGAAGTTAGCAAGAAGTTAGAAGTAGGTTTTTTCGGCCAGTTGCGGATTAGTGAGGACAACGTGAATTCTAGTTCCACGGCAAAAACAATATTGTTTTGGATCTCCATCGTCTTTCTGGGCGTGATGCTCTGGAAGCTGGTGTCCACCAACGCGTCACAGGCGCGCGAGGATGAACCCAGCTACAGCCTGCTGATGGCCAAGATCGAGGCTGGTGAGATCAAGGAAGTCACCATGTATCTCTCGCCTAACAGCTACGAGCTCAAGGGCGAATACTCCAAGCCGCCGAACCAGAAATTCCGCGCCATTATCGCTAAAGAAAATGCTCCCGAAGTCACAAAGGCGCTGCGGGACAAGGCCGTCCAGGTGAAGATCCAGGAAGTGCGCAGCGGCGACTGGGTTCTGATCTTGTTGAATGCCGCGCCGCTGATTCTTCTCGTGGGTTTCTGCTTGTTCCTGATGCGGCAGATGCAGTCGGGCGGAAACAAGGCCTTGAGTTTCGGCAAGTCGCGCGCGCGGTTGCTCTCCGCGCAGCAGAAAAAAGCCACCTTCAAGGACGTCGCTGGCACCGACGAAGCCAAAGAAGAACTCCAGGAAATTATTGAGTTCCTAAAAGACCCGCAGAAGTTCCAGAAGCTGGGCGGACGAATTCCCAAGGGGGTTTTGCTTGTCGGACCTCCCGGCACGGGCAAGACCTTGCTGGCCCGCGCGATCGCCGGTGAAGCCAACGTTCCCTTCTTCTCGATTTCCGGCTCGGACTTCGTGGAAATGTTCGTCGGCGTGGGCGCAAGCCGCGTACGCGATCTCTTTGAACAAGGCAAAAAGAACGCCCCCTGCATCATTTTCATCGACGAAATTGACGCCGTTGGACGCCATCGCGGCGCCGGCCTCGGCGGCGGGCATGACGAGCGCGAGCAGACCTTGAACGCCTTGCTGGTGGAGATGGACGGTTTCGAGTCGAACGAAGGCGTCATCCTGATCGCCGCTACCAACCGGCCTGATGTTTTGGACCCGGCGCTGTTGCGGCCGGGCCGCTTCGACCGCCGCGTGGTCGTAGCCCGTCCTGACGTGAAAGGCCGCGAGGAAATTCTCCGCGTACACACACGCAAGGTGCCCATCGGCGATGACGTGGATTTGTCCATCATCGCGCGCGGCACACCGGGCTTCTCCGGCGCGGACCTCGCGAACCTGGTTAACGAAGCGGCCTTGTGGGCCGCGCGCCAGAATCGCAAGTTCGTCATGATGGTTGATTTCGAGATGTCCAAAGACAAAGTGATGATGGGCGTCGAGCGCCGGTCAATGATTTTGTCGGACGAAGAGAAGAAGAACACCGCGTATCATGAGGCCGGGCACGCCCTAGTCGCGGCGATGACCCCGGGTGCCGATCCGGTCCACAAAGTGACCATCATTCCGCGCGGCATGGCTCTCGGCTTGACCATGCAGCTCCCGGAAGACGACAAACACACCTACACGCGCGAGTATCTGGAAGCAATGCTTGCCGTGTTGATGGGCGGGCGTTCCGCGGAAGAGATTTTCCTCGGCCACATCACCACTGGCGCGGGCAACGACATCGAACGCGCCACGGACATCGCCCGCAACATGGTCTGCGAATGGGGCATGAGCGAACTGGGACCGCTGGCATACGGCAAGAAAGACGAAGCCATCTTCCTCGGCCGCGAAATCGCGCAGCATCGCGACTACTCGGAAGACACTGCGATCCAGATCGATAAAGAAGTGAAGCGCATCGTCAATGGCGGCTACCAAAAGGCCAAGGACCTCCTTTCGGGCAATCGCGATACGCTCGAACGCATCGCCCAGGCGCTGCTCGAACGGGAAGTCATAGACGCCAACGAAGTGAAGCTGCTTATGGAAGGCAAGCCGCTGCCGGAGAAGCCGCGTACGCCTCCTGCGATTCCGCCGCAAGCAGCGCCGAGTACGGACCCAAAAGTAGTGCGCCCGGAACTGCGGCCGGCCCCGGGATTCACCCGCGGTGAAAACCCGGCCAAAGCTTGAAGCACGGTGATTGGTTTTTAGTTTAAACGGCTTAAATAAAGAGTCGCTTCCGAGAGATGCGCGGGGCACCTGTCACGACGGGTGCCCCGCTTTTTTGGCCGCACTTCTTCTCTCCGGAATGGGCTGCCCTCTACCGCTCTCTCAGGCAAAAAGGCGTAGAATAGCCGCATGGGAAAGCAGAACACCGAAAACCTGCACGTCACTTGCCCCTGCTGCCAGGCAAAGCTGACCGTCGATCCGATTTTCGGGGCGGTGCTATCGCATGAAGCGCCCGTTAGGCCTGGTCCCAATGTGGACTTGAGCGATGCGCAAAAGATCCTTGCCGAACAACAACGCCAGCGCGAAGACAAGTTCGCGGACTCCTGGTTCCAGGAAACCAACAAAGAAGATATCCTCACCAAGAAATTTGAAGAAGCCATGAAGAAAGCCAAGGACGCGCCAGCCGGCAAGCCCATCCGCGATTTCGATCTGGATTAGTTGCACATTTACGGTAATCCTTTCCTTTTGGATCCCACTCAACTCTGCGGCCTCCGCGTCTCTAGGTTATCCTTTTCTTTCCGACTCGCGCTAGACTTCTCTTCGCCCATGAAACATCGCAAACTCTTTCGCCTCAAATTAAATTCCCGAACGCTGCTTCTTGGCGAGCGCACGCTCGTCATGGGCGTGCTCAACGTCACGCCAGACAGCTTCTCCGATGGCGGCAAATTCCTCGAACCGGAATTGGCTGTGGAACAGGCTTTTGCCATGGCCAACGCCGGAGCAGATCTTCTCGATGTGGGCGGGGAATCCACGCGGCCGGGCTCCAAACAAATTTCTGCTGCCGAAGAACTGGACCGCATCCTGCCGGTTCTCGAAGCTCTGCGGGGCCGCTTGAAAATTCCCATTTCCGTGGATACTCGCCGCGCCGCCGTGGCTGAATTGGCTCTCCACGCCAACGCGGAAATCATCAATGATATTTCCGGGTTGCAGCATGACCCGAAAATTGCCGGTGTTGCGTCGCGCCAATGCGCGGCGCTTATCCTGATGCACATACGCGGTGAGCCGCGAACGATGCAGGCAGGACCGTTTGCGCGGGACGTAGTGAAAGACGTCATGCAGGGTCTTCGCCGCTCCGTGGCCGTCGCGCGCAAAGCCGGCGTCGCGAGATCGCAGATGGTCCTCGACCCGGGCATCGGCTTCGGCAAAAGCTTCGCGCAGAATTACGAATTGCTCCAGAGACTCCCGCAATTGGCAAGGCTTGGCTATCCACTGCTGGTCGGCACTTCGCGGAAGGGCTTCCTGGGCGCGACGTGGGCTCGCAACGGCAAACCGGCGCCACCCGAAGAGCGCTTGTGGGGCACCGCTGCAACGGTCACCGCAAGCATCTTGAATGGGGCTCATATCGTGCGCGTTCACGACGTCCGAGAAATGGTCGAGGTGGCGCGCGTCGCGGACTGCCTCCGCGACCCAAAACGACGGCCAAGCAACTGAACCGCGAGTAGGCAGAGGAATTAGCCCCGAGATGTTCTCTTTTGTCTCATCCGGTATAATCCGCGCGACAATCAGATCGCGGAATCATCATACTTAAGACTGCAAGAAAAGTGAGTCCACTCATGCCGCGCCGCACAATTCTTCTGGTTTCTCTATTACTCAGCCTTTTCGCGTTAGCGCCACATCTAAAGGCGCAGATTCCTCCGGTGAAGCAAGACGCACTCATCCCCGGGCAGAACGCTCCAGGCCCTGCAGCTTGCTCCACGACGGAAGCCTCCTCCTGCGCGCAAGCCGCGGCAAAGATTCTTCCTATCGTGATGGGCCCATCGCCCATGGAAGAGAATCTGCGGCGGCTGACCGATGAAATCGGCGGCCGCTTGACCGGCTCGCCGGAAATGGCCAAAGCCGTAGAGTGGGGCGTGGGCGCGTTTCGCGCGGCCGGCGTGGATGTTCACACCGAGAAGTACACGCTGCCGGTAACGTGGAGCGAAGGCAAAACGGAACTGCGCATCATCGAACCCTTCCGGCCCCTCAGGTCTGAAGCCACGAAAGACCCAACGAGGACTGCAGCCGAAATGCCTTCCCTGCACGTAGTTTCGCTGGGTTGGGGGCCACCCACATCAAAATCGGCAATGCAGGCAGAAATAATCGACGTGGGCTACGGAAGCGAGGGAGAATTTAGGCGCGCGGGCAATATGCAGGATGCGTTCATTCTAGTTCACAGTGATATCGGAGCAACGTGGGCTGATCTGCTGAACGAGCATCTTCGTCCTCCTTCAATCATCGATCAAGCCGTCAAAGGAGGCGTCGCCGCCATTCTATGGATGGGCGACCGCGAGCGATTACTCCTCTATCGCCATACGAATTCGCTGAACGGCGAAATTGACAAGGTTCCCCAGGTGCTCGTGGCGCGCGAAGATGCCCTGCGTCTTGCGCGGACGGTTGCCGCTTATCCAGGCCAGGTGCGTGCGGTGCTTGGCATGCCCAACAAAATTGGTGGGCCCACCGAGCAGGAAAATGTCGTAGGCGAAATCCGTGGTTACGAGAAGCCGGATGAAGTTGTGATTCTCGGCGCGCATCTGGATTCGTGGGAGCTGGGGACAGGCGCGCTGGACAACGGCGGCAACGCAGCATTGGTGATTGAAGCCGCGCGAGCCATCAAGGCCACCGGGCTTCTGCCGCGTCGCACCATCCGTTTCTTGCTTTTCAGCGGCGAGGAACAAGGCAAGATTGGCTCCTTCGAATACGTGAAAGCGCACCGCGCGGAGCTCGACAAAATCCGCGCCATGATTAATTTCGATTCCGGCATCGGCCGTGTCACCGGATATTCGCTCGGCGGCCGCCGGGACATCGAAGCCGGCGTGCGTGAAGTCTTGAAACCGCTGGATTCCTGGGGAGTAAATAACCACACTTATAACGCTTCCTTCGGCTCGGACAATTTCGCTTTCCTGCTCGAAGGCATACCCACGCTGGACGCCAAGCAAGAAGAGGCCAACTACCTGCCCAATTACCACGCCGCTTCGGACACCCTGGACAAAGTGGATATGCGCGAGCTCAAGCTGCACACGGTGATCGCGGCCCTGACCGCTTGGGGAATCGCCGACCGCACCGAGCCGCTCGGCAAGCGTTTTTCCCGCGCCGAACTCGATGTCCTCTTTCAAGAAACCGGCCTCGATCAGCAGCTAAAAACTCTCGGATACTGGGACACCTGGCAAAGCCGCGGCTGCCAGCCATAGATTCGGCAGACAGGTCTCGCCGCACAGTGGCGTGACCGGCGTCGGTTAAGAAGCATCGAACCAATCCAGTGCACCTTCCCGGTATACTAGGTAGTGTGACCATCGCTAAGGACGAATTGCATCAAGTTACACGACCATCCATTCTGGCAGTGGACTACGGGCGCGCGCGAATTGGGCTCGCCCTCGCGGATTCGCAAACGCGCCTGCCGCAACCGCTCTGCACCATCGAGCGTCTCAACCGCAACGAAGACATGCGGCGGTTGCGCGAAGTGGTTCGCGACCATGGCGTGAAGCAAGTCCTCGTCGGCTTGCCCCTGCGCCTCGATGGCACGCGCGGCGAAATGGCCGAAGAAGCGGAGCGCTTCGCGCAACGCGTGCGGAAACAGATTGGCGTGCCGGTAGAAATGGTGGACGAGCGGCTCACCAGCTGGGAAGCGGAGCGCTTGATGGAAGAAATTCAGGGACGGTTTATCCGCGATGAAAAACGGACCGGTCGCAAGAAACCGAAAAATGTACGGGACCAGATGACTGTGGACGCTGTCGCGGCTGCCGTCATCTTAAGAGAGTACCTTGATCGCCAGGGACCAACGGCCGGAAAGACTTGAGCGGACCAAGTAAGTGAATCGGTGAGGTCGCATTGAAGAAGTATTTTCTCCTGCTATTGCTACTAGCCATGCTGATCGCCGGGGCTACCTCGGCGTGGATCTGGTACGGCATCACCAAGCCGTACCAGGGCTTTCGAAACGAAGGCCTGTTTGTCGATGTGCCGCGCGGGGCTTCGCAACGATATGTAGCGTATCTTCTGCAGAAAAATGGCGTGGTGCGCAGCGCGCTGGCCCTGCGGTTTTATGCGCGGAGGCATCCAAAACGCACACTACAAGCCGGAGAATACTTTTTTGATCACGCCATGACCGGCCGCGAGGTCTTCTGGAAACTCGCCAACGGCCAGGTCTACCAGGTGCCGTTCACGGTGCGCGAAGGTGAAACAATGTTCGACATCGCCCGCGAGCTCGAAGCGGGGAAATTCATGCGCGCGGGCGATTTTCTTTTTGCCACTGGTGATCCGTCGCCGGTTCGCGACCTTGCGCCGGGGGCGCAGACTCTTGAAGGATTCCTCTTCCCTGCTACTTACGAGCTGCCCCGGCACCCCGCAGCCAGCGAATTGACCGCGGAAATGGTGCATAAGTTCAAGGAAGAGTGGAAGCGCGTCGCCTCGCCAGCGGCCGATGGGCCGGCCGATGAAAACGGTCATCTAGCCGTGAATCGAATCGTGACTCTCGCGTCGCTCGTCGAGAGGGAAACGCCGAAACCGGAGGAACGTCCCCTGGTGGCTGGCGCATTCGAAAATCGCCTGCGCAAGGGCATGCGCCTGCAGTGCGACCCCACGGTCATTTATGGAATGGAGCGGCTCGGAAAATATAATGGGACACTGAGTGGAAAGGACTTGAGCTTCGATTCCTTGTACAACACGTACGAGCACGGCGGGCTTCCTCCTGGGCCGATCGGAAATCCCGGGGAAGCGTCTCTGCGTGCCGCGCTGCACCCGGCGGAAACGAACTATCTCTATTTCGTGGCTAACACGCAGGGCGGACATTTTTTTAGCGCGACGCTGGCGGAACATAACAAGAATGTGGTGAAGTACCGTAGGTTACTGGCCGGCCTGCCGGCGGATCCCCCGCCGCCACCTCCCCCGCCCAGCCACAAGAAAAAGCACGCTACCCAACACCGAGGCAAAGCAAGATGACCGAAGACTTGAAATCGAAGAAGGCGCTGATCCTGGAAACCGCCCGGGAGATCAAAGTGCAGCAATGGACGCCGGCGGAAATCGATCAATTGCGGCGCCGGCTCCTGGCCGAACATGGCGAGGCCGGCAAAACCGGAATGGAGTACATTGCCGACGTGCTGAAAGACGCTGGCCAAAAGGTCACCATCAATCAGCAAGAAGAAGCCGAGGAACAATACGAAGAAGAATTCGAGGATCTTCTACACTTCAAGACGCTGGTGGACGCCGAAGTGAGCATCATGCGGCTGGATGAGCTGATGCGCAAGTTCCGCTTCCACGGTGAACACGCGGCGGTCGAGCGCGTTCTGAACGTCGCCCGGCTGGGTAAGCGCCGCGCGGAGATGATTTCGCGCAACCACAAAGTGGAGCCTCAAAAGCGCGCCGAAAAAGAAGAAATCGCCGGATGGTTTCGAATCTGGCTGGAAACACCGGACGCTTTCTTCGACTGGCTGGAAGTTCGCAAACAGTCGCCGGACTTTCGCGCCAAGTTTCCAGATTGGGAGTCCGAAGAATGAACGCGCAAGGAACGGCCGCGCCAGAAAGCGGCGCGCTGGAATTGCCGCCTTTTTCGTTGGATGTGCAAGCGCTGGACCTTGGCGGCGACGTAAAAGCGGTGGGACTTGAACTGGTCGAAACCGAGAACCGCGAGCCGGTGCGTGGCCGGGACGCTGCTGAGATTTGGTCTGCGCTCTTCCCGGCCCTTGCCGGAAACGAATCGTACGCGGTGGATTTTTTCAGCCACATGGAAAGAGTACGGGAGTTTTGCAAGACACGGGAGATTGCGTGGCGCGAAGCGGCCGAGCGCTGCGTCGTGCTTCCGCGACCGAATCAGGAACAGTTGCGGCAAGTGTTCGAACGGTTCGAAGGCGAGACCTTCGGGTTTAGAGCCGGCCGCGCGTCGGAAACCGCCGATGCTCGGCTCGAAGGCGACTTGTCCAAACGCGGGCTGGACGCCTACCAATCGGCTTATGCTCGC
This sequence comes from Candidatus Cybelea sp., assembly GCA_035510055.1. Lineage (GTDB taxonomy): Bacteria > Acidobacteriota > Terriglobia > Acidiferrales > UBA7541 > Acidiferrum. The sequence goes on along the minus strand of DATKHV010000068.1, from coordinate 102,701 downwards.
TATTCGTTCTGCGCCATTTGCGAACCGGAAGATGGCTGGGTGACGCTACTGAGCGAATCGCTTTGGACTAGCGAAGTCATCCGGCGGGTGCGGCCGGCAGTACAACCCTTTGACATCTACATTTCGCGGCCCAATTGAATGTCTTCCCTGCGGCGCTCCGCCTTGACTGATGGGCATCGAAGTGGTTGCCAGATTGCTTGATTTGTATGCATGAGGACGGAACTCATTGATGCCACGTGTGAAAGCATGCCTGCTCCTGGCGACAGTGGCGGCTATTTCCTGCGGCTGCGGGGGCGCAAGAGTTGTCACCGGCCACACCAAGTTATCCCCGTCGCAGATACCCGTCGCCAGGGATGCCACGCGTGAAGATCTTATAGAGGCCTACAATTTGATTGTGCATGGCATAAAATCGCTGAACGCGACTGTCGAGCTCAAGGCGACCGCGGGCTCGAAGTATAGCGGCGTGATCGACGAGTATCATGAAGTAAAGGCGTTTCTTTTGGCCGCACGGCCGGCGGAAATCCGCGTCATTGGGCAAGCGCCGGTGGTGGGAACCACGGTATTCGACATGGCCAGCGACGGTGACACCTTTCGAGTCTCGATTCCGTCGAAGAAAAAGTACCTCGTTGGGCCGGTGGCCGTGGAGCGCGCCAGCAGCAAGCCCATCGAGAATTTGCGGCCACAGCACCTGCTCGATGCGCTTCTGTGGCCAGAAATCCGCAAAGAAGAGGCCGTGATCCTGCGAGAGTTCAACGACGAGAACACCAGATACTATGTCCTGACCGTCTTGCGTGGCGGCTATCAGCTGGAAGTTCTTCGGGAAATTTGGTTTGATCGCGCCGATTTCGAAGTCAAGCGCTTGTTGATTTTCGGGCCGAAGGGCCTTCTCCTTTCCGATGTTCACTTGGCAGACTGGCAAGCTGCGGACACGGCTTCCGGGCAAAGCGCTGCGGCTGCGGTCCCGGCTGCCGCGACTTTGTTTCCTCGCACCATTCAAATCGAAAGGCCGCACGAGGAATACAAGCTCGATTTGCAGGTCAGCAAAATTGTTTTGAACGAAGAGATTCCCGCCGAGCGATTCAAGCTGGAACAACCGGCGGGCTCGGAATTGACCCGCGTCGGTGAAGCTCCGGAGAACAAACAGCCATGATGGGTGAGCTGATCGTCCGCAATTTGCTGCATCGTCCGATGCGCACGCTCATCGGGGCGATGGGCATCGCCGTGGAGGTTGCGTTGGTCGTTTTGATCGTTGGGCTGACCAGCGGCCTCCTGACAGAAACCGCCAAACGCATCGAAGGCATCGGCGCGGATATCATGTTGCAGTCGCCAAACGCTTCTTATCTTTTGGCACTTGGCGGCGCGCCCATGCCCATAAAGATCGGCGACAAGCTTGCTGAAATGAAATACGTGCAATCCGTGGCTCCCGTGCTTTTCCAGTTCAACACCTCAGGCGTGGAAATCGTTTATGGAATTGACGCGGAAAGTTTTCGCGCCGTCTCTGGCGGATTTGTATTCCTTCAGGGACATGACCTGGAAAGCCCGAACGATATTCTTGTCGACGACATTGCGGCGAAAGTGAAAAACATACAAGCGGGACAGACCTACCGAATCTTCAATCACGATTGGCGGGTTGCGGGAATCGTCGAGCACGGCAAGGGCTCACGCCTTTTTGTGCCGCTCTCCACGCTTCAGGAATTGGTGGGCGCGCGAGACAAGGCCAGCGTCTTTTTTTTGAAGTGTACCCGCCCCGAGCACGCCGAAGACGTCATGGAACAAATGCGCCATGACTTTTCCGGTTACACCGTCCGGCCGGTCAAGGATCTCTTGTCCATGTATACTTCCACGAACATCCCCGGCTTGCAGTCCTTCATCAACGCCATGATCCTGCTGGCTATCACCATCGGCCTGCTGGTCATTTTTCTTACCATGTACACCACAGTGATCGAACGAACCAAGGATATCGGCGTCTTGAAATCCCTTGGCGCCAACCACTGGTTTGTCGTGCGAGCGCTGCTGTCGGAATCCACGGTGCTCTGCGCGCTTGGAATTGGTGCCGGCGTCGGTCTGAGCTATCTCGTACGGGCTGGATTCATCTGGAAGTTTCCGACCTTGACCATTAATATCACTTCCGGCTGGATTCTTCGCGCGGCCGGCATTGCGCTTCTCGGCGCCCTGTTCGGCGCCAGCTATCCTGCATGGATGGCTAGCCGCAAGGATCCAGTGGAAGCGTTGTCGTACGACTAGGGTCGACAGAATCAGGCGCGGAACTCGCCGCCAAGGCAGTGGGAAAGAAGAAGAGAGGAAAGGGCCGCGAAACACGCGGGATGGCTAGGCACCAATGGGAATCGCAGCTACAATACCTGCACCTGCCGAAGGGCTGATTTTCCAGGGAAAAAAGAGCGTGGAGCCGATACTCAGAACTGAAAATTTGTGGAAGCTCTACCGCGCGGGCAAGGTCGAAGTTCCGGCTTTGCGTGGGGTGAATTTCGAAGTCCAGCCTGGTGAATCGGTCGCGGTGATGGGGCCTTCAGGTTGCGGCAAGTCTTCGCTGCTGTATGTGATTGGCGGGCTGGCGCAAGCCTCCCGCGGCAAAGTGCTGGTCGATGGCAATGACCTCACCGAACTGAGCGACGCCGCGCGCACCAAATTGCGCCGCCACAAAATCGGCTTCGTCTTTCAGCGTTTCAACCTGCTCCCCACCTTGACGGCCAAGGGGAATATCGCCATCGCGCAGTTTATTCACGGCGACGGTTTTGACCCGCATCGTTTCGACGTCGTGACGCAGATGCTGGGGCTGGCGGGGCGCCTTCATCACAAACCCTCGGAACTTTCCGGCGGCGAGCAGCAGCGCGTGGCCATCGCCCGGGCGATCATCAATGAACCAAAGATTCTCCTCGCCGACGAGCCCACGGGAAACCTGGATTCCAAGAATTCGGAAATTGTTCTGCAGATGCTGCGGCAATTGAACAAAGATCTGGGCCAGACCATCGTCATGATCACCCACAACCCCGAAGCGACGACGTATTTCGACCGCTTGGTGCACATGCGCGATGGCGTTATCGTCGACGGAGTGCCCGCGGATTGACATGGCAAGCCTTGGCCAACTCCTCTCCCGGACGTTTTTCTGGTCTTACGAGCGCGGCACGTGGCCGTATGACGTCGCGGTTATCCTGATTCTGGTGTTTGTGCTGGCCACCCCTCGAACCTGGTTTCACGATAAACCGCAAAGCGGGGCGCCCGTCACGCCCGGCCAGGTCCAATTGATTTCGCAAGAGGGTAACCACCTGAAGTATCGCGTGGACGCGCGTATTCTTGCTCCACCGACGAAACTCGCTCTTCAGAGCGATCTGCACACCGCCTTGCAAGAAGCGTTGCCCGAATTAAGAAAAGGCAACTTCTCCATCAGCAATATCGAGCCAATACGCGATGAACAGGGCACGGTGATTGCTTACCAGGTGGAAGTTCACCACTAGGGGCGGTCCTGTGCGAGCGCCAGAACTTGGTCCTGAGTAACATCCCGGCGCGTTCGCGCATCTCTTTATCTATGTTAGGATTCCGGAGGCTTCTATACGCCGCCACATCTTTTCTAGATTGGGGCCAGGTTTGAGACGTCTACCGATTGTTCTCTTCGCGCTGGTCATCTTGTGGTGTGCCATGGCCTTGCCTCCAGCACCTGCCGCGCAGACCTGGACCCTGGATGGCGTCGTGGCCATGCTGGATCACTCCGCCCAGGACTTTCATACCTTAACGGCCGATATCGAACACATCAAATACACCGCTGTGGTGCAGGACACTTCCACCGAAAGCGGCCAGATTTTCGTGCGCCGCGACGACAAAATGCGCATTGATTTCCTGAAGCCCGATCCCCGAACGATTCTCCGAAACGGGGATTCCCTTTACATTTTCACGCCCAAGATCAATCGTGTCGAGGAGTACAACATCGGAAAGCACCGCTCGTTTGCCGATCAATACCTGGCGCTGGGATTTGGAACCAAAGGCGAAACGCTCAAGAAAAACTACGTTCTCACTCTGGTCGGCGAAGAAGAGTTCGACAGTCGCAAGACCCTCGTGCTGGAGCTGACACCCAAATCCGACCAGGCGCGCAGCCAAATCTCCAGGATTCGCATGTGGATCGACGAAGCCTCCTGGCTGCCCGTACAGCAGAAATTTTTCGAGACCGGCTCCGACGACTACTTCATGTCCCATTACACGCGGGTGATGAAAAATCTGAAGATCGGCGATGCCAAGTTCAAGCCCGACTGGCCGAAGGGTATAAAAATTGAAAAGCCCCGAGGGTAGTTTTCAAGCGCTGATTTTCCCGCCTTGCAGGAATTCCCACATTGTATGAGCGGCAAGCTAGGTGCCGATGGCGCGTTCCTGCGCCAGTAATTGTTCCTTGCGCGAAAGCCCCCAGCGATAGCCTGCCAGCGTGCCATCCTCGCGGACCACGCGGTGGCATGGCACCACGATGGACACAGGGTTCGTGGCGCAAGCTCTCGCCACGGCCCGCACCGCCTTCGGCTGCCCGAGTGATCGGGCAACTTGCGAGTACGTGCGGGTCCGGCCATGCGGAATCCGTTGTAGTTCCTGCCAAACGCGCCGCTGAAAGGCAGTCGCCTGCAGATCGAGCGGCAATTCCAATCGTGGTTGCTTGCCTTCGATGCGCTGCACGATCTCCCGCACCCAGCGCTGAAACGAATCCGTAGCGGGTGCAATTTCCGCGCGCGGGTATTCTTGGCGCAGTTCGGCGACCATCGCATTCTCCGCATCGCCAAGATAAACCGCCGAAACGCCGCGTGCCGTCGCCGCCACCAATACTTTCCCCAGCGGCGATTTCGCAATGCTGTATCCGATCTTCATACCCTTTCCTCCCTTTTGATAAGTTGCTGGTGTCATGCCTAGCTGCGCGTTGCTGCGTTCATAGACTCGGCTGGATGAGCCGTACCCTGTCTCATAGAGCGCTTCGGCAATGCTCTTGCCTGCGCGCAGCATCGCTTTGAAACGCTTGATGCGCAGGGCTTCGGCAAGCTCCCGCGGCTTCAGTCCCGTCGCCTGCAAGAAAGCGCGCCGCAAAGTCGCCTGCGTGGTGCCCAGCATCCGCGCCAGCGCTGCCAAACGAACAGCCTCTTCGCTCGACTCCGCCAGATAACTGGCCGCGCGTTGCACCAGCGCCACCGGAGCTGCAATTTCATTCGGGCGACAACGCCGGCAAGGCCGGTAGCCCTGCTTCTCCGCTTCTTCCCGGGTGTGGAAGAAAGTGACGTTCTTCCGAAACGGACGGCGAGCCGGACATGAGGGGCGGCAATAAATATGCGTCGAGCGCACCGCCAGTACGAAGCTTCCATCGGCCCGGGAATCGCGTGCCAGGGTGGCCCGCCAGTAGCGCGCCGCCGCGTGCGCGGAGATGTTCGTAGCGGCCTTGGTTTGTGCGTGATTCATGTTCGGGTTCATGTGCAACATCCTAAAAGTAGCGCAAGCTGAAATTCAAATCTATCCGCAAAGTGTGGGTCAAACGAAGGGGCCTATTTCCTACCTGGGCCGCTCCTAATCCATTGCGCCCGGAAGGGACTTGGCCCGTTTCACGGCTTCGGTTTATCCGTGGGGGCGTAAAACCCCGTCCTTCAGGGCGAGGATATAAGCCCCCGTTAACTGCTAGAGCGGTGTCTTTTGCTGTCCGATGTAGGTCTTGAGAATACCGCTGGGCGCACCGCCGCAACTGGCAGCGAAGTACGAGGGAGACAAAGCGCCTTTCCAATAGCGGCGCGCAAGGTCTGGTCGTTCGCGTCGCAGCCGTCGGCTCCGAAACGCCTTTTAAGCTATTCACCAAAGCAGACACGGAATGCTTGGGCGGTTCACCAGCAAGCGAACGTGGTTGTCTTCGCCGTCCATCTCCAGCAACTCCAGATTCGAAATCGTTCGAAACGTTGGCGAAAATGGCACGAAGACGTTTTATAGCCTCTGGGAGGCCTGGACTGTTTGTCGCTGACCTTGATTATGCCGCTGTCCATGGGGATGGGCTACCGGTCTATGGGGAAAAATCCAGCCAGTAGCGATAAGCTGAAGCAGCGGAATAGATGGACCAGTCAGGCTTCGCCAGGGGCAGGAACCGGAGCGGTCACCGGCGCCGGCGCGCGGTGCGGCGCGGTAATCACCAGTATCACCGCCGTCAAAATGACGGCGGCGGCAAAAATCGTGCGCAGCGTGATGGTCTCTCCTGCGACAAGCCATCCCAGGAACAACGCCACGACGGGATTCACAAACGCATACGTTGCCACGCGTGCCGCGGTGCTCTTTTGGAGAATGTAGATGTATGCGCCAAAGCCGATGCCCGAGCCGAACACGACAAGGTAGGCGAGCGCCAGCCACGAGCGCAGCGAAATCGCGCTAAGATGCAGCCCGCGAAATTCTCCTCCAAATAGCCCCGCGACCAGGAGCATCACCCCTCCTGCAAGACTTTGCATCGCTACGCCTAACATCGTCGAGCTGGGCATTCCACCGTGCTTTGAAAAGAGCGATCCACACGCCCAAGCCAGGGACGCCATCACCAGCACTGCCGCGCCCCATGGGTCAACGCGCTCGGGAGCTCCCCCATGGGCAGGCCCGACCAGCACTGCAAGTCCCGCGAATCCTATCAACAGCCCCATAGCCACGCGAGGCACGGGCTTCTTCCCGCCCGGGCGGAGCCAGTCCACCATCACTAGCCAGAGCGATACGGTAGCGACCAGCAACGCCGTGACCCCCGAAGGGACAGTTTGCTCCGCCCAACTGACTCCGCCATTGCCCAAAAATAGCAGTAGTGCGCCTGTAACAAAGGCGGTGCGCCAGTTTGTGCCGGTAGGCCTGACACCGGTCTTCCCTCGCAAGACCGGGTAGAGCAATAGTCCCACGGTAAGGTGCCGCAAACCCGCTAGAATTAGCGGTGGAAACGATTCGACCCCCACGCGGATGGCTAAGTACGTGGAGCCCCAAACAAGGTAAACGGCTGCAAACGCGAGCAACACTAGAGTTGACAAGCGAGGATGTGCGTGCGCCGGAGGCACCGGCGCCGCCATCCGGTGTTCTGAATCTAGTGCCGTCGTGGCCATAGTTCGAGCTCTAATCTTCACCTCTGGGATGATCGGCCAAAGTGTCGAACGCCATATTTGGCAGCACCCGCGAGAAGCGAATCTATCCGGAAAGATCCGCCAAAGTGACCTAGCAGAGCCCTCGCGAAAAGCGCGGCGACTATGCCGGACGTATTTTCTTGGCGTTATTCTTCCCGCTCAGGATGAACGTTCCAAGCCTAGGGTGTCGAGCACCATATTGGTAGAGCCTCTTCGGTAGTAATCCACAGAATGTTGTATAGCGGTTCCGGTACTATTACTAAGTATTTGAAGTTAAGACACTTTCAGTGTTTTCCACAGGTTGACGCTGCTCAATACTAATGCCATCTTAGCGCTCCACACTCGTGTGGACGGGGAAATTCCAGAAAGCCAGTTTGGCGGTTAAGTTTGTTGGGCCATAGCCAGCGACATTGCTGTGGCGTCTCTGAGGGCGATATGAGCGCGATGAAACGCGCAACACCATGCGAACCGTGGCCGGCCAAGTCCGCCGCTGAACCTCGCAAACTATTGCCGGGCCCCCAACCGCTGCCGGAGGTCCCGCGAGTTCCTGCCCTTCGCATCGCGCCACTCCTCGGCCCAATGCAGCCTCGGCGTTTCCTGAGGGTGCCTACGCACGCTGTCGGCGTCCATCCGGAACAGCGGGAATACCCCCGCGCCACCCTGAACCTCCCGCTGCGCCTTCGCGCTTCCGGCGGGGTGCCGGAGGAATCTCCCAGAACCCTGGTTACCCGCGACATCAGCTCTACCGGAGTCTATTTCCTTTGCCCCAAGCAATTGGCGGTCGGCACTTCCATCGAACTTGAAATTGTCCTGGTGAGCAGGCCTTTGGGCCTGGGCAACGTCGTCATGGCCACCATGGCTCATGTGTGCCGCGCGGAGACCGCTGCCATGCCCGGTTGGTATGGTATCGCCGCGGCCTTTGATGACGTTCAATTTGATCGCGACGATCACATGCCTTCCCGTTTTCTGAAACCCTAAGTTTCAGGCTGAGCCTTTCCTCCTAATTCTCAAGGGCGCTCAGCCCATACTTACTGCCGCCGCTGCCGCCGTTCAAAATTCGCCTTGCACGAACTTTCTGCTACCCTGTCGACCAATGCCGGCAAACCGAAAACACCGCATCGAAGGAGTTTTGTTCGACTGGGACGGCACGCTCCTCGATTCCTACTACGCCGACGCCTCCGCGTACCTAGCCATGTTCAAGGAAATGGGCATCCCCTGGGGGCTCAACGAGCTCGAGAAGCACTACTCACCGAACTGGTACGAGGTTTATCGCGCCGCGCGGTTGCCGCGAAAACGTTGGGAAGACGCCAACCGCGCTTGGTGTGCCCATTATCGAAAGCACCGCCCGAACCTGATTGCCGGTGCGCGCCGTATCCTGCTAAAAGTGGGAAACGCTCATTGTCTGGGCTTGGTCACCAGCGGTGACCGCGACCGCGTCATTCGTCAGTTGCGTGAGTTTCGTTTGACAAGACTCTTCGCCGCGCGCGTTTGCAGCGGCGATACGCTGCGCAAGAAACCGCATCCGGAACCGCTACGCCTCGCTTTGCGAAAGATGGGGCTGGGGCCCTCGGCTTGTGTCTACGTCGGCGACGCGCCCCAAGATGTGGTAATGGCTCGTCGCGCTGGTGTGCGTGCCATCGGCGTGCTCGGTCCTTTCCCAACGGAAAAGCGCTTACGCGCCGCCAAGCCGGAGTTTCTGATTGACTCGCTCGAAGAACTGCCGCGTGTATTGAAAAAATTGCTGTGCTGACGCATTGGCCCCGAAAGGTCGCCGCTATGGTTTCGGGGAAATAGCAGGAGCCGCTGTCGCTGGAGGCGCGGCGGGGAGAGCTTTGAAGTCCGTCCACTTAATGACCATTCGCACGGGAATCTCCAACCCCTTCAAATTCAGCGTGGCATCCGAGCGCGAGTAGTTCGGAAACCAGTATTTTCCATCCACATATTCGCGATACGTTTCGAACAAGCTGAAGGGCAGATTCAACATCGCATGCATCTCGCCTTGGTCGTTCACCCATTTCCCGTAAGTTTTCACCACTTCCAGGTATTTCGCGTCCACCCACACGATGCCGTCAAAATACGATTTGATGCGTTCCACCATTTTTGGTTTCACCTGGAAGATGTAGCAATCGATTTCATCCACCTGTTCCTTGCCCATGTACTTCAAGTCGTACTTCGCAAGCTGGCTGGAAGTAAGTGGAAACGCGGGGATGCGTTGAATGCCTTCGAGATCCTCCGATCGCAGAAACAAATGTTGCAAGGTTGAAGCAGGCTTCTCGACCACCTTTTCAAAGACCTTCCCGCTCGCGTCCCGGCTCGGTTCCGTCACCAGCACAAATTCGCCCGCCGGCTGACCGTCCGGACCGAACTCCTGGATTCGGATCGTTTTCCGGTAGGTGTAGCCGGGGCGGGAAAGGATATACTCGTCTTCTTTTTGCGAAAAATGCCTGACGATTTCCGCCTCGGGGAGGGCCGGCGGCGCTTCGGGCTCTGGCCCAGTTACAATACGCGTGACGTGGTGTTCGGGCGGCGGAGCGATCGGCCCCTGCTGACCAGCCTGCGCTTCCAGTGGCGCTCCTTGCGTTGCGCACACCACCAAAAACACCGCCACCGCCAACACCAGTGAAAATCGTTTCTTGCGCCAAAACAGGCTTGCCGGGCTCATAGCAATTTGATGCGCGCACCGCGTCTTTAGGAAGCCTCGCGCGCACGCGGAACCAAGAGTTTAGCGCAGTCTCTTCAAGCGCCCTAGTTCAAGACATGGCCACTAAGCGAGATTTGCCCGAATCGCCAGTCACCAATCACTCTGCGCTTCCCTTTTATCAACTTCAGAATTCGCGCTAAACTCTCTGTTACAATCTCGACGATTCGTGAGCGACGCTAAGCTAGCCAAACGGTATTTCGTCTCGGGAATGGTCCAGGGCGTGGGCTTTCGTTATTTTGCCCAGGCTGCCGCGGAAAAGCTGCGCGTCAGCGGCTTCGTTCGAAACCTTCGCGACGGCCGGGTCGAAGTGTTCGCCATGGGTGCGCCTCATCAGCACGCTGAACTTCGCGTCGTGCTGGAACGCGGCCCGCGTTTCGCCAGCGTCAGCGAAGTTCAAGAAGAAACCGCCACACCGGATCCGCGGTACGAGGGCGGATTCGTTATCAATCCTAGCGCTTGAACGGAACTTGCAAGTGAAAACGGTGTGCAGGGGAGACGTTGGAATGAACGATTTGAAGAAGCTGATCCGCGAAGTGCCGGACTACCCGAAACCGGGCATTCTTTTTTACGACCTGACCACCCTGCTGAAGGACAAACATGGGTTTCACACTCTGATCGACCGGCTTTGCGAGCACTACAACAGCCACACCATTGACGTTGTGGTGGGCATCGAAGCGCGCGGCTTCATTTTTGCTCCCGCCCTGGCGTACCGCCTCAACGCCGGATTCGTTCCCGTTCGAAAGCCCAAAAAGCTCCCGGCAAAAACCGCCAGCATCTCTTACAACTTGGAATACGGCACGGACTCCCTCGAAATCCACGAAGACGCCATCAAGCCCGGCCAGCGCGTAATCATTTGCGATGACCTGCTCGCCACCGGCGGCACTGCCGCCGCCACTGCCAAACTCATCCAGCAGCTCGGTGGCATCGTCGAAGGCGGCGCCTTCGCCGTCGAACTCACCTTCCTCAACGGCCGCAAGAAACTAAACGACCTCGATGTCTTCTCCCTGATTCAATATGACAAGTAGTTGCTTCCGAACTCACTTGTAACTTTTTCCGTTCCTCAGGGATCTGCTTAAAGCAGAAGTGCCTATGGGCGAGCTTGTTCACGCTGCTAGAACCCGATTGGTTTAGAGAAGAAAAGGTCGTTCCGGGATGCTTACCTCGAAGGATTCGCTGAGCCTCTTCATTTTGGCGTGCGCGGCGGCTTCGCAAAATATTATGGCGTGAAAGACGCCGCGCCGCTTCCCACCACCGTCGATCACGTCATCTCGGCTCTTGCCGGTTGACTGACCGGCACACTTGCCGGCGCTCTGCGAAGGGCGTGGAATCCCTGCTTCGAGTGGAAGCCGAGGTCGCAGGCCGCATCGAAGGCGACGACAAGTTTTTCCGTCTCGCCGCCGTAAGTCTCCGTTACAAACTCAAAATCCTCAAAAAACGTGGCGAGGCCGACCGCGCATTGGCTCACCAGGAGAACGATTGCCCCGTGCACATGAGCATCAAAAAAGGCTTTGCCGTGTCTTGGTCCGCCGACGTCGAAGAAATCTAAATTTTATTCGCGGTGCCTCTGCCGTAGGGCCTCGAAAAGCACCACGCCTGCGGCAACGGAAACGTTGAGCGATTTTACCGGGCCAGTGGTCGGCAGAGAAACAACGAAGTCACACCGCTTGCGCGTCAACTCGTGCAGTCCTTGCCCTTCGCTGCCTAGCACAATCCCCACCGGCGAAGTGTAGTCCACTTCCGTGTAATTCTTCTCTCCCTGCTCATCCAAACCGACCAGCCAATAACCGGCTTCTTTCAACTCCTCCATCGTCCGCACCAGGTTGGTCACTTTCGCCACCGGCAAATGCGCCAGCGCTCCCGCCGAAGCTCGCGCCACGGTGTCGGTCAGCCCGGCCGCTCGCCGTTCCGGAATGACCACCCCGTGCGCGCCCGCTGCCAGCGCCGTTCGAACGATGGCGCCCAAATTGTGCGGATCTTCCACGCCATCCAGCAAGACGATCAATCCCCTTTGCCCTCCGCTACCATTGGCATTCGCCAGAATGTCTTCCAAATCCGCTGCCGCTCGCGCCGCCGCCAGCGCCACCACTCCCTGGTGATCTTTCGAATTGGCCAGCCGGTCGACCTGCCCGCGGTCCTCGAACCGCACCGGTACTCCCTGCTTCCGCGCCAATTGCACAATTTCTTCGACCCGCGTGTCCTGCCTACCCTTCGCAATTGCGATACGGTCGATGGGCCGCCGCGCCTCCAGCGCCTCCTTAACAGCATGTATGCCAGTCAGCTTGTCCATGAAGTAGTGAGTTTACCGTCGCCATTCCACACTGGAAAGCCAATCAATCATTTTATGAACCGCCGCCGTCTGCATTAGGCCGTCCTGGTAGGGGCGCAGCATGCCGCGCCCCTTAACGCCACAAAACTAATCCAGCGCCGAACAAAACTCGATAATCCTCGCCCGCGCGGATTTTACCGGCATAGCAAACGAAATCCCCGCCGCCTCATCCAGCAACAAAATCACTCTATCAAGTTCCCCTTCCCCCGCTCGCCCCGCCAGCGCCAGCCGTATCGGACTAAACAGTTCCCGTCCGCGCAATTCCATCCCCTCTTTCAAAGCCGTCACAATCTCCTTAAATCTTTCCGACGTCAGCGCCGCTCCCTCCAATAGCAGCAGCCCTATCTGCCGAAGCACACCTCGCGCCGCATACCGCGAAAGCACCACGTGACTTTCCACTTTGGAAATAATTTCGCGTGCATCGTACTGAAAAACCAAACCCAGCAGATTGGCTAGACCAGCACGGTCAGCGACATGCCCACCGAGCATCGAAGCCGCGCGTTCGCACCAGCCGCGTTGCTCGACCGAAGGCACCCCAGCCAACCACCCGTGCTCAGAAAGAATCGCAACAACATCGTCGGCGGTGAAAGGATTCGTCGCCGCAACGGAAGCGTCAGAATGATCAGCTGGAACCATCAATACGATTGTAGCGGACCGCGGTCGGTGGTCGTGCCGTCTTCAGACCCGCTGTTTGGTTCTGTTAGCCTTCGAAATACGGCCGCCGCCAGCAGACTCTTCGGAGTTCAGCGGGAAACCAATGTAGCCACCACGTGCGCCGCAATGGCTTCCCCGCGCCCGATCGCGTCCACACCCTCGTTAGTCTTGGCTTTGAGATGAATCCTTTCCACCCCGACGCCCAGCGCTTTCGCCAGCGCTTCCCTCATTTTCGGAAAATGCGGCCCCAGCTTGGGCTTCTCCGTAATCACCACGGCATCGACATGCTCAATCGCAAATTGCTTCTCATCCAAAAGTTTCTTCGCTTGCTCCAAAAAAACCATACTGTTCGCGCCCTTCCATTTCGGATCGGTATCCGGAAAATGCGTCCCGATATCACCCACCCCCGCCGCCCCCAGCAACGCATCGCAAACCGCATGCGCCAGCACATCCCCATCCGAATGCCCCACTGGCCCCTTATCGAACGGCAGCTCAATTCCACCAACGATAAGTTTCCGGCCGCTTTCCAAGCGATGCAAGTCGTATCCGATTCCGCAGCGCGTGCTCATGCTTTCTGTCGCTCGCGGTCCACGTAAAATCGCGCCAATTCCATATCCGCCGGCTTGGTAATTTTCATATTCCGCTCGGAGCCCAGCACCACGTGCACATCGTGTCCCATCCGCTCGATGAGTCCCGCTTCATCCGAAGCATTCACGCCATCGGCCTGCGCCCGCGCAAACGCTTCTTTCAGCAGCTTGGTGGAAAACGCCTGCGGCGTCTGCGCCAGCACCACGCGTTCCCGCGGCACCGTCCCGGTTATCAACGCCACATCCTCCGGCAAACTCGCGCGCTTCACTTCCTTGACCGTGTCCATCGCCGGGATGCCCAAAATCGCTGCCTCGCAACGCCTCGCCTCTTCGATCACTCGCGCGATCTGCTCTGGCGTCACGAACGGCCGCACCGCGTCATGCACCAGCACGATTTCCGTGTCGTTCGCCACTTCGCGCAGCGCCGCCGCCACCGAATCCTGCCGCGAGTCTCCGCCCTTCACCACGCGCACGGTCTGCTTGAATTTTTCTTTTTTAATCCGTTCCTCGAGCCGCCCCACTTCATCCCCTCGCGTGGCCACAATAATGTCCGTAACCTGTGGGCAAGCGGCAATTCGCCGCAGGCTCAAAATCACGATCGGCGTTCCCTCCAGCTCCAGAAACTGCTTGGGCGTTTCCGCGCCCATGCGCGTTCCCAGACCGGCGGCCGGAAGAATGGCAGCGATTCGGCTCATGTTTGGAGCGATTCCGCCCAGACGCATCAAGGCAGGGTTTCGCAAACTTCAGAGTGTACCTCAAGCAGGGGCCAGGGGTGAAATGGTAGCCGGCGGCGCGTTACTGGGTCGGTTTCCGATTACGGCGTGAATCAGAATTCAGGTCGAACTGTAATCGTTTTCGTTGACCTGTTTTCTGCACGGCCCCTCCGATTCTATCCGGTGGTGTACACTTCTAGAGTTTTCCCGATCAAAGGACAGCGTGGGACGGAGGTGCGCCTTGCGACGAGGGATCGTGCTGATTCTGGCTCTGATAGTCGGCTCGCCTTCCTGGACCCAGGAAGCGAAACGCACGCAGAAGCCCCTGGCTCCGATGGTTCGCCGTACGCTCGGCGAAATGGGCAAGGACGCGCAAATGCCGCCAATCCTTTCTACCCTTTTAGGGCTCACTCCAAAGCCGGAGATCGTGCCGGTAAAGCAGATTGCCGCCAAAATCAGAGGAACGGATATGATTGGCTTTGATGTTTCCGCGAAAAACCACCGCGACATCGTCATCTTTCGCGAAACCCCTACGGTCAGAACCTACTTTCTGACTTCGCCGGAAGGAACGCTACGCAAGGTAATTGAGTCCCGCAAATCCGTGAATGGCGCGGGCGATTTCAAGACCACGGTATTGGACCCCTCCGATCAAAAGCAGCGGTTTGAAAAAGAAAGGCAGTGCTGGATGGATGTTGCGGAGACTTCGAAGCTGTCCTCGTCCTGCTATTTCGCGGTGGAGTAGCCAGGTCGTCCTTCAAGCCTGGTCCAAAGTTCATCGGTCGAAGCCCGACAACCGTGACCTTTCCCCAGCACGGAATTTTCGCTGGCCCATGATGACAGTCTTAGTTTTACCACAACACCGGGGTAGCTTCTGGTCGCTTTACGGAGAAGTCGTTTATCGGCAGCCCAGAAATGGAAGTCTCACGTTGGGTTCGGGAAAAATGGGCCGCGCCTAGCGGTCCAGCGCGCTCTGTTCCGGAAGCCGCGTGGATGGTTGCGTCCGGCTGGTGGCCTCGGGGCGTACGCTGCCATTGGCATCACCGCGCCCCGCTGCGGCAGCTTGCCGCAAGGGAGGCGCCGTTTGTTCCGTTCGTTCTTCCAGCCGCCCAAAAATCATCTTCCCTGCCGTGGTCTGGTGCACCGACGTAACAATTACATCCACAATCTTGTTAATCAGGCGCCTCGCCCCGTCCACCACCACCATCGTGCCGTCATCCAGATACGCCACGCCCTGGTTCGGCTCCTTGCCTTCGCGCAAGATTAAAACTCGCATGGGCTCTCCGGGAAGCACGGCTGGCTTCAGCGCATGCGCCAGTTGGTTCACGTTCAGCACCGAGAAGCCTTGCACCGTGGCCACCTTGTTCAAATTAAAATCGTTGGTAACGATTTTTGCTCCCGTCCCGCGCGCCAGCTCCACCAGTTTGTGATCCACGTCCCCAGCTTGCGGGAAGTCCGTCTCCAGAATCCTTACTTCCACTTGAGGCATTTTTTGGATCCGTTGCAGCACTTCCAACCCGCGCCGCCCGCGCTGCCGTTTCAGCGGGTCCGATGAATCCGCCACCATCTGCAGTTCATGCAGCACGAATTGCGGCACGCCAAGCACACCTTCCATGAATTGTGATTCGCAAATGTCCGCGATGCGGCCATCGATTAACACGCTGGTATCCAGCAGCTTCAGGGATCCCAGGGGAGCGGTCTTCTTGCCGAAGAACCCCTCCAGGCCATCAACCTTCATTTCCTCGCCACGCCGCGAACCCAACACCAGTCCGAGGTAGCCAAACGCGAACAAAGCGGCAAACTCAAGGAACGACTTAGTGGGTTCCGGCTCGTCCGTGCGGGAAATGACCAGCGTCACCAATAACGCGGCGAACACACCCACAACCGCGCCAAACACTCCGCCCAGCAATCCGCTCAAAGCCACCCGCCGCAGCCGCAACTCCGCCAGCAGCACCACCAGTGCAATCAGAAGTCCCACGCCGGCGGCGGCAAATCCCCGCAGGCCGAATGGTCCGGAGGTAAAACTCACCGCCCCCGTGCAAGCCACCAGAAACACGCGCACCACCCAAAAATCCCAGCCCGCGCGCGACGCCCAGGTTTCCCAGGCGCGAATTTCTTCCCGCTGAGCTGAACCTTTGGACTCCGGGGCAGGCAAGTGCCGTTGTGCTTCGGGAATGATCCGGCTCATACGACCTCACAGTTTCGATCGTTCACTGCAAAATCAGTACAGCCAGCCCGCAAGCGCGGAGGGGAAGGGCCGATGCGGGATGTGCAACGCGGTTCGCGTCACCGTGGTTTATATACTCTCTCAACCGCATAGCGTCAAGCAGGTGTTTAATGGGGTATCGAAGGAAAGGCCGAATGCAGCGGATAGAATTTTCCAATGATCGCCAACTACCGCCAATTACGCCCGTTATCGAAGGTACAGCCGCGGCACGCGCTGGCTCACCGCACACAGCAAGTCGGAGGTGACCGTACCGATGCTGCGCGCCACGCGATTCGCCGGCACCACTTGCTGGCCGTCCGTCCCATGGATCGTGGCGATATCGCCGATCTTCGCTTCTTCGATGTCCGTGACGTCAATCATGGTCACATCCATCGAGATGATCCCCACAATAGGCGCGAGCTTGCCGCGCACTAGCACGTGGCCGCGATTCCCGAGCGACCGGTGGATTCCATCTCCATACCCTGCCGCCAGCACGCCGATGCGCGAAGGCCGCTGGGCCACAAACGCCGCGTCGTATCCAACTCCCGCGCCTTGCGGCACATTTCGCAGGCTGATAATTCTCGAACGCAGGCTCATCACCGGCTTCAGCGGCAGTCGCGCCTCGGCTTCGTCGCGTTTTTCGATCGGTTCATAGCCTGGATGGTAGCCGTAGAGAATTGCGCCGGGCCGCACCATGTCCGCCCAGGTCTCCGGCCGCGATACGATCGCCGCGCTATTCGCCAAGTGCACGATGCCTGGATCGATGCCCAGTGCCTTCAGCCGTTCCAGTGCCGCGTAAAAACGCTCTTCTTGTTCGCGTGTTTGCTGGCCCACCGCGGTGTCCGTGAAAACTCCCGAGGAAGCAAAATGCGAAAAAATGCCCGTCAGCTGAATGTTCTTGCACTTGCCGAGCTGCCGCGCAAAACACTCCACGTCGCCGGCAGAAATCCCCAGCCGGTTCATTCCCGTGTCAATCTTCAAATGAAACGGCACGCGCTTTTTTCCATTTCGCCACTTCGCGGCGCGATCCAGCAACGTCAACTGCTCGCAGCGATGGATCACCGCTGTCAGGTCATGCTCCACCAGCCGTGATTCTTCTCCCGACACAAAGCTGGTGAGAATCAATATCGGCTTGCGGACCCCGTTTTTGCGAACCGCAATCCCCTCGTCCGTGCACGTCACTCCAAACCAGTCCGACCCGGCTTTTTCCAACGCCTTCGCCACTTCCGGGCCGCCGTGCCCATAACCGTTCCCTTTCACAATCGAAAGTATCTGGCGAGGCGTCTTGCGCTTTTCTTGCGGGGGGTTCACGTACCTGCGAATCGCTTCCAGGTTGAACGCCAGCGCCCCCAGCGAAACTTCCGCCCATACCGGGCGCCGCACTTCTTTGCCAAGACTCTTCCTCGTGCTTGCCATGGCCCCTTCCGAAAAATTTAGTTTACGCCATCCGCGCGGCCGCAGCCCGCCGCCAGCCGCACGGCCTGCCGCCTGAATGACAACACCCCTTACTCAGCAAACCGGTGGCCTTTTGCACTCGCTGGTCACGGGGCTAGGCGCAAACCCGTTCCAAGGGGTATATAGGGAAATATCTTCCTAGCGACTTCTTCGTAGAATACGATATATACTTAACTCTGTAGAAAATTGCGTGTGGAGTGCGGGAGCTTGCTCCCGCTTTTCTTTCTGAAAGCGCCTATTTTCGGCGTTCGAAAGCCAAAACAACCTAAATCGTCCCCTTTAAAATCAATCACTTACGAAATGCAAATTTCCTAAGTCTTTTGTTCTTACATTCATGCAAATTGCGGGGGGTAGGGAGGAGCGGTGCCCTTTAAACAGATCACTTCGTCACTCCCAGAATTCTAAGCTCTCTGCCCCAAGTGTGGGCGAACGGCCGCGCTGTGGCCGGCCTGCCGCAGCCTACCTGCCAAAGCTTGCCTGCCGAAGATCGGGCAAGGCGAGCAAGAATTACATCTCGTCAGGAGCAAACTGCGAGAACGCATCCGGGGCGGCCTCTTCAAACCGCGTGAACCGGCTCCGAAACACGAATTTCACCATGTCCGTCGGCCCATTCCTCTGTTTGGCGATGCGCAGCTCGGTCTCTTCCCGCTCTTCCGGCGTCGCGCCGGCTTTAAAGAAATGCGGCCGGTAAATGAACATCACCACGTCGGCATCTTGTTCGATAGCCCCTGATTCGCGCAAGTCGGAAAGCTGCGGCCCGCGTTCGTCGCGCTCCGGCGCGCGCGTCAGCTGGCTCAGCACCAGCACGGGAATCTGCAGCTCCTTCGCCAAGCCTTTCAATCCGCGCGAGATGCTTGAAACTTCTTCTTGCCGGTTTCCAAAGCGTCCCCGCGCGGTGATGAGTTGCAGATAGTCCACCACCAGCATGGACAGACCTTTGTCGCGCTTCAGCCGCCGCGCCTTGGCTCCGATTTCCAGCACGCTGATCGAGCCGGCGTCATCGATCCACAACGGCGCCGCCGAGATGATTCCCAACGATTCCGTCATCCGCCGCCAGTCTTCCTTGCTCAAATGGCCGGTGCGGAATTTGTGCGCGTCAATCTGCGCCACGGATGCCACCAAGCGCTGCAGCAGCGATTCCTTGGACATTTCCAGGCTGAACATGGCTACCGGGTGTCCGCCGCGAATCGCGATGTTCTCCATCAGGTTCAGTGCCAAAGCCGTTTTTCCTTGCGAAGGCCGCGCGGCCAGAATCAGCAACTCGGAAGGCTGCAATCCTGAGGTGAGCTTGTCCAGCTCGACGTAACCCGTCGGAATTCCTGTGATGCTCTTCCCTTCCTTGAAAATTCTTTCCAAGCGCTCAAAATTGTCGCGGACGATGTCTTTTATCGGCAGCAAACCCGCGCGCACGCGGTCTTCGGCTAGTGCAAAAATTGAAGACTCCGCGCCATCCAGGATCGCATCCGCTCCGTCCTCGCCCTCGAACGCGCGCTGCTGAATATTGTGCGTGGTGTGAATCAGGTTGCGCAGGATCGCTTTTTCCTTGACGATACGCGCGTAGTGCTCGATGTTGGAAACCTTCGGCATACCGTCGGCGAGCGACGCCAGGTACGGCGCGCCCCCGGACGCTTCCAAATCCCCCTTGCGGTTCAACTCCTCGGTTAGCGTCACCAGGTCGATGGCCTGCTGGCCTTCGCCCAGCGCGATCATTTGCGTGAACACCCGCCGGTGCTGGTCCAGAAAAAAATCCTCCGGCCGCAAATGCTCGATCGCCGGATTCAGCGCGTGGTTATCCAGCAAAATCGCCCCCAGAACGGAGCGTTCCGCATCCAGGTTATTCGGTAAGGGCTTCTCGAGTGTCGCGTCAACGGGCATAGGAGGTCTGCTGTATATTCGCCTTTTATTCGCTTTTGTACCACGATCTCCGTCAGAGGGCAAGCACAGAAATTTTATTCTGCCTAAGAACTCCAGTTAGCTAAAAGCGATGCCGCATTGTGCGGGGAACTCCGGCGCGCGTCAATCCGCGTCCCTGTGCATCGCTTCGGAAATCGTTGCAAAACTTTTTTTGGTGTTGACTCGGCAAATTCATTTCGCCGCTACTTCCTGTTGCACCGAAAAATGTGCCGGTTCGCGCCGGAGGGGCATCCAAGCTTACCGCCTGGGAGCAACGTACCAGAGCCAAAGAGAACCTCCGAGCAGCAACGAAAAGGACATTCATTTATGCGCTACCGGCTTTTGGGCAACAGCGGACTTCGTGTTTCAGAAGTAGCTCTCGGCACCATGACCTTCGGCGATGACTGGGGCTGGGGTTCCGCGAAGGACGAGGCACAAAAGGTGTACGAAGCTTTCCGCGAAGCCGGCGGCAATTTCATCGACACCGCTAACTTCTACACGAACGGGACGAGCGAATCGTTCCTCGGCGAGTTTATGAAGGATCACCGCCAGAGTGTGGTGATGGCCACGAAATACACCAACGCAGCTCCGGGCCAGGACCCCAACGCAGCCGGAAACCATCGCAAGAGTATGGTGCAGGCAGTGGAAGCGAGCCTCAAACGGCTGAAGACCGACTATATCGATCTCTACTGGGTCCACATCTGGGACCAGATCACCCCGGTCGAAGAAGTCATGCGCGGCCTGGATGATTTGGTTCGCCAAGGCAAAGTGCTCTACGTTGGCATCTCGGATGCCCCCGCCTGGTGGATCGCACAAGCGAACACGCTTGCTCATCTGCGCGGATGGTCGCCCTTCGTCGGATTGCAGATCGAATATAGCTTGATCGAGCGAACCGTCGAGCGGGAACTGATCCCCATGTCCAAAGCCCTAAACCTCGGCTTGACCGCGTGGTCACCGCTGTCTGGTGGCGTGCTCTCCGGTAAGTACCACGGTCACGGGTCGCCCGAGCAGGGCCGTATGAACAGCCAAATGATGGAGAGCTTTATGCCGGAGCAACAGCGCACCGATCGCATCGTCGCAGCCGTCAAGGCGGTGTCCGATCAGACCGGCCGCAGCATGGCGCAAGTCGCGTTAGCCTGGCTTCGCTACCGCTCCGTGCCGGTCATCCCCATCATCGGCGCGCGAAAGCTTTCTCAGTTGCAGGACAATCTCGCGAGCTTCGACTTGATGCTCTCAGCGGAGCACTTAAAGACGCTTGAAGAAGCGAGCCGGATTGAACTCGGGTTCCCCTACCAGTTCTATGCTATGGAGATGGTCCGCGCCATCATGTACGGCGGCATGCGAGACCAGATTCTGGCTTAGTTCCGGCGGAGCGCTCCAGGGTTGTCCCTTTTTGCTTGTTTACGGCATGAAATAAAACGGAGAGTCCCCATGGCAAAAATGAAAGTGGTGCTGGTACCGAAACCAGGTGCGGATTTTGAAATCGTCGAGCGCGACATTCCGCAGGCGCCCGCGGGGCATGTGCGGATTCGCGTCCAGGCTTGCGGCATCTGTCACAGCGACAGCCTGGTAAAAGAAGGATACTGGCCCGGCATTCAATATCCCCGCGCGCCCGGTCACGAAGTCGCCGGCGTGATCGATGACCTCGGCGCCGCCGTCACCGGCTGGAAAAAAGGCCAGCGAGTCGGGGTCGGCTGGCACGGCGGCCAGGACGGCACTTGCCTCCCGTGCCGCCGCGGAGATTTCGCCAACTGCCGGAGCCTGAAAATTTGCGGAATCAGCTTCGATGGCGGCTATCAGGAATACATGATCGCCCCCGTGGAAGCTCTCGCCGCCATGCCGGAGGGTCTCGACGCAGTGGAGGCCGGCCCGCTCCTTTGCGCGGGAATCACCACTTTCAACGCGCTGCGCCACAGTGGCGCCCTGCCTTCCGACCTCGTTGCCGTGCAAGGGATCGGCGGCCTAGGCCATCTCGGAATTCAGTTTGCGAATAAATTCGGATACCGGGTTGCGGCCGTCGGCCGTGGACCGCAAAACGCCGCGCTGGCCAAGAAGCTCGGCGCACACGTATATATCGATAGCAAAGCTAGCAATGCCGCGGAGGAACTTCAAAAACTCGGCGGCGCCCGCGTAATCCTGGCTACGGCCCCGGACTCCAAATCCATGTCCGAACTCTTCGCCGGCCTCGGCGTGCATGGAACCTTTTTGGTTGTCGGTGCGGGGCCAGGCCCGATCGAAGTTTCCCCAATTCAGTTGATCATGGGAACAAGGCGGCTCCAAGGCTGGGCTTCCGGCACTCCCACGGATTCCGAAGACACCCTGCGCTTCGCGGAAATGACCGGCGTCCGCCCCATGATCGAGAAATTTCCCCTGGAAAAAGCCGCCGAAGCCTACGCCCGCATGATGAGCGGCAAAGCCGAATTCCGCGTCGTCCTGACTATGTAGGGATCTTTCGCTTCAGAAACTGCACGGCTCGGCCATAATCATATAGAGAACGGCGAAGGGGCAAGCCACCATCGGCGGCGAATTTCCGCCGAGTCTGCCGCCCACGCGACGGTGTTCCACGTCTTCCGGACTGTGATAGTCCAATGAGCGGTCGGCCATTTTTTTTACAAGATTCGCTGCTCGAAGTCCTGAGCAGCGGCGGACTAAAAAATGTGAGTAAGGAACTACGATTCTTTTTCGACGGTCACTTTGATTTGGGCGGTGACGTCGCGGAAGACCTTGATGGTCACGGGAAATTCGCCGATGGTCTTGAGCGGCTCGCCGAGCTGCGCCTGGCGCTTGTCGATCTTGAAGCCTTGCGCGGCCAGCGCTTCCGCGATGTCCGCCGAGGTCACCGAGCCGAACATCTGATCGTTCTCGCCGGTCTTGCGCGTGAACTTCAGCGAAATACCGTTGAGCAGTTCGGCTTGTTTCTGCGCGGCTTCCAATTCGGTGGCGGTTTTCTTGGCCAGCGAAGTACGCATGCGCTCGATGGCTTTCAAGTTGCCCGCGGTCGCTTCGACGGCCAGCTTTTGCGGCAATAGAAAATTGCGCGCATAGCCCGGCTTCACCGTGACAACGTCGCCGCGATGGCCTAGCTTTTCAACGTCTTCCTGAAGAATAATTTGCATGGCTTCTCTCTAAGCTCCTGTTTCTTTACCCTCGTGAGGGCTTATGCTTTCGGCGCTTCGGCGGCTGGCGCCGCCGGTGTCACCGGGGCCGGCGCTGGTGTCACATGCGCGGGCGCGGCATGGGCAGCCGCCGCTCCCGGCACAACCACACGCGGCGCTTGCGTGCCCGCCGCGCTGCCGGCAAACGGCAGCAACGCGATGTTGCGCGCGCGCTTGATGGCCACGCCCAGCCAGCGCTGATGCCGGGCGCAAACGCCGGTCATGCGGCGAGGCAGAATCTTGCCGCGCTCCTGCACGAACTGCGACAGGATGTCCGCGCGCTTGTAGTCAATGAAATCCATCTTCTCGACGCAGAACTTGCAAACTTTCTTCTTGCGGAAATACTGACGCTTGCCGCGTGGCCGTCCGCCGGGACCGCCCGGCCCACCGCCACCGGGCCCGCCTTCACGCCGCGGGCCGCCGTGACCGCCGCCATGCCCACCGCCATGCCCACCTTCGCGCCGCGGAGCTCCGCCCGGGGCTGCTGCTTGTTTCTGTTCCTCTGCCATAACTTTCACCCTTTCACTCATCGCTCCGACCTTGCCGGAGTCAATCTGCTGGTGGGCCCTCAAGCCGGCCTCACCTTTTCTGAATTCAAGAAATTCGAGCCGCGCGGAACTAGCTGGCTGCTGCGGCTGGCTCCGGCGCTGCCGCCGCAGGGGCGGGAGCCGGTGCGCGGCGCGGACGCCGCGCCGCGCGCTTGTCGCGCTTCTGCGAAAGTTTCTTCTGGCGCTTCAAATCTTCGTCGAGACGCACGGTTTGATACTTGATCACGTTGTCTTGCACACGCAAGCGGCGTTCCAGCTCGGCAATGAGCTCGCCGTGGGTGGTGCGGATTTCCTGGTGAACGTAAATGCCCTCGCGATGCTTGGCCACGCGGTACGCCAGCTTGCGTGTACCCCAGTGCTCGGTCTTTTCGATCTTGCCGCCTTTTTCCGCGACGGTGTGCTCGATGACCGTGAGCACTTTCTTGATCTCTTCTTCCGGTGTGGCCGGCCGCACGATAAAAACCAAATCGTAATAACGCTCTTCCATGATGACCTCTTTTTCTTTTTGACCCCGAACGAGCCGGGATCGCTTCAAATCTTTTCCAGCCACGCAAACAACAAAACTGTTGCTACTTTTCTTCTGGTTCTTCCGGCTCCGCTGGTTTCCGCCGGTTGTACTTCGTCATCGCCGCGTCGAGACCCTGCGCCAAAATCATCGCCACGGCATCGCCAGCTTCGCCAATCATTTCCGCCGCGACTTCCAGCTCCGCTTTCTTCATCGGCCGCAGCACATATTCTTTGCGGCTGCCCAGCGGATGATCCGGTCCACAACCGAGACGCAACCTCGCAAATTCCTGGGTGCCAACCGAACTGATCACCGACTTCGCGCCGTTGTGGCTTCCCGCGCTGCCGTCGGGATGAATCCGAATCGTTCCCATCGGCAATTGCGCTTCGTCCCACATCACCAGCAAATCCGGCACATCCAGTCCGTACTTCCCGAGCAGCTCCCGCACGGAGATGCCGCTGAGATTCATGTACGTCTGCGGTTTCGCGAGGATGACTTCTTCCCCGGAGATTTTTCCGCGGCCCACCAGCGCCTTGCCCTCGGGCCGCTCGACGCGAATTCCATTGCGATTCGCGAGTTCATCCACCGCCATGAAACCCAGGTTATGCGGCGTCCACTGATACTCCGGATCGGGATTCCCAAGTCCGACAATAAGCCGCATAGACCTTTTTCCAGCCGTCCCCGAAACGGAGGACCAGCGTTACTTTTTCTTTTCGCCCTTCTCGCCTTTGTCGCTCTTCTCCGCCTTGGGCTTGGCTTCGGCTTCGGCGCCTTCTTCGCCTTCCACTTCCTTCTTGCCCTTCTTGATGACTTCCGGCTCGGCGGGCGTGGCGGCTTCGGTGGCCACGGCTTCGGCAGGCTTTTCTTCTTCGACCTTGAGGGTGACGACGTGCGCCAGAACGCGCTCCGGTTCGGTGAGCAATTTCATCTTGGTGGTATCCAGTGGCAATTCGCTGGCGCGCAACTGGGCATTCAGCGCCAGACCGCTGACATCCACGCGGAATTCCGTGGGAATATCCGCCGGCAAGCATTCGATTTCCACTTCGCGCGTGACGACTTCGAAGACGCCGCCTTGGACCTTCACGCCGGAAGGCTCGCCAAAGGTGTGCACGGGAACCTTCACCTTCATGCGAACGTCCATGGCCACCCGGAGAAGATCGACGTGCAGCAGTTTTCCGCTGATGGGATCGACCAGCCAATCCTTCAGGATTGCAGGCTCGTGTTTACCGCCAAGGTCCACTTGAAAAAGGGTGTTGTGTCCGCTCTCGGAACGCAGGATCGCGCCGACTTGCTTGGCATTCACCGAAAGCGTGATCGCTTGGCCCTTGCCGCCATACAACACGGCGGGCAATTTGCCGCTCTGTCGGAGCCGCCGGGCTTCATTCTTGCCGCGCGTCTTGCGCGGCGAACCTTCGACTACAATCTTTTCTGCCATGTCCTTCTTCCTTCCGTAAGCCTAATACTCGGCTAAAAACATTCCGCTAGATAAACAGCTCGCTGATCGAAGTCTCTTCGTGAATCGAGCGAATCCCGCGGGCCAGCAAATCCGCGACGCTCAGCACCTTGATCTTCCCCATTTTTTTGGCCGCCTCGGTCAGTGGAACGGAGTCGGTGGCGACAATCTCGGTGATCCTGGACTTCTGGATGCGCTCGACGGCCGGCCCGGAAAGCACCGCGTGCGTGCAAGCCGCAAACACTTGCGTCGCGCCTTCGCGCAGCAGCGCGTCCGCGGTCTTCACCAGCGTTCCCGCCGTATCGATGATGTCGTCCACGATCAGCGTGCTGCGCCCGCGCACATCGCCGATCAAGTTCATCACTTCGCTCACATCCACATCCACGCGGCGCTTGTCCACGATGGCCAGCGGCGCGTCGAGTCTTTTAGCGAAAAATCGCGCGCGTTCGACGCCACCCGCATCCGGCGAAACCACCGTCAAGTTCGGCAAATTCAATTGCCGGAAATGTTCGACCAGCACGGGCGAACCGTACAGGTGATCCACGGGCACGTCGAAATAGCCCTGAATCTGCGGCGCGTGCAAATCCAGCGTGAGCGCGCGACTGGCACCAGCGGTTTCCAGCAAGTCCGCCACCAGCTTCGCGGAGATGGGAACTCGCGGCTTGTCTTTGCGGTCTTGCCGCGCGTAACAGTAGTAGGGCAGCACCGCGGTAATCCGCCACGCCGAAGCGCGCTTAAAAGCGTCGATCATGAGCAGCAGCTCGAGCAGGTGGTTGTCCACCGGGGCATGGCACGGCTGCACGACGAACACATCCGCACCGCGAACGTTTTCCAGAATCTGGAAATAAATCTCGCCGTCGCTAAAGCGCCCCAGCAGCGCCTTGCCCAGCGGGACTTCCAACTCGCGGCAGATGCTTGCCGCGAGGACGGGATTCGCGGTCCCTGAGAAAATCTTAAAGCGGTCGTCGTGCACGAAGCTGGCGCTCCCTAAGCAGCAGGAAATCAGGAACTGTTTTGTATGGCCGCAATTGCGAGTTGAAAGGTAAAGGTTGCTTGTGAAGACTGGATTTCAGCGCAAGCGCAGAAACCGGCGCACTCTTTCAAATTACCTGCAACTCTAAAACTTTTAACTTGCAACTTCCGCGAAGAGACGCTGAGGCAGTATCCACGACACGCTCCGCAGACTAGTCTGCGGTGCACATCAAACGAGCGTACCTGTCGCGCGAGACACTCTCGCAAACGAAGGTCTGATCGTGCGGAAACCCAACAGCGGCTCGGCGCGCCATCGCTGGGTTCGGGAAAACTCCAAACACCGCCGAACCGCTACCCGCCAGCGAGGCTTCTATAGCTCCTCTTTGGAGCAACTCCCGCTTGATTCGACCCAGGCGGGGATGGCGCCGGAAAACGGGTCCTTCGAAATCGTTCGAAAGGCCGGTTCCCTGCGCGCTCCAGCATAGAGCACAGAACTCCAAGAGTTTAGAGGTAACCGCGGATTTTGTCAATTCGGACGGTTTGGCATTCAGCCACCGATAAGCGTCCGGAGTGGGGACATGGATTTCGTTCGGCGAAACCGCCAGGACGTGCTGTTTCAAGATGTCGGGAAGGGGATAGATCTCGTCACCCTTGTTTACACCGAGGGCCCGCCCGCCCAGCAAAAAAAAGGGGACATCGGCGCCCAACGACGAAGCAATTTGGAGCAATCGGGCGGGCGGCAATTTTTTCTTTGTAAGGCGCAGATAACCCAGCAGGGCCGCGGCGGCGTCGCTCGACCCTCCGCCCAGCCCGCGGCCCGCCGGAATCATTTTTTTTAGCGTGATTTCCACGCCGCCGCGGATCCTCAGTTCGCGACGGAGCGCATCCACCGCGCGATAGACAAGATTTTTCTGCGGCGGTTCCGCGGAGAGCGGCAGGTTTCCCGCGACGAGCAGGGCAATTCCTGGCCGGCGTGACACGCGCAGCCGCAATTCGTCGTGCAGGGAAATGGTCTGAAAGATGGTTCGCAATTCGTGAAATCCATCGGGGCGTTTCCCAAGGATGTGCAGGCGGAGATTGATTTTTGCGAAGGCGGGAATGCGGACTTCGGGCATGCGCTGGGCTACGGCTTGGCGTCGCTAGCCGTAGATTTTTGCGCTACGCGATGCTTCGATTGCAAGAGCTTCTTCTCGAGTTCCGCGATTTTATCGGTTTCCATGTCCGCGGGGAGCGAGCGGCGCCATTCCGCCAGCGATTTTTCCCATTCCGTCGCGGCTAAATCACCGCGGCCGAGCTTGGCGTAGAGATCGCCGAGGTGCGAATGAATGGTAGCGTCGTGCTTTTCGCGTTCGACCGCCTTGCGCAGAGTCGTTTCCGAAGCGCTCAGTTTGTTCTCTTTGAAATAAATCCAGCCGAGACTGTCCAGGTAGGCGCCGTTGTAGGGATCTTCTTTGAGCGCTTGTTGGACCAGCGCTTCAGCTTCATCGAGCCGGATGCCGAGGTCGCCCAGCATATAGCCGTAATAGTTCAAGACCGGGGCGTTTTTGGGATTCACGGCCAGCACTTTCTTGAACTGCTCTTCGGCCTTATCGAAAAACTTTTGGCGCTCGTAAATCGCGCCAAGGAGGAACCAAACCATTTCGTTTTCGCGCGGCCGGCCGGGGAGCACTTCGGCGGCATGAGCCGCTTGTTCCGCTTCCTTGTAGCGCCGCCCACGCTCGTACACTTGGGCGATATTCAGATAGGTTTCGCGATCTCCCGTATCGCCGTGCAGCTGCGCTCTCAGAATCTTGACCGCTTCGTCGGTCTGTGCGTTTTCTCCAAGGAGCAGCGCATGGCTGGTACGAATGGCGGGATCGGCGGGGTATTTCGCCAGCGCTTCCTTGCCGGTCTGCAGCGCTTTCGGCAAGTCTTTGGCGGCGCGGTAGGTATCCATGATCATCATGCGCGCGCGGCGATCCTCTTCTTCGCCGAGATGCCCTAGTTCTTCAAAAGTAAAAACGGCAGCCTGATAATTCTGAGTATCACGATAAAGCTGGCCGAGCTGCTCGTACAGAATGGACAAAGAGCGCCGGCGCGATGGCACCGCCGGAGATTGCCCCTTGATGTCCGTCACGGCGTTCGACAAAACGCGGATGGCGTCCTCGTAGCGTCCTTGCGCCTGGTACAGCATCGCTTCGTTGTACATCACTTCCAAGCTGCCGGGCGCGTACTGGCGGGCCTTCACGAGATTCTGTTCGGCTTTATCGAGTTGGTGGAGCTCGCGATAAATCTGCGCGATACGCAAATACACGTCCGAATCATCAGGCATCAGGTCAGAAAGCTTCTCGTAGACCTGCAGCGCTTCGGGATACTTTTCTTCCGCCAGCAGGGTTTGCCCCAGCCCGCGCTGGTGGCTCGGCTCGGAAGGATCGAGTTCGCTGGCCTGGCGGTAAGCCTGCTCGGCCTTCGGCAGCTCATGAGCCTGCGTCTGCGCATCGCCGAGAAGATCCAGGAGCACCGGGGAGGATGAATGTGAGGTGATCCCTTCCAGAAGAGTGACGGCTTCGGCGAACTTGCCCCCGTCCATGAGCAGCTGCGTGAGTTGTTCGATGGCCGGTTCGTTTTCCGGATCGGTCTTCAGAATGCCTTTTAAAACATCTTCGGCGTGGTCGTGCTCGTTCTTCAGCCGGTAGAGCCGCGCCAGCCACAGGGCCGATTCGGTATCGGAAGGATCAAGGCGGTTGATCTCGCGGTACTGCTCAATGGCCTTGGCCACGGTCTCGGACTGGGCATTACCCGCGCTGACATCGCCCAGGCTGCGCAAATAGATGCGCCCCAGCAGACGCCGCGATTGCACGTTGTCCGGGTCGCGCTTGATGATTTCCTGAGCCTCGGTTACCGCATCGTGAATGCGCTGAGCCTTCCAGTACATTTCCGCCAGCCGCTCGCCGATGACCTGCGATTTCGGGTCCAGGGCGTAGGCTTTCTTGTACGACTCGATGGCTTTGGTGGCGTATTCGGTGCTGCTGGTGGCTTCGTACTGCAGCTCGTAGATGTGGCCCATCGTGAAGTCGTAATAGGCCTCGGCGCGCGGAGATTCTTTCGCGGCGGGAGCGCTTTTCGGGTCGACCAGCTGCTCTTGTGGCGCTTGCGCCAAGGCAGCTGCCCCGGAAACGGTTGTCAGGACAACGGCGAGACTAATCTGTCTAAGGTTCATCGCAGCCCCAGAAACGTAAATTATCCCATGCGGCCGAAACGTGGTCAAAACCCAAATGCCAAAACGTTTCTAGAGCTTGGGTGCCCCCCTCCCTAGGATGCAGGATGGCCATCAAAAGGTGGGATAAAAGGAGGGCCTGTGGTGAAGGCCTGTCTTTCTAAGCATGAGCCTGATAGGAAACGGCAATTTGGCCCGCCAAAGTGGCGTTGGCAAGCAAAAGCGCGATGTTGGCTTTCAAAGTGTTTCCGCCGCTCAATCTTGCCACTTCTTGCAGCAAGAACGGGGTGACGTCCTTTCCGCGCACTCCGGCCGTCTCGGCAGCTTGCAACGCCACGGCGATGAAGGCATCGACTTCGCCGCGCGGAAGGGCGCTTTCCCGGGGCGGGGGATTGGCAAACAGGATGCCCGTTCTTGTTCCTTCGTTCGCGCCGCGTTTTCCCGATCGGCACTGAACCTTCATGACCTTTGCAGCTTCCTCTGGAGTGTCCACGCGATGTACAAGCTGCAAGCCGCTCTCCCTAGAATAGAACGCTGGGAACTCTTTGGTGGCGTAACCCACTACCGGCACTCCGAAAGTTTCCAGCACTTCCAACGTCCGCGGCAGATCGAGGATGGCCTTTGCGCCCGCGCAAACCACGGCCACGGGAGTCCGCGCGAGTTCCGTCAGGTCCGCAGAAATATCCATGGAATTTTCGCCCCCGCGATGCACCCCGCCAATTCCACCCGTAACGAGGATGCCGATGCCCGCCAGGTTCGCGGCAATCATCGTGGCTGCAACCGTCGTTGCGCCGGGCATGCCAGAAGCGAGGACGACGGCCATATCCGCGCGGCTTACTTTCACCACGCTTTCCGCCTCGGAAAGAAACGCCATCTGTTCCGGGGAGAGCCCAATCACAAGTTTTCCGTGCAAGACACCGACCGTGGCCGGTATCGCTCCCACCTCTCGCACGGCTGATTCCATAGCGCAAGCTGTTTGCAGATTCAGCGGGCGCGGCAGTCCGTGCGCAATCACCGTGGACTCCAGGGCCACGACCGGCTGTCTTGCGGCAAGCGCAGCGGCTACGTCTTCACGAACGGCGAGAAATCTCTCCAAGCAGTTCCTCCAAACATGCACGTGCCGTCTTATCACAAGAAAACGCGCTACGCGAATCCGATGAAGAAGCCCCCGCGGTGCTCGCGGTGCTCAGGCCACCTTGCCGCGGCCTCCTTGGGGAATGATAAGATGCCGCTGCCGTGGGCCGCAAAAAAGATTCCCCCGCAAGCCTTCTCGTTTTTGGCGATCTCAATGTGGACGTGATTGGGCGCGTGGACGCTTGGCCGGTACCGGGCGGCGAAGGCCTTTGCCGAAGACTAGAACTGCATTGCGGCGGCGTTGGCGCCAACTGCGCCCTGGCCATGGCGTCGTGGGGGATCAAGGTTCGTTTGCTGGGCTGCCTAGGGCCGGACCGTTTTGGCGACGTGCTGCTCGATACGCTGAGAAAAACAAGCCTTGACGTTGGCAGCGTGCAGCGCAGTTCCCGCTCCCTCACAGGTCTTCTTTACATTAACGTTACTCCCGACGGCCAACGAACGTTTTTCGGCAGCCGCGGAGCCAATCAATTCATGGACCCTCGGCAAGTTCCTGCCCGTTCCCTTATTTCCTCCACGGCCGCGCATCTTGTGGGTTACAGCTTTCTGAATCCGGGGCCTGAAAAATTGGCGAGGCAGATCCTGCGCGAGTTTCATTCAGGCGGCAAATGGGTTTCTTTCGACGTGGGGATGGAGCCGTCCAAAAGAATCCCAAAAAAAATACTTCGTCTAATCCCCCAAGTGGATCTTCTGTTTGTAAGCAGCGACGAGGCGGCCATGCTCACAGGTGAGAGCAACGCTCGCAAGTCTTTTCTACAATTCCAGCGGGCGGGCGCAAAAGAAATCGCGATGAAATTAGGAAAACGTGGATGCCTCATCTCGGACGGAGGAATTCTCCGCGAAATTCCTTCGTTCGCTGTTCGCGCGGTGGATTCAACCGGCGCTGGCGACGCGTTCACCGCGGCATTTCTGCAGGCTCGCATGCGTGGGTGGACCACGCTCGAAGCAGCGCTTGCCGCCAACGCTGCGGGAGCAGCCGCTACAAGCCGTGTGGGAGCCGGAGTGACGCTCGCGGACGTCGCGGGGACTCTTAAACTGCTGCGCTTGCAGCGCCTGAAAGGAACTTGGGAGAAAATACGATTGCAGATCTTGTCCCGCGTGCAAACGATGCGCGGTTTCTGACTGCCGATTGTGACGGCACGGTGACTACTCCGGAGACGGAGCAGCAGCGGGCAAGCGAGCCCCATCCGCCGACCGCCGCCATCTCTTAGTGCAGAAAATGACGCATACCGGTGAAGACCATGGCCAAGCCAAGGCGGTCGGCTGCCGCGACCACATCGGGATCGCGGACCGAACCTCCTGGCTGGATGATGGCAGTGGCTCCCGCCTTGGCGGCTTCCTCGACCCCATCGGGGAAGGGGAAGAAAGCGTCGGAAGCCACTACACTGCCGGCCAGCGAAGATTGCGCTTTCATCACCGCGAGTTTTACTGAGTCTACGCGGCTCATTTGGCCGGCGCCGACGCCAAGGGTGGCGCCGTCTTTCGCAAACACGATGGCATTGGACTTGACGTGTTTTGCCACTTTCCAGGCGAAGCGCATCGTGGGCATTTCCTCGGCGGTGGCTACGCGCTTCGTCACCGTCGAGAGTTCGTGGCCTTGGATTTCGCCGAGGTCGGGTTGCTGCACCAGCATGCCGCCGAGAATGCGCTTGAGCTGCAGCTCGCGTTCTGGATCGCGACCGCCCGCAGGCAGCTCCAAGAGGCGCAGATTTTTCTTGGCGGCGAAGATCTCTCTTGCGCGATCCGCAAAGCCTGGCGCCGCGATGCATTCCACGAACAGTTTCGCGACCTCTTCCGCCGTCGCTGCGTCCACTACCCGGTTGAAGGCCAGCACGCCCCCGAAAGCGGAGATGGGGTCGCTAGCCAACGCTTTCAAATACGCGTCCAACAAAGTCGTTTGCTCGGCAGTCCCACACGGATTGTTGTGCTTGATGATTACCGCGGCGGGATTCTTGAATTCGGCGGCCAGACTGCGCGCCGCTTCGAGATCCACAAAATTATTGTAGGAAAGTTCCTTGCCTTGGAGTTGCTTCGCCGCTGCCAAGCCTTCCGGCGGGCGGCCAGCAGGAACATATAGCGCCGCGGCTTGATGGGGATTTTCTCCGTAGCGCAATTCCTGCTGCCGACGAAGAGCGAGATGGACGCGCTGGGGCAGCATTGGTTTCGCTTCCAAAGCGATATGCCCGGAGGCGGCCGACAGCCGTTCCAGTTCCGTGGTGATCATTCCGTCGTAGCGCGAAGTGGTGGCGAAAACTTTTCGCGCCAAATCCAGCCGCGTCGCAAGCGCGGTTTCGCCGGTGCTCTCGATTTCGCCTGCAACGCGCGCGAAGTCCGCAGAATCCGTCACTACGGTTACGCTTTCGAAGTTTTTTGCAGCCGAGCGCAGCATCGTGGGGCCGCCGATATCGATGTTTTCGATCAGCTCTTCGGGGGTGAGTCCGGCTTTGGCGGCCGTGGCTTCAAAGGGATAGAGATTGACGACCACCAGATCGATTGGCGCAATGCCATGCTCGGCGGCCTGCTTCTCGTCTTCCGCGTGGCCCCGGCGGAAGAGCAGCCCGCCATGCACTTTTGGATGCAAAGTCTTCACGCGTCCGCCGAGCATTTCGGGCCAGCCGGTGAAATCGGAAACGTCGCGCACCGCGATTCCCGATTCGCGAAGGAGCTTGGCAGTCCCGCCGGTCGAGAGGATCTCGATTTTCAGCGCCGCCAACCGCTTGGCAAATTCCACGATACCGGTCTTGTCAAACACACTGATAAGCGCACGCTCGACGGCCATGGATCCTCCCGAATGAGAAAAGCACATCAGTGTAAGGGGCCGGCGCAAATAGGGGAAGTACGACCTTGTGGGAAACGCCGAAGGAGGTTTACGATTTCACGAGGGCCTTCAGCTTGACCTGGCCTTCGACCACTTCCACGACGTATTCGACGTCGCGGCAGTTCTTCTGCTTTTGCAGTTCTTTGGTTTTCTTCAGCACAAATTCATTGAAGCTGGAGCGCGAAAGTTTTCCCGTCTCTTCGCCGGCACTCTGCTTGGCTTGCAAGAAAGCCTGAAACAGCTGGTCGACTTTCTCTGTTTCGCGTTCCGGCTCGGAGCAGGTCATGCGAAATGATTTGGAGTCTACCGCCGCAACTTCAGCCGCGTGTTCAGCCTCTTTTTTCACGCGAGCGGCTTCAATCTCCTTAGCTGCCGCGCCAAAATGCCGCTGGACTTTGCCTTCTTCCTTCTGCGCAACTTTTTTCCGGAAAATGTCCTTGTACTTGGCGTACGTCTGGGAAAGATTGTTAAAGCGGAAGCGCTGCGCGAATTTCAATTCACCGCCGCGTTCGGAATAACGCTTGACCAGCTGATCGATGCGCCACTCAATTTCCGTGGGCGGACGCTTCCGGCCGCCACCGAAATACTGGTCGTATTCAATCTTGAGCTGACGGATGTCCCGTTCCAGCGTACCCAGTTCTTCGTCAATGGTGGCCATGCCTGGAGGAATTCCTCGAGCCTCCATGCTAGGTGCAACGAGCAAAACCGTCAACCGCAGGAACGGGCTGGGGTTCGAATGGGGCACCCGACACGGTGTTCTCCGAGAAACAGGATACCGGGCAGGCGTCTCGCTCCCTTTGTGGGGCCACCAGCAGCATTGCCCGCAGGTGCCGAGTGTGCTGAAATGTTCGAATGCCAGAGCGAAATAAGCGAACGATTTCGGCGGAACAAGCGGAACTGCTCCGGCAGATCCCGTCGGTGGATGAGTTGCTGGCCCAGCCGCGACTAGCAGCGCTTTCAAAACGCGCGGACCGCAACCTGGTAGTCGAAGTTGCGCGCGCGGTGCTTGCGGACTTGCGCGGGCGCGTGGCTGAGGATGCGAATTGGGCGGCCATCAGTCTTGACGGCGTCTCGGTGGAGGAACTGATATCTGCCCAGGTGGAAAAGATTCTTTCGCGTTCACTGCAGCCAGTGATCAACGCCACGGGAGTGATTCTGCACACCAATCTGGGGCGCGCGCCGCTGCCGGAGAACGCGGTGGACGAGTTCAGGCGGACGGCGACACAGTACTCGAATCTGGAATACGACCTGGAAGCGGGCGCGCGCGGAAAACGCGATGTGCACACGGCGGAACTGTTGACGCGGTTGACGGGAACGGAAGCGGCCATTGTGGTGAACAATTGTGCGGCAGCGGTACTTGTGACGCTGGCGGCGCTGGCACGCGGCGGGGAAGTGATCGTGTCGCGCGGGGAGCTGATCGAAATCGGCGACGGCTTTCGAATCCCGGAGATTATGGAGCAGAGCGGGGCGATCCTCCGCGAGGTGGGGACTACCAATCGCACGCACCTGGCGGATTACGAAAAGGCCCTCAACGAAAAGACGCGGGCGCTGCTGCGCGTGCATCCCTCGAATTTCAAGGTCAGCGGCTTTACCGATAAGCCTTCGCTCGACGAACTGGTGGCCCTCGGCCAGCGCACCGGCCTGCCGCTCGTCGAAGACCTAGGCTCGGGCTGTCTGGTTGATCTTTCCGAGCATGGCGTCAGCGAACCTACGGTAAAGCAAAGCGTTGATGCAGGCGTTTCGGCGGTGATGTTCAGCGGGGACAAGCTTATTGGGGGACCGCAAGCAGGCATCATCGCGGGGAAAAAAGAGATCATCGCGCGAGTGCGGCGCTGCCCGCTGTTTCGAGCGCTGCGGGTGGACAAACTCACTATCGCCGCGCTGGAAGCCACGCTGGGGGCCTACCTTCGCGGGGCGTGGGACGAAATCCCCGCGCTGCGCATGATTCGCATGACGCCGCCGGAAGTGAAGCGGCGGGCGGAAAATTTCCTCCGGGAGCTGCGTCCCGAATTGCCGCTCGATGAGGTGGAGATCCATATCGTCGATGGCGCTTCACTCGTGGGTGGCGGATCGACACCGTCGCAGTCTCTGCCCACGAAAGTCATTCGAATCGCGAGCGCGCGCTATTCGGCGACGAAACTCGAGCAGCGCCTGCGCCATGCTCCTGGGGGCGTGTCCGTCATCGCCCGCGTGGAAGAGGAGCGCCTCATCCTCGACTTGCGGACGGTCTTCCCCGAACAGGAACCCCTGTTGATTAAGACTCTCGCCGCGGCGCTCCATTAATGGGAGTAAATTTCCCGGATATCCTTCCGGGCGAGTGGTACGTCGAATAGGTCAATGGGACGGGTGTAGGCCGGGTTCGCATCGGACCGCCCGGCTTTTTGCTCTGAGGAAGGGCCTCATGGAAAACCTGTTGCAGGACATCCGCTACGGCATCCGCACGCTGGCAAAGAATTCTGGGTTCACGGCGGTGGCGGTACTGACGCTGGCCCTGGGCATCGGCGCGAACACAGCCATTTTCAGCGTGGTGGAGAATTTGCTGCTGCGTCCGCTGCCGTATCCACACCCTGAACGCCTGGTGGAAATCGCTAATACCTATCTGCCGCAGATTCCCAAGGCCGGCTTGTCTCCGGGGGATTACGCCGACTGGCGAAGGCAAAACGCGAGTTTCTCAGAGATGGGTGCCTACGCGAAAATCCTGCAAGGGTTTAACCTGACCGGCGAAGGGGAGCCGCAACGCATTCAGGCAGCCTACGCCGACTCCGGGCTTTTCCCGATGCTGGGGATTCGCCCGGCCGCAGGACGATTGTTCTTGCTGGAAGAAGACCGAGCGGGGAGCGCGCCGGCGGTGATCCTGGGCCACCGATTGTGGCAAAGCCGCTTTGGCGGGGATCGCCAGGTCGTTGGCCGCAGCATTTCCCTCGACAATCAGCGCTACACGGTCGTAGGCGTTCTGCCCGCCGGAATGCAGCTCTCGCGCTCCGCCGATTTGTGGATTTCGCTTGGGCAATTCAATGATGATTTGACGGAGCACGTCCATCATGCATTCGTTGCCATCGCGCGGCTGAAGCCCGGCGTGAGCCTGGCGCAAGCCCGGGATGAGGTTGGCAGGCTCAACCAGCAGGAGGCGATCGCTTTCCCGGACGCGCACAAGAACTTTGGAGTCGTGGTGGAGCCAATTCAAGATCCATCGGCGGCGCAATTGCGAACCACATTGCTGGTGTTGTTTGGAGCCGTCGGGCTGGTGCTGCTGATTGCTTGCGCGAATATTGTGAATCTGCTGCTGGTGCGAAATGCGGCACGGGAAAGAGAAGTGGCGGTGCGAACGGCGTTGGGTGCGAGCCCCTGGCGATTAATCCGCCAGTTGCTTACGGAGAGCACATTGCTTTCCTTGTTTGGAGGCGCGCTGGGCTTGCTCTTCGCAGTTGCTGGATTGAAAGCGCTGCTGGCGTTTGTTCCCGCGGAACTTGCAGTGCTGCGCGAAGCGGGGTTGAACGGCTGGGTGCTGGGATTTACGGTGGCGATTTGCCTGATCACCGGACTGGCGTGCGGATTATTGCCGGCCTTGCGGATGTTCAAAAATAATCTGGCGGGCGTGCTGAAACAAGGGAACAAGGGAGCGAGCGCTTCCGGGCATCACCGCACTCACAACCTGCTGGTGATTTCGGAAATCGCGATGGCGCTTGTGCCGCTCATCGGAGCGGGATTGCTGCTTCGGAGTTTCCAACATTTGTTGGATGTCGACCCTGGTTTTAGGCCCGATCACGTATTGGCAATGGAAATCCAGCAGCCGGGGATTTCTTTTGTCCAGTTAAACAAGCTTTCGGAGGAAGAGCAGAAAGCTTACGCGCAAAGGCAAGCACTCCAGTTCGAGGGAATCGCCGCGCAGCTCCGGACCTTGCCGGGCGTTAAAGAAGTTGGCGGGATTGACGATCTGCCGCTGGGAACGGAGCTGCGTCAGGCCACGCGATTCGTCATTGAGGGGCAGCCCATTCCGGCCAGCGGGGCGCGGCCCATTGCGGAGTTTCGCACCGTGAGCTCCAGCTATTTTTCCGCGGTGGGAATTCCGCTGCGTGCCGGGCGGCTCTTTACCGAAGACGATTTCAAGCAACAGAACACAACGATCATCAATGAAACCATGGCGCGGCGTTTCTGGCCGCAAGGCGATGCTGTCGGGAAACGCGTCAATCTTTGTTCGCTGGATCCCAAGCCCTGCTGGACCACGATTATCGGCATCGCCGGGAATGTGCACCAGTATGGGCTCGACCACGAGCCTACCTACGACGTTTACTTCGTGGGAGGTTGGACGCCGTATTTCCTGGTGCGCACCGCTTCCGATCCGCTAAGCATCGCGGCGGCGGTCGCCGAGGTGGTGCACAAGTTTGACGCGAATTTGCCGGTCACTCATGTGATGACTCTGGATCGCCTGGTTTCGGATTCCGTTTCACCGCGGCGGTTTTCGTCGGTGCTGGTGGCCATCTTCGCGGGATTGGCGCTGCTGCTTGCGGCCATCGGGATTTATGGAGTGATGAGCTACACGGTGAGCCGGCGAACGCAGGAAATCGGAGTGCGCATGGCGCTGGGGGCGCAAATGGCTTCGGTGCGTCACATGATTCTCGGACAGACACTGCGATTGACGCTCATGGGAGTCGGGATCGGGCTTGTGGGGGCTTTCCTGGCAGCGCGTTTCTTGACCACCCTGCTATTCGGTGTGGGCAGGTATGATCCGCTTACCTTTCTGGGAGTGGCGGCTTTGTTGATCGCAGTGGCTTTGGCGGCTTCCTACATTCCCGCGCGGCGCGCGATGCGGGTAGACCCGATTGTGGCGCTGCGGTATGAATAAAGAACTGTCCGCGGGATTGTCTAATCGTCTCATGGCTTTAGCCGGCTTTTTCGCCTTGATACGATAGGAGCAGAAAATGGCCGCGGCGCCATCCGAAAGATGGTGCTCTTCGAAGAGTAAGGATCGGCTGGCCAAACAGACTGGTGCGCTGGCGATAAAGTGCCCGGAGCTAGACATGAGACTTACGCGTCTCGAAACGAAATCTGAAATGCTTGAAAAACTTGCTCCCGGACGGCGGCGAACCAGGAAGAAGCTGGAAAACTGAACTTCGTGCTGGCCTTCGAAATAGATCACGGACAATTGCAACGAGTGGAGCGCCCCGTGCCTAAACCGCGGCGTGGGTGGGCACTGGTGGGCGTGCAGCTCGCGGGCATTTGCCATACCGACGTAGAGCTGCTGCACGGTTATTACAATTTTCGGGGCGTTCCCGGGCATGAGTTTGTCGGCACGGTTGAAGAATTGCGCGGCGTATCGGCTGGGGAAAAGAGAAAATGGCTGGGGCGCCGCGTTTGCGGGGAAATCAATATATCGTGCAAGGCGCTGGGGCGGCGGCCCATCTGCGACTTTTGCCGGCGCGGGCTGAAGACACACTGCGCGCGGCGGACGGTGCTCGGCATCATCGGCCATCCGGGGGCTTACGCGGAGTATTTGACGCTGCCGCTGGAAAATCTTCACGCCTTACCGGATGGCGTCAGTGATGAGCAGGCTGTGTTCGTGGAACCCCTAGCCGCAGCTGGCGAGGTACTTGAGCAAGTTGATGTAAGGAAATTTCGGGAAGCTGCGGTGCTGGGGGACGGGAAACTGGCGCAGTTGATAGCACTGGTGTTGCGCACGGCAATTTCGCGCGTGGTGATGTATGGCAAGCACGATAAAAAGCTAGCCGTTGCGCGTGGCGCTGGGATTGCTACCAAGAAAGTTCGTGGGGATGGCAGCGATTTGAAACTTGTTGCGGAGAAATTTCGCCTGGTGGTCGAAGCCACTGGTGCTCCCACGGGTCTGGCGCTCGCGCAACAGATGACGGAGCCGCGAGGCACACTAGTTCTAAAATCCACGTTTCACGGCACGGCGCCGATGGAAACCCGGACCTTGGTCGTGAAGGAAATCACGGTGATTGGCTCCCGTTGCGGGCCCTTTCTAGGAGCGATCACCCTGTTGCGCTCAGGTAAGGTTGCTCCGCGTCCTCTGATCACCCGCACGTTTTCACTTGGCGACGCGCAAAAAGCTATCGCTTACGCGCAGCTACCGGCGGTGATGAAAGTTCTTCTAAAAGTCTAAATTTCTACGCGCCGTATGAAGATGGCCGACATGAAAATGGCATTCTTAAAAGACGGCGCGGCAGGCGACCCTTTGATCGGCTGGTAGGAATTCAAGCCAAGCGAATCCCCATCGTTACGCCGAATCGCGCTGCAACTGGCCCGAGGCCGTACAGGGAAAGTCCCTCTCCATGAAGAGCCTGGGATTCTCGCGATAAACCAGTGTTCACAAGCGATTGATGCAAGAGGCGACGCAGGCGGCGCCGAAACCGTTGTCGATATTGACGACAGTGACGTTGGAGGCACAGGAATTGAGCATGCCGAGCAGCGCGGCGACGCCGCCGAAGCTGGCACCGTATCCGACGCTGGTGGGAACCGCGATGACCGGCAGGGAGACGAGGCCGCCAACCACGCTGGGAAGAGCGCCTTCCATTCCGGCAACGCAAATAATCACGCGAGCTTGGGTTAGTTTTTCGCGGTGTTCGAGCAGCCGGTGAATGCCAGCGACGCCGACGTCGTACAAATGTTCGGCGCGGTTGCCCATCATGCGAGCGGTGAGCAGCGCTTCTTCCGCTACCGGAATGTCGCTCGTGCCGGCAGAAACGACGAGGATGGTTCCTTTTCCGGTTATTTCCTGGAGTCGCTCGATACTGATGGTTCTGGACAACTCATGGAACTTGGCATTGCGAGCGTCTTTTCCTGCGGCGCGTTTCACGGCTGCAAAGATCTGTGGGTCGGCGCGGGTTATCAGGATATTGTGCCGAGAATCTTTCTTGCTGAGCATGGCGCGCACAATTTCGGCGACTTGCAGCGGCGTTTTGCCTCTCCCGAGAACTACTTCGGCAAAACCCTGGCGCAGCGCGCGGTGATGGTCGACTTTGGCGAAATCGATATCTTCGAAGGGCAAATGCTTCAGGCGCTCGACAGCTTTGTCAGGCGCGAGGTCGCCAGATTTCACGGATTCCAGAATTTTCAGCAACTCAGATTGGTTCATAGACTCCAGCCGCAGCGAATTCTATCATCGCCCGGGACGCGCGCCTCAGCTTGACTTGCCGGAACGCCACTGCGAGACTGATTCTACTCGCGGAGAAATATGGCTGACACACAAAAACAGATTGTCATCGTAGGTGTGACTGGCGCTAGTGGAGCGCTCCTGGCGCAAAAGATGCTGGCCTTGCTCGAAGAAGATCCGCGTGTCGCGCACGTTCATCTGGTAATTACGGAAGCCGGCCAGAGGATTTTTGCGGAAGAGATGGGCGTGACTTCCGGGGATTTGAAGCAACTGCCCAGCCGCATTCTGGGCCATGCCGTCCCCAAAATTGAAGTGCTGCCGAATAAAGACGTTGGCGCTTCGATCGCTTCGGGGAGCTACGCGGTGGAGGCCATGGTGGTGATTCCCTGCTCGATGGGGACTTTGGCGGCCGTTGCGAATGGCATTAGCGACGACCTGGTCTCGCGCGCGGCGGACGTGATGCTGAAGGAAGGGCGGAAGCTGGTTCTTGGCGTGCGCGATACACCGTTCAACCGGGTGCACCTGGAGAATATGCTTCGAGCGCAGCAGGCGGGAGCCGTGATTATGCCTGCGGTGCCGGCGTTCTACCATCACCCGAAAACGATCGATGACCTTGTTACGCAATATGTGTGCCGCGTGCTGGCGCAGATGGGACTAGCGCAAGATAAGATGTACCGCTGGACAGGCACGCCGGCAGTGAAAAAAGCAGAGGCGTAAGGCACATCGCAAATCAACAATGGCCAACCGCGTCAAAATCGTTCTCGAAATGATCAAGTTCGAGCATTCCGTGTTTGCGTTGCCGTTTGCGCTGACGGGAGCGCTGCTGGCGGCCCGCGCGACGCATCAACCACCAAGAGGGTGGCCTTCGCTGCGCCAAATTTTCTGGATTGTGGTGGCCATGGTCGCGGCGCGTTCCGCGGCGATGACCATGAACCGCATCGCGGATCTTCGTTACGATCGCGAGAATCCGCGAACGAAACAGCGCGCGCTACCCACGGGCGCGCTCACCTTGCCGTTTGTTTGGTTTTTCACATTTGTTGCTGTCGCCGTATTTTTCATCGCCGCCTGGCAATTGAATGCGCTCGCTTTGCAGCTGGCGCCGCTGGCCATGGCCATTCTGTTTTTCTATTCGTTCACGAAGCGCTTCACCAACTGGTCGCATCTCTTTCTCGGATTTGCGCTGGGCATTTCGCCGGCTGCCGCGTGGATCGCCGTCACGGGCGGCCTCGACTGGCGCATGCTCATCCTTTGCGCCGCAGTCACGTTGTGGGTAGGCGGCTTTGATGTGCTCTACGCTTGCCAGGATATTGAGTACGATCAGCTTGCGGGGCTTTTTTCCGTGCCGAAGAAATTCGGGATGGCCAAAGCGCTACTGATCGCTCGATCGATGCACCTCGGTGTGATCGCACTTTTGGGATGGCTGGCGCTAAGTTTCGGATTGCCATGGCCGGCGTGGGCAGGCATCGCCGTTGTTGCTTCCCTGCTGGCCTACGAACATTCTCTTGTCAAAGCAGATGACTTGAGCAAGCTGGACGCTGCGTTTTTTACCGTGAACGGCTATATTAGTATATTGTTCCTGGTGTTCTGGGGCGCTGCGGCCGCGGTTTGGCGCGTTTGAAATTCTCGACGGATGCAAAATGAGCGAACTGACGATCACGGACCAGCGATTGAAGCCGATTGCAGAGAAGGTACTTGCAGGCGAGCGCCTGAGCGTGGAGGAGGGCATCACGCTGTACCGTTCGCCGGACTTGTTGGCGGTTGGCTGGCTGGCGAATCACGTGCGCGAGGAAAAGCACGGCAATGTAACGTATTTCAACGTCAACCGGCACATCAATCCGACCAACATTTGCGTGGCGCATTGCAAGCTGTGCGCATTTGGACGCGATCCCAACGCGCCAGGGGCTTACAACTTTTCGCTGCAAGAAATCTACGCCCGCGCCGAGCAGGGCGCGCGTGAAGGCGCTCTGGAATTCCACATCGTGGGTGGCCTACACCCGGATTTGCCGTTCGAATATTTCCTCGAGATGATTCGCGGATTGAAGCAGCGCTGCCCCGGCGTGCATTTGAAAGCGTTCACGATGGTCGAGGTGGGCTATTTCGCGCGTATTGCCAAGCTGACAACCAAAGAAACGCTGATCAAATTGAAGGCGGCGGGCGTCGATTCCCTGCCCGGAGGCGGCGCGGAGATTTTTCATCCGCGGGTGCGCCGGATCATCTGCGACCATAAAGTGAGCGGGCAGATGTGGCTCAATATTGCGCGGCAAGCGCATGAAATCGGGCTGCGTTCGAATGCCACGATGCTCTACGGGCACGTGGAAACAGAAGAAGAGCGCGTCGATCACCTTGTGAAATTGCGCGAACTGCAAGACGAGACACATGGTTTCGTGGCATTTATACCGCTGGCCTTTCATCCGGACAACACCGCGCTCTCGCACATTCCGAAGCCGACGGGTTACGCCGACTTGCGCAACATCGCCGTGTCCAGGCTCCTGCTCGACAACTTTGAACATATCAAAGCGTATTGGATCATGCTTTCGCCGAGCATCGCACAGATCGCGCTGCGCTTCGGCGCGAACGACCTCGACGGCACGGTGGTCGAAGAAAAGATTTACCACGACGCCGGAGCGAAAACTTCCGAGTTTACGCCGCGCAACGAACTTGAAAGGCTGATCCGCGCCGCCGGCCGCGTTCCCGTCGAGCGCGACACGCTTTACCATCCGGTCGACCGCTCAAAGATGCCGCCGCTTCCTTTTCCAACGCGGCCGGACCTGGTTTCCCTTACTCTGAACGTGTAGTGCGGCCGCATCCCCAATCCAGTCAAGTAACTGGCCACCGTGCTGCCTGCGCCGGGATCTTTTGCCGGGGCCGGAACATAAAGGGCCGGTTGACGACGCCTTAAGAGGAGTTTCTCTTTGCATGCGAACAATTCTATTGCTCACCATCTCCAATATTTTCATGACTTTCGCTTGGTATGGCCACTTGAAATTTCGCGGCGAAGCGCTGTGGAAGGTGATCATGGTCAGCTGGGGGATCGCCTTTTTTGAATACTGTTTCCAGGTGCCCGCGAACCGCATCGGCTCTTATGAATTCAACGGTGCGCAGCTTAAGACCATTCAGGAAGTCATTACGCTTTCCGTCTTTGCTGTCTTCTCGGTTCTTTATCTAGGCGAGAAATTCAAGTGGAACTATGCCGCGGGCTTCGGGTTCATCGTGGTCGGTGCTTTTTTCGTGTTTCACCAATGGTGAGAATGCTCTTCGGCGATGCCGGCAATCTTCTCTGGCCGCCAAAAGACTACGTCCTGCCTCCGGGCAAAATGGAGCAGCGGCTTTCGCTCTGGCAGGACGATTCCCGACGCTTCGGCCATGGTATTTCCGGTGAACTCGGCTTCCGCCATTTGGAGCTGCCACGGAGAATGATGGATCTCGCCGCCAATGATTCG
This sequence comes from Candidatus Cybelea sp., assembly GCA_035510055.1. Lineage (GTDB taxonomy): Bacteria > Acidobacteriota > Terriglobia > Acidiferrales > UBA7541 > Acidiferrum. The sequence goes on along the minus strand of DATKHV010000068.1, from coordinate 58,740 downwards.
GCCGCGCCCATCGGTCGTGTACAAGCAATACCGCTCGGTCAAAAAATGCTCGAGCGTTCCGCGATGCGGGGCAAAGATTTCGCCAACAGGGCGATAAAGGACTTTCAGCAATCCGACCGACGCTCCACGGTGGGTCCGCTCGCTGTGGTAAAAAATCCAGCCGTCCAGCTCTTTGTGGTGCATTCGCGCACGAAAATAGGGCAAGTGAAACCAAGCGCGCGCCATGGCGACGGCCAACGGATTACCAGCGTCCAGGCTAAAGAACCACACGCCAGGCTTGCCGCCGAGGGACACATAAGTGCGAACATTCAGCTCGGGAAATGTCGAGAACCAGGGTAAGACGGGCGTCCCACGGAGCCGCACAGCAGTCATACGAAACGGAACCACCGCGAGCCAAGCCTGTCCTAGGAAGGTGTCGATTTGCATCTGTGGAGGAACGAAGCAGCGCAGCAAGGCGGCGTCGACCGGCCAGTGCGCAAAAAGCAGGTCGTGCCAGCTCTGGGCCATCACCCACGGTCCGGTCGGGACGGGCCAAGGCCGGTGCGCGATTTCTTGCCGGATGGCATTCATGCGCACACACAAAGCTTTCTCGACAAGACCATTTTCTGAATATACCCTTCCAGGAAGCCCGGGAATCGAATTCTCTGGATTCGAACAGAACGAAACAGCCATAAGGAGAGAAATCATGCAGCGTAAGGCATCAGCAGTTTGGCAGGGCGGTTTGAAAGATGGCAAAGGCTCGATTTCGACCGACAGTGGAGTTCTGAAACAAACGCAATACTCCTTCAGCACGCGTTTTGAGAATGGCGTCGGCACCAATCCAGAAGAGCTCCTTGCCGCGGCACACGCCGGCTGTTTTACAATGGCTCTTTCCGCGCAACTGGGCAACGCTGGCATGACCGCAAGCAGGCTCGAAACGACGGCCACGATTTCGCTCGAAAAACTGCCGGACGGCTTCGCGATTACCAAAAGCCATCTGGACCTCGTCGCCCAAATTCCTGGCGCGGACAAAGCCAAATTCGACGCCGCCGTGAAAGCCGCCGAAACCGGTTGTCCGGTTTCGAAACTCTTCAAAGCTGAAATCAGCGTCACCGCCAAGCTGCAAGCCTAGGAGCCAGACATTCTGGACGGAACGTTCTTGCTAGACGCTCTCATCAAACGGCCCAAACAGGTACAATGCCGAACATGATTCCAGCTCCGGGAGCATTCGTTGTAGGTGTCGCGATCTTTCTGATCGTGCTTTGGGATGCCTTCGAAGCCATCATCCTGCCGCGTCGCGTCACGCGAAAGTTCCGGCTCGCTCGTCTTTTCTATCGCTCGACATGGAACGTATGGAGATTCGTGATCTGCCTCATCCCCAGGCCCAAGACGCGCGAAGCCTTACTGGGCTTCTATGGGCCGCTCTCGCTCCTCGTTCTCGTCGGAGTATGGGCCGTTGGTCTCGTGCTTGGTTTCGGCCTAATGCAATACGGGGCCGGGTCCGCCGTCGTGATTACCGGCGGTCAGCCTGGCTTTCAGACGGATATCTATCTCAGCGGCACGACTTTCTTCACCCTCGGCCTCGGCGACGTCATTCCCCACTCCGGCTTGGCTCGCATCCTGGTCGTTACGGAAGCTGGGTTCGGGTTCGGGTTTCTTGCCGCCGTCATTGGCTACTTACCTTTCATTTACGGATCTTTCTCCAAACGCGAGGTGAATATCTCTCTGCTCGATTCCCGCGCCGGCACGCCGCCCACCGCCGGGGAATTGCTTCGTCGCCACAGCTACGCGCAAGGCTTGGACGCACTCCGCCTTCTGCTGAAGGATTGGGAACTGTGGTGCGCGGACTTGATGGAGAGTCACCTCTCGTATCCGGTACTGGCTTATTTTCGCTCGCAACACGACAACCAATCATGGATCGCTTCGCTCACGGCGATACTGGACACTTGTGCGTTGGTCATTGTGGGCATCGAGGGCGCTTGCGAGAAACAGGCAGAGCTTACTTTTGCGATTGCGCGCCACGCCGTAGTCGATCTTTCGCAAGTCTTCGGCACGGCTCCCAAGCCGCTGCCACACAACCGGCTACCTCCAAAAGACTTGGATCAAATTCGCGACATTCTCGCCCAGCACGGGATGAAGCTTCATGATGGAGAACAGGCCGACCGCAAACTCGCCGAGTTTCGCAAAATGTATGAGCCCTACATTTATGCGCTGGGCAAATACCTGAACCAGACGTTGCCGCCTTGGATACCGTTGAAAAAAGGGAAAGACAATTGGCAAACGACGGCCTGGGCACAGTCCGCCGGGGTCATCGACAAAGAAGTAGCTGCGGTCGTTGCCGATGACCATTTCTAGTTTTTGTTGGATTGCGGAAGGTTGAGGCCTTTTTTGGAGTGCGCTGGCTTGACGCCGCTTTTTCTTCGTTCGCTGATTTTTTCTCTGGAGAGAAATCATGAAAGCCATTGTCGTTCATGAATTCGGCGGTCCTGAAGTTCTAAAGCTCGAAGAAATCCCGACGCCAAAACCAGCGGCTGGACAAGTGGTTGTGCGTATTCATGCCGCGGGCGTAAATCCTTACGACACCTACATGCGCGCGGGCACCTATGCCATCAAGCCAGCGCTCCCTTACACGCCAGGATCGGATGGCGCCGGTGTGGTCGAAGCGATTGGCGATGGCGTCAAAAAAGCGAAACCGGGCGACCGCGTCTACACTGCAAAAACGGTGACGGGCGCTTACGCCGAATACGCTCTCGCGCTTGAAGAGCAAATACATCGGCTGCCCGAGAAAATCAGTTTCAGCCAAGGCGCTGGCGTATGGGTTCCGTACGGAACTGCGTATCACGCGCTCCACCATTCCGCCGAAGCGCAAGCCGGAGAAACGGTCCTGGTCCACGGCGCGAGTGGCGGAGTCGGATGCGCGGCGGTGCAAATGGCACGCGCCATGGGTCTCACCGTGTTGGGCACGGCGGGAACCCAGAAAGGCGTCGATCTGGTCAAGCGGGAAGGCGCTCATCAAGTTTTTGATCATAGCGAGGCGGGCTGTCAGGAAGAAATCATGAAGGCCACCGGCGGCCGCGGCGTGAATATCATTCTCGAGATGCTCGCAAACGTGAACCTTTCCGCCGACCTGAAGCTGCTCGCCACCAACGGACGCGTGATTATCATCGGCAATCGAGGTGAGATCACCATTAACCCGCGGGACTTGATGCTGCGACGTGCTTCGGCTCGAGGTTTCACGCTTTGGGCTATTACGCCCGCCGAAGAAGCTGAAATTCATGCCGGACTCTTCGCCGGCCTTGAAAACGGCACGCTTCGACCGGTCGTCGGAAAAGAACTGCCGCTCGCCGAAGCCACGCGCGCCCATAAAGAAATCCTCGAGCCCGGTGCGGCAGGAAAAATCGTTCTGGTACCTTAGCGTGGTGAGGGTGATGGCCGCGGGCGCCTTTCCCTGCAGATTGGAGACGGGCGGTCTAATGCCGATCTGAGTTCGTCGCCATCCAGAACATGCCGTATAATTGGTCGTTCGCGAACATCGGTACACGGAAATTCTGTCAGAAGAGCGGGACCACTCTCATCGTGCAAATGGCCTTCTCACTCTCGGTTGCTCTTGCGGCGCAGAACCCCATCAGCCATTATTGGCACAAGATTACCGACCGGACTTTCACGGGCATCTACCACGCCAACGCCTTCGATCTTGCGATGATGCTCCCTTACTTCATCGTACTTCTGGTCCTTGCGGTTTATGGCCTCCATCGCTATTGGCTGGTCTATGATTATTTTGCGTATTCAAAAAACGTCCCCCCGGCTCCGCCGCCGGTTACAAACTGGCCGCGCGTCACCGTACAGCTACCCATCTTCAACGAGCGTTACGTTATTGAGCGTCTTGTCGAAGCCGTTTCGCGTTTTGACTACCCTGTCAAACTTTTGGACGTGCAGGTGCTTGACGACTCCACCGACGAGACTCGCGAAGTCGCCCGCGCCTGCGTCGAACGCCATGCCGCGCAGGGCTTGCCCATCGTTTACATTCACCGCGCCAACCGCGAAGGCTACAAAGCCGGCGCCCTCGAAAACGGCCTGAAAACTTCCAACGGAGAATTTGTCGCCATCTTTGACGCTGACTTTCTTCCAGAGCCCGAATTTCTTCGCTGCACCATTCCCTATTTCATGAATCCCGATGGCGGCGAAAAAATCGGCATGGTGCAAACGCGCTGGACGTATCTCAACAGCGACTATTCCCTGCTCACCAACGTCGAAACGATTCTTCTCGATGGCCATTTCGTCGTCGAACACGGCGCGCGCTCCCGCCGCGGCACGTTTTTCAACTTCAACGGCACCGCGGGCGTTTGGCGCCGCCAAGCCATTGACGATGCCGGCGGCTGGGAGCACGACACGCTCACCGAAGATACCGATCTTTCCTATCGCTCGCAGCTGAAAGGCTGGAAGTTCCTGTATCTCCCAAATATCGAATGCGCTTCCGAGCTCCCCGTGGACATGAACGGCTTCAAAGCCCAGCAAGCGCGCTGGGCCAAGGGCTTGATGCAAACTGCGAAAAAAATCCTTCCCAAAGTCTTGAAGTCCGACGCTCCCGCGTATGTCAAGGCCGAAGCCTTCTTCCACCTTACCGGCAACATCAGCTACCCGCTCATGATCCTGCTTTCGACCATGTTGCTGCCCGCCATGATCGTGCGCTTCTACCAGGGCTGGTTCCAGATGTTGGTCATCGATCTGCCGTTGTTTCTTGCGTCCACTTGCTCCATCTCCAGCTTCTACCTCGTCGCGCAGAGAGAGCTGCGGCCCAAGATCTGGTGGCGCACGTTTCTCTATATGCCTTTCGTCATGGCCACGGGGATCGGAATTTCCGTTCGAAACGCGCAAGCAGTGATCGAAGCTCTGCTGGGAAAGAAAAGCGAATTCGCCCGCACGCCCAAGTTCCATATCGAAGGCAAACAAGGAACGTTCGCGAAAAAATCCTACCAGAACAAAGCCGGGTGGATGCCTTACGTCGAAGTGCTACTCGGTCTGTATTTCTCTCTTACCATCGTCTACGCCATCTCCAACGAAAACTACGCCACCGTCCCATTCCTGCTGCTCTTTGTCTGGGGCTACCTCTACACCGGCTGCATGTCTCTGGGCCAGACCTACTTTGCACGCCTGCGCTTCGGCGTCAACGCCCCCGAAATGCGGCCCGCCACTTCCGGCGCTCCGGGGTTCTAACGCTGCTGCATCAGCCGCGGCTTCAAAATATACGTGCTCCCGGCGTTTCCCAGTGCTTGAGGTGCATGATCCTGGGTAGTCTCGTGACGCGGCAGGGTGACGCCCGTCACAGAGGGCGGGCAGTTCCCGTGCATCTGTTAAACTGGCGCGCCAGGCGCTGCCCTTGGAGACTCTGTCCTTTCAAAACGGTGCTGTGCATCTGCACGTCGTTGCCGCCGGGCCGCGGGATGGTCCCGTCGTGGTTCTTCTCCACGGCTTCCCGGAATTTTGGTACGGCTGGCGCAGGCAGATCGAGCCACTGGCTGCGGCAGGATTTCACGTTGTCGTCCCCGACCAGCGCGGCTACAACCTCAGCAGCAAACCCTCGGCCGTGGCGGCTTACGCTTTAACGGAACTCGTCTCCGACGTCATGGCCATCGCCGATCAACTCGGCCAGGAGAAAATATTTCTCGCCGGACATGATTGGGGCGCTGCCGCCGCCTGGAGCGCCGCGTTGCTTCATCCGCAGCGCATTGCCAGACTCGTGGTCCTCAACGTTCCGCATCCTTCCGTGATGCGCAAATTCCTCAGCACCCATCCGCGTCAACTGCTTCGCAGTTGGTACATGTTCTTATTCCAGCTCCCCTGGCTGCCGGAGGCCCTCTTCTCTGCTTGCAACTTCAGCATCGGCGCGCGCGCGCTTCTCCGCTCCAGCCGCCCGGGAACCTTCTCGGCCGAAGATCTAGCCCGCTACTGCGCCGCGTGGTCTCAGCCGGGGGCCATAACTTCCATGATCAACTGGTACCGCGCGCTCTTGCGGGTTGCCGTCAAATTTCCGGACAAGATTGTCCGCGTACCCACCCGCATCCTATGGGGCGAGCGCGATGCCTTTCTCCTGGCCGAAATGGCTCACGAGAGTCTGCGCTACTGCACGAGCGCCGAGCTCTTTACCTTCGCCAATGCAACCCACTGGCTCCAGCATGAAGAGCCTGCCCGCGTCTCTGAATTGTTGATTGATTTTTTCCGCTGCTGATCGGCCATTCAGCTAGCTATTCCAAGCCGAAACCGGCAGCTCTCATTCAAACTGAAATAACACAATCTCCGGACTCGAGCCCAAGCGCAGCGGAGGTCCCCACGTGCCTGCGCCGCTACTGGTATAGATCAGCATTTTCCCAATTCGGCTGAGTCCGTAGACAAACTGGCGATAGATTCGGCGCGCCATCCAGGTCCAGGGGAAAAATTGCCCCACGTGAGTGTGACCCGACACTTGCAGCGAAATGCCTTCCTTCTCGGCAATATGCGGCCGGTCCGGCGCATGCGTCAGCAGAATGCTGGCCCGATTGCGGTCCACGCCGATTTGCCGCAGCACCTTCTGGAAGTGCTCATCCTCGAAGGCGTGGTTGTAGGGCACACCGACGATCTGCAGTTGATCCACTTCCACTTTCTCATTGTGCAGCACGCGCACGCCCGCGTCGCTGACGGCTCGCAAATACGAGGAATCGTCGCCAAACTGTTCGTGGTTTCCGGCAACAAAATAGGTGCCCTGCGGAGCCCGCAGATCGCGCAAAGGCTCGGCCGCCTTTGCCGCGTCGATGGCCGTTCCATCGTACAGATCCCCAGCCACGAAAACGGCATCGGGATTTTCTTTCATCACCCTGGCCACGATCCGCCGCAGAAATCCGCCGTTGCGGACATGGCCAAGGTGCAAATCGCTGATGAGCGCCGCTTTCCGCCCCCGCCACGTTTCCGGCAAATTCTCCAATCGCACGGTGATGCGCCGAATGCGCGTCCACCCGGCGTTCAACACGCCGGCAAATCCGCTCAACACCGCGGCTGCGTATAGAATTTCCACCATCGCATGGAAATCCGCGTTCCTCCCGGCGATCCATGCAATCCCAAAAACAATCCAGGATGCGCAAGCCGCAAAAAAGAGGAAGCTGACAATTCCAAGCCACACGGCGGCAATTCGATAGAGGGCTCGCACCGCAGGATTGGTAAATCGAAACGCCAGCAGCGTCGCACCCAGGAAGCTGACCGCCAGCAGCCCCATGGTCACCTTTAGCCACGCGCTGGAAATTTCACCGCCGGCAATCGCGAACGTCCACGTCTTGTAGATGAAAAAGTGTGTCAGGAATAAAATGGACTGAATGATGGTGGCAAAAGCAATCAAGCCAGCTCGTTTTCTCATACTCGATTAGATTCACCGAGAGCTCAAAACGGTATCTGATTTAAAGGCGCGCAATGGAGCAAAGGACATATCCGGAGCCCGCCTCTTCAGTTACAATCTCCCGTCTCCTGCGTGGCTCGCCGCAAACCCCCACGCCCTGGGACGCAACAATTAATTTATGGTTGCGAGGTGCGCGAATGAGTGGTCGTCTGTGGCCGGTGCGGTCGCATGGTCTGCTAAGATCGGCGACCCGAGTTTTCTTGGGTTTGCTCTGCTTCGCTTGCTTTGCAGCCAGCGTAAAAGCGCAGCAGCGCCGCGAGCGCGAACCTAACAGCGTTTATGCGGAACGCCGCGCAAAACTGGCGGCACAAGTGGATGGACCCGTCGTTCTCTGGGGCTTCACTGGGCGGGAAGAAATTTCAGAGGCCTACGTCTTTGCGCAAGAGGAAAATTTCTACTACCTCACCGGCCATAATGAGGAAGGCGCCGGCTTGCTTATTCTTCCCACACCTAAGAAGGGCCAAGCCACCAACGGGCCGAGCGAAATTCTTTTTCTGCCCACCAAGGACCCTCAAAAGGAAATGTGGAATGGGGTGCGCCTGTCGCCGTCGGATCCCGGCATCCAAGCGCGCACCGGATTTGCTTCCGTAAAACCCTTGGGGAGCGACTTCCGGTCCACCATCGAGAATCTTTCGAAGACCTTTCCGAACTTCTATACGATTCTTCCCTACCAAAAAGAACTTGGCGGTTATCCCCACGAAAAAGCTGTAGTCGATTGGCTGCAGCTTGCCGCACCGCTGGCCAAGCTGAACGACATTCGTGGACAGATAAGCGCTTTGCGCCAGATCAAATCACCCGGCGAACTCGCCTTCCTGAAAGAAGCGATTGACTTGTCCCTGGATGCGCACTTCGAAGCGATGAAGCTGATGCGACCGGATCTATACGAATACCAGGTGGCCGCCAAGATGATGGAAGTCCATGCCTGGGGAGGCTCGGAAGCGGAGGGCTACGCGCCGATTATCGGGGCTGGTCCCAACTCCACCGCGCTCCACTACGACAAGCTCTCGCGCAAAATGGCAGACGGCGACATCGTGGTCATGGACGTTGGCGCGCAATACGCGGGTTATTCGGCGGATATAACGCGCACCATCCCCGCCAACGGTAAATTCACGCCGCGCCAGCGCGAAATCTACGAGATCGTACTAGGCGCGCAAAACGCCGCAATTGCCGCACTCAAGCCGGGCATGGATTTTTGTAGCAAAGGCGACAAGAGTGTCCAAAAGATCGCCTACAACTACATCAACTCCCATGGAAAAGACCTTCACGGCAAGGCGCTTGGCGCTTATTTCATTCACGGTCTTGGCCATCATATTGGTTTGAATGTCCACGACGCGGGCGATCACTGCGCTCCTTTCCAACCCGGAATGGTTATCACCATCGAACCTGGCATTTACATTCCCGAGGAAAATCTTGGCGTGCGCATCGAGGACGACCTCCTCATCACCGGCTCTGGTTACAAACTGCTGAGCGAACGCCTGCCCCGCGATCCTGCTGAAATCGAAAAGATCATGGGGGAAGCTCGATTGGCACGCTCCAACGGTCGGGGAGGTGAAGTTCGCGGCAAGCTTTCGCCAGAGGAAACCGCCGCTGATAACGGGGCAATTCGCAGCTTGCTTGAGAAATACGCGCAATCGGTTGACGCCGCGGACACGACTCTGGCCGCCGAAGTCTGGCTTGATTCTCCGGAGGTCTCTTTCATCCACCCGGTGGGACAAGAACATGGCTTCGAACAAATCAAGCAAAATGTCTACAACCGCCTGATGGGAGAGACTTTCTCGGAACGCCAACTAAGTGTTCATGACGTTTCCATCCATGTTTTTGGAGAAGCCGCCTGGGCCGAGTTCTATTGGGATTTCGTGGCCAAATTCAGAAAAGACGGCTCGCCCCTTACAACCCACGGCAGGGAAACGCAGCTCTATCGGAAGATACAAGGCCGCTGGCGCCTGGTTCATGTCCACTATTCCGGCATGCCAGCCACAAATTGAGAATGCAAAGTTAGATTGACAGGGTTCCAGTGGTCTTCTATTCTAAGTTTGTCTTGGTAGAGGTGCGGAAGTCAGGAGTAGCCGGGCCAGCCATTCCGATCAGCTTCGGAGGCTCGTGCGAAAGGGGCATTTGAGTTGTTGAAGTTGTCCGCCGAAATCGCCGCAGTAGCTGAAACCGCGGTGGTTGGGGAATAGGCCCAAGGCCTGTTCACTGTCGTCCGTGGTACGCCGTCCGCTTTGCGGCCGGATATGAACCGGATGAAGCGCTATCGAGAGGCGGCAGCCGGATTTGTATCCTCGCGGTTCCTTCCTTTCGTTTCGCTCATCTAGAAATGCCTGATTCGAATGGATGTATTTGAACTGACACGCGCGCTTGTCGATATTGAATCGACCACCAACCACGAAAAAAATGTGGGTGACTACTTGTTTGCGCATTTGTCCGCGCTGAGCGCGCGACACCGTGGGCGCGTGGAGCGAATTCCGGCCGAACCGAATCGAGACAATATTTTCGCGTCTTGGGGCGAGCCGCTAGTGACGCTGTCCACGCACATGGATACGGTGCCGCCGTTTTTCGGGTCGCGCGAGGATGGCGATTTCATTTGGGGCCGCGGCTCTTGTGACGCGAAAGGCATCATCGCGGCAATGATTGCGGCCGCGGAAAAACTCCTCCTTACGGGGATGCGCAATCTCGGGCTGCTCTTTGTGGTCGGGGAAGAGCGTAACAGCGCTGGTGCGATAGCCGCGGCGGCAACTCCACGCGGCTCGCGATTTCTGATCAATGGCGAGCCCACGGAAAACCGGCTGGCGCTCGGCTCGAAAGGCGCGCTGCGCTACGAAATCAGGGTTCGCGGAAAACTCGCGCATTCGGCGTACCCCGAGCTCGGCCATTCGGCTGTTCACACTCTTCTCGATGTTCTTAACGACATTCGCAATATTCCGCTGCCAAGCGACGCGTTGCTGGGACCGAGCACGCTGAATATCGGCACGATTGATGGTGGCCGCGCGCCTAACGTTGTAGCCGATGCGGCGGAAGCGGAAATCATGTTTCGCACCGTCGGCGATCCGGCGAAGACCAGGGAACGAGTGCTGGCGGCCACAGCGGGGCGCGCGGAGGCCCGCGAGGTTTTTTACACGCCGGCTCTGCAATTGGCGGAGCTCGCTGGTCTGCCTACAACGGTTGTGGCTTTCACGACGGACATACCAAGTTTTGAAGGCACCTGGGGACAGCCTTTTCTGATCGGTCCCGGGAGCATTCAAGTCGCGCACACGGCGGAGGAGCGCATCCCGAAGAAAGCGTTATCAGCAGCGGTGGATATTTACTCAAGCATGGCGACGCAACTCCTTACCAATGGCCGGAGCGAAACATGAACCTGGGGCTGGCCATCGTAGGTTACGGAAAAATGGGCAAGCTCATCGAGCGGCTCGCGCCGGAACATGGATTTGAAGTTCGTGCGAAATTTCACAGCGGAAACAACGCGCGCGCGCAGGCGCTCTCGCATGAAACGCTGCGCGGGGTGGATGTGGCGATGGAGTTCACGAGGTCGGAAGCGGCGCCAGAAAATATCCGGCGGCTTGCGGTGCTGGGGATCAACACCGTGGTAGGGACGACCGGCTGGTTCGAGCAGCTTCCGGATGCACGCGAGGCGGTGGAGCAAGGCAAGACGGGCTTGGTCTGGGCGCCGAATTTTTCGCTGGGAGTAAACCTATTTTTACAGTCTGTCGGTCATGCAGCGGCGCTCTTTGCCAGGTACTCCGAGTATGAGGCGTGGGGCTGGGAAATTCATCACGCGGCGAAAAAGGATGCGCCTTCGGGGACACTCAAGAGAGCCGCGGAAGAAATGCGCGCCGCGGGCTATGGCCGGGAGATGACTCTGAGCGCCAACCGAGCTGGCGCGCATCCAGGGACGCACGAAATTGGATTTGACTCTGCGTCGGATACCATCACCCTGCGGCACACGGCGCGAAGCCGTGAAGGATTTGCCCATGGCGCACTGCGAGCGGCGCAGTGGCTTGCGGGCAAAAAAGGATTTTTTGAGTTCCGGGAGATTCTGGGCGAGCTGGATTGAAGCGTCTGGAGAGGCCCAGCTTGCGGAGGCGGTTTTGGGTTAGACAGTAAGACTCAGGTAAGAAGGAGAATCACTATGTTTACGGGCACTGGAACTGCACTGGTCACTCCGTTTCGCGGAGATGGCTCGCTGGACGAAAGCACGCTGCGGGCATTGATCAAGCGGCAGATGGAGGCGGGGATCGATTTTCTTGTGCCTTGTGGCACAACGGGAGAGAGCCCCACGCTTACGCATGACGAGCATCTTCGCGTCGTTGAAATTGCGGTCGAACTGGCGAAGGGGCGCGTCCCGGTATTGGCCGGCGCGGGCGGGTATAACACTCGAGAGGTCATGGCCCTGGCGCGCGAACTTGCTGTGATTGGCGTGGATGGATGCCTCTCGGTCACGCCCTACTACAACAAGCCGACGCAAGAGGGGCTCTTTCAGCACTATCGCGCTATCGCGGATGCCGTGGCCTTGCCGATCATCCTTTACAGCGTGCCGGGCCGCACCGGGGTGAACATCGAGCCTGCCACTGTGAAGCGGCTCGCCGGAATCGAAAACATCGTTGGGATCAAGGAAGCCTCCGGCAGCGTGGCACAGATGGCGGCCATTCTCAACGCTGTGCCGGATGACTTCGTGGTTCTGTCCGGGGACGATGCGATCACCTTGCCAGTAGTGTCGCTGGGTGGGCGCGGGGTGATTTCCGTTGTATCCAACGAAATCCCGGCGGAAATGTCGCAATTGACGAGGCTGGCTCTGAACGGCGATTTTGCCGGAGCGCGCGCGATTCATCGCCGGTATCATCCACTGATGGAAATAAACTTCGTCGAATCGAATCCTATCCCAGTGAAGGCGGCAATGGCGGAAATGGGGTTACTCGAACCGGTGTGGCGCTTGCCACTGGTGGCGCCGAAGGTGGAGAATCAGGTTCGCATCCGTGCGGTGCTGGAATCGCTCGAACTCCTAGAGCAGAATCCGGCTGCGCGCGGCGCCGAGAAGGCTCATGCTGCCATCGCAAGTTGAGCGGCTGTTTGACGAAGCGCCAAGGCAATACCAAGAAGAACATCAATGGCTCTTCCGCGATTTCAAAGCCGCGCTGAATCGCGGGGAAATTCGCGCCGCGGAACCGGATGCTTCCACAAAGTCTGGATGGCGCACAAATGCTTGGGTTAAGAAAGGAATTCTTCTCGGGTTTCGGATGGGCGCGATCGCCGACATGTCCATCGACGCCGCAAAACAGCCCTTTTTCGATAAGTCCACATACCCCGTCCGCTCTTTGACTTCCTCTGACGGCGTGCGCATTGTTCCTGGTGGATCCAGCATCCGCGATGGCAGTTACATCGGGCGCGGCGTGATTTGTATGCCGCCGATGTTCATAAACGTGGGCGCGTATGTGGGAGAGGGCACGATGATCGATTCTCACGCGCTGGTGGGGAGTTGCGCGCAGATCGGGTGCAATTGCCATATTTCGGCTGGCTCGCAAATCGGCGGTGTCCTTGAGCCTGTCGGTGCTTTGCCGGTGATTATCGAAGACGAGGTTTTGGTAGGGGGAAATTCGGGCGTATATGAGGGAACAGTGGTAAAGCGCCGCGCCGTTCTCGGCACGGGCACGATCCTTAATCGGTCGATTCCAGTTTACGATCTCGTTCGCGATGCGGTGTACACAGCCACAGGGACCGAACCGCTGATTATTCCCGAAGAAGCTATCGTGGTGCCTGGCGCGCGGGCGGTTTCGCATCCCAGTGGCGCAAAATGGGGGCTTTCGCTGCAAGCTGCCGTAGTCGTAAAATATCGAGATTCGCAGACGGACACGCGCGTCCAGCTTGAGGATCTCTTGCGCTAGGGCCTTATTGCGTCAGCACTTTTTCAAAAAACTGAAGGGCGCGCGGATCGTTGGATTGTCCTAGCCAGAACATGGCTTGCTTCCGGACCTCGGCATTGTGGTTGGTCTGCGCCACTTCGATCAGTTTCGGTACGCCTTCATCTTTTGGCAATTGGCTCAGGGCAAAGACGGCTTTTTTCTTAACGTCCGTATCGGGATCATTTTCAATCGCTCCGGTGATGGTCCCCACGGCTTTCTTTCCCGCTTTTTGCGCCAGCCAGAAAAGAGCTTGTCCCCTCACGTGAGAGCTGGCATCGTCGCGGGCCATGCGGATCATCTCATCCAGCGCTCCGGCTTCATGGCTCACCGACAGCGCGAACGTTACATGAGCCCGCACGTCGGAACTCCCTTCCGTTTTTGCCATATGCTGCAATGCCGTCAACCCTGCTTTGCCACGGGCTGCGCCCATCCAGAAAGCTGCCTGCCTGCGCAAACCTTCGTGCTGATCTGGTTTTACAAACGATTCGAGAGCCTGGTCAGCGGACGCATCCGCGTGCAGAGCGATCGCTGTCAACGCTCCGTTGCCAATTCCGCGGTCGCCGTGATCTTCCAAGTCCGAGCCGCGCACGTAGGCCGCGAGCAGCGCGACGCTCTCGGGAGCTTTGACTCCCGTCAGCCAGATGAAGGGCAGGCCGCCCGCGTCCAGAGTGCAATCCGCCGTCGCCAAACGAATTCTAACGACGCGTTTTGCTTCCCAACGAAAGAGCACGACAAGCTGGCGAGAGCCTTCTAGTTTGACGGCGCCTTCGATGTGCTTGGCGCCAACAGCTCCGTCATTTTCCTTTTCCAGGCGGCAGGTACCGCAATTGCCGTCGTTCCAGTTGTTGTTGCAGCACACGCCATGGTCACCAGCGATTTCGTCGACGTTATAGCCGACCCATTCGGGCTGCTCGGCTCTTTCCGACAGTTCGCGGATCGTTGCTGCGAGACTGGCGCCGGCTGCTTGCGTCTGCAGTCTGGCATTCTCGATGCGCGGGGCTTCCGACGCTTGGGCACTTGCTGGGCTTGCTTCGACTGATCGGGCCTGGGCGCCGCCATTCGCCAGCTGCACGGCGGCACAAGTAATCCCCGCAGTGATCAACGCTAGGCCGATTATTTTCCGCAACGCTGTAATCGTTCGTTCTTCTCGCATGGCTCTCCCTTCACTTTTGCAGCAGCTCCATCAGGTAGTCGGTACCTTCCTTGGAATGCATCAACGACAATTTGGATACCGCGGTCTTCTTGAGTTCCGGGTCCTTCTCGTTTCGCGCGATCGCCACCAGCGCTTTGGCGTTTCCCTGAAGGAAATAGGCGTTCAATACTTCCGCTTTGACCTCATGGTCCGTTTCCTTGCTGTAAATTTCTTGCAACGCTTTCGCCGAATCGTCGGAGTTGATAAGGCCGAGGCTGCGAATCGCCGCGCCCCGCAATTCTGGGTCTTTTTCGCCCTGCGCGGCTTCGACGAGCCTCCCCGAATCGCCGGCAAGGAAAAAGGCTTGGAGGATTTCCCGGCGCACGTCGGAAGAAGATTCAGCTTTATACAACTGCTCCAGCTCGCCCGTGCCATGGACGAGACCGAGCTGGCGGATGGCCTCGCGGCGCAACGATTCGTCCTTTTCGCTTTTCGCTGCGGCGAAGAGGCGGTCGCGATCGCCGGCGATCATGTAGCTACGGAGAATGGCGTGTTTTATGGAGACATCGCCAGTTGAGGCATAAACGTCGGCCAGCGTTTTCCGCGCTTCCGAACCACCGAAGAGTCCCAGGTATTCAACCGCTTTGCGCTGCAGCTCGGGATTGCTCTGTCCTCTCGCGATTTTGCCCAGGGTTTCCCGGGCTTCCGGCCTGCCGCTCTGTGCGGCCATGAAAAGCGCTTGCGATTTCAACTTAGGAGTCCCTGATCCGCTGAGAATGCCTTCCAACATAGAAATGCCTTTTTGCGGATCCCCGTTCATGATTCCCCGGAGCGCCAGCATTCTCAGTTCGTCATCACTCTGATCCGCCGGCCTTACCGATTGGCCCGCGGACTGCCGCACCTCGATCTCCAGCGCGCTGGCGTCTTTTTGCCAGCGGCTTTGCGGAAAGCGGTGCTTCAGGTCAGCGATCGCCGCGAGTGCTGTATCGCGCTTGCCCAGCCGGTTCTCCGCATAGGCAATCCAGTAAAGAGCCGCATCTGTTTGCGGGCCGTTCATGCCCGCGAGCTGCTTGAACTTTGCCGCCGCTTGGTCGTAGCGGTCTTCGTCCAGGTCATCGCGGCCGTCGTCGTATAATTCCTGGAGCCGGTCGAGCTTTTCCTGCGCGCGGTCGCGGGCTTCCTGTTCACGATCTCGTTTCTCTTGCTCCCTGTCGCGCGCCTCCTGTTCGCGGTCGCGCTTCTCCTGCTCTTTGTCCTGGGCCTCTTGTGGATCCTGAAGAGAAACCGCAGATGGCAGCAATGTCTTGGGCAGACGCGCGTGCGCGATTGCGGGCGCCAGCAGCAGCGCGGCGATCGCGATCCAGGCCATGCTTGTCTTTCCGACTGAATTACCGATGGTCATACTTTGTTCCTCTCTCTCTTCGCGGAATCGCTCGGCGCTGGCGCAGGAGTTGTGGTCTCTTGGCGCTGCTGCAATTCCTTGTTGACCACGCGAACCTTAAACAGAATTCCGCGCGCTTCAATCTTTTTCTGAATGGCTTCGAGTTGTGCCGGCGTTACCTCGTCCGGGCTGTGAGCTACGTCGAGCAGCACGCGCTCAAGCTCATCGAGCACGCTGGCGAGGCCCGTATCGCCATCTTCGAGGGCGGTCTGCCGGTATAACCGATTTTCCTGGAGCAAATCTTCTGCGCGGCGCTGCTCGGCCGAGATGTTTACTTCTTTTTGCTTTGGATCGTTGGGCGCCGCGTTGGAAAGCTCGACCAGCATCCTTTCCGAGTGGCCCAAGTGTTCGCCAACGGCAACCACTAATACACGTTCGCGCACCCGTTCCTTGCTGGCGATGCTGTCACCCTGGCCGCCTCGGTTTGTAAAACGCCCGGCGACGAAAGCCGCGATAATCAGAGCCATAATCGCGCCTGCGGCCGCGAGCCGTCGCGGTTCAAGCCATGTCTGCCACCAGCGTCCGGGGGTTTCTGGGAGCCGCGGGGCAATTTCTTTCCATACTTGCCGGCCGTAATCAGCCCCCGGGTCGGGCACCGGCAGAGTATCGAGCGCCGCCAGCACTGCCTCGATTCTTTCTAACTCCGCGCGGCAATCTGAGCAAGCTGCCAGATGCTCGGAAATCGGCGCTCGCTGCTCGGCGACACCTTCGCGGTAGGCAATCAATTCTTCTTCCGTCATGTGTTTCATGATTCCGTTCCCATGGCGCGCGCTTGCGCTTTTGATTCCACGAAAGGCTCGAGCGCTTGCCGAAGTTTCTGCACGGCTCGAAAGACGGTATTCTTCGTCGCATTCGAACTGGATTTCAAGACCGCCGCGATTTCTTCAATTCCACAACCTTCCCAATGCCGCATCACGAATGCAGTTCTCTCAGCGTCCGAGAGCGCGGCCAGCGCTTGTTCAATCTGCTTTCGCAGCTCGATGCTTTGGGTCAACCGTTCCGGTGTTGGCGCTTCATCCTTGACGCGATGCAATGGATCATTGTCCATTCCGTCTGTTTCCTCCGTTCTCCGCACTTCCCGCCGGGCTTCTTCTTTCTGGCGCTGGCGCAAGCGGTCAATCGCATAGTTCGCCGCGATGCGATAGACCCAGGTCCCGAAATTCGATCGGGCCGCGAACTGCCCCAGCTTCTGATATCCGCGCAAAAATGCCTCCTGGACGACTTCTTCGGCATCGTGCCGGTTCCCAGTCATCCGGTAAGCCAGCCGGAAAACGATGTGGCTATGCCGCTCGACGAGAACGCGATAGGCGTCTCGATCGCCCGCAAGCGTGCGTTCGACGGCAATGGCGTCGCTCTCAGCGATGGCCTGGGTGCTTTCGACGCTCTGTGGCATCCGATTCATTAGACAGGATTTTAGGCTTGCGGTTAGGCCAAGCTTAGGCCTTTCCTATCAACAATATAGGGCTTCTCGGATATCCAAAAGCGTGTTGCGGAAGGGAAAGCTCTTTTCTAGTCTCGAGGTTGCGGTAGGGACGCCGGTTACCCGGCGCCCCCCGCGCGGATCCGTGCGGCGGCTTTCACCTGCTCCAACTTGGCGAGAAGTCGCTCCCGGATGGTTTTGCGCAGCACGAAGAACTTTCCATTCTTCCAGGATTGTCCGCAAATGTGCGTAAACCCAAGGAAGTTGAACGTCTCCGGCTTGCCCTCACCCCGTCGCTTCCGGTCTTGGACCGCAAACCGCCCGAACTCAATCAGCCGGGTCTTGTCCGGATGAAGTTCCAGACCGAACTTCTGCAGCCGCTCCCTCCATTCTCGGAGGAAACGTTCCGCGTCCGCGCGGTACTGAAATCCTATATACACTGTCGTCCGCATAACGAACCACGATGACTTCCCCCATGGCCCGATGCTGCCGCCAGTGCTGAACCCAAAGATCGAAGGCGTAGTGTAGGTAGACGACCCGGCGTTCTTATTCGTACCTCAAAGCTACCATGGGGTCCACGTTCATGGCTCTGCGAGCGGGGACGTAACAAGCGGTCAAGGCCACGACGGCCACAAGGATGGCCACGCTAAAGAAGGTCAGCGGGTCGGTCGTACCCACGCCGTACAATTCGCCCGACAAGATACGCATCACGGCAAACCCCCCGGTCACGCCCAGCGCAATCCCCGCCACGGTTAACTTCGCGCCTTCGCCGATCACGGATCGCAGCACGTCCCTTCTTTGGGCTCCCAGCGCCATGCGAATGCCGATCTCCCGGGTGCGACTCGAGACGAGAAAAGAAAGAACTCCGTAAATGCCGATCGTTCCCAGGACCAAAGCCAAAGCGGCAAAGACTACCATGAGGACTGTAGTTGATGCCGGAGTGGATACAGCTTCGGAAACCACAGCGCGCATGGTTTTCACCTCACTGACCGGCACTTCCTGGTTGAGGGCGCCAACGGTACTGCGAAGCATGGTCCCGATTTGCGAATCATCCATCGTTGTTCGGATGGCTATAGTCATCTCCGTGGGCATTCGCCGATCTTCCATGGTGGCATTCGAGTTGTAAGGCACATAAGCAATGCCGTTGATCCATTCGGGCATATTTCGTCGAAGATCGTACGCTCGCACATCGGGAATAACGCCAACGACGGTGCGCCAATCTTTGTCGTCGAGCAGTCGGATGTGTTTCCCGACGGCACTTTGATGGGGCCAGTATTGACGCGCTGTCCCTTCGGTCACGATCGCCACTGGAGCTCCGGAGACATCGGAATCGGCGAACGCCCGGCCAGCGAGGAAAGGAATGCCCATGACGCGAAAGTAGTCGGGAGTTACGGCATTAAGCCAGAAAAGAGGTGCGTCTTCACCAGCAGGAACGTCGTAACCCTCGAGCTCGAGAGAGCGTTTACTGACTCTGCCTCCAAGAGGAAGAGTATTCACAAGTGCCGCCCCACTCGCGCCAGGAAAGGCTTGGACCTGGTCGAGCACATTGCGGTAGAAAGCAACGCAACGCGCCGCATCGCTGCAGAACGACTCATTTGGTGTAATGCGTGCGGTAAGGACGTGTTCAGAACGAAAACCTGGATTCCTATGTGATATTGCCCAAAAGCTTCGGATCATAAGCCCGGCGGCGATTACCAGCAGCACTGCAAACGCCACTTGCGTGATTGCCAACGAGCTTCGCAAACGCTGGGACACGGAGACGGCCGTGCCACGGCCGCCAGACTTCAATGCTTCCGTGAGAGCGGCGCGCGAGGAGTGAAGGGCCGGAGCCAGTCCGAAGACTAGACCGGTCAGGATCGCGAGCGCTCCCGTAAACACCAGCACGCGCCAATCGATATGCGCTTCGTCCAGACGCGGCGTATCCGCGGGCAGAACCGTCTTCAGCAAAACCAGCCCCTCCTTGGCAAAAGCCAGCCCGAGCAATCCTCCCAACAAGGCTTGCATCACGCTTTCGGTGAGGAGCTGGCGGGTAATTCGCTGCCGCCCCGCGCCTAGCGCAGTACGAATACTGATTTCCTTTTCCCGCGTCGCGGCGCGGGAAAGCGTCAGATTGGCGACGTTTGAGCATGCGATCAGCAGAATCAGCGCAACAGCGCCCAACAGAATCAACAAGCGTGCGCGCACGTCGCCGACCATGCCGTCGCGGAGCGGCACTACACTGGCATTAGCATTCCAAGTCGCGGGCATCGGCCAGGGAAACAGCGCCCCAACATGCGACTGGAACATCCGAACCTCGGCGCTCGCTTGCTCGATCGTCGAACCTGGACGAAGCCGCCCGATTCCGGGCATGTAGTCGCCCGCCCAGTAGCTCACCGTGTTTCGCGGATCGTTGTGCAAAGGGATCCAGAATTGCGCTTTCGTGGATGGAAAGCGAAACTCGGCTGGCATCACGCCAATCACTTGACGGCTCACTCCTCCCAACTCGATCGACTTCCCAAGTATGCTCGCGTCGCCCCCTAAGCGCTGCTCCCAGAGCGCGTGGCTCAAAATGACGAAATTGTCCTGGCCGGGAATGTCCTCTCCCGGATAAAACGCCCGTCCCATCTCCGGCCGCGGGCCGAGGATCGAAAACAATTCCGCCGATACAGAAGTTCCAGTCAGACGCACGGGCTCCCCAAAGCCGGTCAAGTTAAGTTCCTGACCTTCAACGTATCCTCCGACGGCCATCGTGCGGACCTGTTCTCTCATCGCGACGAATGCGCCTTTCGGATAAGCGCCTGTGATGCTGACAAGCTGTTCTGGATTGGGGTAGGGCAGAGAGGCGAGCAGAATTCCATTCACTAGACTGAAGATGGCCGTGTTGGCTCCAATGCCCAACGCCAGCGTCAGGACAGCAATCGCTGTAAACCCGGGAGACTTGCACATTCTCCTCAGCCCATAGCGCGCGTCTTCAACAACCTCTTCCACCCAACGCCCTCCCCACTGGTCTCGCGCGATCTCCTTCACTAGGCTCACGTTCCCAAATTCTTGCCGCGACGCCCGTTCCGCTGCGCTGGCTTCGACGCCTCTGTCAACGCGTTCCTGCGCCGCCATCTCCAGATGGCCCTGCACCTCTTCTTCAAGTTCCTTCTCCCGTTTCAACCAGTTCATTGCGGCTCCTCTTTCAATTTCCGTTTTCTAATTCCCAGTTTCCAATTTCTATTCCTTAGGAAATGGCCATAACCCCTTTACTTTCAACGGACATGTTGCGGCTATTTTCATGGTTCGCTTGTGGCTCGAAAGAGCCATGATTTATTCGTATCTCAGTGCCACAACGGGATCTATCGACGACGCTCTCCGCGCAGGTATGAAGCATGACAAGCTAGCAGTTGCGACCATGAGCAAAATCACGCCGGCGAGGACCAGCGCATCGAGTGAACTGTCTTGAATCCAGCGCGCGAGCACGCGGTTGAGCGTGATGGTCAGAACTACTCCCGTCAGAACGCCGCCACCGACGCTGATCGCGGCCGAGCGAAACACCATCAGCAGAACATCTCGACGCCCTGCTCCAAGCGCCATGCGTATGCCGAATTCGCCCGTACGCTGACCAACGGCATAGGAAATGACGCTGTACAGTCCCGTAGCGGCCAGTGCTAAAGCCAGGATTGCAAATCCTGCAAACAGGCTTGCGACCAGGTGTCCCTGTTCCCATTCAGGTTGCGTGGTAATCCACCCGTCGAGATCGCGAACATTCCTAGCTGCTTGCTGGTCTGGATCGACGGAGCGAATCTGCTCGCGGACAGCGCGGAGGATCGTGAGCGGCGGAACGTTGGTCCGGACCAGGATCTGCGTATATTGCGGCATCATGATTGTGTATGGCACAAATACGGACGGTTTGATGGGATTGCGCATGCCGTCATCGCGAGCATCGCCGACGATGCCAATGACTTGAAACCAGCCGTCACTCCCGGCGACCGCCAGGTTAAAGGGAGGCTCGCCCTTCAGTCCGGGTACGCGAATCTCACTGCCAACGGCATCGCCATTCGGAAAATATTGCCGCGCCAGGGTCTGATTGATCAACGCGAGTTTGGCGCCGCGCATTACCTCGCTCTCATCCCAGATTCTTCCCTGCAGCAACGGAACGCGGAGCACGGCGAAATACTCTGGGCTAATCACGTTGAAGCGGCCTAGTTGTTGCTCAGCCATTGGTTTCCCGGAAATCTCGAAGCGTTGTTGCCATCCGTTGTTTGGTGGTGTGGCGTTCGTCGAGATCCCGGCCGAAACAACGTCCGGCATCGCACCCACCTTTTGAAGGAGCTGATGGAAGTACGCTCTCCGGGCCTCCCACGTGGTATAGGTGTTGTCGTGCACCGGGATTCCGACGGACATGACGTTGTGCGGATCATATCCAAGGTTCACATTCATCATGCGTACGAAACCTCGCATGGCCACGCCGGCTCCCGCCAGTAACAAAAGCGTCAGGGCAATCTGGCCCGCGATCAGGATGGTGTGGGTCCTGCGGCCATGAACTCCAGCCGTAATCTTGCGCGTATTCGCTTGCATCACTTGTGCAACATCCGGACGCGCCGATTGAAGCGCCGGTGAAATGCCAAAGACGATGCCCGTTAGGAGCGCAAGGCCGACGCTGAAGAGCAGCACCGGCAGATTGATGCTGATTGTTGCTTCATGCGGGAATGAAAATTGCGGCAGCCAGTTCACGATGAGCTTCACCAAGCTGTTTGCCAGTGCCACCCCGAGAAGCGCTCCCGTAAACGACAGCATCAGGGCTTCCGTGAGCAACTGTCGCACGAGCCGGGAGCCTTCCGCGCCGATTGCCGACCGCACCGCCAACTCGTGTTGGCGCGCTGTGCCCCGGGCCAACAAAAGAATCGAAACGTTTCCGCACCCAATGAGCAACAACAATGCAACGGCGCCGAGCAACAGGGACAATGTGCCGCCGATGTCAGTTACAAAGTGGTCGTTCAATCCTTCGACTGCCACGCGGAAATGTTCAGGGAAATGCGTTGGAGTTTCCTTCGCGAATTGCTCTACGAGCGACTGAAACTCCGCATTTACTACCGCGCGCGTAACCCCTGGTTTAAGCCGGATCATCGGGAAGTAGGTCCGTACTGGGTCGGCTGTAAGCTTAAGCGGCAAATAGACTTCGCCGTCGCCCCAGGTAAACCGTGGCCGCACCACCCCAACAATCAAATAGCTCTTATGGACCAGCTGAATGTTCTTACCGACGATGTCGGGATCGCCACCATAATGTCTTTGCCAGAATTGGTACCCCAGCACGGCCACGTTCTCGGGGTCCTGGCCCTCGGGCGCATCCGATGGCAACAGTCCACGCCCGAGCAGGGTTGGCACGCCAAAATGGACAAAAGCGTTGGAAGTGAGATACACGGCTTCCACGTTTTCAGGAAGGTCGCCTTCCGTTGTAGTGAGTGCCCACTCATCCATGGCGGCGGAGCTTTCGACCGAGGTGGCCTGCCGAAGTTGCTGCAATTGCGGTCCAGTAAGGTTGATGAAAAAACGACGGTTGCCGTGGGCGTCGTTGGCCACCAGATGCACCATGCGGTCAGAATTGGCATACGGGTATGGGTTCACCATGACGCCGTAAATCACGCTGAACATTGCTGTCGTGGCGCTGATTCCCAAAGCCAGTGAAAGAATCGCAACAATCGCGAATCCCGGGTTCTTCAGCAACATTCTTATTCCGTAACGCGCATCAACGGTGATGTCTCCCAGCCATCTCCCTCCCCAGACGTCCCGCGTGAACTCCTTTACAAGTCCCACATTCCCGAACTCCCGGCGCGCTGCCTGTTCCGCTTCTCTAGGTTCGGCGCCCCGATCCACACCTTCCCGCGCGGCCATTTGCAAGTGGCTTTGTACCTCCGCTTCCAGTTCCTCCTCGCACTTCTTACGTCGCCAAAAATTCACGTGCCACCTCCACACTTGCCTACATTCTGTGTTTCTCTCCGTTACTACTGGGCAGCCAGTGCGTCGTCACTACTCCTCAGGCTGTAGCACTCCCGCGATGGCGTCCGAAAGCTGCGACCATTTCGAGCGCTCCCGCGTAAGTTGCTTCTTACCAGTCGCCGTGAGCCGGTAATACTTTGCCCGCTGCTTGTTTTCGGAGATTCGCCATTCCGCCTTGATCCATTTCTGATTCTCCAGGCGATGCAGAGCCGGATAAAGCGAACCGGTGTCCACCTGCAGCAACTCGCCCGAGCGATTGCGAATCGCCACGCTGATCCCATAGCCATGCTGAGATCCCCATTGCAAGGTCTGCAAAATCAGCAAGTCCAGCGTCCCCTGCAAAATCTCAATCCGGTTCTGGTACCGCTCCCTCTTTTCGGCCATTGTTCTCTTCCTTTGCTTATGCCCTGCCGCCTAAGTTATGTTCCTGGAGCTCTTCCTGCCGGTCCATTCGCCGCATCCGTTCTTACTGACGATGGAACTGGGTACTTTGTCCCATCCAGGAAGTCGACATTCTACTGCCAGGCTGTAGACACTCTACACCCTTGCCCCGTGCAACTCTCCTGCCTCTCTCCGAGTCACCGGCAATTCCTTCCGGTTCAACGTCTTAAACGGCCAGCAGCTTCCGGCGGTCCCTAGCGGCCCGTTCACTTCCGTGATTGCCCATCCCAATTTCGGACAGCCGGTCTGCTGGGGCGCCAAGCGAACCGCTCTCTATCTGCGGTATCATGGGAAGAGGAATTTAGAGAAATCTCTCCCCATTGTTCGGTGAGCATTTAGGAGAAGCAATTGATTCCACGTTACACCCGCCAGGAAATGGGCCACGTTTGGAGCGACGCGAATAAGTTTGCAAAGTGGCTGGAAGTCGAACTGGCCGCCACCGAGACTCTTGCCGAAGCGGGCCAGGTGCCAAAGGATGCCGCCGCCACGATTCGCTCTCGCGCCAAGATTGACGTGGTGCAAATCCATCAGATCGAAGCCCGTGTGCAACACGATGTCATCGCCTTCACCATGGCCGTAGGCGAATCCATCGCCGATCCCACCGCCGCGCGTTGGCTGCACTATGGCATGACTTCAAATGACGTGGTGGACACCGCGCAAGCTCTCCAGGTTCGCGACGCGTCCAGACTGATCGAGCGCGACTTGGTGATGTTTGGAGAAATTCTCGATCTCCGCGCTCACGAATTCCGCAAAACTCCGCAGATCGGCCGCACGCATGGCATTCATGCCGAGCCCATCACTTTCGGCCTGAAAATCGCGAATTGGTTTTCCGAGAACCAGCGCAACATCGCGCGTTTCCGGGATGCCGCCGCGCAAATGGCTGTCGGAAAAATTTCCGGCGCTGTCGGCAACGCTTCGCATCTTGGCCCTGAAATGGAAGAGCGCATCTGCAAACGCCTGGGCCTTACCGTTGCGCCCGTCGCTTCACAAGTGATTCAACGCGACCGTCACGCGCAGTATCTCAGTGCTCTCGCGCTTATCGCCGCCACGCTCGAAAAAATCGCGCTCGAAATTCGCCACCTCCAGCGCACCGAAGTCCGCGAAGCCGAAGAACCATTCGGCGGCGAGCAGCGCGGCAGCTCCGCGATGCCGCACAAACGCAATCCCGTCACCTGCGAGCAAATTTGCGGCCTCGCGCGTCTCGTCCGTTCGAACATGCTTGCCGCCTTCGAAAACGTCGGCCTTTGGCACGAACGCGACATCTCCCACAGTTCCGTGGAACGCGTCATTCTTCCCGATACCACCATTCTCGTCGACTACATGCTTTCCAAAATGACCGTGGTCCTCGGTCAGATGCGCGTCTTCCCCGAACGCATGATGCGAAATCTCGAATCCACGCACGGCCTCATCTATTCCGGTCAATTGCTGCAGGATTTAGTGGAGAAAGGCATGCCTCGGGACGATGCCTACAAAGCGGTGCAAGAGAACGCCATGGCCGCGTGGGAGTCCGACACGAGTTTCCAGGAACGCGTTGCAAATGACCAGCGCATCGTAAAATATCTCGACAGGAAAGCGCTCGCGCACACCTTCGATTTGCAGCGTCAGCTCCGCAACGTGGATGCCATCTTCGACCGCGTGTTTGGCGCACATCCTGCCGGCGAGTCGGCGGCAGGAGCAGCGGGAAAACGCTGAGAGAAAAAAGAAAAGGCGCCCCAGTTTCCACCGGGACGCCCTTTTGCCTCTTCTAATTCCGGCTTGCGCAGAAATTAGCTGCGGAGGCGGAAAATCAATTGCTATCATCTACCAGGCGCGGGCAAAAACAAAGAACTAAGAATTACTCGACGCGCTGAACGTAACGAGCTTCGGAAGTGTCCACCTTAATTTTGTCACCCTCGTTCACAAATGGCGGAACTTGGACCACTAGCCCAGTTTCGAGTGTTGCTGGCTTCATAACTGCGCTGGCGGTGGCTTTTTGCAGCGTCGGCTCGGTTTGGATCACTTTCATGTCCATGGTGTCGGGCAAGTCCACGCCGATGGCCTTATCCTCGAAAAACTCCACCTTCACGATGGTGCTGGGAATTAAATAATAGACAGATTCGCCCAGCTCTTCGCGGCTCATCTGCATCTGCTCGTAGTTCTTGGTGTTCATGAAGTGAAAATCGTCGCCCTCGTTGTAGAGATATTCGAATTCGACTTCATCGAGGATGGCGCGGTCGACGAATTCTTCGGCGCGGAACCGGTAGTCGATGATTGCTCCGGTTCGCAGGTTCCTCATGCGCGTCTGCATCGAGCCGCGCTTGTTGCCTGGCGTGCGGTGATCGACGCTGAAGATAGTGTAAAGCTGGCCCTCGTGCTGGATGACCATGCCGGGGCGGAGTTGTGTTGCTTTAACGCTGCTCATTTTTTTTTGCGGCCGCAAAGCGGCCGACTGCTCCCTAGAACGATTGCGATTTCGGAAATTCAGGCGGGCCAGGAACACGGCCGCATCCGGAATGACTCGAGGCACGCTGGAAGGAAAGACGAGTCCAACGCGAAACCACAGTATAAATGGCCGCGCTTGCCACGGTCAATCATCCTCAATTCAGGGAATTCAGGGCGGAGACGCGGTCAGAAGCTTCGGTGTTGGTAGTGACGGAGTCCACAGAGCGAAAGGTGTGGCTCGGACCGGATGCGATTGGAAAGACGCTACGCGCATGGGAGAAAAAAAGGTATCAAGCCGTGGGAGTGGTGCGGGATTCGCTAGGCCTCGCACTTGGGACGGACCTAGGCGGTTCTTTTACATGCCGGCGGGACCGGCAGAGCAAGACCGGCGGCAATGGCTGGTAGACTGCAAGAGCGGCGGCGTGCTCGGGGCCCTGGCGCTGCTGCTGGCTTCGATCGGAGTACATGGCGTCGTTTCCTACGGAGTCAGCCAGCGGACTCGCGAAATCGGCATGGACATGACCAGATCCCTTGCGTTTGTCGGTGTGCTGCTATTTTTGCCGGGCATTGCGTTTTCTTGCGAGCTACATTCCTGGGCGCAGCGCCATTCGCCTAGACCCGGTCGTCCCCCGAAAATCCCCAAAAAGACTTGACAGGAGAACAGGGCGGGGCTATAAGGACACCCCAGTTGTCTAGACAACTGGGGTGTGAAGTGGACTCCCTCAATCTCGACCGCCACGGCGTCATTCCTCTTTACTACCAGATTCAGCAGCATCTTCTTCATGACATTCGCTCCGGCAGGCTGAAGGCCGGGAGGCCCCTTCCTTCCGAGGAAATGATTTCCAAACGTCTGCGCGTCAGCCGCATGACGGCGCGGCAGGCCCTGAAATCCCTTTGCAGCCTGGGCGTCGCTTACAGCCAGCGCGGCAAAGGCACTTTTGTCTCTGAGATCAAGCTGGAAAAAAACTTCCGCGAAGTGCAATCCTTCACCGAAGAAATGGAAGCTCGAGGTTCCCGGCCGCATTCCAAACTGATCTCGTCGGAAGTGGTCGCCGCCGACGAGGGAACGGCCGAGGCTCTGCACCTTTCTCCCGAAGAGAAGGTGCTCCGCATCCGCCGCGTGCGTCTGGCGGACGCGCTGCCAATGGGCGTAGAGACGACGTGCCTGCCCGAACCCCTTTGCCCGGACTTGCTCGACAGGTTTGATCCGCGCACTTCGCTGTACCGCGCGCTTTCGCAGGTTTATGGAATCCATATGGTGCAAGCAGACGAGGTGGTCGAAGCGGGTTTGGCCAACGCGGAAGAGGCGCGATTACTAGGAATCCCCAAAGGAAGCCCGGTGTTTTTGTTTACGCGCACAGCTTACGTGGAAGGCGGAAAGGCGGTGGAGTACGTAAAGTCTACGTTTCGGGGGGATCGCTACAAGATCACGAACCGGTTGGGGGGAGTTTAGTGGTAGCTATTTCTGGGGGGTGGAGCATGAAGAAAGCATTTGAAACAGGGGTGGAAAATCGAAGTCGAAATCTTTTTGACTTATCGCGGGTGGTCGGACGAAGGAGGTCTTGCATGAAAGGCATAGCCGGGAAGTGTTTAGGCGTAATGTTGCTGATGTGCTGCCTGAGTTGCCGAAGCTTCAGCCAGAACGTCACGGGAACGATTTCGGGAACGGTGCTGGACTCAAAAGGAGGTGCGGTTCCCAACGTCAAAATCACCGCAACTAATAATGACCAGAAAGTGGACGTACGCACGGTGATGACTGACGATCACGGCGGCTACGTGGCTCCGCTGTTGCCCATAGGACACTATAGCGTCACGGCGGAAGCCGCGGGATTCAAGAAAGCGATACAGACGGGTGTCGTCGTTAACGTAAATGACACTCTAGCGGTCAATTTCACGCTGGAAGTGGGCGCGGTCAGCGAAAGCGTGACCGTCGAGGCCAACGCTCTGCACGTGGATACCGAGACGGCAACTCCTGCGGGAGTTATCTCCGGCGTACAAGTTCGCGAGCTTGCCCTGAACGGTCGCAATTGGGAACAACTAGTAAAGCTAGTTCCCGGCGTATCGGATAGCGGGAATTCCGATACTTTGTATGTGGGCGCGTTTGCGCCCCAGGGCACAAACCTCGTCACGTTTTCGATGAACGGCGGGCGGAGGGAAGAGAACAACTATATGATCGACGGCGCTGATAACATCGACCGGGGCTCAAACCTTACCTTATTGTCTTTTCCAAGCGTTGACTCCATTGCCGAGTTCCGCGTAATCCGCGGGCAATACGACCCCGAATACGGGCGCGCAGCCAGCGGCCAGGTGAACGTGATCACGCGCTCGGGAACGAGCGACCTCCATGGGAACCTGTACGAGTTCTTCCGCAATGACCTTCTCAATGCCCGGAGCTTTGCCAGCCTCTACCCAACAATACTGCCCCATAAGCCATACCTGCGTTACAACGATTTCGGAGGCACGGTAGGCGGACCCGTTTGGATTCCGAAAATCTACGAGCAGAAGAATAAGACCTTCTTCTTCTTCTCCGAAGAAGCGCGCCGAAACCTCACCTACGTGAACGGATCTGCCGCCGTTCCGACGCAAGGAATGTTGAATGGTCAATTTGCGGATCCGGTTTGCGTTAGCTTCAACGCGAACAATACCTGCGCAGCCACGGGCACATCGATCGCATCCACTTCGTTCGATCCGATCGCACAGGCTTATATCAAAGACGTATTCTCGAAGTACCCAACTCCCAACGCGGCCACCACGAGCAATCCGTTTGGCTTTACGTCGACGCTAAAGAATATCTTCAATTTTCACGAAGAGATCATCAAAATAGATCAGATCGTCAACAAGAAGCTCAGCTTCTCCGGAAAGATTCTCCGCGACACCATTCCCACGCAGGAAGCTCAGGGTGTATTCACTTCCGGACCGCCTCTCCAGGGCGTAGGTACTACTTCGACCAATTCTCCCGGGTATAACTACACAGTTCGCGCAACCATTACACTTAGCCCGACGCTTCTGATCGAGCCAGGTTATGCCTATTCCTACGGAGCGATCATAAGCAATCCGATCGGGCTCGTGACCACGCAAAACTCGCCGGACGTGGCGAGTGCCGTTGTTCTTCCGTTTAAACCAACGCTGGCGCGCATCCCCAACCTGACACTTACAGGGGGCAACGGACCTGGAGGGTTTGGACCGTATCGCGACTACAATCGCAACCACACGGCCTTCGGAAACGTCACCAAAATCGTCGGCGGTCACACCTTTAAGTTCGGAGCCATCTACTATCACTACAACAAGGATGAAAACGCCGCCGGAAACAATGTCGGCACTTATGCCTTTAACAATAACGGCGTCCCGGCTGGCACCTTCAGCTTCGAGCAAGCTTGGGCAAACTTTTTGCTGGGCCGAGTGGGCACCTTTTCGCAGAGCTCCTTGGACCTCACGGCGAATATCATGGACAATCAATTTGAATACTACGCCCAGGACAGCTGGCGGGTGAAATCCAACCTCACATTGACATATGGCGTGCGCCATTCGTTCTTCCGCCAGCCCACTTCTGCCAATGGCATGCTAGGGCAGTTTGATCCAGCCTTCTACGATCCGGCTAAGGCACCCTGTGTTTTGTCGAATGGCAACCTTGACACCAGCCTTAATTCAAGCGGGCAGGTAGTCAGTGCCTGCAATCCCAATTTTGACCCCCTCAACGGGTATATATTCGCCGCCGCTAACGTGCCTGCGGGAGGAACCAAATCTCCTTACGGAAGCAAGGTTGGCAAAGAATATAACGCAGGAATTGCCCCACGCCTGGGACTGGCATGGGATCCCTGGAACAACGGCAAGACATCGGTCCGCGCTGGCTTTGGCATGTATTACGACAACGGTCAGGAGTTTGGTAACGCCGAGAATGACGTTTTTCTCGGTTCCGGCTTCAATACAAATCTGAGTGTGACAAACACTACCACTCAAAACCCGACTGGTGGCACGCGTAGCTTTTCTCCGGCGGCTCCGCAATTGCAAATGCGCGTTCCGATCAACTACAAGTATCCCTACACGACACAATGGAGCCTCGACGTGCAGCGCGAGATGCTCCGCGGGTGGATTTTCGACATGGGCTATTACGGGGACAGCGGCATTCGTTTGCCCGGGTTCATTGACAATAATCAGCCAGCGCCCGGCGCATATCTGAATTGCAATGCCGCGACCCCGTGCATGAGCGGAACGAAAAGCATCAGCTTTACTCACAACGTCAACGGCGTGCCGATGACCGTGGTGGATAGCAGCAACACGAACTTGCTGAACGCAATTCGCCCGTATATCGGATGGAACGGCGGCAACGCCTTCGAAGAGATTTATACCTCGAATTACCACAGCTTGCAGACTCAGGTTCAGAAGCAATTTAAAGGCAATTCCCTGGTCAACGTGTCCTACACCTGGTCTCACTGCCTCACCACCTACCAGGCTGACCGCAGCACCGGCAGCATCATGCCGGTACAGGGCGATCTCCGGAGCAACTACGGTCCATGCGTCGCCGACCGGCGCCATGTCGTGACTGCAAACTTCGTTTATGATCTTCCGTTCTATCGGAAGCAGCAGGGTTTCGTCGGCCATGCCCTGGGAGGCTGGGAAGTGTCCGGCATCCAGAACTTCCAGACAGGCTTGCCGGCTACGGTTGCTTCGAATCAGTTGATTGATCCTACGGGCGCGGATTGTTTGGGTCCATCGCCTTGCTCATTACGCGCCAACCAAGTTGGCAACCCCAGTGCTAGTGAGCCGCACAGCTTTGAGGATTGGTTCAATGCAACGGCGTTTACAAATCCGGTGGCCGGCCAGACCACAGCTCCCTCGGAAGGACCAGGGGCAGTTCGCCTTCCGGGTTACTGGACGACTGACGTTGGCATGTTCAAAGACCTAAAGTTTACGGAGCGTTTCGGCGGCCAATTCCGCTTCGAGGCGTTCAACGTTTTCAATCACCTTAATCCAATCTGCTGCGCATCTTTCACAACCAGCAGCTCGCTCTACGACAAGATCCGTTCCGCGCGCGACCCGCGCATTCTGCAGCTAGCCTTGAAGCTCAATTTCTAACGGTCGGCGACATTTCTGCGCCGTGGCCCGAGGTACTCGACCTATTCGGTCTTAGTTAGCCTTCAGCACCAGAGCACAACAACTTTTACTTGGTGCCATACGAAGACCACCGTTTCCACCAACGGAGTATCCAATCAGGCGCCGATCAGCCTCGGATCAAAAACTAGCGCTTGCAGGCGGAAATGTCTGGCGTAATGGCGTTGCGTTTGAGCTACTTCGCTCACCGCAAGCCCCGGCAGTGGCCGACGGAAAGCGCGAATTCAGGAGTATCCGGCACTGGAACGCCTCTCATGGGCAACCGCCTCGAGAAGATGTTCTGCATAGAACAATTCCCCGGCCGGCAGCGTCAGTTTTGGTCGAATTTGCTTGGCAATCTGATCCGCCATGCTAAAGCGCACATCGCCGGGAAGCGAGCTCCGCCGATTCAAGAACGCCTCAATCAGCGCAAACTCCTCCGACGTAAGCCGCTCCGACCCGTAGGTGGTGGTGGCCGGTGCCGCCTGTCCGGGGAGGGCTGATTGCCAAACGGGCTTGGCATCCACCAGCGATTTTTCATGAACTACAATAGTGCCCGCGACGAAATCGCCGAGCCGCTTGTTTTGACGGCTTAGCAACACGCTGCCGATTCCAACGGCATAAAACGCCGGCAACTGGTCCACGATGCGCAAAAGGTTGCGGCCAACAGCCTCCGACGGTGTAATCGGCCGGCCGGAATCCTTGATGACGCGCAGCCCTTCCTTTTTTTTCCCCGGCGTCTGACCGTTCCAAATGATTTCAAAAATGGCGAAATACCCAAAATAAAGGACGAAATAAGCGAGAAGAATGATGGCCACAAACCACATTCCAGTCTTTGCCGAGTTGGGCATCGCCATGCCGGCGACGACCAAGATCACCAGCAGAACCATCCCCAGCAGAATCTGGATCAGCGTATCGAAAGCCAGCGCCAGAAAGCGGCTCCCGATTCCCGCGATTTCGAACTCCAAAACCGTCTGTTCCGGCGTTTCAATGGTAAGCTTGTCCCGAAAATCACCCGGAACACCGTTTTGCGACCGGTCTGTCATGATCTCCACTCGCTGGCTGGAAAAACGAAAACCCTACTGGTCCAGGCTTGAATCGCTCGTCGATCGTTCAAACAAAGGCGGCATCTCGGCCCTCGATCATCGGGAATTGCAGGAACTCGGTCTATTGTACCGGCAGACGGCATCAGATCTCGCAACCGTGCGTGAGGATGTAACCAGCCATCAACTGTCTTTCTACCTGAATCAGCTTTTGGGACGCGCGCACAACCTCATCTACATGGGCCACCGGCAAAAAATCAGCGGACTCGTCCGTTTCTACGCCCAGACTTTTCCCCAGGTCTTCCGGGAAACATTCCGTCAGACGTTTCTCGCTTTTCTTATTTTCATTGTGACGGGCGTGGCGACCTGGGCCCTGACGATTCACGATCCGACTTTCGCGCATCGCATGCTGGGGCCGCACATGATGGACACCATCGAGAAAAAAGAGATGTGGACCCAGTCCATCGTGACTATCAAGCCGCTCGCCGCTTCCTCCATTATGACCAACAACCTGTCCGTATCCTTTACGACGTTTGCGCTGGGAATTACTGCTGGCATCGGAACCATCTGGATGATGGCGGTCAATGGCATGCTCATTGGCGTAATCGGCGCGGCCACCTGGCAAGCCGGCATGGCGCTCCAGCTGTGGAGCTTCGTCGCGCCCCACGGAGTCCTGGAACTCCCGGCCATCTTTATTGCTGGCGGGGCCGGGTTGGAAATCGCTCGCGGGATGCTCTTCCCCGGCTTGCTTCCGAGGCGCGAATCTCTGGCGCTGGCAGGCGGGCGCGCGGCGCGGCTGGTGCTCGGGATTGTGCCCATACTGGTCATCGCCGGGATCATCGAAGGATTCCTGTCTCCCTCCGGAATTGCCAAATCCCTTAAGTTTCTCCTTGCCGCCGTGTTATTTGCAGCGCTGGTCACGTATCTGGCTCGCCGGGGCGCTCCGCAGCCGGAAACGAACTGAACAAACTACAATATGCTGCGCTCCTTAATGTCCAGGTACTGGGTCACCAGCGAACTCGCCAGCAGGCCCGGCAACAACTCCAGGGCTAGAACGCCGCGCTGCCGCAGACCGCGCAGCAAGACGTCGCGTCTTTCGGAGATTTCCAACGCCGCCCCGTGACGGTAGATGTCCGCAGTCGCGGCTGGAATCGTCGCGGCAAGGGTCTGAAGATCCGGCTGGCCCATGGCCGCGAACACCACCAAGTGGCGTGGAGTTAAGTGCATGGCGTATTCGATGACTTCTGGAATGGTTGCCGTTTCGGCGAAGTCCGTGATCCACACCACCAAGCTGCGCCGTTTCTGCGCATGCAGCAAAGCTCGCACGGCACGCCCATGATCCGATTCAAAAGCTTCCGCGCGAACTTGTGCGAGGGATTCGATCATCGCTCGCAGGTGATGGCCGCCACGGCCGGCTTGTAGATTCTGTTGAATCCGGCGGCCATAGGCCAGCAGCCCCACCCGGTCGCCGCAATACAGGGCCACCTGGGCCAGCGAAAGCGCCGCGTTGACGGCATAGTCCAGTTTCGAAAATCGCCGGGCATCGCCCGATTCCCGCACTTGCGCCCGAAGGAGTCGCCCGGCATCCAACACCAGCCAGACATTCTGGCTGCGCTCCATTTGAAAAACGCGCGTGATCAGGTGATGCCGGCGTGCCGTCGCGGTCCAGGAAATATCGCGAAGCTCATCGCCTTCGCGATATTCTCTCAAGCTGTCAAACTCACGCCCGATACCGCGCTGGCGCCGCCGGCGCTTTTCCAATTCCACCTGCCGGCTGCGAATCAGGTAAAGTGTTTGCCGTCTTGCTTGTTCAAGATTGGGAAGCACGCGAATGGTTTGCTGAGTTTCCGCCACGGCCCACCGCTCCGCCAATCCCAATGGCGACTGATAGCGAATGAAAGTTCGGCCAAGCCGCATATCACCGCGTTCTGCCGGCATCACGGAATAGCGCGCCTCCGCGGAGTCGCCTGCCTTTACGACGAAACTTAACTCGGGGGGCTGGCTGCGCAATGAAGTGGGGGTTTCGTCGACCAGGCGCGCGCGAATCGATAGTTTCCCGCCATTCCGAATCTCTAGGACCACACTGCCGGACGCTCCAAGGCAAGGCCGTTTCTCCCAGCCGCGGCGAACCTCCAATTGTTCCGGGCGCGGGAGTCTTAATAAATCCCAAAGCCAGACGGCGAGAACTATGCCGTCCCACAGAAACATGGCCGCGATCGCTTGTCGAAACCACCACGCCGGGCCCAGCGCCACGAATCCCAGAAGCAGAGCCACTAAGAACCGCGGGCCCCAGGCAAAGGAGATTCTCCCCAGCTTATGCGCGCGAGCCAGCGCCGCCGAAGGGCTCAGCGGCTCGGAATAAATCATTTAGGAACCTCGACGGTCGAAAGGATTTCCGCGATGACTCTGTCTGCATTCAGTCCTTCCAGGTCTGCTTCGGGTTTCAACACAACACGGTGACGCAGAACAGGCAATGCCGCAGTCTTAATGTCGTCGGGAATCAGGAAATCGCGGCCTTCCACGCCAGCCAGTGCCCGCGCCAGGAAGAGGAGGCCGATTGCGGCGCGCGGGCTGGCGCCTAGCGATAGCGCCGGCCAATCGCGAGTGCGGCGCACCAGCGTCACAATGTAAGGACGCAGCGTCGGCTCAACGCGTATCCCGCTGATGTCCTGCCGGGCTGCTGCCAGCAACTCCTTATCGACAGGAACAAGCGAAGCCAGATCCAGCCGCCGCGGATCAAATCCCTGTTCATACCGCCCCAGGATGTCCGACTCTTCCTGAGCCGATGGATAGTCAAGCCGGATTTTCAAAAGAAACCGGTCGAGTTGTGCTTCGGGAAGCGGATAAGTGCCTTCGAATTCGATAGGGTTTTGCGTCGCAAACACCGTAAAGTTTTCGCCCAGCGGATAACGCGTTCCGTCAATGGTGACCTGGCGCTCCTCCATCGCCTCCAGAAGCGCTGCTTGCGTACGGGGAGAGGTCCGGTTGATTTCATCCACCAGCAGCAAATCCGTAAAAATGGGACCGCGATGCAACGAAAACGAGCTAGTCGCCATGTTGAAAATATTCGTGCCCATCACGTCCGCGGGCATGAGGTCGGCGGTGCATTGCACGCGCTGGAATCCCAGCCCGCAGATTTTCGCCAGCGTCTTTACCGCCAGCGTCTTGGCAAGCCCGGGAACTCCTTCAATGAGGGTGTGCCCGCCGCAAATCAGCACCAGAAGCAATTGGTCAATGACCTCTTGCTGGCCTACAATGACCTTCGACATTTCCGTGCGTACGTGCGCGGCGAGGCGAGTGATGTTTTCCACAATCAGGATTTCTCCTTTGCCATTTTCTTCTTTAAGCCGAGTTGCTCTTGGAATCGTTCGAGTTCCCTGATCAAACCAAGCGCTTCCTCGGGGGCCACTTTCTTGGCCCGGCTGGCTACCAGAGCGCGCGCCATGGTCGTCTTTAGTCCGCTTTCTTTCCAGCCCAGGCGGCCTTCGACGGCGTCAGCGAGTTCCGTATCGCTCATGCTTGGAGAAAGGCGCAACTGCCCCGAAAGCGTCGCACGAAATCGCTGGTAGACGAAGCCCACCACTGCCGGCTCGGCTCCCGCGCGCTCGTACAGGCCCCCGAGCGTTTCCACAAACTCCAGCGGAGAAAGCCGCGACACCACCCGCGGCATCACCACCGGCCCACTCCTCCTGCCAAACGTAAAAAAAACAACCAGCCCCAGTATCCCCACCTGTGCCAATCCCCAAGCTAGCGGCGTCTTCCCAACGTAACTCCACAGCGAGGTTCGCTGCCCATGAAAATATTCATCCCAGTAGATTTGCAATGCCGAGTGCTCCCCCGGCACGGGAGAGTTCATCGCATTAAGAAAAAGATTTAGGTTCCCTTCTTGCGTGATGCCAGAATTTGTCAACGGCGTCGCCGCTGCCCACCACAGAATTCTTCCTTCTCCGATTCTCCAGCTGACCACCACGGGGGAATCCTTCTCTCCATACAACGCGAGCTGGCTGCCCACAGGAGCCTGCCATGTCGCTCCTGATTCCAGAACAATCTTTTCGGCGCCCAACGTGTAATTGCTGGGAAAATCCGCCGTATAGGTCTTCCATTCGAGGGTACGAATTTCCGGATCGACTTTTGCCTGTGGAAAGAAAGCTTTGATCCGCGACCCGGTAAAAAGTACCTGGCCGCCTTCCTCAACAAAGTCTTCTAGAGCCGCTCGTTCCTCTTTGCTGGGCGATTCCATCGGGTCCGCAAGAATTAGAACCGCGTCTTGCGGATCGCCAGGAAGCTCGGTAGGCGACCGTTCCCAGCGCGAAACTTTGTTGTGAAGCTCCTCGAGAAGCAAATAGGCCGCACGTGCGCCACCGGACCCGGACGAGTACGTCGAGGGAATCGACCTCCCCTGCTCCTGCGGGTCCACTCCAACAACAGCGAGCCCGGCCGTGAGCACCAGCAGGATCGCTGCCCCAATCAGCAACAACTTGCGATCTCCCTGATCTATCGAAGCTGGCATCCCAGGGCCTCAACGCTTTCGATGGCGTTTGTAAAATCCTGATTGCTGGCAGGCCGCCTTCCATACCAGACCTGCTCAAGAGCTATCGTCAGGGCCGCTAGCGCCTCGCGCGTTCTCCGGCCGGAGGCCGCAAGTTCGGTGGCATGCGAAACCGAGCGCAGGTACTCTCGTGGCGTGCGCGCACGATCTTTCTTCACCACACCGCTGTCTTCGAGATAAGAGATTCCCGCCCAATACGTGGAATGAACTGCTTTCCGGAAATCTCCTCGCGTGGCGGCTTCGCGGGCCGTGCGGATCCACTCCTGCCAGGTGCGCACGAAAGCCACGGCATCGGGTGTCTGCAATTCTTCCCTGGCCGCGCGCTTCGTCCAGTAGCGGAAGAGCGCCACGGCCAGCCACACGACAACCGCGATAACGATCCCCCAGTACAAAATCTTGGCGCCGATCGGATACCGCCCGATCTGCCGGAAGAAACGCATCAGCAAATTCTCAATCCAATGGTTGATTCGCTGTCGAAATAGATCCCAAGCGGTCGGACCATGCACGCTGCCGAATTCCCGCCGGTTCAGGATCCGCTCGAGCGTAGGCCGCGCGCCCAGCGCACTGTGCGTTTGCACTCCGGCGAAAGCGTGGACCTGGTTGGCAAGATCGAAGACCCACTCCGCCGCTTCGGTGACTTTAGCAGCCCTGCTCTCAGGTTTCTTTTCTTTTTCGGCCTCGCGAAGCAGTGCTCGCAGAGGTTCCGCGGAGAGCGAATAGTGGCGTTCGGCGGCAGCTAATTCCCATTGCGAAGGCAGCTTCTCTCTCAAGGCGGCCATGTTTGCCGCGCTTGCTTTTTCCTGTTTGATTGCGTTTCCTATTCGTTGAAGTTCGGCCGCGAAGGAAGGCGCATCGGCGTAGACTTTTCCGCCGGCCACGGTAGGCGGCAAAGAATCCTGCGACGCGGTCTCCGCGAGGCAGTTCACCACCGGAACAAAACTCAAAACCAGGAGTAGCGGCAATCTAGGACTAAGCCTTATCGGCATGCTCGGCCCGGGAACACCTGATCGGCGGCGCTGTTCGGCAACATTTATGATAGCAAGGAAGTTGCGCTGCGCGGCGCTGGCACTCCTCCGCCCAGTGGATTCATCATCAGCTGCAGATCGAACGCTTCCTTGCGGACCCGCAAATCAAAGTAAAAAATCGAGGTCGCAATCGTGATAATTGGTGTTACCAGGACGGAAGCAACGAAGTTTCCGATTTGCATAAGCGCCGTCCAGACGCGGACCATGGCGGGGTCGTGGGCCGCGGAGGCAATGGCGATTCCGAATGGGATGTCGAATAAGAAAAGCGCGGCATACAGGATCACCACATAAAGAAGAAAGATCAGGAAGGCCCGGCCGGCATTGTCCTTGGTAAGCCCAAAACTGCGTTCCAGCGAATCGCGCGGGCCAAGATCCTCGAGCAGCGCCGCGGGAATGCAAACGCACAAGCGGCAAGCCATGTAAATCCCCGGAATGATCAGCAACAAAAACGAGAGACCGGTGACGAGCCCGTTCAGAAAAACCACGCCAAAAAGCGACAATAATTCCCCGCGCATGCGGGAAAGCGATTGGCCGATCGTAGTCGTCCTTCCCAGATACAGTTCGGAGACGGCGTAGACCGTACCGCCCTGCGAAAAAAGATACGCGACCAAGTAGACCACGATGGCAGCAATAGCCAGCAGGAATATGCCGACGGCTCCGCCGGCGGCCAGGACGGGAGAAGCATTCTGAAGCTCCGAAATGACTGGCCGCGCAGCCGCCGACCCCGCAGGCATCAAAACGATTTGCACCAGCTGAAGCGCTAGAACCAAAAGTTGCGGGATAGCCGCGATGCCGACGAATAACAGAAAATTTCGCCGGTACAAGCTAAACGTTCGGTCCAGAAGCTCGCCGATGGATAGCGGCCGCAAGTCGAGAGTACTCATCCGAGCCTCCAGTAGAGTGGAGCTGAGCGGGTAGCTGTTGCGGCACTGTACCAAAGTTTTAGTAAAAAGCGTAATTTATCTGTGGCGCGGCACATGGAAATGAACACCCCGGTGAGTATGAAACGATTGATCGGCTGCCGAAAAAGCCAAGAAGTTCGGTGTAGACCTTACATTATTATTCGAAGATCCCTACCGAAAGAGCAAGGAAGCTGTCCTCTGGAGCGAAAGCCCTCGAATCACTGCGCCAAGCTGGCGAGCGTCAGCGGTCGAAAAAGTGAAACTCGAAGAGGCGCTTCGCGCCTTGTTTGACGCGATGGATTCCACGCCTAGAGCTCAAGCGGCTTCAGCGGCACGTGTTGCGAGGCTACCAGAAGTTCGCCGGTAAAAGCCGCCTCGGCAGGCCGCCGCTGCAGCGCTTCTTCGGCGGAGAGTCGCACGAGATCGGGGTTATTGTTCTCTTCGGAAACATGCGCCAGGACCACATAGCGCGCTTGGGCGTCGAACCCGTCAGGGTCGCAAAGATATTCGCTGACCGCGTGATTCGAAAGGTGCCCCGTACGGCTGAGCACTCGTTGCTTCACCACCCATGGATACGGCCCCACCTTCAACATGTCGAGATCGTGATTGGATTCGAGCACCAGGCAATCCGAGCCGCGAAGATGTACTTTCACCAGCTCCGGCATATATCCGAGATCGGTGACGATGGCCATCTTCGTTCCATGCGAACGAAACGTGAACCCGATGGGATCGGCGGCATCGTGCGGAATCGCGAAAGCGTGTACGTCAATATCCCCAACCGTGAAATGCTGCCCCGCTTGGATGGTTTCCACACGCCTTAGCCGCTTTCCAAACGTTTCCGGAAGCATTCGCTGCATCGCCTCCATGGTCGGCTCGGTCACGTACAGCGGCGCTTTCCACAAACCCAGCATCTGCGGAAGCCCGTTGCAGTGGTCGGTATGCTCGTGAGTGATGAGAATGCCGTCGAGGTGCTCGACGGTTCTTTCGGCTGCCGCAAGGCGCGCCAGCGTTTCTCGTTTGCTCAGTCCGGCGTCAATGAGGAGGCGGGTCCGCTCGGTCTCGAGCAATGTGAGGTTGCCCGAGCTGCCCGACGCCAGTATGGATACCCGCAAACCGATCGTGCTCTCCAGAACCGCGATGCAAACGAATTTTCAGCATCATGGCAGAGCGCCAAGTCCGCGTCAACAAGGCCCTCCACGATTCCAACAATGATATACTCCCGCGGCGAACCATGGAAAAGTACGATCTCATCGTGGTTGGTTCCGGTCCGGGCGGCCAGCGCGCCGCCATTCAAGCAGCTAAGTTTGGCAAGCGCGCCGCGCTCGTGGAAAAGCTGGAAGTTATCGGCGGCACCGCCATCAACACCGGCACCATTCCCAGCAAAACCATCCGCGAAGCTGTCCTGCATCTTTCCGGCTATCAATATCAAAGCATTTATGGCGTCAATTACCGCGTGAAAGAGCCTATCACCATGGCCGATCTCTCCTTCCGCGCCCTCAACGTCATCAAAACCGAAATCGACGTAATCCGCGCCCAGCTTTCCCGCAACGGCATTGATGTCCTCACGGGGACCGCCAGCTTTCTCAATCCTCACCACGTGCAAGTTACCAGTTCGCGCGGACAATCCGAATTGCAAGCAGACTACATCGTTATCGCCACCGGCACGAAACCCGCCGTTTCTCCTCTCGTCCCTTTCAACGACAAGACCATCATCAACAGCGACCAAATCCTGCGGATGCCGGAAATTCCCAAATCCATGATTGTCGTGGGCGGCGGCGTCATCGGCGTCGAATACACCTGCATGTTCGCCACGCTCGGTGTGCGCATGACGCTCATCGAAAAACGCCCGCGCCTACTGGAATTCGCCGACTCTGAAATGGTTGAGGCGCTTTGCTACCACTTACGCGACCGTCGCGTCACTTTGCGCTTGAACGAAGAAGTCGAAAGCGTCGAAGAAACTCTTGAACACACCGTCGTGGCCAACCTCAAGAGCAAGAAAAAAGTTTCCGGCGAAGCGCTCCTTTATGCCGTGGGCCGTCAAGGCAACGTCGAGGAATTGAATCTTGCCGCGGCCGGCCTGGAAGCCGATGCGCGTGGACGTATCGTCGTGGATGAGGATTACCGCACCAAGCAGCCGCATATTTTCGCCGTCGGTGACGTCATCGGCTTTCCCAGCCTCGGCTCGGTCTCTATGGAGCAAGGACGCATCGCCGCGGCCCGGGCCTTTGGCATACCGACCAATTCTAACCGCGCCAATTATCCCTACGGCATTTACACGATCCCTGAAATTTCGTTTATCGGAAAAACGGAGGAGCAGCTCACCGATGAAGGCGTCCCTTACGAAGTCGGCATGGCTTTTTTCCGTGAAATTGCCCGCGGCCAGATTCGCGGCGACACCACTGGCCGCCTCAAACTCATCTTCGATCCCACTTCCAAGAAATTGCTTGGCGTCCATATCATCGGAGAAGGCGCCTCCGAGCTGCTGC
This sequence comes from Candidatus Cybelea sp., assembly GCA_035510055.1. Classification (GTDB taxonomy): domain Bacteria; phylum Acidobacteriota; class Terriglobia; order Acidiferrales; family UBA7541; genus Acidiferrum. The sequence goes on along the minus strand of DATKHV010000068.1, from coordinate 17,538 downwards.
ACATCGGGCAAGCGGTTTTCGCGTTGCAGGGCACGGTGGAATATTTTGTGGACACGGTTTTCAATTATCCGACGCTCGCGGAATGCTATAAAGCCGCGGCGTTCAACGGTCTGAATAAACTGGCCAGGACGTAGCCGCGTCCCGGGTTAGGAGTCGCTTGCCGGAGTCTTCGACTACCTAAGATTGGCAGGAGCACGATGCACAAGACAGTTGGTGTTTTGGTCATGGAACACATCGCCGTTGGCCTCGTCGAGAGCCACAAAGTGCTCGGCGGGCTCAGCGTCTATCCCGAGAAGCCGCAATCGCTCGACCCTTTGCAGTCCATGCCCGCCGAGGGCATCGTCGATTGCATTCGCCAGCAGATTGCGAAAGTCACCGCTGGCGAAAAGATTGCCGCCATTGGCATCGGCTTTCCCGGCATCATCCACAGCGGTGTCGTCGAGGATTCGCCCAACTTCCAGCAAGTGAAAGGCTTTCCCTTCGAAGCCGCTTTGTCCTCGGCGCTGGGCGGCAAACTGGCCGGGGCGCAGGTACGCGTTTTCAATGACGCCGACGTCATGGCCGCGGGCATCGCCGCCAGGCAAGGGAAACTGAACAAGCTGTTTCGCGTGTGGACCGTCGGCAACGGCATTGGCTTCGGCCGCTTCCCTTCGCGGGAAGGAATCTGGGAAGGCGGCCACTCCGTCGTCACGTTGGATCCCAAGGAAAATTTCTGCGGCTGCGGCGGCAAAGGCCATCTCGAAGGAATCCTCGGGCGCCGCTCCATGCGCTTGCGTTTCCTCGACCTCGAGCCCGAAGAAGTCTTTGAAAACGCCCGCGCGGGCGACCCGCGCTGCACGGAATTTGTCACCCTATGTCACCGCGCACTGGCCGCTGCCACCGCCACGAGCATCCACATGGAAGGTCCGGGAACATTCTTTATCACTGGACTGGAAGTGAAGTTTATCGACACCGGATTGCTGGACCGCTTGCTGCACGAAATGGTCAAGATGAGCCCGCTGCAAGGCAGCCGCTTCGAACTCGTCCCCACCTCCGACGAGATCGGCATCATCGGCGCCGCCGTCAACGTCGACCGCGCCACACAGCGCTAGCGTTTCCCTGGTCTTAACTCTTAGAAATTTTCTACCCGGTTAGCAGGCCAGGCGGGAGCGGTCGAGGGTGAAGCCGTTTAGTGGGCCGAGGACAGTGACGGCGATTTGGGCGGCTTGGAACGAACGCTGGGCGAGGCGCTGGAGTTCGTCGTGAGTGACGGCTTCGATGCCCGCGAGGATTTCGTCGAGTGAATAGAAGCGGCCAAAATAAAGTTCCTGGCGCGCGAGATTGGACATGCGCGAACTGGTGGATTCGAGGGAAAGCATCAGCGAACCCTTGAGGTGATTTTTCGAGCGGCGCAACTCTTCTTCCGTGACCGGCGATTCCCGCAAAGCGCGAAATTCCCGGATGGTCAGATCGATGACCTGGCCGACCGTTTCCACGGCGGTCCCCGCGTAAACGGTCATCATACCGGCGTCGGAATACGGCGTGAGCTCGCTGAACACCGCATAAGCAAGACCCTGCTTTTCGCGAATATTTTGGAAGAGCCGCGAGGACATGCCGCCGCCAAGAAGATTGTTGAGGACGGCGACAGTGAAGCGGTCTTCGTGGCCCAGCGGAACCGAAGGGACGCCGATGCACAAATGCACTTGCTCGAGGTCCCGCTTGGTTTCCAGGTGGATGGGGGCCTCGGTGTGCGGAGCGCCGCCGTCCTCGCCAGGACCGGTCGGCTTCTGATGGCCGAACTCGCGCTGAACCAATTCGAGAACTTGCTCGTGCGTGACGTTGCCCGCGGCGGTCACCACCAGATGATCCGGAGCGAACCACTCCCGGAAGCGCATGAACAGCGAATCGCGGTTAAATCCTTTGACCGTTTCCGGCGTGCCCAAAATCGGGCGCCCCAGCGGATGACGCGGCCAGAATCCGCTCGTGAAAATCTCATGCAAGAGATATTCAGGATTGTCCAGGTCCATCTTGATTTCTTCGAGGACCACCTGGCGTTCTTTCTTGACGTCCTCGGAATCGAATTTCGGCCGCAGCACCAGGTCGGCGATGACGTCAAAGGCGATGGGCAAGTGTTCGTCAAGAACTTTGGCGTTGAAACAGATCTGTTCCTTGGAAGTGAACGCGTCGAGCATGCCGCCGACGGAATCCATCTCCCGGGCGATGGCTTCTGCGGAGCGCCGCTCCGTGCCTTTAAAGACCATGTGTTCCATGAAATGCGCGAGGCCGTTTTCTTCGGGGACTTCGCGGCGGGAGCCGTTGCGGACCCACAGGCCGACGGAGACGGAGCGCACGTGGGACATGGTCTCGGTGATGACCACCAGGCCGTTGGGCAAAACGTGCTTCTGAATGTCGCGCGTTTCAGTAGCCATATAATATTGTTGCACAATTGCGCGGAAGAAAAACGGAAGAAATCAAACTAGTAAAACTACAAAATTATAACCCAAAGACAGGAAAGATGCCCCGGCCCGGTGGGGACGCTAAAAAAGCTTCTCGGCGGCGTTTAGCTTGCCGTATTCGCTGGTGTAGAAGAGCGGAACGTCGGAGTAGGTGCCCTGGTCGCGCAGATAGACTTCGCAACTGTCGAAGGGTTTGGAATAAATGTGGATGCTGACGGCGCGCTGGTTGAATTCCGCCAGGTTCATGACTTCGTGAACGGGCTCGATGGGATTGACGTAGGCGGGATGCGTGGCGTCCAGATCGTAAGAATCGGTGGGCATAATTTTGCAAGTGCCGTGAGCGGCATCGCGGCGGTCCACGCGATAATTCTGGACGCGCAGCCGGCCAATGGGGGCGGACATCCAGCAGTTCTGATCGCGATGATTGTGAATGCGGCTGTGCTGGCCGACTTCCCAGCAAACGGTCATGCACTCGAAGAGCTCGTTCTTAAAAATCAAGTTGCGGGTGTAGCAGCCTTTTGAGAAATAGCAATACTTGCCGAGGGTTTCCGGAACGACGGCGTGGCTGACGACGTAATCCTGAACACTCTCGAGCGTGAAGTCGCGGACAGGAATGGAAGCGAGGCCTTTCACCCAATCGGCGACGGTGAGTTGTTCGGCGGCTATGTTTTGTGCCATGGGAAGCCTCCCCTTCGCGTGCGCCCTCAAGCAATCCGGCCGGAACAGGGGATTGCCAAAGAATTATAGCGCGATTTGCACCGCGCGTGCAGCCGCGGGGCTGAGTGTTAAGATAAAAGCGAAGGAATTGTCTCTGGCTGCCGAAACTCTAATGATTACAGAACTGCTGGGCAAATCGATGGAAGAGTTGCGCGCCTTCTGCGTGGCACTGGGGGAGCCGGCGTTTCGCGGGGCGCAGATTTATCACGCGCTGTACGCCGAAAGAAAATTCGATGTGCTGCAAATTACGAATTTGCCGGCGGCGCTTCGGGAACGGCTGGCGCGAGAAGCGCGCGTCACTCTGCCGCAGGTGAAGCAAAGATTTGCCTCCTCGGATGGGTCGGTGCGGTACTTGTTCGGGCTGGGCGCTGCGGAAAAAGACAAAGAATTTCGCGCCGAGAACAGAACGTCCAGAGAGAAGGACCAAGAAGAAACAGCCGGCCAACTGCAAAAAGCAGCTTCGGTCGAAGCAGTGTACATGCCGAGCGAGGGGCGGCAGACGATTTGTATTTCGACGCAGGCGGGTTGCGCGGTGGATTGCCATTTCTGCCTTACGGCGCAGCTCGGGTTGATTCGCAACCTCACCGCGGGAGAGATTCTGGGGCAAGTCTTGCTTCCGCTGGAGGAAGCAAACCGAGAGGCGCGAAACGAAAAGAAAGAGGCCGGGCTGAAGCCCGCCCCTAGGAAGTCTGGGGTGGCGCCGCCCTTCGCGGCTCCCGTCGAAGCTCAGGGTAAACAGGGTCAGCAGACCAACATTGTGCTGATGGGGCAGGGGGAGCCGCTGCTGAACTTTCGGGCGGTGATGGCGGCGGTGCGCATCATGCTGGACCCGGCGGGTCTGGGAATTTCGCCAAAGCATGTGACGCTTTCAACCAGCGGCATCGTGCCGGGAATCGAGCGGCTGGCACAGGAAAAGGTGCGGCCGAAGCTGGCCATCTCGTTGAATGCGTCGAATGACCAGCAGCGCGATGCGCTAATGCCGATCAACAAGAAATATCCGATTGCCGCGCTGATCAACGCTTGCAAGGAATATCCGCTGCGGACTTGGGAGCACCTCACAATTGAATACGTAATGCTCGGCGGAATCAACGATGCGGCAGAAGACGCGCGGCGTGTGGTGCGGTTACTCTCGCCACTCAAATCGGTGAAAGTCAATTTGATTCCCTGGAATCCGGGGGAACTTCCCTACCAAGAGTCTGCACCTGAGCGGATTGCGGAGTTCCGGCGGATTCTGGTGGAGCGCGGCGTCCCGGCGTTTGTGCGCTACTCGCGCGGGCGCGATGTGATGGCCGCTTGCGGGCAGTTGGCACTGCTGCAAATCGACGGTGTTCCGATGTCAGTGGCCAGCCCTGATTGATCACACCGGGGTGAATCCCCCAGCAATTTGCATGAATATCAAAATAAAGGCTTAGGAAATTTGCTTTCGTCAATGGCAGGTTCCCAAGGGCATGCTCCTCCAAGCAGCAACCCAGGGCAAGCGCCCAGGAGGCTCCTGGAAAAAAGAAAAAGAAAGCCGCGCCCGGAATAAATCCATGGCGAAGCTAGATTTGGCGGATGCCGATGACGGAGAGGAGGCGGCCGCTTTGGGGACCTTCCTTGCGGTAGCTGAAGAGGAGGTCCGGGTGGCAGGCGGTGCAAAGATCGCTAACGAAGATGTTGGGGGCGCGGAGGCCGGCGCCTAAGAGCTGGGCGCGATTGGCTTTGCGGAGGTCGAGGAGGACGTTGCGGGGCGGGGGCTGGTGGCCCGGGGGCATCCTGTTGAGCCACTGGACGGGGTTGGGCTCGTCGCCGGTGCGGAACTCGTCGAACCATTCAGGAGCGTCCGGGAATTGGGAGAGGAACTGGGTGGCGACTTCCGTGCCGACTTCGTAACTGCAGCCGCCGATGGCGGGGCCGATGGCGGCGAGCAGGTCGCCGGGCTTGGATTTGCATTGCATTTGCATCTGGCCGAGGGCTTTGATGACGATGCGGGCGAGGGTGCCGCGCCAGCCGGCATGGATGGCAGCTACAGCGCGCTTTTTCGGGTCGACAAGGAGGATGGGGACGCAGTCGGCGGTTTGGACGGCGAGGAGGAGTCCGGGGTGGTTGGTGAGGGAGGCATCGCCCTGGCAGACTTCCTTCGGGGTAGTGTCGAAAAGATGGATGACGTCGGAGTGGATTTGTTTCAGGGAGATGAGTCTGAGGTCCGTGGCGCCTAGGGCGGATTGGAAGCGGCGACGGTTTTCGAGGACGTTTTCCTTGGTGTCCCATTCGGTGAAGCCCAGATTGAGCACTTTTTCTGTGGCTTGCGTGCTGACGCCGCCGGGCTTGGTGCTGAAGCCGTGGACTAGCCAGGGGAGTTTTCGAAGGGCGCGGACTTGAAGAATTCTGATGCCACGGACGTTTCTCTCGGTCCAGTTCAGGTTCGCGCGGGCGGAAGGGGCAGACGGGAATGCTCGTCCGGGCTTGGGGCCTTGGCGGGCGATGCGCTTTGCTGGTCGTGTTTTCGTAGTAGCCACAATCTTACAAGTATAATCCTATGGGGAAAACGCGTATCTAGGTGTGCGGGATGGAATGCCGAGTGTCGGATGAACTCTGCTGCCGCACTCGAAGAGGGGGGACATTGATCGTCGGGATGGGGGTGGACATTGCGGAGGTGGGGCGGATTCAGGGGGCCATTGAGCGGCACGGGGAAACATTTTTGCGGCGAGTGTATACCGCGCGTGAGCGGGAGTATTGCGAGCGGTTCAAGAATAAGTATGAGCGATATGCGGGGCGGTTTGCGGCAAAAGAGGCGGCGATGAAGGCGCTGGGGACAGGCTGGCGGCGCGGGGTAAAGTGGGTGGATCTGGAAGTGATGCGGGAGACGAGCGGGCGGCCGACGCTGGCGATCACTGGCGAAGCGGCGAAGATTGCGCAGCAGCTGGGGGTGAAGAGCGTGGCGCTGAGCATTTCGCATACGGAGAGTCAGGCCCTGGCGCAAGTAATTTTTGAGAATTAAAGAAGACATCAACTTGCTGAAGATTCGGACAAGATTTTACTGGGGCGTGGTTTGGGCTAAATCTTGGTAGTGCTGCGAATCTTTTCGCTCGAAAGTCGAATTATTGGCACCGTCTATAAGACCCGTCAAGAATCCACTCCATCCATGAGAGACCTGGATCTCTAACCATTTATTAGGTGGCCATTCGCCGGGAACTGTGACTCTCAGATAGTTGGAAGACAACGCTGGTGTAACACTAGTATCGCGCAGGTCAGAACGAAGGGTCAGGACGCGGAGGGTGCGACCTAGTTGGGAATGGCGGAAGGCGGCGGATTTGGATTCGCTGAGGGAGCGGAGTTCGCGGGCACGGCGCTTGATGGTGCCGCCGGGGAGTTCGTTGGTTAGCGCAGCGGCTTTGGTGGCGGGACGCTTCGAGAAAGAGAAAACGTGTAGATAGGTGAAGGGGAGGCGCTCGATGAAGGCGAACGTGGCGGCGTGGTCGTCTTCGGACTCGCCGGGGAAGCCGGTGATGACGTCGGCGCCAATGGCGGCGTGGGGGAGGCGTTCGTGAATGAGCTCGACACGGCGGGCATAGTGTTCGGCGCGGTACCAGCGGTGCATGGCGGCGAGGATACGGTCGGAAGCGGATTGCAGAGGCATGTGGAAGTGCTGGGCGATGCGATCGGTCCCGGCGAAGAGATTGACGAGGTCTTGGGTGACGTCGAGTGGTTCGATGGAACTGATGCGGAGGCGTTCGACGGAGGTTTCGCCGAGGATGCGGCGGAGCAGGTCGTCGAATTCAACGCGCGGGGAAAGATCGCGGCCGTAGGTGCCGAGGTTGATGCCGCTTAAAACGATTTCGCGATAGCCGGATTCGGTGAGGCGCTGGATTTCTTGGATGACGGTATCAGGGGGCAGGCTGCGGCTCTTGCCGCGGACGAAGGGGATGACACAGTAGGAGCAGCGGGAATCGCAGCCGTCCTGGATTTTTAGGGTGGGGCGGGTGTGATGAGATTCACCGCCGAGGACGGGGGCCGAGAGGAGCGCGCTTTGTAGGAAAATATCGCCGGTTAGGATGTTGCCAGGATGGGGTGCGGCGGGTGGGGCAAGCCCCGCCCCTGGGGAGTAGAAAGGGACAGTCGAATCAGAGTGCAATTTAGCGGCGGGGAAAAAACCGGTTGCGGATACGGCGGGTGCGTGGGAAGCGGCGGCCGAGAGCGATTCGATCAGGCGAGGAATTTGGGGCTTGTGGGAATTGCCGACCACCCAGGATACGCCGGGGAGTGCGGCCAGTTCTTCGGGGGCCCGCTGAGCATAGCAGCCGGTGACGATGAGGCGGACGGCGGGGTTAGCGGCGTGAAACTTTCGAATGGCGTCGCGGGCTTGGGCGTCGGCGGAGGCCGTGACGGTACAGGTGTTGATGACGACGATATCGGCAGCGGCCGCAGTAGAGGCCGAAGTGCACCCGCGGTCGAGCAACTGGCGCTCGAGGGCGGCGCCGTCAGCTTGGGTGGCGCGGCAACCGAATTGTTCTATGAAAAAGCTTGGCATTTCGAACCGTTGCATTAAGCAAAAAAATCCCACACCGCGTTCCGCAGGGAGCACCGAGACCACAGAGAGGCAACTCTCCTGGTGCGCGTAACGCGATGCAGCATAAGGATAGCGGTTTTGCGGGCCTAGGAAAAGATCGCTAGCAACGAAGCACCGCATTAAGGCAGGAATCGCCTTTACTCGCCACCGGATGGGCCGCTACAATCTTTCGACTTTCCATGGCCCATCAACGGTACAACCCCTCGGCACTGCATGATCCAAAGATCTCCATCGTTATTCCGGTGTACAACGAAAAGTCGACCATTGACGAGATCCTGCGGCGGGTGCTGGACACCCCGGTGCGCAAGGAAGTGATCATCGTGGATGACTGCTCGACGGATGGCACGCGGCAGATTCTGGAAAACATGCAGGTGCGGCAGGCCAACGGAGAGGCCTTCGCTCCGGCGCAGGATGGCAGCGACCTGATCGAGCTGCGGGATTTGCGATTTTTCTTCCAGACGTCCAATCAAGGCAAAGGAGCGGCGTTGCGGCGCGGCTTCGCGGAAGTAACGGGAGATATCGTGCTGGTACAGGACGCGGACCTCGAATACGATCCGCGCGACTACCCGGTGTTGCTCGAACCGCTGGTCGACGGGCGCGCGGACGTGGTGTATGGCTCACGATTTCTGGGCGGTCCGCAGCGCGTGCATTACTTCTGGCACTATGTGGCGAACCGCATGCTGACGCTGCTTTCCGATATCTTCACGAACTTGAAGCTCACGGATATGGAGACGTGTTACAAGGTGTTCCGTAAAGAAGTGCTGGCGGGAGTGGAACTGAAGTCCAACCGATTTGGATTTGAGCCGGAGATTACGGCAAAGATCGCGAAACACAAATGGCGGATTTACGAAGTGCCGATTACCTATGCGGGGCGGACTTACGAAGAAGGCAAGAAGATTACTTGGAAGGACGGCGTTCACGCGCTTTGGTGCATTATTCGGTATAGCTTGGGTGATTGAGGAGGAATGGCCGACGGGCCCTACCTGACAAGTGCAAGCCGAGCAAGCGCAGAGTCGATGAGCTCTCTAGAGGTGGCGGGATAGACTAGCGGAGCCCGGCCAAACATCCATTTAGGCTGCGCCATATCCTTGCAGGTGTTTCTGCTTCCACGTCCAGGCGGACTCAATGATTTCTTCGAGGGAGGAGTGGGAGGCTTCCCAGCCGAGAGCGCGCTTGAGTTTTTCCTTGCTGGCGACGAGAACAGCCGGATCGCCGGGACGGCGCGGACCCAATTTGCGAGGGATTTTGCGGCCGGTGATGCGCTCGGCGGCATCGATGACTTCCAAGATGGAGAAGCCGCGGCTGTTGCCGACATTGAAGGCTTCGCCGGAAACTTTGGCAATTTCCTCGAGAGCGCGAACATGGGAATCGGCGATATCGAGGACGTGAATATAGTCGCGAACGCAGGTTCCGTCAGGTGTGGGGTAGTCGGTCCCGAATACGTCGACGTGGGGAAGGCCACCGCTAGCGGCATCGAGAACGCGAGGGATGAGATGAGTTTCGATGCGATGCTGTTCGCCGCGTTCCCTGGAGGCTCCAGCAGCGTTGAAATAGCGGAGGGTGACGTAGTTGAGACCAGTGTAGAGCTTATAGTCGGCGAGAATTTGTTCAAACGTAAGCTTCGATTTTCCGTAGGGATTGATAGGCGCTTTCGGATGGTCTTCGGGGATGGGAACGATTTCGGGTTCGCCGTAAGTGGCGGCAGTGGAAGAGAAAATGAATTTCTTCACACCGTGGCGAGTGACGGCATCGAGCAGATTCACGCCGGCGGCCACGTTGGTGGCGTAGAATATACTCGGTTCGCTGACGGATTTGGCGACCAGCGCCTCGGCAGCAAAGTGCATTACGGCATCGATTTTGTGCTGGGCGAAGACGGCTTCGAGAGCCGGACGATTCGCCAGGTCCACTTGGCAAAAAACGGCACTCGGCGGGACCGCGGCCCGATGGCCCTCCAGCAAGCTATCCAAGGCGATGACGGACATACCGCGGGAAACCAACACTTCGGCGCAAACACTGCCGATATAACCAGCCGCTCCAGTAACAAGAATATTCACTCTTGGATGCTCCTCAACTCCGGCAGAAACGAAAAGTGCATGTGCTCAAGCCGCCGCGAAGCAACGGCACGGGCGCAAATGCAGGGTACAGCGGTCTGAAAGATCCGGCAAATATTTTAAGCTTGCGACAAGCGCCGCTGAAAGGTAAGAAGAATAAGGTCGGCGCGGCGGCGTACGCCGAACTTGTTGAGCAGGTTGGAAACGTGAAACTTTACGGTGCGCTCGGCAATGTTGAGCTTGCTGGCGATTTCCTTGTTCGAAAGATTCTCAAGCAGCGAATCGAGAACTTCCTGTTCACGGCGACTCAGATTGGTGACGGAATCGGTTTTCAAGCGGCGGCCCTGGCCGGTGAGGATGGAATCCACGAATCCGGACAGCAGCTGCCGGGGAACCCAGAACCCTCCGGTGGCCACCAGAGGGAGAGCGCGAATCAGTTGTTCGCGGGCTTCGACGTAAGTAAGAAGGCCCTTAACGCCCAGACGCAAGAGCGAAAAGCTGTTGGTTTCGTTGTGCTGCTCGCCGACGACAATGAGGCGGGATTCGGGAAAGCGCTCGAGCAGATTGGCCAAAAGCGCGCCGGTGGCGGGCTTGGCGGCGTGAGCGTCAATGACGTAAACCTGGGCTTTGGGCGGTTCCAAAGTACGGAGGTCGGGCGCGAGAGTGGATTCCAGTTGCTTGATGATCACTTTAAATTGGGATTTCGCTAAAATGCGCTCGAACTCGCTCAGCACCAGGGGGTGCGGCGAGAGGATGCAAACTGTCAATTTCGTGGAAGTACGTTTCGTAGTCACTGTTCGACAGATTATTGAAAACTGGCCAAAGGGGCAAGTCCTTTGGTGCCCATGTTCACGAATTGTTACTGACGGCTACGATGCATTTCCGCGGGGTAGTTCCTTCAACAGAATATCAACTATACGTTTGGCAGCATAGCCATCCCACAGAGGGGGAATGCGGCCAGCTTTGCCGTTGCCGGCCAGGGTTGCACGGGCAGCGGCGACGATCTTGCCGGGATCGGTACCAACCAGCAAATTTGTGCCTTGGGAGATAGTGACGGGGCGCTCGGTGTTCTCGCGCAGGGTGAGACAGGGGACGCCCAGAGCCGTGGTTTCCTCCTGGATACCGCCGGAATCGGTGAGGACGAGCTTGGCTTTGCTCAAGAGACAAAGAAAATCAAGGTATCCGACGGGAGGAATAAGGCGCAACTGAGGGTGATGCTGGATGCCGCCCTGCGTCAAACGCTGCCGGGTGCGCGGATGCACGGGAAAAATGACGGGGGTTTCGGCGGCAATGGCATCGATCGCTCCGAGCAACTGGCTCAGTTTCTCTGTAGAATCGACGTTGGAAGGGCGATGGAGGGTCAGGACGGCAAAACGGCGCCAACCGGCGCCGTTTTTCAAACTGAGTTCATCGCCGATTCCCGACTGCTGGGCGATGGGCAAAAAGTGCCGCAAGGAATCGATCATCACGTTGCCGACCATGTAGATACTGCTCCGGGGCCGGCCTTCTTTGAGAAGGTGCTCAATGGCGTCTTCTTCCGTGACGAAGAGAAAGTCCGCGAGGGCGTCGGTCAGAATGCGATTGATCTCCTCGGGCATGGAGCGGTCAAAGCTGCGGAGGCCGGCTTCGACATGCGCTACGCGGATGCCGAGCTTCGCGGCGGCGAGGGAAACGGCGATGGTGGAATTGACGTCGCCGACAACGAGAACCAAATCCGGTTTGCGCTCGACAAGAACGGGCTCGATGCGCTTCAGGATTTCAGCAGTTTGCGAGGCGTGGGAACCAGAGCCGACTTCCAGATTCACGTGAGGCGAAGGAATGCCCATTTGGCGGAAGAAAATGTCGGAGAGCTTTTCGTCGTAGTGTTGGCCGGTGTGGACGAGGATGGCCTCGATTTCCGGATGGTCCTGCATTTCGTGCATGAGCGGCGCGATTTTCGGGAGATTGGGACGCGCGCCGACGATATTAAGAATTTTCAGACGCTGGGTCATGGATCGTTCGTTTACGGTTTCCCGAGCCAGTATAGCATCCGCGGAATTGCCCTTGAGGGCCGCTAATTCGCCGTTCGCACCAAAAAAACACTAGTTCGCTGCATGGAAGTAGGTATCCGCTCCAGAACCTGAGTAAAATAGAGGTGCCCGGAAACGCTAGATTTCTTTGCTAGTTGCAGCCATTTTGAGCCGCAAGCTTCTAAGGAGCACGTTACCTTCCATTCCGATGCGTAGTCTGAACGAATCAGCCAGAGCTCTGCGGGAGTTGCTGGGGCAACGGATCCTCGTGCTAGACGGCGCGATGGGTACCATGCTGCAACAACGAAACCTGTTGGCCTCGGACTTTGGCGGAGCTGCGCTCGAAGGATGCAATGAAAATCTGGTTCGCACGCGGCCGGATGTGGTGCTGGATATTCACCGAAAATACCTTGCGGCGGGATCGGACATCATCGAAACGAACACCTTTGGCGGGGCGCCGCTGGTGCTCGCGGAGTATGGACTGGCAGCGGATGCACATTTTCTGAACAAGCGCGCGGCGGAATTGGCGCGGCAGGCGGCGGATGAATTCAGCACTCCGAGCAGGCCACGGTTCGTCGGCGGTTCCATGGGACCGACCACCAAGGCCATCACGGTTACGGGCGGCGTAACCTTCCAAGAGCTTCGCGAAGCCTATTACACGCAAGCCAAGGGTCTGGTCGAGGGCCTAGTGGATTTGCTGCTGATCGAGACATCGCAGGACACCCGGAACATCAAAGCGGCGGTCATGGCGATTCACAGACTTTCAAAGGAAATCGGGAGCGAGGTGCCGTTCATTATCTCCGTCACCATCGAACCGATGGGCACGATGCTCGCGGGGCAGAACGTGGAAGCAATGTGGGCTTCGCTGCGGCATGCGAAGCCGCTAGCGTTCGGCATGAACTGCGCCACCGGACCGGAGTTCATGACCGACCACATCCGAACGCTGAGCCAAGTTACGGGCGAGTTCGTTTCGTGCTACCCGAACGCGGGGTTGCCCGATGAAGAAGGCAAATACCTGGAGACGCCGACGACGCTGGCGGCGCAACTGGAAAAATTTGTCGATCAGGGGTGGTTGAATTTCGTCGGCGGGTGTTGCGGCACGACCGAGCAGCATATTCGCGCGATTGCGCAGATGGCGGAGGGCAAGAAGGCGCGCGTGAGGCCCGCGGAGGCGCACCGGGCGGTTTATTCCGGAATCGAGACGATAGAGGCCGAGGACAGCACGCGGCCGCTGCTGGTTGGCGAACGCACCAACGTGATCGGCTCGAGGTTATTCAAGAATCTGGTCGCCGAAGAAAAATGGGAAGAAGCCAGCGAGATTGCGCGGCGGCAGGTACGAGGCGGCGCGCACATCGTAGACGTGTGCCTGCAGAGCACGGAGCGCGACGAGAAAAAGGACATCCCGCCGTTCTACGAAAAACTAATTCGAAAAGTGAAAGCGCCGGTGATGATCGATACCACCGATCCGACGGCAATTGAACTGGCGCTGACGTACTGCCAAGGCAAGGCGATCCTCAATTCGATCAATTTGGAGGATGGCGAAGAAAAATTCGAGCGCGTGGTGCCCATTGCGCATGAATTCGGAGCCGCGGTGGTGGTGGGTTGCATCGATGAGGATAAGCAGCAGGCACAAGCGTTTACGCGCGAGCGGAAGCTGGAAATTGCGCAGCGTTCGTACCGGCTACTGACGGAGAAATACCGGCTGGGGCCGGAAGATATTATTTTCGATCCGCTGGTTTTCCCTTGCGCAACCGGCGATGAAAACTATATCGGCGGAGCCGTCGAGACGATGGAAGGCATCCGGCTGATTAAGCGCGCCCTGCCGGAAGTGCGCACGATCCTCGGAATCTCCAATGTGTCCTTCGGGCTGCCAGCCGGGGCGCGCGAAGTGGTGAACTCGGTTTTCCTGTATTACTGCACGAAGGCCGGACTGGACTTGGCGATCGTCAATACGGAGAAGCTGGAACGGTTTGCTTCGATTCCGCAGAACGAAAGAGAGCTGGCCGAGAATCTTTTGTTTTCGCATCCGCCGAAGGATGTGCCGGCTGATCATTCGAATGCCGCGTTGTTGCGGGACGTTCCGGCCGACTGGCGCAAACAGAGCAAAGAACAACGCGCGGCGGTCAACCAGTACTACATCGCAGCGATTGCGGAGCATTTTCGGACAGCAAAGAAAAAGGAAAAAACGCGCGCAGCAGGCTTGCCGCTGGACGAGCGGCTGGCGAACTACATCATCGAAGGCACACGCGACGGCTTGATCGCCGACCTAGAGAAGAAGCGCGCGGAAGGCGCCGCGCCACTGGATATCGTGAACGGCCCGCTGATGGCGGGGATGGCCGAAGTGGGGAGGCTGTTCAACGCGAATGAATTGATCGTGGCAGAGGTGTTGCAGTCCGCCGAAGCCATGAAGGCGGCGGTGAGCCACCTCGAACAGTTCATGGAAAAGGCGGACACCGCCAAACGCGGAAAAGTAGTGCTGGCTACGGTGAAGGGCGACGTCCACGATATCGGGAAAAACCTCGTCGAAATCATTTTGAAGAACAACGGGTATGACGTGGTGAACCTGGGAATCAAAGTGCCGCCGGAGGAACTGATCAAGGCCTACCAAGAGCACCGACCGGATGCGATTGGATTGTCCGGGCTGCTGGTGAAGAGCGCGCAACAAATGGTGATTACCGCCAATGATTTGAAGGACGCGGGAATCGAGATTCCCATGCTGGTTGGCGGCGCGGCGCTTTCTGCAAAGTTCACGCAGACGAAGATCGCTCCAAGCTATGGGAAGGCCGTGTGCTACGCGAAGGATGCCATGACCGGGCTGCGGCTGATGAACGAATTGATGGACCCCGCGACCCGCGAGACCGTGCTGCGGAATCACACCGCCAGCGGAAATGGCGCCAGCCTGTCGACGGTAGTAACCGTGCGGGAGATTCCGGCGGTGACGAGGTCCCCGAAGGTACGCGCGGACCTCCCCATTCCCCCGGTGCAATACCTGGATCGCAAAGTACGGCTGGTGCCCGATCTGCGTGAAGTGTGGAGCTACATCAACCCGTTCATGCTTTTCGGGCGGCACCTGGGCTTCCGGGGCGACTTCGAGAAGCGTTTGGCGGAGCGCGATCCGAAAGCGGTCGAGTTGTTCGAGAACATGGAAGAAGTGAAGCAGGAAGCAGCCGCATCCATGAAGATTCGCGCGGTGTGGCAATTCTTTGAAGCGGAAGGAGAAGGAGATGCCGTGCACCTGTTTGCGCCGGGAGCAGCGGCACCCATCCACACGTTTCGATTTGGCAGGCAGCGGCAGGGCGATTTCTTGTGCCTAGCCGATTACGTCTTGCCGGCGAAGAATGGCCAGCGCGACCATCTAGCGTTGTTCGTGGTTACGGCTGGCGAAGGAATTCGCGAGCGCTCGGAAAAAGCGAAGAATGAAGGCTACTACTTCAAGTCACACGGACTGCAAGCGCTGGCCATCGAGACGGCGGAAGCTTCTGCGGAATGGCTGCACCGGCGGATTCGCGAGGATTGGGGATTCCCTGACCCGCCAGAGATGGCCATGGCGGAACGGTTCACTTCGCGCTACCGCGGGAAGCGCTACAGCTTTGGCTATCCAGCGTGCCCCCATCTCGAGGATCAAGCGGGGCTTTGGGAGCTCTTGAAGCCGGAAGAAATCGGCGTGCAGCTTACGGAGGGCTTCATGATGGATCCGGAAGCGAGCGTGAGCGCGTTGGTGTTGCATCACCCGGACTGCACGTATTTCAGCGTTGGCGAAGACCGCGAAGCCTGATGGTGTTTCCATAAAGGGGAGCGCGCCTCGCTAGCGTGTTTCGGGATCGACGGTTTGGTCCAGATAGATCCACAGCACGCGGGCAAAGAGGGTAAGCGTCGGCGCAAATGGCAAGAACACCACGACAGCCCACAAGATCACTTTTGGTATCCCCCAAGCACTCAAGAACCAAAGCAGCAGAGTGATCGGCGCCAGAATTAAAACGCCCAAGCCAAAACTGAAGTACATGGCACCCAGAAAGTAACCCGGTTCCCGCTCAAACTTGAGGCCGCAGATGGAACATCTTTCGCACATCTTCGGGAATCCGCGAAAGATGGAATAACGAAAGATCCTGCCCATTCGGCAACGGGGGCACCGTTGTTGAAGAATGCTTGCGAGGGTTGACGGCTTAGCGGGGGTTTCCATCGCCAGCGGGCACCAAGCTAAGAAGTCCTCAAGAACATGAATGGGGCGCTACTTCTATCGACCGCAGGAATCTGGACGGCCAAACTTTTCGCGTTTGTTTTTTTGCGCCGCACTGGACTGGTCTTAAAAAGATCGCGCACCTGGGGATGGATCGAAACTCTGGCTTCAACCGTTGCGCCGCAGCACCAGGCAGCCCGCCAGCATATCGTGGAGTGCCTGCTTTTTTTCGGTAAAACCCGCCATGATGTATCCGAGGAGCGCTGGGACCAGATTTGTGAGCATTTTGCCGAAGTGCCTTCCCGTTGCGCGGCCGAAGCTAACGCGCTGACCGGCCATGTCCGTAACCACTAGGCCCAGCGCTTTTTTTCCCAGCGTGGCCTGCCACTCCGAACATTCCATCAGCGCATGGTAAAGCCACGTCAAAACCAGGCTGGCCGTGGCGGCTAGAAGGAACAATCCGACGAGCATGAAGACGCCAACGTCATTCAGGTCCTCATCGGGATGGAACTCTCCGATCGGTCCGCGTAATCCGGTCAGAAAAATCAGGGGGATCAATACCAAGACAAATCCCAACCCCAACACTACGTTGTCAATAAGCAGCGCCACAAAACGTAACCAGAATCCTGCGTATTCCACTCGCGCTACGGAGGCAGGCATGGTATAAGCGGGAATGGCCGCCACACCACCCGGCAAGGGAGCGGCAACCGGCGCGCCCAGCAGCGGCGCCCCGGCAGCGCTAGAAAACTCCTGGCCACAATTCGGGCAAAACGCCGCACCCGCCGCCATCACTCCGCCACACTTGGAACAGTACACAGCGGGTCTCCTTGCTCAGACGCCGATGCTTGGCGAAACCCTAAAACTTAGCCGCCGCATCGTACTTGTAACCTGCTCGACGGTCAATAACGTCCGGCCGGCATCTTTAACTTCCAACTCCGCTATTTCTCATCCTGGGAGCAAAAATTTCCCAGGTATAGTACTACCCTTTCGGCAGCCCAGTTCACGTTCCTTGCTTCGTAAGCTACTGATTCAACACGAATTAGCGTGCCTTGTGGATTTTCCACCCACTTTGGCTCGCCTCGTGCCCCCTCAATGTAGATCCCGGATCAAACTGAGTTGGAGGTGAGTCATGCGCTTCAGAACTGCACTCTCCCTGGCCACTCTGTTGCTTACGCGTTTCACTGTCGCGGCTTGGTACACGCCGATCGATCGAACGCCGGCAACAACATTGCCGTAGGAGTGCTGGTGACGCCAAGTTCAGAAACCAGTTGGTACTAACAACTCCGTCCGGCTTTTTTCCCGGCCGGCCGCAAACAATTCTGGTTCCTCGCCGCCCGCCTCCAAGCCCCGCGCGGCGTCTTTATATTCGGCCCTAAGGTGTCAAGATGCGCACGACTATGAAAATCGTTCTGCCTCTGATCGTGAGCGTCGCGGTGGTGTCTCTGTTTTTTGCTGTATTTCAAGTCAGAACAGAAAAAAACATTCTGCGGAATGACCTCTTGCACCGCACGGAAATTCAAGGAGCGAACCTTCAGGAAAGCGTCGAACCATTGCTCGAGCGGCCAGGGGAAAGAAATTTGCAACGGCTCGTCGAGCGCTT
>DATKHV010000067.1:0-29329 GCA_035510055.1 Candidatus Cybelea sp. | reverse complement strand
GCTACCGGTCCCGGCCGCTTCACGTTGAATTTGCGCGTCAGTAAAACGTTTGGCTTCGGCGCCAAGAAAGAAGTAGCGGGCGGTCCGGGCGGTCCCGGGGTCGGCGCGTTTGGCCGCGGACCGGGTGGCGGAGGTCACGGTGGCGGAGGAGACCGCGGCGGCATGTTTGGCGGCGCGCCATCGAACAGCCGCTACAATCTGACTTTCAGCGTTAACGCGCGAAACGTTTTCAACAACGTCAACGTCTCGAACCCCATCGGCAACCTGAGTTCACCTTTGTTTGGTGAGTCGAACGGTCTGGCGGGTGGTCCTTTTTCTTCTTCCACGGCGAATCGGCGTATCGATTTGCAGGTTTCCTTCAACTTCTAAATCCGCTAGACTTCCGGCCGGTGTCGGGATGAGAAAGCGGAAAAAAATCTTGGATAAGGGTACAGAAGCGCGGCGGGCGGCGCGGAATTCCGGAATCGCGCCGGCGGTTACGCGCGTGATTCCTGATAAGCGGAAACGCCCTCCCAAGCACAAGAAGCAATTAATGGACGCGGAGGCGGAATAAGTTTGAGCTGAGTTTGTTTGCCCCAGTGTTGAAGTTCCTGCATCCGAAGAACGGGAGCATGAAGGAAAACTGGGAGCTTGGCTCCCGCACGCCAAATAGGCCCGACCGGGCCTAGTTTTTCGAGCTTCATCCGGGTTTGTTGGCTGGGACGACTTCGTCGGGGCGGAAAAGCGGGGCAAGAGATATCTTTTTGCGCTCGGCAAGTTCCGCGGCGATTTTCTCCAAGTCCTTCTTGTCGAAGCCCATGGAACTTACCTGCACCGCGCCAACAGTATCGATCAGGAAAATCGTGGGCACGTTGGTCAAGCCGTAGGCGTTGGAGACCACGTAGCCGTTGGGGTCGTCGAGCAAAATGGGAAAGGTTATTCCATACTCCTTCGCAAAACTTGTTGTGGAGCGCGGGTCGTCCTGGGAAATGCCGAGAAAAGTCACGACGTCGCCGCCATAACGTTTGTAAAGACGCTCGAGAAATGGAAAGGTGAACTGGCAGACGGGGCACGAAATCTTGAAGAACGCGGCGACGACCGGGCCGCGTTCGAGCAATGTGGTGAGCGAATATTCCTTGTTGTCGAGAGATTTGAGCGAAAAGCCCGGAGCCGGGTTGCCCGCAACGATGTGGGTCATGTGATCCTGTTTTCCCATCCAGCGTGAAAGCCGCCGCAAAATTCCCATCGCTAGAGTGTAACGCGAGAGGAAGTTGCCAGTCGACAGTCCGACTTACGTTGTCCGACTTACGTTGCCGAGGAATTGCCCTATTTGATCTGCTGGTCTTGAGACAAAGCCTGGTTAATGCTCTTTAAGGTCTGGAATCCATCTTTGACGACGGTGGTCTTGATATTGTCCTTGGTCACGGCCACGGGTTTCAACATGATAACAGGCACCTGGATCTTGCCATTGCTTATGGTTCCATCCGCTTGCGTTTTTTCGCCTTTAGCCATGTGCAGTGCTTCTTCCGCCGCCCTACCTGCTTCATTTACGATGGGCTTGTATACGGTCATCGTCTGCGCGCCCTGGACGATGGCTATGACTGCGGCCAAATCCGCATCTTGTCCGGAAACCGCTACTTTGCCTGCAAGATTATGTTCGCGGAGAGCCTGAATCGCGCCACCGGCCAATCCGTCATTGGACGCAAGAATAGCAGCGATTTTGCCCTGGGCAGAATCAATGGATTTCAGCGTAAAAAGATAGGCCTCGGAAGCGAGCCAGTCTTTGGTATACGCATCGGCGATAACCTTGATGTCGCCGCGATCAAGATAGGGCTGGAGAACGCTCATCTGTGCGTCGTGCAGAGTCTTCGCACCTTCATCACGCGGAGAACCCGCGATCAGAACATAATTCCCCTTGGGCGCTTGTTTTAGCAGATATTCGGCTTGCATCCTGCCGATCTCAAGACGGTCAAAACTCACGTACAGATCGACATCGCTGTTCAGGACCAGACGATCGTAACTGATGACCTTGACATTCGCCGCTTTCGCGGCGTCCACCATCCGGCTGGCTTTATTCGTATCGCGGGGCATTAAGACCAGCACTTTGATGCCTGCTTTGATCATGTCCTCCACTTGTTGGAACTGACGATCATCATCTCCGCCAGCGTCGCGCGAGATCACCTCGGCCCCCAACTGTTTGGCCCGCGACTCAAAGGAATTCAGATCCGTCTGCCAACGCTCTCCCTTCATGTCTTCGAAGGAAAAGCCTATTTTTAGTTTGTTCGCCTCTTGCGCCTGCAGATGTTTTCCGGCCGAGACGATAACGAATAGGGCTGACAGAACCAGGAGCCTGCGTGGGGCTTTCGTCAAGATTATGTTCCTCCGTATGAATGCCGGGATCTGCTAGAACAATGCGATTGCTATCACGAACGTCGCTTCAAGGATGTTTTGGCCTAGTCAGTATCCTTCCGACTGGTCACGCAAGCAACTGTTGGACACAAATCAGTCAATTCTCGATGGGTCGCTTAATAAATACCGTCGCTGTTATAGGGCGAGTGAATTAAACAAACGTTACTGGAGGACGAGGCTGGTGCTGGTGCAACCGGAGCCGGAGGGGTCATAGTGGATCACGCCGCTCTGATCGCTACAGTACATGTTTTGACCAGAGGCACCCACAGCCTGAGGCGTACCGGTTACGGTAAAGCCGGAAGAAGGAATCAGCGTGTCACCCGTCCAAACAAAGTTGTAGCCGGCCTTGCTGCCTTGGGCCAGTATGTCATCGATCAAGCAGGCTTGCGTGGAGGAAGACGAGCACGGATTCACGCCGCCAAGGGTGGTCAGCTGTGCCGGGAAACCCAGGTCGGGATAGGTAATCGAATAGGTGATCGCGGCGGTGTTGATCACGCGCAGGGAGGCCACGGCGGATGTCTCATTGGCGCGCATGCGTGCCCTGAGAAAATTAGGTACGGCAATCGCTGCGATGATTAGAATTACAGCGACGACGAGGAGCAACTCAATCAGAGAAAAACCTTTGTTGGTCCGCATAGATCCCCCACCTACCAGCACTTCCGTGAGGGGATGCGGCCCGGAAAAAGTCAGGCCGACATGGGCTTTTGAGACGGAAGGGCTTCATTCCGACGCGGCAATTCTAATCCAAACCGAGGATACAGAGAAAGCAATATTTGTGAGCTACCGGGGCCGTCACCGGGCAAGTCCCGAAGGATCCCGGTTCCGAGGAAAAGGTTCGGAGGAAGAGTTGGATGGGGCCAGAAGCCGTGATAGAAGTGGGCCGTGGATGGAGGGAGCAAGTCGTGAAACAGGGCAAGGTGAAGTGGGGGGTGCTAGGAGCGGCGTCGATTGCGACAAAGAAGGTGATTCCCGGGATGCAAAAAGGTGAATGGAGCGAGATCGCGGCGATTGCGTCGAGGGAGTCAAAAAAGGCTCAAGAAGCCGCAAGAAAACTAGGGATAGCGAAGGCCTACGGCTCCTATGAGGAGCTTTTGGCGGACGCGGAGATTGAGGCGGTCTATATCCCTTTGCCGAATCACTTGCACGTGCCATGGTCGATCAAAGCGGCGGAGGCGGGGAAACACGTGTTGTCGGAGAAGCCCTTGAGCTTAACGGTGGCAGAGGCCAGGACGCTGCTGGCGGTGCGGGAGCGTTGCGGAGTGAAGATCGGCGAGGCGTTCATGGTGAAGACGCATCCGCAATGGCTGAGGACCCGTGAATTGATTCAGAAAAGCGTGATCGGAGAATTGCGAGTGATCGTGGGCGCGTTCAGTTACTTCAATCGCGATCCTAAAAACGTGCGGAACATCGCGGAATGGGGCGGAGGCGGAATGATGGATATCGGTTGCTATCCCATTACGACTTCGCGGTTTATTTTCGATGCGGAGCCTGTGCGCGTGGCGGGACTGATTGAACGGGATCCGGATTTCAAGACCGACCGTCTGGTGTCGGTGATGCTGGAATTTCCTTCGGGGCAGGCGGTGTTTACTTGTAGCACGCAGCTGGTGTCTTACCAGCGAATGCAATTTTTGGGAACCCAGGGGCGAATCGAGATCGAGATACCCTTTAACGCGCCGCCGGATCGCGCGTGCAGGATTTTCATTGATGATGGGCGGGACGTGTTTGGCGGGGGAATTCGGATAGAGATGATTCCGGTTTGCGACCAATATACTGTGCAAGGGGATGCGTTTTCGCGGGCCATTCGGGAGAATAGCGAAGTCCCAGTGCCGCTGGAGGATGCGATTGCGAACATGGCGGTGATGGAAGCGGTGTTCCGGGCTGAGGAATCCGGGCGGTGGGAAAAACCGTAAGAGGCTCAAAACGTAAAGAGTCAGAGGACGCCGAGAAAAGGGACAGGAAAAAGTAGATGGCGATTCGGACGGTTTTGCAACTGGGTGATCCTGGATTGCGCGAGGTCGCGAAGAAAGTGGGCGACCCGACGGCACCAGGGATTCGCGCGCTAATCGAGGATCTGTCGGACACGCTGGCGTATTGGCGAAAGACAACGGGATACGGACGGGGAATCGCCGCGCCACAGGTTGGCGCGAATGTGCGGGTCATTTTTCTTCGCTTGCCGGGAGAAGGGCCGTGGCCGCTGGTGAATCCGGAAATCATTTGGCGTAGCGAGGAAAGAATTGTCGTGTGGGATGCGTGCTTGAGCTTCCTGTCCATTTTCATGCAAGTGGAGAGGCACCGGGAGATTATCGTGCGGTATCAGGACTTGAGCGGGCAGCAGTGCGAAATTCGCGCGGGAGAGGAACGGAACCTGGCGGAACTTCTGCAGCACGAGATAGATCATTTGGATGGCATTTTGGCGGTGGACCGCATCATGGATATGAAGACCATGTGCACGCGCGAAGAGTTTGAGAAAAGACACCGCGCCGGGAGTCCTTACGCCGTGGAAACCGTTGAAAAAGAAGCAGCACAGCAATGAAGTAATGATGAGGTGGGCGCGGCGGGGAGATTTCCGAAAAGGGCGGATAAAATGAGTGATGTCTATTACGCAAGATTTGAAAGTCCCGTTGGACCGCTGCTTCTGGCGGGTGATGCTAAAGCGCTGCGGCGGGTGAGTTTCGAGAGCAGCAAACGTGCCATGCCCCCGCTGGGGGATTGGAAACAAAATCGGGCTGCTTTTGCCGAAGTCATCCGGCAACTGCAAGCGTACTTCCGGGGGGAATTGAAAGAATTCGATTTGCCGCTGGCCATGGAAGGAACGGAGTTTCAACTGCGCGTGTGGAATGCGCTGCGAGAGATTCCCTACGGAGAAACAATTTCTTACGCGCAACTTGCCCGGCGCATCGGCAACCCCCAAGCCGTGCGCGCCGTAGGCTTGGCGAACGGGAGCAATCCCATTCCGATTATCGTGCCCTGCCACCGCGTGATCGGCAGCGATGGCAGCCTCACGGGATTTGGCGGCGGTCTCTCGACGAAGAAGAAGCTTCTCGAACTTGAAAACAAGCAACTAAGTTTGCTCTAAGCAATTTTCCGGCAAAGCAAAGAACGTGGTCCGCTATCCGCGCGCCGGAGGAGTCCTTTTGCGCGAGCTCGCGCGATACATCAGCCAAGCAATGGCATTGGCGCCGAAAATGACGGCAACCGCTTTCAAAGTGTAGGTCGCGTGGTTGGCAACCTTGATGATCGGGAAGGCCGACAAGACCACGAAGAGCAAAGTCACAAGAAACCCGGAAGCAGCGGCAACGCGTAGCCAAAGTTTTGGGCGGAGGCCGCGGTCTTTAGGGGCCACGAGGGGGATCGCAAACATGGCCAGATAGGCCAAGCCATAAAAAGTGAAACTCCAAGTGAGAACAAGTTCGTAAGCTTCCTCGGCGCCCACTCCCATCAACGCGATGATGGCAGCGGCAAGGGCGACACCTCCCACAAATAGAATCGCATTGACGGGCGTCTTGTGCTTGGGATGCAAGCGCGTGAACCACTCCGGCAACAAATGATCCCATCCGGCGACCAGGGGGAGGCGCGTGTTACCGCTAAAGTTGATGCAGAAGCTGGCGAGATAGTTGGCAAGAAGGAGCAAGATGACCACGGGCACGATGAACTTCGCCAAACCGAAGGCCGCGGCGCCGCGGCTCAGAGCCTGCGGAATCGGGCCGATGACGTCGAGAGAATCAGGCGAGACGAAGGCCAGAATAGAGCTTGTCCCCAGAATGTAGAGAAGCGCGATGATTGGCGCGGCGACGCCGATCGACTTGCTGTAATGGCGCGCGGGATCGCGCGACTCTCCGGCAAAGATGGCCACGTATTCGAAGCCACAAAGGGCGCCAAACGTCATCTTTCCGAAAACGCTGAGGGTGAACAATGACAACGGCGGGGCAACCAAACGCAGCGGATGATATTCATGCAGGGTGCCACGCCAAAGGGCCGCCAGCGGCATAACCAGCAGCACGCCGAGGGCGACCAAGATGGAGACAGAACCGAAATTGGTTACCCACTTGCCGACGCGGAGGCCGGCGCGGGTGATCAATACGAGCACGATAATGAAAAACGCCGAAGCAAATGTGATGAACGGGGTACTTGCCGCCAGCCGGGGCCTTGGGGGTCCCAAAACGTAGGCCAGAAACGTGGCAGCGACCAAGCCTATGACCGCCGTGTACAGCGTGGCGAAGAGCCAGAGATTCCACGCTACCAGGAATCCGACGCCGTCATTGAAAGCCAAGCGAGCCCACTCGTAGAGCCCGCCTTCGAGCGGCATCAAACGATTCAGGTGCGCGACCAGAAGCGCCTGCGGGATGAAAAACAAAATAATCGCGAGCAGCCAGAGGACCACCTGAGACGGGCCGGCCTCGACAGCCGTGCCAAAAAAATCTGGAACTACGACCACCAGAATTTGCGCCAGAATGAGGTCCAGGAGACCAAGTTCTTTGCGGAGTTCGGCGCTGCGTGTTTGGATGGAGGTTACGGCTGCGCCGAGCAGGTTGGAGATTGCGGTGGTCAAGGCGCGGGCGCGCACCTCCGACGGATTTTGCCGAATACCGGCAAGAAATAAGGCGCGCTAGTTTGCATCGGGTGCGCAACGGAAGCAATCGTTTTCTCTCGACGGGATGCCAGTGAGGCCGCCGGTCGAAGTTGCACAGGGTGGCGGAAGACAAGAGCCCCGTCATGAGACGGGGCTCTTAGTGATTGAGAAAATTGAGAAGGGTTTCGGAGTTATTTGCCGCTGAGGCCTTGGTTGCTGCCAACACCGGTGCAGAAATCCCAGCCAGGAACGGCGAAATTGCCGACGTTTATGCCGCAGGTGCCGTAAGTAATGTCGCGAAAGGCGCCTTCAGAGAACAAGTGTCTGTAAATCAAGGCGTTTTCGGCTTGGCTGGACGAGGCGAATTTTCCAGCCGCGTTGACAATGCCCGCCAAAGACGGAGCGGAAACGCTGGTGCCGCCGACGATGAACCACCCGCCGGGTTGGCCACGAAACAGGTTGGTGTCGAGAACCCAAACGCCGGTGTTGGGGTTTGCATCAAAGGAGAAGTCGGGAGTGCCCCGGAAATCGCCGACGATCCCCGCGATGCTGTCCTGGAAGTGCGGGCGAGGTTCCACTTGACTTGGCCCGCCGCCGGCATCTTGCCAGGTATTTTCCAGCAGAAAGTCGCCGGTGTTGGGGTTACGAGAGACCGTGGTGCCTCCCGCCGAAATGACGTTCGGCGAGGAGCTGGGCCATCCGGCGCCCGGGCTGTCCCCCGAAGAAGCGATGTACACAACGCCTGGTGTCGTGAAAACGGCATCGTGGTTCGCGTCGGTCTCCAGCCCAAACTCGCCGCTCCCCCAGCTCATGGACACTTCGCCACCGCCATTTGCGGCGACAAGATTCCCTGCCAATTGCACCGCGGGTAGCAAATCGCGGTAGCGATTTGTTGTAGCCTCCACCAAGAAGATTTTGGCGTTCGGCGCCATTGCGTGAGACCACTCGATATCCAGTGACGCCTCCAATTCCCATCCTCCGCTGGGATCCAACGCGGGCTGCGTGCCGGAGGCGTACACGACCGTAAAATCCCCTGGTGGCAAGCCGAACTGGGCGGAAAAAGCGGCCAGGTCTGCCGCCGCGTTTGGAGTATCAAACGCATCCACGATGGCGATAGCCCCCGAACCTCCACTGGGATTGGCCGTGGTTTCGTTAGGATTGCAGCCGTCCTTCCGATGAGGGACGAGATGATAGATGCAGGCGATGGATGCCGGCGTCTCAAAGAAAAAGCCTAGGACTGGCGGAAGTTCGTTGGGTTGCGGTGTCCCGGTGAAGACGCCGCTTTCCGGCATCATGATTCGAAGGTGTGTATGGGCCGCAATTCCGTTGTCGCCAGCTTGCGCCACGCTTGATTCCGGGATTACAACGTGTCCTTTCCTGGATTGATTTTGCGCCGCGCCGGCCTGCGCGAAGCAAAGTGCAAATATTGCTAGAAACGAGATAGACCACCCCTTACTTCTCATGGGACCTCCTTGCGAAGCTTCTTTGGTTTTGGATTGTGACCACAGGTACCTGCGTTCATCTTGGTGCCCACGGCGGACAACCGTAAGGTCGCAAGAACAGGAATTGGCTGGCGGCGCGGAAGTCTATACCCGATGGCGGAACAGAAACAATAACTTTCCGTTAAATTCGCTAAATCCGCCGCAAAAATTGGAATTTGGCGCTTATGCTGGCATTACGCGGGAGTGCCCTGCAAATCCAAACCGCCCCTTTTCAGAAGGAAATCTAGGAGGACATCAAGCGCTAACGATATGCAAAGAAAGAGAATCCACCAAAAGAGCGCGATTGTAAAAATCTGTTGCTCTAAACGGGAGTCCTCCCTGGCAAAGGAGTACTGTCCGTTATGGGTCGCGAAACTCCGACCAAAGAGTGGCGGCAGCTCGAGCCGGCGCATGAAACGCCAGAAGAATCAAGGATACCGCTGCATAAATGAGAAGCCGAACTCTCATGCTTAGGCAAACACGGCGCGGCGGGAAAAGTTGTGGCTAGCGGGTCTTCGCCCGGGAACGGTCTAGTTGCCGCCGGCGATGGCAGGTACGAGCAGAACGCGGTCGCCTTCCTTGAGGGCGCAGGATTCGCCGCCCAGGAAGCGAATGTCTTCTTCGTTGAGATAAACGTTGAGGAACTGGCGGATTTGGCCGTTTTCGTCACGAACGTGTCGCGAGATATTGGGAAAGCGAGAGGTCAGTTCGTTCAAAGCTCCGGCGATGGTGGTTGCACTACAGTCGACCTTTGGCGTGCCGTCGGTGAAGCGACGGAAGGCAGTGGGGATTTCGATGGTGACGGACATTTCTCGTATCTCCTTGTTTTGTTCGATTGCAAATTAAGCTTTTGCGCTCGCCGCAGTGGTGCCGAGTTGCGCATCGAGGTAGGCCTCGAAGGCTTCCAGGCGTGGGGCGATGGCTTCGGTGGCTGGGAATTCGGCGACGATAGCGTCGGTGGTCTTCAAACCGTTCCCGGTGATGCACACGACAGTGGTTTCGTCGGGCTTGATGCGATTTTGGGCGATTAGCTTTTCGGTGACGCCGGCCGTGACGCCGCCCGCGGTCTCGGTAAAGATGCCTTCCGTTTCGGCGAGCAGCTTGATGGCGGCGACGATTTCGGGATCGGAAATGTCCTCGGCCCAGCCGCCGGAATCGCGGATTTGTTTAATGGCAAAGGGGCCGTCGGCGGGATTGCCGATGGCGAGGGAACGCGCGATGGTATTGGGCTTTTGCGGCTCAAAGCGAGCGAGGTTGCGCTTCACGCCATCGGAAATTGGCGAGCAGCCGGTGGCTTGCGCGCCGAAAAATTTCACCGGTTTCGGCTCGACCCAGCCAAGCGTGACCAGTTCGCGGAAGGCTTTGGCGATTTTGGTGATCAGCGAACCGCCGGCCATGGGCACGACCACATTGTCAGGAAGCACCCAGCCGAGTTGCTCGGCGATTTCGTAGCCGTGCGTTTTTGAGCCTTCGGAATAGTAGGGGCGCAGGTTCACGTTGACGAGCCCCCACTGGAAACGGTCGGCAATCTGCGCGCAGAGGCGATTGACGTGATCGTAGTTGCCGTTGATGCGCACGATGCGCGCGCCATAAACAGCGGTGTTGAGCACCTTGGCGGGCTCCAAGTCCGCGGGAATAAAGACGCAGGCGTCGAACCCTTGCTGGGCGGCTTGCGCAGCAACAGCGTTGGCGAGATTGCCGGTGGAGGAGCAGCCCACGGTGGCGAAATTGAATCGCCGCGCGGCGGAAAGCGCGGTGGCGACGACACGGTCCTTGAAGGAGAGAGAAGGGAAGCAAACCGCGTCATTTTTGAAATAGAGATTCTTCAAGCCCCATTTTGCCGCGAGCTTCTGCGAGGGGACCAGCGGCGTGCCACCAACGGCATTTGGACCCTTGTAGCCCTCTGGAAGCGGAAGCAGCTCGGCATAGCGCCACATATTGAAGTCGCGCCCTGCCAGACTCTCGCGGCGGACGGTTTTCTTCAGAGCTTCGTAGTCGTAGGAGACTTCGAGCGGGGAGAAGCAATCTTCGCAGAACGAGCGGGGGACGTTGCCCCAAGTTTTGCCGCATTCGCGGCATCGCAGTTCATAGAGTGCATTTGTGGACATAGATCCTACCTCGACCCGGAAACGGTTCTAAAGCGTGGAATTCGATTAGGGCAGCAGGGAGGGCAGAAAAAGAAATCCCTCCGTGCCAAAGTGCTCGGAGGGTCTCAGAAAATCTTCTGGGAAACTCGAAAAGCTCTTTAGCAGTTTTTTACGTGGAGCAAGTTGCCCTAAATCGCCACGTGTCGCCGCAACCGCAGCTACATTCTTTATGCCTGAGTCGGCCGCGGATGTCAAGAGTGCTGTTTGCAATCGAAACCGGGGCGAGGGCCTGAACCCTGCCGGTCGAGGCGCAGCATGCTGCGCCCCGACCGGCAGAAGCACTGTTACTCTGGGCTAATTGGAAGTTGCGTTCTTTGCGAGCGTTTCTGACATTGTTTCGGTTCTGGGGCCGATGAAGTGCGTCGCGAGGTTTTGAGCGAGAAGGGGATCACTCTTGGCACCGAGGATGGCTTTCTGGGCATGCTCTCGGTGTTCGGCTGGCGGGCCAGAGAGGGTAATGAGGGCGGCGGCGAATTCCATCTGGGGGTCCGAGCCACGCAGCGCGATTGCCTTTTTCACCATTGCGTAGCCATCGAGGCCGGCCGCTGGATTGGGATCCATGCGCATGCCGTCCGTCAGGTGCGGCATATTCTTTCCGAGCCATTGCTGGTAAGTCTCGGCGAGATAACCAACATCAAACTGGGCCAGCGCGTCGGGATGGCCGGAGGATTCCGCGGAAGTTGTGCGGGCATAAAGCCTCGCGAGGAGTTCTTTTGCGGCGAGGGGATCCTTGCGCGCGTAGAGAGTAGCGCGCCGCAGAGTTTCCATCCGAACGAGCACCGGCGTCTCCGGGCTGAGAATTTCGAGCGTGTCGCGGACAAGATTCTTGGTGTCGTAGTTCTCGCCCCCGCTGAGGTTCCAGTTAGGGCTAGTCCATGGCAAGGATTTTGCCTGTCCAATTTCAAAGGTGTGACAAATAAGCGCTGGGCCGGCTTGCGCCACTGTCGCTAGGCCCAGCAGCGCTGCCATCACCGCGATGATAAACCGGGGAGCATGAATCTGTTGTTTCGTCATGGATTTTACTGTCTCCTTCCAAAGTTATTTCTGAACTTCAGGAGACAAGACGGCCACAACGAGGCAGCTGTTAACCATTCACCTCCATCACTTGCTGTTGGCGGAAGGCTGCGACCACTCCTGCTCGTACATGTGCCATAGGTAGATGTCGCCGAAGCCCAAGGAAGTCCACCAACTGTCCAACATGGTGCGATCGAGGCGGAGTAGGCCTTCTCGAGTTACGCTTGCGGGTGGCGGAGCGAGCCCGGCGAGGCGGTCATACACGGCGGGACGATCGGCATCTCCGACGCGTGAGAGCAGGTGCCACAGCGTCATTGCGTCATTCTTTCCTGCTTCCGCGAGCAAGGTGCCGAGCAGGGCAGTGCGCTCCGCTGGCGTGATGGACTCGAAATCGAATCGAGACAAGCCCTCTTGGAACGATGCCGAAGCATCTTCCATGTACGGCGTGCCCGGGCCGATCTTCGGACGCGTCTTACAGACGGCCCCAGCAGGAATGAAAGATTCGTGGCCGTTCAGCTTGAAGCCGACCCAGCCCAGGGTGGTGCGCAAGAGGCCGGCGCCGGAATCATCCACGTGCAGGGTGTAAACGCATCCCAGATCGACAGCGACGGCGGAGGGCGTATCCACCACAAATTCGCCGGGAGGCGCCCAGATCACGGCGTGAATCGTGCCGCGCTCGAGAGAAAGTCGTTTCCGGCCGGGGCCGTTGGCAAGGACTCGCACACGCGATCCCGCATCCACGTCGACGCGGCCCGTTTCATCCAGTGTAATGCTGGCGCGCGAAGAGCCATCGGTCACCAGAGTTTGGCCAACTCCCAACTTTCCCTGCCGCGACTTTTCTCCAAGGGAACGCCACCCAACGCGAGGTGTGCCTTCCAGACGAGCAACCTGCCAAGAAGGTCCCGAATCGCCGCCAGCCACGGGGCGGCGCAAGAAATAAAACAATGTAGCCACAATGAGAAGGGTTGCCGCCAGGGCCGCAAGTCGCAGTGAAAACCGGAGAGTGAAAAACGGCTTGCGCTCTTTCGCCGGATGAATTTCTTCCACCAGATCAAACGCGGGCGCAAGCTGATTGTGGCGATAGCGCCCTAAAGCCCTTTCGAGTTTTTCTACTTCCGGGTCAGGCTCCCCGGAGCCATCCCACAAGTAATCGTCTTTCATAAATTTTTCCTCGGGCTCATGATCTGCCTCTCGAAGTTTCGCCCAGCTTTTCGCGCAGCAACTGCATGCCACGGCAAAGGTTGACGCGCACCGAACCGTGCGTGAGCCCCGTGCGGGCCGCGATTTCCGGCCCGGTCAGGCCCTCGACTAATCTAAGAATAAGAGGCTCGCGATAGGGCTCTGGCAGTGCCCGTAAGACTTCTAGAATGACCGCGGCCTCCTGCTCGTCGGTGTCATTGGCCTTACGGCTTTCTGGGCGATTCTCGGAAACTGGCTCGGTAACTTGCTCCTGGGGAATCGTTTTCCTGAAATAATCGTTCGCGCGATTCCGCGTGATGGTCCCCAGCCAAGCTCCAAAACGAGAAGTGTCGCGCAGCGAATGGAGTTGCCGCAGGGCCAGGAGAAAAACTTCCTGGACCAGGTCGTCCACCTCGCGCGGCGGTACGCGAGCGAGAAGGATGCCGTGGACCATCCGCGCATGGCGTTGATAGAGGCGCCCGAAGGCAGCGCGATCCCCATCGCGGGCGGCGCTGATGAGGGAATCCTCCTCGCGCGTTTCAGTCCGAGGCCAGGCAGTCACAGCCTGACGTTCCCTGCTTGCGGTACGAAAGTCAATGCTGTATCCCACGTTTAAGCCAGGAGTACTCACACGCCTTACGGGAACTAAGACGCCAAGGAAGACGGAAGTGTTAACAAAGGAGCGGCTTTTGCTCTGCGCAGTCGACAGCTTAACTGTTCAATGCCAAGTATTTGCAGAGCGCGGGCGACCCGATTTCCGGCATTGACAACATTTTTATAGTTTCATACGTCCAACAGTATGGAGAACAAAAATCGCAAGGTACCCCGGCCAGTGGGCCAGTTATTGGTTAGCCGAATCATTTGCTGCCCAGCAACCCCGTCGAGTTAGCGGTGTTATACTTTAAAGGTTGTCCTCCGGCTGGATTGGGGCCGGCCGATGGGCTTCAACTGAGAAAACACGGCTGTGGGGCCTAAACTATAGGAGCAAAGACATGGGAGAGCAGGTAAGAGAGATTTTCAATTGGGCGCGGCGCCGCAAGATCCTCGCGGCGGTATTTGTCGCGTTCACCCTAGTAGTGGGAATTTTGATCGGTTCCGTGGTTTCAGGCCGCGTCTCGGCGATGAAAACTCTGGGGTTTCCGGGCACGACAGCGACTGCTTTGGCGGTGCCGGACCCCGTGCCTTCGTCTAGTTCTTTCGCCGCAATTGTCAATCGTGTGGAGCCCGCGGTGGTAAATATCGCCACAACCCAGGTGCTGGAACGCAAGAAGGGTTCACGGATGCACCGCGCGCAGCCCAACGATCAGCAAGACGATCCCATGCAGGATTTCTTTGACCGATTCTTTGACGGACGGCAGGACGGGCCGCCGCAGGCCGAGCGCAGCCTTGGTTCCGGCGTGATCGTGGACAAGCGCGGCTACATCCTTACGAACAATCACGTCGTCGAACAAGCCACCAAAATCCAGGTGCAATTGAACGGCGACACCACGCGGTATACGGCAAAACTCGTGGGCGTGGACCAAGAGACGGATTTGGCGGTCATTAAGATTGATGCCAACAAGGATTTGCCTACCGCGAAACTGGGAAATTCGGATGGCGTGCAAGTGGGAGACTGGGTGCTGGCGATTGGCAGCCCCTTTGGCCTGCAAGCCACCGTCACCGCGGGGATTATCAGTGCCAAGGACCGCGGTGGAATCGGGAACCGTCAATTCCAGCGCTTTCTGCAGACCGACGCGGCGATCAATCCGGGGAACTCCGGCGGTCCGCTGGTGGATTTAGCCGGCCAGGTCATCGGGATCAATACAGCGATCATTACCGGGGGCCGCGGCTATGAAGGCGTCGGCTTCGCCCTGCCATCGACTGCCGCGATTAACGTTTACGACCAGATCATCAAGCAGGGCCGTGTCACGCGCGGATCGATCGGCGTAAGCTTCCAGGAAGAGTTGGGCACAAACGCCATCACCCTCAAGTCGCTGGGCGCTCCTTACGGCGTGGTGATTGAGGCGGTCGAGCCTGGCAGTCCTGCGGAGAAGGCCGGATTGAAGGGCGGCGACGTAATTACCAGCGTGAACGGTCAACCGGTAAAGACCGGGAATGACTTGGTGAATCCCATTGCGCAAGCGCCAATCGGCAGCAAGGTGAAATTGACGTACATGCGCGACCGTTCACAAAAGGAAGCAACTGCCGAGGTAGGAGACCGCACTCGAGTATTCCCGAATTCGGCGGGGCCCCTGGGCGATCAGCCAGGTGAGGCCGCGCCGCCGGAGTTCGGCCTGCATGTGGAGGAGCTCACGCCCGACCGTGGACACCGTGTCGGAGTGGAAGGGCAGAAGGGCGTGCTGGTCACGGAAGTCGATCCGGCTTCGTTTGCTGATGACTTGAATTTCATCCGTGGAGACGTGATTTCGCAGATCAACGGCGAGGCGGTAGGTTCGGTTGCCGATTACCGCAAGGCCGTGACCAAACTGAAGCCGGGCGAGGATGTAGTGTTCAAGGTTCTTCGCCGGCAGGATAGTGACCGCATGCTGACGCTCTATCTTTCAGGCAAAGTTCCGGCCGACAATCAACAATAAGGGCGGCAGTAACGACCGAGCCAGACCAAAGACTGACTAACTATGCGAGCCCGAAACGCGACTCACCTGGCCCTGACGCTACTCGTAGCGGCGGGGCTGGGTGTTTGCGCCGCTTCGGTCGAAGCTCAAGCTGTGGGAGCGAAGAAATCTCCGGCTTCCAAGCCGGCCAGCTCTTCGCACCGCTCGCAGCACTCGCGAAAATCAAGTCGTCGAGAGCGGGGGCAAAAAGCTCCTACACCTGAGCGCATTTCCGAAATCCAGCAAGCGCTGGCTAAGGACGGTTCCTTCACGGGAAAGCCCAACGGGAAGTGGGACAATTCCACAATCGAAGCAACGAAAAAATTCCAGGAAGCGCACGGCCTGAATCCGACCGGCAAGCTCGATGCGAAAACACTCCAGCAATTGGGCTTGGGTTCGCAAACCGCGGGAGTTGCGCCGCCCATGCCTCCGATAAGCTCATCCGCACTGCAGAAGACAACGCCTCCTCAAGCGGCCGGTAAACAGTAATCTCCTGGTCTTGGTCTTCGCGATTCGATTCCACCGGCAACGGAATTAGAAGTCAGACGCTTTCGGACATTTCTGCGCGCGCGGTCGAAGGGGCCGTGTGTTTGACCGGGTCGCAAGGCAACGGTAGAATTCAGATTCCACGCGGTAGCGTCTCGCGTTCAGATCCACAAAGGACCAAGCGAACGGCAAATCGGCAAGACCAGGGATTGAGGAGGAAGTATGGCTACATCAGTTGCGCCACGGATATTCAAGAATTTCATCAACGGCGAATGGGTGGAATCGCGGAGCGGGAAAGCTTACGAAAACCGCAACCCGGCGAACACCGATGAATTGGTTGGGATGTTCGTCTCCGGAACGGAGGAGGACGCCAACCAGGCAGTTGATGCCGCCAAGGAGGCTTACAAGAAGTGGCGCCTGGTGCCGGCACCGAAGCGCGCGGAAATCCTGTTTCGCGCGGCGGAGCTGCTGGTCGAGCGCAAGGAAGATTTCTCCAAAGACATGACGCGGGAGATGGGCAAGGTTCTGCCGGAAGCGCGCGGCGACGTCCAGGAAGCCATTGACATGACCTATTACATGGCCGGGGAAGGGCGGCGGCTATTTGGGCAGACTACCCCTTCGGAGCTGCCGAACAAGTTTGCGATGAGCGTGCGGCAGTCTATCGGAGTGTGCGGCCTGATCACTCCCTGGAATTTTCCGATGGCCATTCCGTCGTGGAAAATGATGCCCGCGCTGGTTAGTGGGAACACTCTGGTAATCAAACCGGCGCAGGATACGCCTCTGTCCGTCTACAACCTGGTGCAAGTGCTCACGGAGGCGGGCATCCCGCGAGGAGTGGTCAATTTGGTGAGTGGTGGCGGAGTGACCGTCGGCGCAACACTTGCAGGAAGCCGCGACGTGCCGGTGGTCAGCTTTACGGGCTCGACCGGCGTGGGCCGCATCATTTCGCAAACTTGTGCGCCGGAGTTCAAGCACTGCAGCCTCGAAATGGGCGGGAAAAACATCATCATCGTGATGGACGACGCCAATCTCGATTTGGCGGTGGATGGAGCAGTCTGGGGCGGGTTCGGCACGACTGGGCAGCGCTGCACGGCGGCCAGCCGTGTGGCCGTCCACAAGAGTCTCTACAAGGACTTTGTGGAACGTTTTGTGGAGCGTGTAAAGTCGCTAAAGGTTGGCGATGGGCTCGATCCTTCCACGGACATGGGGCCGTGTATCAACGAGTCGCAATTGAAAACCGTGATGTCGTATGTGGAGATCGGAAAAAATGAGGGCGCCAAGCTGCTGACCGGCGGAAACCGGCTGGATAGCGGGGCGCACGCGAAAGGCTGGTTCCACGAGCCGACCGTGTTTGGCGATTGCTCACCGAACATGAGGATTGCCCAGGAAGAGATTTTCGGTCCGGTCGTCTCCGTCATTCCCATTGACAGCCTGGAGCGCGCCATCGACGTGGCGAACGGCGTGATCTATGGACTTTCCGCTTCCATTTATACCCGGGACGTCAATCGTGCTTTCCAGGCGACTCGTGATATCTACACCGGAATTGTCTACGTGAACGCGCCAACCATCGGCGCGGAAACCCACTTGCCCTTCGGCGGCACCAAGCAAACCGGCAACGGCCACCGCGAAGCTGCCATTTCGGCCATCGATTTCTTCACCGAGTGGAAGACCGTCTACATCGACTATTCCGACAAGCTCCAGCGCGCACAAATTGATAACAATTGAGCGGGCCATTCCTGCCCCTTGCGGTTTTAGGGCCATACGGCAAGGGGCCTATGTTGACCCTGCTTGACACGCTTTTTACAATATAGGTAGCGCTCTTTAGCACTTGGAGTAGAGTGCTGCTATGAGGAATTCAGCCCTTCAGGAACGGCGGAACCGTCAGATTCTGGCGGACATCGTGCGCGCCTACATCGAGACGGGTGAACCGGTATCGTCGCGCGCCATCTCCAAAGGCTTTGAAGAATCGCTGAGCACGGCGACCATTCGGAACGTAATGGCCGACCTCGAAGATGGCGGGTATCTGTACCAGCCGCATACGTCGGCGGGTCGCGTGCCTACCGCCGCGGCCTACCGGTTTTTTGCGCAGGAGATTGCATCGCAAGCCACGATCTCGGCGGTGGATCGCGAATGGATTCAGCGGGAAATGGGCGGCGCAACCAGCGCGGTGGAAATCACCGAGCGCGCCGGACACGTGCTGGCGGAAGTCTCCAACGGGCTCGGCATCATCGTGTCTCCGCCGTTGAGCAAGACCGTTTTGGAGCACGCACGAATGTGGCTACTCCCGGACGGTCGCGTCGTAGTGGTGCTGATCTCGCCAGGCGGCAACACGCGGGATAAGATTTTGCGGCCCAGCCGGTTGTTTACCCAGACCGAACTGGACGCCACTGCCGATTTTTTGAATCGCCACTATTCCGGCTGGACTCTCGAGGCTATTCGCGCCGACCTGCTCCAGAAACTGGCCACCGAGCGCGAGCGCTACGAAGGCATGGCCCAGAGCGCGCTGACGTTGTGCGACCCGGCGGTATTGGGAGATGAGTCCGCCTTGCAAGTGCACGTCGAAGGCACGGCCCAGATCATTGGCGCCACGGAGTTTGTGGATCAGGCGCAGTTGCGTGATTTGCTTGCCGCCATTGAAGAAAAGCACCGGCTCGTAACAGTGCTGAACGCTTGTATTGAAACGCCAGAACCGGTGCATGTGCAAATTGGCGTGAAGGAAATCTCCGAAGCCGGCGAAAACCTGGCACTCATCAGCGCCGCTTACACGCGGCACGATCTGGTGCAAGGTTCCCTCGGGGTGTTGGGACCGACGCGCATGCACTACGAACGCGCCATGACCGCCGTCGCTTATGTGGCGCAACTTTTCAGCGAAGCACTGAGCAAGACTTGAGAAACTTTTGGCACAGGAGAAGTGACAAGGTGAGCGACCAGGAAGGGAAGAGCAATCTTAACGTCAACAAAAAAGACGACGACGGCGCGAACGCCGACCAATCGGCGGAAGCGCAAGCCGTGGCCGCTGATGCCGTGAAGGCCGACGCCGAAGTCGCCAAACTTGGCGCCGACCTCGAAGAATTGCGCCAGACGTTGCTGCGCCGCCAAGCCGACTTCGACAATTACCGCAAGCGCATCGAAAAAGAGCGCTTCGAGGACTCCAAGCGCGCCACGGCTCGCGTGATCGAAGCCCTCATTCCGGTGATCGACGGGTTTGAACACGCTCTCGCCGCGCATCGCGAAGCCGAATACGACAATTACCGCAAGGGTTTCGAGCTCATTTATAAGCAGCTCTTGGATAACCTCGCCAAGCTGGGCGCCGAGCGGATCGATCCAGTTGGAAAATCTTTCGATCCGCATTTGCACCAGGCCGTGGATCGCGCGGAAACCACGGACCACGAAGACGGCACCATTCTGCAGGTTTTCCAGCCGGGATATGTCTTTCACGGACGCGTGTTGCGCCCCGCCATGGTGCGTGTAGCCGTGCATCCGAGTCCCGCATCGAAACAAGCAGTCAACTAAAGGAGATCGCGAGTTTTCATGGCCAAAGGGAATCCAAGAGATTACTACGAAGTTCTGGGCGTGGCGCGCACCGCGGCCGTCGACGAAATCAAGGCCGCCTACCGCAAAGCCGCGTTGAAGTGGCATCCCGACCGCAATCCGGAAAACAAGGCCGAATCGGAAATAAAGTTTCGCGAATGCACCGAAGCTTACAGCGTGCTGAGCGACACGCAGAAGCGTCAGATTTACGATACTTACGGGCATGCCGGTCTTTCCAGTTCCGGCGCCGGACAGGGATTTGACAGCACCGTCTTCCAGGATTTCCACGATATCTTCGGAGATTTCTTTGGCTTCGAGGATTTATTTGGGGGCGGCGGCGGGCGTCGCGGCCGCAGCCGCGCCCAGCGTGGCGCAGATTTGCGCTACGACATGTCGCTGACGTTCGAAGAAGCCTCCGCTGGCGTGACCACCAAGATCAAGCTGCCGCGACAGGAATTCTGTGAAGCCTGCAATGGCACCGGTGCGAAAAAAGGCACCGGCGTGCAAGCTTGCCAAACCTGCGCCGGCCGTGGCCAGCTCGCCTATCAACAAGGATTCTTCACCATCACGCGCACGTGCCCGGCGTGCCAGGGCGCGGGGCAAATTGTCAAAGAGCGTTGCCAAGAATGCCGCGGGCAGGGGCGCATCGAGCGCGAAAAAACCATCGAGCTGCGCATCCCGCCCGGCGTGGATACCGGCACACGCCTGCGGGTCGCTGGCGAAGGCGAGTCCGGACCGAATGGTGGGCCGCCGGGAGATTTGTATGTGGTGCTCGAAGTCAAAGAGCATGCATTTTTCGAACGTCGTGGCGCGGACTTGTATTGCACGATTCCCCTGAGCATGGCGCAGGCGTCACTCGGCACCGAATTGCAAGTGCCCGGACTAAACGGCGAGGAAAAACTGAAAATTCCCGAAGGCACGCAGAGCGGCGCGATCTTTCGTATCAAAGGCCGGGGATTAGCCGATCCGCGCGGCGGCGGCAAGGGCGATTTGTATTATCACGTGCGCGTGCTGACTCCAACCAAGCTCACCCGCGACCAGCGCAAATTAATCGAGCAACTCGGCGCCACCCTGAAGGTCGATAACAAGCCCGCCGACCGTAAC
Source organism: Candidatus Cybelea sp. (assembly GCA_035510055.1). Classification (GTDB taxonomy): domain Bacteria; phylum Acidobacteriota; class Terriglobia; order Acidiferrales; family UBA7541; genus Acidiferrum. The sequence continues at coordinate 8,838 of DATKHV010000067.1, read as the reverse complement.
TCCTCCATCTTCGACAAAGTCAAAGACATCTTCGGCTAGGCGCGGCTTGCGGTTTTTTTTCTCTTTGAGGCTTTACGACTCCGCGTTTCCGCTCTATTTTTTTTCTTTTCTAGTACGGCATCCGCCAATCCCGATATCTAATATAGAATCCCCACGTGCGAAGACGCTTCTTCGTGGAACAGTTTGCGGATAACGCTGCCGTCATGGAAGGCGAAGCCGCCCACCACCTCGGCCACGTCCTGCGCGCCCAAACCGGCCAGCTCTATGAACTGAGCGACGGCGAACGAGTCTGGCTCGGCCGGATTGAAAACGTCAGCCGCAACCGCGTACAATTCGCCCTGGTCGAGCAATTGCCGGCCGTCCACCCCACCGTCGATGTCACGCTGCTTCTTTCCATAGTGAAATTTGACGCCTTCGAGTGGGCCATCGAAAAAGCCACCGAGCTGGGCGTCCACGCGATCATTCCGCTTGCCGCCGAGCGCAGCGAGAAAGCCTTGCTGACGGCCGCAACCAAACGAGCAGAGCGTTGGAAGAAAATCCTTCTGGAAGCCTCGCAACAATCGCGTCGTGTGCGCGTTCCCACACTCTACCCTCTTGGGCTGCTGGACGAAGCTTTCTCCCGCGGCACCGGCACTATCCGTCTCTGCCTTTCAGAGCGCACCGAAGCACCGCCCCTGAAGACCGCGTTATCCAGTGTCATCGCGCAGTCGGCGACCCTCGCCATTGGTCCTGAAGGCGGCTGGACAGATCGCGAATTAGAAGTAGCGCGCCAGAATGAGTTCCGGCCCGTCTCCCTGGGCCGCCTGATCCTGCGCACGGAAACCGCCGTCATCGTCGCGCTGGCGTCGCTGAACTACGCCCTCAACGACAAATGAGGAACGCCTCTGGTTCGCGCACCTCCGAAGCTATTCGACAAGTGCCCGCGGGGCTGGTGAGCAACGAACATAGTGTCAAGTGAATCTGAATAACTGTAGGACGCTGCAGCAGCCGGCCCTAGCCTTTCTGGACCACGCGGGCAAATGGCATCTGGCGTATGCCGCGATGGCCGTGCTATAAATAATAGGCAACCCAAAATGGAAAGACCGGACCAGAAACAGCCCGCGAACGCAACCCCGCCGGAGACGCAAGTTCCGGCCCACTCCTCTGTTGCCGCTGCTAACCTGCAGGCCGCAAATAGCAGAAACGAGCAATCCTATTCAGCCCCGAGCCCCGGGCGCTCACTGCCGCTACACTCCTTGCGCAACGAAATCCGCGTTTGGACCCGCGACCTGCTCATCGCCATCGGTCTGGCCCTGGTCATCATCGTCTTCTTATACCAGCCCGTGAAGGTCGAAGGCACCAGCATGGCGCCGCTGCTTTCCGACCAGGAACGCATTTTCATCAACAAATTTGTCTATCGTTTTGAGCCCATTCAGCGCGGAGACGTCGTGGTCTTCTGGTATCCGCTCGATCACTCCAAGTCTTTCATCAAGCGTGTCGTCGGCTTGCCGGGTGAAACCGTGCAAATTCGCCAAGGCGCCGTCTACGTCAACGGGAAAATGGTGCCCGAGCCTTACGTGCCGCCGCAATACGAGGATCTCAGCGATTTTGGGCCGAAGACCGTAGAGCCGGACAGCTACTTCGTCATGGGCGATCACCGCATCAGCTCCAATGATTCGCGCGTTTTCGGCACGGTTGCCGGCCGCTTCATTTATGGACGCGCGGTCTTTGCTTATTGGCCCGTGGATCATTTCGGTTCGCTTTCCACCACCGATGCCGAGGCCAACACGAAGTGAGCGGTTTGCGTAAAATCATGGGAGGACCCACTGACCGAAGTTCAGCACCGACCCGCGATTCTCGCGCTGGAAGACGGGCGCGTCTTTAACGGCCGCGCGGCGGGCGCGATTACGCGCCGCGGCGGCGAAGTCGTTTTCAATACCAGCCTTACCGGTTATCAGGAAGTCTTTACCGATCCCAGCTATGCCGGGCAAATCGTTTGTTTGACCTATCCGCACATTGGAAATGTCGGCGCAAATCTGGAAGATGAGGAATCCTCGCGGCCTTTTATCGAATCGCTCATCGTGCGGGAGTTTTCCCAGGTTTCTTCCAACTGGCGCTCCGCGGAGACGGCGCAGTTGTATTTGAACCGCCACAAGATCCCCGTGATTTGGGACATCGATACGCGCGCCCTGGTGCGGCACATTCGCAACGTCGGCGCCCTGCGCGGCATGGTCTCGAGCGACGGAACACCATCGGAACAATTAGTTTTCGAAGCCAAACAATTGCCAAGCATGGCCGGCCAAGAGCTTGCTAGCCACGTCTCCTGCCGAAAGCCGTATGGCTGGGATAAGGGCTCGGTGGAAGTAGCGCTTTCGCCGTGGTCCGACGAGATGGGCGGATCCGACGCTCAAGCAGAAACGCGCCGGCATCGCGTCGTCGCTTATGACTACGGGATCAAGCAAAACATTTTGCGCCTGCTGGTGGACCACCACTCTGAAGTCTACGTCGTGCCCGCCGAAACTTCCGCCGAAGATGTTTTGGAAATGAAGCCCGACGGAGTGTTTCTTTCAAATGGCCCTGGCGATCCGGAGCCGGTCACCTACGCGGTGCAAAATATTCAAAAACTTCTCGGCCGCGTGCCCGTCTTTGGCATCTGCCTCGGCCATCAGTTGTGTGGCCTGGCGCTCGGCGGGAAAACATTCAAGCTGAAATTCGGCCACCACGGTTCAAATCACCCGGTAAAAAATCTGCTTACCGAACAAGTGGAAATCACCGCCCAGAATCACGGCTTTTGCGTCGATCCCGAATCGCTCCCATCGAGCGAGGTCGAAATTACCCACATCAATTTGAACGACCACACCAATGAAGGCATGCGCCACAAATCCCAGCCGCTTTTCAGCGTACAATATCATCCGGAAGCCTCGCCCGGCCCCCACGACTCCCACTATCTATTCACCCAGTTCACCGATTTGATGAAAGAGTTCGCGCAACCTGGCAGTTCGCGCCACTGACAAAGGCTCACGGGAGATTATGCCGAAGCGCAAGGACATTAAGAAGATTCTGATTATCGGGTCGGGCCCGATCATTATCGGCCAGGCTTGCGAGTTTGATTATTCCGGCGCTCAGGCCTGCAAGGCGTTGCGCGCGGAGGGCTACGAAGTCGTTTTGGTGAACTCCAATCCCGCGACCATCATGACCGACCCGGAACTCGCGCATCGCACCTACATTGAGCCACTGACCAAGGAATATCTCGAAGAAATTATCTCTCGCGAAAAACCGGATGCGCTTTTGCCCACCGTCGGCGGCCAAACGGCGCTGAATCTCGCCGTCGAGCTTTCCGAAAGCGGCATCCTCGAAAAGTACAAAGTCGAAATGATCGGGGCATCGCTGCGCGCCATCAAAGTCGCGGAAGACCGTCTATGGTTCAAAGATGCATGCCGCAAGATTGGCTTGGAAGTCCCCGCCTCGGCGCTCGTGAACAACGCCAAGGATGCCCTGCGCCTCTGCGACCAACTGGGATTCCCGCTGGTGATTCGCCCGTCATTCACTCTCGGCGGCACGGGCGGCTCCATCGCCTACAACAAGGAAGAGTTTGGCGAAGCCATCGCCCACGCACTGGATATGAGTCCGGTCCACGAAGCGCTCGTGGAAGAATCCGTCCTCGGTTGGAAAGAATACGAACTCGAAGTGATGCGCGATTTCCGCGACAACTTCGTGGTGATTTGCACCATCGAAAATTTCGACCCCATGGGCGTGCACACCGGCGACTCCATCACCGTCGCTCCCGCGCAGACGCTCACGGACAAGGAATTTCAGCGCATGCGCGACGCCAGCGCCGCCATCATTCGCGAAGTCGGCGTCGAAACTGGCGGTTCGAATGTGCAGTTCGCCGTGAACCCGGAAAATGGCCGCTTGGTGGTGATCGAAATGAATCCGCGCGTGTCGCGCAGTTCGGCACTGGCTAGCAAGGCCACCGGCTTTCCAATTGCGAAAATCGCCGCGCGCCTGGCGGTGGGGATGTCCCTGGACGAAATTCCCAACGACATCACCAAGAAAACGCCGGCGTGCTTCGAACCAACCATCGACTATGTCGTGGTGAAAATCCCCAAGTGGCAGTTTGAAAAATTCCCCGGCGCCGACAGCACTCTCGGAACGCAAATGAAATCGGTCGGCGAAGTGATGGCCATCGGCCGCACCTTCAAAGAAGCGTTGCAAAAAGGAATTCGCTCGCTGGAGCCGAGCACACCTTGGAGAGCCCCGTCGGAAACGCCAGATTCTCTGCTGCGTGAAAAATTGGCGACGCCCAGGCCTGACCGCATCCACTGGCTGCTCACGGCCATGGATCGCGGTTTGCCGGCACAGGAAATTTGCGAGCTCACGAAAATCGATCCGTGGTTCATCCAACAGATTGCTGAGCTGACGGCGATGAATCGGCGCGCCGCGGCGGTGACCGTGGAAACGGCTTCGAAGGAACTCTTGCGCGAAGTGAAACGCCACGGAACCAGCGACGAGCAATTGGCGCAAATCTGGCGAACGACTTCAGCTTCCGTGCGTTTGCAGCGCGCCCGTTACGGTGTGACGCCCGTGTTCAAACGTGTCGATACTTGCGCCGCGGAATTTGAATCCTTCACGCCGTACCTCTATTCCACTTACGAGGACGAAGACGAATCCGACACGCAAGCGCGGTTCAAGGTCATGATTCTCGGCAGCGGCCCGAACCGCATCGGGCAGGGGATCGAATTCGATTATTGCTGCTGCCATGCCGCTTTTGCGTTGCGCGAAGAGGGCTTCGAAACCATCATGGTAAATTGCAATCCGGAAACGGTTTCGACCGACTATGACACTTCCGACCGCCTCTATTTCGAGCCGCTCACGCTCGAAGACGTGCTGGCCATCGTCGAGCGCGAAAAACCCCAGGGCGTGATCGTGCAGTTCGGTGGTCAGACTCCGCTGAATCTCGCACTGGAACTGAAGCGCAACGGAGTACCAATTATTGGCACTGCTCCGGAATCAATCGATTTGGCAGAAGACCGCCGCCGCTTCGGGCGTCTGCTCGACGAATTGAAAATCCCGCAGCCGCGCAACGCCACTGCCCTGGTTCCTGAAGAAGCGGCTCGCGTTGCCGGGGAAATCGGATTGCCGGTGCTGGTTCGGCCAAGCTACGTGCTCGGCGGCCGCGCGATGGTCATTGCGTATGACGTGAACACCGTGCAGGATTACGTCGCTCAAGCTGCCCTGATGGGCCCGGCGAAGCCCGTGTTGATCGATCAATTCCTCGAGGAAGCCACGGAAATCGATGTGGACGCGCTGGCTGACGGCACCGACGTGGTCATCGGCGGAATCATGGAGCACATCGAAGAAGCCGGAGTGCATTCCGGCGATTCTTCTTGCGTGCTGCCGCCCGTGAGCTTGTCACCCGCGATTCTCGACACCATCCGCGAGTACACGAAACGTCTGGCGCTGGCACTCAAGGTGGTAGGGTTGATGAACGTACAGTACGCCATTCAGCGAGACACCGTGTTTGTTTTGGAAGTGAATCCACGCGCATCGCGTACCGTGCCATTCGTGAGCAAAGCGACGGGCGTGCCGCTGGCTAAAGTCGCGGCCCGCTTGATGACGGGAAAGAAATTGGCGAACATGAATTTGCCGATTGTGCGCCACAACGGTATAGCGGAAATTGCGGTGCATGAATTTTACTCCGTGAAATCGCCGGTGTTTCCTTTCAATAAGTTTCGCGGCGTCGACACCATTCTTGGCCCGGAGATGCGCTCGACCGGCGAAGTTATGGGCATTTCTACTTCGTACGGACAAGCGTTTGCGAAAGCCCAGCTTGCCGCTGGACAGCGTTTGCCGCGCAAGGGCACAGTCTTCCTCAGCGTAAATGACCGTGACAAAAAACATTTGGGCACGCTGGGGAAAGAGCTGGCCGCGCTAGGTTTTCGATTGCTTGCCACGCGAGGAACCGCCGCAGCGCTGGCATCCGCAGGCATCGAAGCCGAACCGGTTTTCAAAGTGAACGAAGGCCGGCCAAACATTGTGGACTTGGTGAAAACGGGCAAAATCGATCTGGTGATCAACACCCCGCTGGGCCGCGAATCGTTCTACGACGAAAAGTCCATTCGCCGCGCGGCCATTCGCTACAACATTCCCTGCATCACCACGCTTGCCGCCGCGCATGCCGCCGCTCGCGGCATTCGCGCGCTTCTCGAGCAGGGGACGGAAGTCGCCGCGCTGCAGGATTTGCACCGCGGGCAAGCCGCTGCTTCCGGCGTGCCAGGAGATTAAGCCGTGATCTTCTACGGAGTTTTCGCTGCTCTTACCACGCCGTACGCGCACGACGGATCGGTTTCTCTTTCTGACCTGAAGCACAACATTGGCCTCTACAACCAGACGGATCTGGCTGGCTATGTTGCCATCGGTTCGACGGGAGAATCCGTGCTCCTCACCCGCGCGGAGATGGACGGAATTCTCGTCACTGTAAAAGAAGCGGCGAAAGGGAAGAAGCTCCTAGCTGGAACTGGCGCGGAGTCTACCGCCGAAACGATTGAACGCACCAAGCGCGCGGCCGGACTCGGATACGACGCTGCGCTGGTGAAACCGCCGCATTATTACAAACCGGCGTACAAACCCGAAGTGCTGATCGCTCATTTCCGGCGCGTTGCCGATGAGTCGCCAATTCCCGTGATGCTCTATTCCATTCCGCAATTCACCGGCATCACTTTAAGTGCCGCCGAAGTTGCCGCACTCGCGGAACACCCGAACATCATCGGCATCAAAGACAGTTCCGGAAATGTGCAAGGCACCGCGGATTTTGTCGCCGCGACTCCGCCGGCCTTCAACATTTTGGTCGGCAATGCCGCGACGCTTTATCCTTCGCTTGTGGTGGGCGCGCGCGGAGGGATTCTCGCGCTGGCTTCTGCGCTGCCGGAAAAATGCGTAGCGCTATTCGACTTGATCCGCCAGGGCCATCACGAAAAAGCCCGCGAGTTGCAACCCGTGGTTGCTCGCGCCTCAAAACTCATCGTCTCCGAACTGGGTCTCACCGGCGTCAAATTCGTGATGGATCAGCGCGGCTACCGTGGTGGTTTGGCGCGCCTCCCGCTTCTCCCCTTGCACCATGAACAAAAGAAACGCCTTATCGATTTACTTGCGACTTTGGAACCGGCCGCGGTGCGGGCCTAAGTATCGAAGATTCGGCTCAATGGATGAGACGTTTTCCCGTGAGGTTCATCTAACCGCTCATGGATTGTCGCCCTCTTGCCCTCCGAGAATTGCCCCACCAGCCGAAGCTCTTTCTTGCGTATCTAGATCACTTTGAAAAGGTGAAGTCCTTCTACGCGCATCCGCCAGCCATGCCCGCGGTGACGCGCGTGGCTCGGAAGCTCGACTATCCTGAAGAACGAAGGGCTGAAGTAAGTTCCATTCTGCGCGAGCAGAACATCGCTCTCGGGGCGGGAGCGGAAACGCTGTGCCATTTGGACCGGCTTGAAAAAGGCGCCGTCGCGGTTGTTTCCGGGCAGCAAGTGGGACTATTCAGCGGGCCTGCTTATTCCATTTATAAAGCGCTGACGGCGGTCGAGATTGCCGAGGAGTTGACGAGCGGGGGGCTTCCGGCGGTGCCGGTCTTTTGGATGGCTACCGAAGACCACGACCTCGACGAGGTTCGTCACGCAACATGGTTCGATAACGGGAAACTCGTGCGGTTTGCATTGCCGGCGCTCTCGGAAACGGGACAGCCCGTGGGACGGATTCCGCTTGGCGCGGAGATCGCACCGCTGGCGCTCGAAGCGGCGGAGTTGCTTGCGAATCAAGGCAGCGATTTGCTGGCGCAATATTTGATCGAGAGTTACCGGGCGGAGGAAACGTACGGCAGCGCGTTCGGCAAATTATTTGCGCGGCTTTTTGCGCAGCAAGGGCTGATCCTGATGGATCCGCTCGACACTGGCTTGCACAAAGTGGCGGCGCCGCTTTACCAGCACGCGCTGGCGGAGCGCGACGCGCTGAACGAGAAGCTCCTGGAGCGCGGGAAAGACTTGGACCGCGCGGGTTTTGACGCGCAAGTAAAAGTGACTTCGCGCAGCACGTTGCTGTTTCGCATGGATGAAAAAGGGAGGCAGGTCATCACCGCGAACGGCGGGAAATTTCAAGCCGGCGAGAAAACTTGGGCGCGTGAAGAGCTGGTGCATCTAACGCATACGGAGCCTGAAAAATTCAGCCCCAATGCACTTTTTCGGCCGGTGGCGCAAGACTATTTGTTGCCTACCGTGGCTTATATTGGCGGACCGGCGGAGATTTCCTACGTGGCGCAATCAGAAGTCGTGTACCGGCAGCTGCTCGGAAGGATGCCGGTGATGTTGCCACGATCGGGATTCACGCTGGTCGATACGAAGGCGAAAAAGCTTTTGGGCCGCTACGGGCTGACGGTTGAGGATGTGTGGTCAGGTTCGCAGAGCTTGCGGCACAAAATGGAGCGGCAGTCGGTTGCCGGCTCTTTGTCGCAAAACTTTGACCGCGACCAGAAACAAATCACCAAGATGCTGGTGCAACTTGGCAAGCAGATAGAAAAGCTTGATCCCACGCTAAAGGGCACGGTGGAGAGAGCGCGGAAAAGAATCGAATATCACATGGAAAAACTGCGGCGTAAAGCAGGGCGTGCGCAAGATCAAAAGGCCGGGCTCATCGCCGCCCATGAACAGCACTTGGAATCTCTGCTGAATCCTCATAAGGTGTTGCAAGAGCGGGAATTGTGCTTGCTGCCGTTCCTGGCGCGCTGGGGAGCCGGCGGGCTCAGCGAATTACAAAAGCTTTCGAGTGGAAAGAAAATCGGGCAGCACTTCGTTCGTCAGCTTCCGTAGGGCA
>DATKHV010000066.1:0-154397 GCA_035510055.1 Candidatus Cybelea sp. | reverse complement strand
CGACAAGTTCCCGTGCTTCCTTTTCGTCCACTACCTGCACTGCCCGCCGCTGTACCAGTTGTGTCGTGCCTATTAAATGCCGTCCTCCGCGACGCGTCAGCGCCTCAAGGAATCTCGAAACCCGGAAGCCGCAGCGCCTTCTGGTCGAATGTCAAGGTGTAGAAACAACCCGCTCTCGCGCCGAGCGCGCCTCGTACAAGCCGCGGCCTCGTGATGATCGGACTCGCCGGATGGAGTTTCTGGGGAGTGATTCCAGATTCCGACGAGCCTTTGCTCCGAGTTGGGACCTGCAACGCGCGACGCTGCCTTCTAGCGGGCGTCCCGCGTTGCAAATGGCAGGGCCGACTGGCGGTGGAACCGACGACCCTGCTGCCCCATTTCCCATATTGAATCCAAGCTGGTCGAGATAATTTGCAAATGACTCTGGGCATTGATAAGGCGGCGCGGAACGACAACCTGCGTCTCTTTCGCCGTTTGTTTCTTCTTACCCTGCAGAGTCACAAGCTTGACGCTATTGAGGTTGACGGCGAGTAGCGCGTCATTGATTGACAGGTTATTTTTTGATTCTTATCGCCGCGCCCGAGGGTTGCGAATGCGCGTGGTTGTGGCAAGTCAGGCTGCAGGAATTTGTTGCCCGTGAATAAGAAATGGGAGTGGATCCGCTTGGCGCGACGACGTTGATATCAAAATTGACGAGTCTTTCTCCGGAAATACTGGCGTTGCTGGCAGCCATTCCGTGTGCGGTATGACAGGCGGAACAGGAGAAGCCGTCATTGATGTGCCGAGCGTGCTCCGTGAAACTCGAGTTGGAGAGGATTTGGTTCAGATCGTGGCACTTCGCGCACATAGCGAACGGCCCATTCACGCTAAGGTCGGGGCTAGGATAGACATTGGTGATCAGCAGGCCAGGGCCAGCGGACTGGCTGAACTCGTAGCGGCGCTCCAGAATATGCGTCCACTTCGAACCGTGCGGACCATTCGGACCGGCGCCGCCAAATTCACGATTGTCATCGCTATTGTGGCAATCCGTGCAAAGAATGCGCGTCCCCACCGAACGCCCCAGGGTGATGCCATCAAGCTGGATCATCTGAGCACGCAGGCTCGGTTGCGATAGTGGGCTCGAGCGGTCATGCGTCACCGGATGACTCGAGGAGGAAGTGAGCGCGAATTCCGGGATGAGGTTAAGAGGGTCCCCGGCGGATACCACGCGCAGCGGATGGTATCCATACTTGGGATCCAGGACCTTTCCCGCGCTCGTGCCATGGCAGCGCAAGCAGTTTTCATATTGGTTGATCGCAGGATTGAGAACGCTCACGCCATCCAAAGCATTAATCCCGGCGACGGCTGTTTCTGAAGCGCGGATAGCCGGAGGCGGAGTAAACGTGACAGCTTGATTCGAGGCGTGCGGGTTGTGGCAATCCACGCAAGTGGCATGGCGATTGTTATTGAGCACCGCGGTTTCGGCCGCGTCGTGAAGATTGTTGCCGGAAGGAATAGGATGCCCCGTCTTGGCGTACTCGGCAAAAATGTTGAGTGCAGCCGGAGAAACATTCGAACCGCCGCCGTGGCAAGCCATGCAATCCTGCTCATCCGGTCCGCGGAGCAAACGCGCCGTTCCACGCGCATTGTGCGAAACATGGCACGAAGTGCAAGCGTTCAGCGCGACCGTGCTGTAGCTTCCAATGTTCGCCGTGACAGCGGTTCGCGATGAAGACGTGGCATGGATGCTAGTGGACCACCCCGCGAGGGGATTTACTTGCGCCGTGATCGTTCGGTTCGGATCATGACATGCCAGGCACATCTGACCACTCGAGCTGTCGCGAACCAGGAAGTTCATCGCGACGGGATCTTTTCCCTCTACGTGAGGATCATGACAAGACGTGCATTCCACGTTTCCCCTGACCAGTTTCACGGCGCCGGTGGGATCGGCGGTCTTGCCTTGCGCGGCAAGCGAAGCCACAAGGTCGATGCTGTCTTTCAAAGGAAGCACCAGGCTGACGGGATGCGACAGCTGCAAGTTTGTTCCGAGAATGTCAGCGCTCGCGATTGCGCCGGTGGTGGGAATCTTGCCGTAGACGACAGTTAGGCCGACGGCGACAGTTCCGTCGTGGCAGCTCAAGCACAAACTGGTGGCCGTGCCGGGCGCAGGCTGGGCGTTCCCCTTTCCGGTTTCGGTGGTGCTGGTATAGGGAGTGTAGGTTTGCGTGGACAGAGCCTGATTCCACAAGGCGATGTCGAGCCCCGAATGGGGAGCATGACAATACTGGCAAGAGCCCGGCAAAGCGCCACTCACGGGCGAAGTGCTTCCCGGACCCAAGCCGTGGCGGCCAATCACGTCCCCAGTGACTTGTGATCGCAGAGTTCTTCCCGCGAGCAGGAGAATCAGGCCAGCCAGCAATAGCCGGGACTTCATTGCATCCCTCCCCTGCTTTGTTTGCCGAGCCCGTAGTAGCGGTAGACCTGGATACGATGGTTGTAAGAATCCACTACATAAATACGGTCGTCTCGGTCAATGAACAGGCCGGTCGGCAACTGGAATTGTCCGGCGCTCGAACCGGCATTTCCAAAGTAGTAGAGCAACTGGCCTTTGCGGTTGAACGCCTGGACGACGCTCCAAAGTCCGTCCACCACGTAGAGATCGCCTTCGGAATCAACAGCCACGCCTTTCGGCCGGAACATTCCGCCGGCGCTGTCGCCGATCTTCCCAATCGCGTACTGAAAAATACCGGACCTGTCCAGCACCTGCACGCGGAAATTCATGGCGTCGACAACCAGAAGGTTCTCGCCGTCGAACCGCAATTCCGTGGGGAGATTGAATTCTCCCTCGGCTTGCCCATGCTTGCCGATTCTCTGCAAGACACTTCCCTGCATGTCGAGCATGAAAATCTGATCGCGAAGCGTGTCGGTGACGTAAATTCGCTCGGCCGCGGAGTCCACGGCGATTCCGGTGGGTCGTTTGAAGAAACCTTCGCCATATTTCAAGCTGCCGATGACGCGGCTGAATTTTCCATTGGAATCAAAGACGAAGATTTTGCCGGCTTCGGAATCGGTGACGTAGATATTGTCGTGCGCATCGACGCCAACGCATTGCGGAGCAAGCATGGCGTCTTTACTCTTCTCCCGGTGAGTGATGAATTTGTATTTACCATGCTTGAAATCGAAGATGTGGACTCCGGCAGCTCCCGGATCGCTCACGATGATGCGTTCGCGCGAGTCGGTGACGATGCTATAGGGGCGCACCAGGGAATGGAACTCCGGCTCACCCGCTACCATGTCCAGTGTGCGCTTCCAGAATCCGCGCTTTGGTCTCACCTCGCGCTCGGAACTGAAGCTGCGCTCGTAGCTGAGCTTGCGTCCGCCCAGCAGCATTAGTTCCGGGACGCTTGAAGTGCCCGGCTTCTCTTTCCGTTGCGGTGATGCCCAGACGTTGGCCAACGATAGAAAGGCAATCGCAGCCAAGCTCAACACGAATTGCAAAGATTTCCCGCGCGCTGCGCTTAGAAGAAGTTGAACCATCGCGACACACCAAGAAAGAAAGACGATACTAGATTCGGCGGAGCGCCTGTGGCACTAAAGCCCTGCAAGAGCCTGGTGTAACCGCCCGTGAAATACATCTTGCGGAATTGATACTGTACCTGGGCGTTGAACTGGTTGGTCTTGTTCCAGGATGCAGCGCCGCTATTGTTGGTATTCAGGCTGGCGTGGGAAAAGGCGCCCGCGACGGTAAACCTGCGCACCGGCGTACTGGACACGCTAAAGGAATAACTCTGTCCGCCATAGAGGATCAGCAAGTTCCCGGGAATGACCGGCGGGATCGGCGTGGGTACGATACCGCCAGCATTGACCAAGCCCTGACCGCTAGATTTTGCATAACTGGCGCTCGTGCCGATCCAGTGAGAGTAAGAAAGCCCGGTGGAATAACTTTGGCTATCGCTCGCGGTTCCGGGCAGCATGGTCAGGCCAGTCCGTGAACCTCCCGCCGTCCCACTCCAGGAAAAATTGGCTCCAAAGGAACGGCGCAAGCTGGCGGAATAGGAATAATACGAGGTCGTGTACAAGACCAGCAGCGTCTGCATGTTTTGCGAATAGCTGAAATTCCCGCCGGCATTCCATCGCCCCATCGAGTGGTTGTACCCAACGGAAGTGTTCAAGCCAAGGGAGTTCACATTGCTGTTGTCCGACGTGTTGTCTGAAGCAAACACGGAAGCGTTAAAACCACCACCAAAAAGCACGCGTCCGTAACTCATTCCGCCACCGACCGAATTTGCCCCGTAGGCCTGGCCCAGATAACTTTGCTCGCGGCGCTCGCCAAAAACTTGCGTCTGGAGATTCTGCAATAAAGAGTAGCTGGCGCTTCCAATCATGTCCCAGGCATGGGAAGTCTGGTTGTTAATGCTGGAAATGGCCGAGGCAGTGACGGAGGAAGTGGCGAGGGAAGCGGCGCTGCTGGAGGTGGGAACGATGGCCTGGTACAGCGTTCCGCTGAGGTTATCGGTATAACTCGCACTCATTTGAAAGTGCAATTTATTTGTGGGCTGCAGGCCGGCAGTGGCGTTGACTGTGTCGATTGCGCCGTCGAACTTGAACCCCAAGTAGTCGCTGTTGATCTCCGAGCGGTTGAAGCTGGTCGAAAATGACCCGTGGAATGGAAGGGCGTGTCCGGCGGAGAATCCGAAGGAATCCGTGCCGGAATTCGAACTTGTTTCCTGGAGAGTGGTGCCGAACAGTTCCGGAAGGGTGGAGTCCGAAAGCGATTTCGAATAGTAGGCGCCAAGATTGAATCCTTCCACCCGAAACCCTGATCGCACATGGAAGCCTTGAAACTGAGTTGTGCCGCTTTGGCTGGTGCCGAACAACGAGTAATCGTTGCTGCCTCTCTGGTATCCGAACGTCAAGCTGGGCTTGTCTGGAATCAGCTCGCTCCAATTGATGCCGAAAGTATCGCTGTTGCCATGAGTGGTGAAGTTGGCCAAGCCGGGAACTCCAAAACTGCCCTGGCTGCTGTAAGCCCTCGCATAGTTCACCGATCCAGGGAAATGGCTACCACTGAAAATTCCACTCGTGAAGTTGAATCCACTGGTCTCGAAAATCGATTGGAAGTTGGAATTTGCCCTTGATTGATTGTAATAAGGCGAAAAATTGAAATTCAGAAAGTTGGGATCGTAAAACGAACCGGTAAGAGTGCCGCTTCCACCCAGATCCAGTCCGTGAGACGATCCAATCGCGTTTCCATATTCGCCGTTATATCCTGCTGAAACGACGCCGTTGAGGCTCATGCTCAAGTCGCCGGCTTGAACCTGGCCAGAGGCACGCAGCGCCAGAATCAGGAGTTCCGCCAGAAGGCAGCACGCGACTCGGAAATGACGGCTCACGCTAAGCCCCCTTTCTCAAAGCACTTCAACCTTGGCGGTTTTGCGAAGTTTCTTATTCAGAGCGGACCGGACGTCGTTTACTTTCTTTTTCTGCAGTTCCGTCTTCAACTGGCTCTGCACTTCTTCAAACTTCATTTTGCCCGCGGGGGTATGGCTGATTAGCCGCACGATGGTGTAAACCTGGTCGACTTGAAGGATGTCGGTCATTTGCCCGGGCTTCATAGCCTGGAGAGGCTGCAGGACTTGGGGAGCAATCCTGGTCCAAGGAACCGCTTTGTGGTCGCCCATCATGACGTGGTAATCGTCCTCGGAGATTTTTTCGGCCAACAATCCGAATTCCTCGTAGTTTCTTGCGGACTTGGCCTGAGGCAGTGCAGACTCGGCTCGTTGGCGTGCCTCTTTCAACTGCTGCGGCGTGGCATTCTGAGGCGCCACAAAAGAAATGGTCTGGATCGCAAAGCATTCGGGAATCTGGAAGCGCGCCGAGTTTTTGTCGTAGTAGGCCTTGACCTCGAATTGGGAAACCGCTGATTTGCTGGCCACGTCGCCCTTGAGCATGGCTTCGATCAGGAGCGAGCGCCGAATCTTTTCCCTCAAGACCTCCTCGGAGTTCTGAAATTCCGATGCCAGGAACTTTTGATATTCGGCCTGGCTGTGGAACAGTCGGCGGAATTCCGCTCGCGCTTTCTCCATGTCCGCATTAGGCACGGCCATTTTTCTACGCAGCGCCTCCTGGTAGAGAAGTTCTTCAAAAATAATCATCTGCAATGCGCCGTCGCGGATTCCTGGCTCCATTTCTTTCGGGATGCTTCCGCCGTGTTGCTGGGCGTAGGGGAAGATCAGGTACTCCTCGCGCAGCAAGTCGCGATCGGTCAAGACCGCGCCGTTCACGCGAGCCACCGGTTTGCCAGCCGGTTGCGTGCTAGCGCCCATCGTCGCGGCCGCCGGAATCGCGTTGTGCGAGCCACTGAGCTGTGCCGATGCCGGCATCTGGTATGCCCAGCTCAGTAAGCAGAGTACCCAAAGTGTTTTCATAAGATCCTCCGCGCTCCAGCTGCTTTGAAAAAGGGGGGAGAGATTGCTCCCTCCCCCGGTAGAAGTTTAGAAGGTGGTCGGTATGGTCAAACCGCCGTTCATCTCGTTAGCTTCGCCGCCATGGCACTGGCGGCAGAATTGCGCCGTTTGGTTGGAACCGGCAGTGGTGGAGCCGGGGTTGTAGGGCGCACGCAGGAAGAACATCGTGGCGTAGGTGCCCGTGGGCAGACCGGACTTCGGCCCGTTGGTGACCTTAACCACGTTCATTACGTGCTGGTTGTGGCAGGTCGTGCAAGTAACGACGGCCGTGTTGTTGTAAACACTGAGGCTCACGAAGAAGCCGTAGTTCTGTACAAAGGCCGAGGAACCTGTCCCCGTCATCGCGATCACGCCATTGGTATTCGTGCAATCCCAGTTGTATTGGCCGCCGCACGAAACAGTGGCATTCAGACCCACTGGGTGATCGTTAAGGTAGTCGCCCTTTGCGGAGTTGCCGTCGTTTCCGAGCAAAGTCGGAATCTTGGCGAAAGTGCCATAGCTGGCCGGCAGCGTTTCATAGACTTGGTTCTTCATCATGGCACCCTGTGCGTAGTTGCCGTCATGGCAGCTCAAGCACGTCAGGATGTTGGCGGTGTCCGGCCGGGTGCTGTCCCAACTCGACGGCAGGGTTTCCACATAACTTCCGTGTTCGCTCTGCCCGGTGGTGATAACTTTGCCGTACAAATTGCCGACGTCTTGACCCCACAACGCGACTTCACCCGTCCTGGTATCACCGGATGCGTTCGCGCCGTTGCCCCATGCGCCGCTGTGCGGTGCATGGCAAGCCGCGCACCCACGGCCGTAATTCAGGTGCGCGCCAAGAACGTCGGACGTCGGAGTAGTAATCTGGGCCATCCCCATGGTGGCGAAGGCCAGAACGCTGATTAGTGCTAAACCAACTTTCCTCATTTTTCACAACCTCCTGATGCTTTCTTACTTCGATTGCCTTTACTTCTGTTGCTTACATCCCCGCAATGCTTGTGTTAAATCCGCCTTGGGTCATTTTTGGCGCATGAAGGCGCCATATGAGTCCGGCTAGTTTTCCGGTGCGCTTTGTGTATTGGGTTTGCCGCCCTCCTTCGCTGCCGCCCTGGGCTGAGCTTCCTGCTCGCGGCGTTTCCTTTCGGTCTCGGCCTCGGCGTCGGTCACATAACGAAACATCTGGAGCCGGGCTGGATATTGGTCGGTTACAAAGACATGATTGTTTTTGTCGATGGCGATTCCCACAGCCGAAGCAAATTGCCCGGGGTAATTTCCGTGCTCGCCCAGGTAGGTCAGCAACTGGCCTTCGTGGTCAAAAACCTGCACCCGGTCCTGATACTGATCCACCACCCAGATGTGACCGTCGCCATCGACCGCAATGCCCTTGGGCCGCGCGAAGTATCCAGGCCCGTCGCCATGTTTGCCAAACAAACTGATGAACTTGCCGTCGGCATCAAAGATCTCGACCCGGTTGTTCAAGGTGTCCGTCACGTAGACATTGCCTTCCTTGTCGACCGCGACGTTGGAAGGCGCGGCGAAATCCCCCGGTGTGGTGAGCCAATGATTCTTGCCACCCGTCCCGATGCGGCGTAGCAGCTTGAGGGTGTCGGCGTCGTAAACCAACACTTGGTCTTGCTGGGTGTCGACTACATAAAGGAACCGGTTCTCCTTATCGATTGCCAGTCCCACCGGGTCCTTTAAACCTTCCTCGATGACGTTTTCCACTTCATGAGTCAATTTCTCGCCTTCTCCCAAAGCCTTGAAAACCAGAACGCGATGCAGTTTCCCATCAGAGACGAATAGGCGGTCGTTGTCGTCGATGGCGATTCCGTTGATCAGCCCAAAATGTGCTTCTTTCCCGTTGCGAATCAGCTGCACATCCCGCGTTTCAGTGTTGAAGATGAAGACTGCCCCGACCTTTTGATCGGCAACATACACAAGGCCGTGTGAATCGACGCCAATCCCGTAGGGCCCGATCAGCTGGAAAGGAAACGTCTTGACGATATCCGTCAGGTCTTTCTGTTGTGTGCCGGCCAAACGGTCCATCCAACTGGACTTGGGTTTCTTCTTGGCCGCAGCCTGAGTTTGTTCAAGTTTCATGCCGGCAAAGTACGCTACGAACTTGACTCGGGCGATGTAGGGAGGGCTCGGCCACACGAGTTTAGAAATGTCTAGCTTGATTTTCTCGACCGGCTTGGCGGTGGCCGCGCTGGCCGCCTTTTTCTTGTCGGCGTGCGTTGCCAGCGAGAAAGTAAGCGTCAAGCCGAAAAGAGTCAGGAGCATCGCTAAGGCTCGGCAGCCGCAGGCCGAACGAGATCTCACTGTGGACATTGCCGTGGCCTCCTTCACAAACATTTACTGCACTCCCATGGTGATTCTGTTTTTGTGACACGTATCGCAAAAAGCCATGTTCTCTTCCTGATCCTTGACCAAAAGACCGGGCTTGGCCGAAGAGTGTGGCTGGTGGCAACTCAGGCAGCTCATCGGAGTCTTGACCTTGGTAATGTCGGTCGGGTTCATGACGTCCGAAACCGGGTGATATTCGACGGGGTGGCCCAAACCGTACTTCAGCGGGAGAATCACCACTTTGTTCCGCTTGTAATAGTCCCCCGGCAATTTCACCGCTCCGCCGAAAATGGCGAGCCGACCGCCTGCAACTTTTTGTGGCGCCGATTCAGGGCCGTGGCACTCGAGGCACAGCGCATTGCCTTGCGCGCGCAGGAGTTTGGGCTGGTCACCGCCATGCGGCTCGTGGCAAGTGGCGCAGCCTTGCCCAAATGCCGGTTGGTGGTGTACCGCCTTCTTTGCCTGTTCGGCCTGATCGGCATGGCACGTAAGGCAAACATTCACGGCATCGGGCTTTGGGAACCCCGGCGATTTCCCGGCGTGTGGATTGTGACAATCGGTGCAATCTCCTAAGGCGCCGGGGTGCTGCACCTTGGCACTTTCGATCTTTCTTGCTTGTTCCTCGTGGCAGGTGACGCAAAGCTCCTTGGCACTCGATTGTGTCAAGACCACCTTTCCGTCCTTAGCAGGCTGGTGACAAAGCGCACATTGCTTTTCCCCGAACGGTACGTGTACGAATTTTTGCATCAGTTTGGGATGCTCAGACTGGTGCGGATCGTGGCAGGACAAGCAATCCGTCTTTTCGAAGGGCTGATTCTGGTGCGCCTTGATGAGGTTGCTGTCTTTAACGTCGTGGCAGTCCAGGCACAGCGCAGGAGTTGCCTTCACCAAATGAAATTTGAATTCGGCATCCTCGCTCGCGCCGGTCTTGTGGGTGACGTGGCAAGTGTCGCAACCGGTGTCGAGCGCCAAGTGGCGGCTGCCCTTTTCCGGCACATTCTGTCCGATCGTGTGGCAGCCGAGGCAAAGGTTGCTTTTCTCGTCGCCCGAAGCTGGTTTAAGCAATTGGAATTTGTTTTCGGAAGTGTGGGGGTCGTGACACTTGAGGCAATCACGCACCGCAGGCTTGTGCACCGTACCTTTGATCTCCCCGGCGCTCTTGTCCGCGTGGCAGCTTAGACACAGATTCAAGGGCGTGGTGGTTATCAGCTTGATGCGCGTAACGTCTTTGCTGACCCGAATCTCGTGACAGGAGGTGCAGCCTAGCTGGATCGCGGAGTGGACGGCCTTCCCTTTCGTTTTGTCCTCGTGGCATTCCAGGCATTTAGCTGTGGGGGTATTCTTATCAAGCGGGACGGGATGCACATCGGCTAGCGCTTGGGTGCCCCAAAGGAAAATCAGGACCGCCGCGGCTATCGGATAATGGCGCTTACACTCGGCGTAAGCAGTTCGGTTGGGAGGCAGTCCCGGCATAACGACCCACAAGAACCAGCGATCTAGGATTCCTATGTCCCAAGGATGGACGCCTGGACCAAGTGATGCCGTGCTTCGCGTCACTTCTGAATGTGACAAAGGTCACAACAACGGAGTGTTCTGGGTAGCGGTGATCGCGCGTCTTAGAAGCCGGATATCGAGAATGGCAACAAGGCTTAACCCCATAGATGCAACAAGTTGGCCGTACTGCCGCGGATCGTCAAACCGCCGTTTGTGACGGACGCGCCAGGGCGTTGCAATTCGCAACAAGCTGTAGAGAATACCTACGGGCCATCAAAATTGAGCCATTTCTACCAATGCCGTAACTAAGCTACGAATCGGAGGAGCGCAACATGGGGCATCCACTTCTTGACCTCGGGAATAAGACGGCGGTGGTGATTGGAGGAACCAGCGGCATCGGACTTGCCCTCACTCGAGGGCTGGCCCAAGCCGGAGCCAATGTCGTGCCCACCGGCCGCCGGACGGAACACGTCCGTGCCGCCGCCGCGGAAGTCGAGGCTCTCGGCCGGCGCTCTCTGGCGCAGACTTCGGACGTCACAGACGTCGCCAGTTTGGAAGCGCTCCTGAATTCGATCTGCTCCAAATTTGGCGCCGTTCAAATTCTCGTGAACTGCGCCGGGCGCACCAAGCGCATGCCTACACTCGACGTTCCCGAAGCCGATTGGAACGCCATCATGGACACCAACCTCTACGGGACGCTGCGCGCTTGCCGCATCTTCGGCCGGCACATGATCGAGAAGCGCTACGGCCGCATCATTAATATCGGCTCGCTCTCCTCATTACTAGGGCTTTTCGAAGTTGCCGCGTACGGCGCCAGCAAAGCAGCCGTCGCTTCGCTCACCAAGACGCTGGCGATCGAATGGGCCGCCTCGGGAGTTTGTGTCAACGCGCTCATCCCGGGAGTCTTGCGCACCGACCTCAACGCCTCCCTCCTTGACGGCACTGAGCGTGGCCGAGAGTTCCTGATGCGCACGCCGATGAAACGCTTCGGCAAACTCGATGAGCTGGCGGGCGCGGCGGTTTTCCTCGCTTCCGACGCCGCCAGTTTCGTCACCGGTCACTTGTTGGTGGTTGATGGCGGCATCCTCGCCAGCGGCGTCAATCAATAGCGTGCCTACTCTAAATTTGCCGTTGTCTAATTTAGACGAACCGACACTTGTCTGGACGGAAGCACTCGTCGGCAGTGTAGAATTCACTGCGATTACTCACGGATGCGAAAAAGCAATGTAAGTCTGCGCGTCCCGCGCGAATCGGAGCAGGTAAAATGGATATTCACCAACTCGAGCTGTTCCTGGCGGTCATGGACTCGCCCAGCATGACCCGCGCAGCGGAAAAGATTCATCTGTCGCCAGGCGCCGTGAGTCTCCAACTCCATAATCTTGCTGATGAACTTCACACGGAACTTTTCGTGCGACGAGGAAAACGATTAGTTCCCACGCCGGCGGCGTTGCGCCTCACAGAGCGAGCCAAGGAAGTCGTCCGGATGATGGGGCACATCCAGCAGGAATTTGAAAACGATCTGGTCAAGGATGTTCGGCCTTTCCATTTCGCGACGGGCGTGACTACCTTGATCTATCAGTTGGGCGGCCCGCTTAGGCAATTGCGAAAGCATTATCCCCATGCTGAAATTCGCGTGACAGTGGGCGTAACGGAGGAAATGGTGGCGGGCTTGCTCGATCGCCGCTTCGACTTGGCCCTGATCTCCCTTCCCGTTTCCGAAGCTAGCCTCAAAGTCATTCCGCTTTTTGACGAAGAGCTACTCATTGTTCGTCCATCCTCAAATAAGGTGGGCAGCGGACAAGTGCGCACGATGCGGGCTTCGGAACTCGCCAACGTCCCCTTTCTGCTCTATCCGCAGCGAAGCAACGTGAGGCTGGTCATAGACAACTTTTTCAAAGAAATAGGAGTCACACCTCGTGTGCTGATGGAAGCGGATGACACGGAAGCGATCAAGCGCCTGGTGGAATCTGGTTTTGGATATTCGATACTTCCCGAGCATGCCTTGCGGGGACGCTCGCCCTTCTTTCAGAAGTTTCGCGTCGCAGGTCATCGTCTGATGAGGAGCTTGGCGCTCGCGACCGCCGAAACCGAGTGTCCCCGAAAGCTGACCGAATCCATCGCCAGTTTTCTCCGGTCCACGCTGGTCGAAGGTAACGGCAGGTGACACTTCTGATTCCTTCCACCGGCAAAGGCTGGCTTGGTCTTACCAACTTCTTGCCTTGACCCTTCCGGGTTCACCAGCAAGCCGCTCGATGGCTCGTATTTAATTTGAAATGATCTTTTTAGGACCGCTGGCCACTCCGCGTCAACGCAAGCCTGATAAACGATTCCTTTAGTAACTCTCAACGCTCGAACTTACGATCTTGGCTTACTATTAGCTGGATTGGGGAGTTTGGCAGCGGCAGGCAGCCTAGGCCTGATCCGTTGATGCTGCGACAATTCCCTTTGCCGCGTATGCAGCGGCTTTGATGGGAGGAGTTATGTCTGTATCAAAAGCCTCGCGGCGTGATTTTCTGAAACTCACCAGCGCGGGAGTCGCCGGCACTGCTTTGGGAGCCACCGCGCCCAGCTGCGCGAACATTATGGGCGCTAACGATCGTGTGCGAGTGGCTATTTGCGGAGTGCGCGGCCGCGGCAACGATCACATCCACGGCTTTTCGCGTGTCCCTGGAGCAGAGATTGCCGCGCTTTGCGATGTGGATGAAAGTGTGTTGAACCATCGCCTCGAGGACATCGTGAAGATGGGACGGCCAAAGCCCAAATCCTACTTCGATGTTCGCAAACTGCTCGAAGACAAAGAGATTGACGCCATCTCCATCGCTACGCCCAATCATTGGCATTCGTTGATGGCCATCTGGGCCTGCCAGGCGGGCAAGGATGTATATGTAGAAAAACCGTGCTCGCATAACTGCTTTGAAGGACGGCAGCTAGTGCGGGCCGTGAAGAAATACAACCGGATTTGCCAGCACGGCAGCCAGTGGCGGTCTAATCCAGGCATGCTGGAAGCCATGAAACATCTGAGTGACGGCACCATCGGCGATGTCTACATGGCCCGCGCCCTTTGCTACAAGTGGAGAGGTTCGATCGGCCACGCGATCGAAGAACCCGTGCCCGCCGGTGTCCACTATGACCTGTGGACCGGCCCTGCGCCCTTGAAGCCCTTTACGAAGAATCGCTTTCACTACAACTGGCACTGGATCTGGGACACCGGAAACGGTGAGGTCGGCAACCAAGCCATCCACGAAATTGACATTGCGCGTGCGGGATTGCGTGTCGGTTTCCCGACCGCCGTCTCCGCCGTGGGCGGACATTTTATGTTCCAGGACGATCAGGAAACGCCCAACACCCTGAACGCCACCTTCTGTTTCGATCTTCCCGATGGCAAGCGCAAGATGCTGGAGCTCGAAGTCCGCCACTGGATCACCAATCATGAACTGGAGATCGGCACCGGCGCTTATGGAGTCAGTGGGGTTCCCCCAGCCGGCTTGAGCGCCGAGGCCAAGAAGAATCCAGGCAGCCAACCGTCCCTGGGGCCAAAGGACGCTAAGACGAACACCGTCGGCAACATTTTCTATGGTTCGAATGGCTATCTTGCCGTCGACGGCTACGACGCCTACAAGACTTGGCTGACGGACCAAGTCGTGCCCGGGCCATCTGGCAAGGCTTCCGGCGACCACTATGCTAATTTCGTTGATTGCATTCGGGGCCGCCGTCCCGAGGATATTCATTCGCCGATTGAGGAAGCGCACCTCTCAACCACTCTCGTGCATCTGGCCAATGCCTCCTACCGTCTGGGACGCACGCTGCGCTTCGATTCTCAAGAGGAGCAGGTCATCGGAGACGAGGAGGCCAATCGGCTGTTGCGTGGCAGCTACCGCGCGCCTTTTGTTGTGCCGGAAGAGATTTGAAGAAACTTGAGCCGGGGCGGGGTGCTGTTTGTACCTCCCCTTCGGTCCACATTCCTAGGAGGCCAAAACTAGCGATGCGCATCCCATTTGCGGGTACTCCGTTCTTTCTCTTCGCTGCGGCTGCGCTTCTTGTCTCCGCCGTCCTGGCCAGCCCACATCCTGCCGAACGCGTCTCGGTGACCGTCAACGAACCAGCCCGCCGCGTGGACATCTCCATTGACGGCCAGCCTTTCACCTCCTACATTTGGCCCGCCACGCTCAAGAAACCCGTTCTCTATCCCCTGCGTACCGCCAAGGGCACCATCGTGACGCGCGGCTACCCTTTCGAGCCGCGCCCCGGCGAACGTACGGATCACCCTCATCACCTAGGCCTTTGGCTCAACTATGAGGACGTTAACGGCCTCGATTTCTGGAATAATTCCGACGCGATTAAGCCCGAGAATGCCCCTAAGATGGGCACAATTCTCCATCGCTCAGTCGTCTCAGCAAAAAGCGGTGGGCAACAGGGCGAACTCGATGTCGAATCCGATTGGGTAACCTTTGACAAAAAGGTTTTGCTCCAGGAACACACTCGCTTCGTCTTCCGCGGCGGCCCGGGATTCCGCAGCGTCGACCGCATCACTACGCTACGCGCTCTCGATGAAAAGGCTTCCTTCCCGGACGCCAAGGACGGTTTCTTGGGCCTGCGCGTCATCCGCGCCTTGGAAATCCCTTCCGACAAGCCCGAGGTCTATACCGACGCCAGCGGCCGCCCCACCCGTGTCGCCAAGCTCGACAACACCGGCGTCAACGGGACCTACCTCACCAGCGAAGGCAAGAAAGGTGACGCCGCCTGGGGCACTCGCGGCCGCTGGTGCAATCTCAGCGGTCTCGTCGGCGACGAACCGGTCACCATCACAATCCTCGACCACCCGGCCAATCCCGGCTTTCCCACCTACTGGCACGCCCGCGGCTACGGCCTTTTCGCCGCCAACCCCCTTGGCCAGAAAGTTTTCAGCAACGGGAAAGAAGAACTTAACTTCGCGATGGCCCCTCACTCGAGCGTCGCGTTCCGCTACCGCATCCTGATCTCCTCGGCCATCGCCACGCCCGAAGCCACCGAAGCCGCTTACAAAGACTTTGTCGCCGCCTATCCTTAAAGTTGCCTAGTAACCCAGGCGTCTCCGACAGTCTCGGAGAATCTCCGCCTCCCACATCGGGCGCTTCGGATTTTTGGGATGCGTCAGATTGGAGGGCACTCGTCCAACAAGATTCAAGAACACCGCAGCGGAGTGTTTGTAGGCCGGAACCGGCGTGCGAAACGCCACGTTTCCCAAATACTGTAGCGCATCCGACAGCGCGAAGTATCCAGGATCATCGGCCTCCCAAAGCCGGTCGCGCTCGGCAAATTTCTCCGGCGCAAACGTCGCCAGTCCCAGCAAGTAGTCCGAGCCGTACTCGATCATGTTGATACCCAGATCGTTTCCTGTGTAGATCCGGAAGTCCGGGCGGCAGGCGTCCCGGATCGCCAGCCGCTCCAGTTCGATCAGCCGGTCGAGCGAGGAATGTTTCATTCCTTTGATTTCCGGAATGTCCAGCAATCGCCGGAAAGTTGTTTCGTCAAAGATCTCGCCGTTCGACGCGAACATCTGCCCCAGTTCAAATGCCAGTACGTGCGGGTATCCGCGGCACACTTCCGCATAAATCGCGGCCTTCTGGACTGAAGACTTTCCGTGCATCTGGCTGGTCTGAAACAAAATGGGAATTCCGCCGTGCCCAACGATGCTGTCCAACTGTTTCCGGTAGAGCGCGACGGGGTCGCCCGGCTGCCCTTCGATGTAGGCGCCTCCAACAAATGGCACGTCCTTGCCCAAAGCCTCCCGGGTCCATCGCAAGACATCAAGTTTTTCCGCCTCGCTCAAATAGTTCACGTAGCCGGTATCCATATTGACGGCATTGCGTAACCCGGCGCGGTGCGTTGCGCGGAGATGGTCCTGAAAAGCTTTAACCGCAATTCGACCATCGGCTTCAAACGGCAAGAGCGCCGCGGCAATGCCTTGCACCTTGCGGCGAAGTTGCCGACGTTCGTCGATGGATGCGATCTTCATCGGCTGGCCTTGGCAATCTTCAATTGTTCCGCGAGAGATGAAGCCTTGTAGTAGCCGTCCAGGGGGTAGCATCCCGAAGGCAAACCTTTGCGCGGCGCGGTTGTGCAATCGCTGAATGTTCTGCAAACTCGCTTGTGCTGCATCTGGTTTCCTTCCGCCGCATCCCACAAGATCTCCGGATACGTCAAGATCATGCGCCCCAGCCCGACTAAATCCGTCCACCCTTCGCGCACCGCCGCTTGGGCCACATGCGGCAGAAAATCCTGCAGGTAAGTGTAAGCACTCCCAACAAAAATCAAATTCGGAAATCGCTCTTTCAACTCCCGGGTGACCTTCAAATGCTCGGCAACGCCATTCAGCGGATCCTCCGGAGGCAAATATCCATCGGACGGCGGATAAAGCGCCGGCCGTTGAATGTGTGGATTGTAATAGGGACTTCCCGCAGTGATGTTCACCAAGGGGATGTCCAGCTCTTCAAGCAAAGACAAAAATCGGATCGTTTCGGTCAAATCGATTCTTGTGGGATCGTTCTGATTCACGCCGAATCCCCAGCGGTACGGGGTCAAATTCTCTTGCGATTCCGGAATTCCCGGTCCCAACTTTCCGTTCCCGGATTGCGAAGGATCGGGACGGAATGGCACCAAATCGAATGCGGAAAAACGCACTCCAATATGCAATCCCGGCGCCGCCGAACGAATGCCATTGACAATCTCCCGCAAAAATCGCGTGCGATTTTCAAAACTTCCCCCGTACTTCCCTTTCCGCGTGTGCGCGCTCAAAAATTCATGGCCCAAATACCCGTGGCAATGTTTAACGTCCACAAAATCGAACCCTAATTCTCGCGCCATTTTCGCCGCGCGATGAAACTCTCCAATGATCGTCGCAATTTCCGCGTCGGTGAGAACTGGATAGTCGCCCGGCAATCCCAATCTGCGATCCAAAACCGGATGATGATAAAGAATGCGCGGCTCCGGCCGCCCGTGAGCATTCGGTCGGCAAAATCTTCCGGAATGTGTCAATTGCAATCCTATGAAAAGTCCTTCATCCGAACCTGTCATGCGCCGGTGCTCTTCGATCAAAACCTTACGCAAGTTCGCGAGACCCGCTTGCGTGTGCCCCCCCATCACGAGTTGGTTCGGATTCGCTCGCCCCTCGTGCGAAACGGCAACCGCTTCCCCTCCCCAAATCAATTTCCCGCCACTCTGGCCAAACCTTTTCCAGCGCCGCTTGGTGTGCTCGCTGGGATTTCCGTCCGCGGTGCCGTCCCAACCTTCCATGGGCTGAACGGCGATGCGATTGCCGATTTTGATTTCTGCGCGCACCAGAGGTTTTCTCAGGGGCGACTCGATCCCCTGCGCGATTTCGACTTCACATGGAATATTCAATCGCAAGGATTGCACGTGCTCTTGAAATTGCGAGACGTTCTTCAAAGCTCCAAGACGAACGATCGGACTCACACTCATGCCGATCTCCGCCCTTTCGGCAAAAACGCCGTAGCCACGGCGCCCAGCAATCCCATGCCGATCAGCACGAGAAAGCCACTGGAAGGACTCCCGGTCCGATCGCGCATGCGCCCGACCAGCCACGGAGAAACCGCTTCCGCCACACTGCCGACCGTCAAAATCACTCCGAGCAGACGGCCGAGAAGTTCCACGCCAAAAATCTCCGCGGTCATCAAAGGAACAATCATGTAGTCTCCGCCAAGCCCCATCCCGAACACCGCCGCGAATACATAGAGAGCCGCTGTCGACCGCCCCAAAAACAGCAGCGGGATAGCGGCTGGGATAAGCAGGTAAATCAGCAGCATGACGTACTTTTTCGCAAACTGGTCGGCCAACAATCCCATCAGAAGCCGGCCGATGATGCTGAAGCCAAGTACGAGCGATAAGATACGCGTGGCCTGGATTTGGGCAAAGTGCAGATCCAAGCTCAAATAAAGTTTTAGATTCTGTTGAGCTCCGCTGACTGCGGCAATCGAAAACATGCTGCCGAGAGTCAGCAAGAAAAAAGGAACGGTGGCGAACGCCGTTCGGGCCTCCGCAAAACGCGCTGGCGCAGCGCGCTGGTTCGAACGCTGCGGCTCTTTTGCCAGCAGCGCCGCGGGAAGAGCCATCACCAGAATCAATAGACCCAAGGCGCGAAGCGCCGCTTGCCAGCCAAAATGTTGCACCAGCGCGTGCGAAATCCACGGCACCGCCGCGCCGCCCAACCCGATTCCCAAATACGCAAATCCCATCGCTTTTCCGCGAGACCTTTCAAACCAGCGCGACAAGAGCACCTGATTCGGTAGCGGCCCCCCGCACACGTACCCCAGAGCATTGAGCAGGTAAAAAAAATAAAACATGCCAAGCGTGGAGATACTCCCCAGCCCGACAAGCGCCGCAGCCGCCATAACTACCCCCGCGATCATGAGCCGGCGCGGCCCAAAGCGATCCACCATCCACCCGGCAAGCACTCCGAAGAGCGGCCCCACCACCAGTTTGCTCAGCGCGTTGCCGGAAGTCACCTGCCCGCGCGTCCAGCCAAACTGCTGCACCATGAAATCGTAGTAAAAAGGAAGTCCCCAAAGCGCCATGCCTACGATGCAAAACAAAACAATGAACGCAATTGCGGCCACTTGAACGGATTGACGATTCGCTTCACTATCTTGGACTGGAGCTAGATGCAGCGCACCTTGAAGACTCTGATCTTTGCTGTTGGTGAGCTGTCGCATGGAAGCGCTTAAATTCCTTTTGCCTGCTTGGTGCGAAGATCTCGAGAAAAGAATCGGTTCTTGACAAACCACGAAATGCTAAAGATTCTGAGTCTCAATGTCGAGGAGCTTCTCGCTAGGCTTTCTTCGAGTTGCCTAAACAATGCCTTCTAAACACCCAAAGGAGAAACCATGCTCATAACCCGACGCGATGTCTGTTCTTTGCTTCCCGCTGCGCTGCTTCCCGTTATCCTTCCTTCGGAAGCTTCCGCCCAGCAAAACAAGGCCATGCCCTCGGCGATGTATCCGTTCGAAAAGCTAACCGTTGGCACGCCGAACAACGCGCAAATCCGCGAGGTGTTGAAAGGCAAGCTGGCCACCGGTGAGTCCCTGGAAGTTCACGAGACGACGCTGCTGCCCGGGGCGGCTCCCCATCTGCCACACCGCCACCCGCACTCCGAAATGTGGCTCATTCGCGAAGGCACGGTGGAAATCACCGTGAACGGCACGAGCTCCCGGCTCGGGCCTGGTTCGGTGGGATTCGTGGAGTCCAACGACGAGCACGGAATCAAGAATGTGGGAACAAGCTCGGCAACCTATTTTGTAGTGGCAGTTGGCCCGGGTGCGAGTTAGGTAGAGAATAGCGTCCGGGAGGTTCGTTCGAACTGCTGCCGTTTATCCTTCTCCCTAATAGCCTTTGACTTTTATTACAAAGTAGGTGAAGTCGCGCGCCCCCTCGAGCAGGAACTGGTGGGGCATGCCGGCGGGAATGCGAACCACATCCCCGGCGGATAGCTTCTGGCGAGTGCCACCCTGAATCGTGCCATTGCGCTTTTCATGTGGCGCGACGGTTTCCCCGTTAAGCAACTTGCCTCCGACAAGGAGCGATGCCGAACCCGATTGCACGAAAAAAACGTCCACTTGAGTTTCGTGCCACTCCGGCTGACCGTCAGCTTCCCGGTGAACCAACAAAAACGACTCGTTGGGATAATCGGAGAGCTGCTTCACGGCGGGATGATGGGGATCGGCCGCGGCTTCCCTGGCGAGCGCTTGGGCCGTGCGTTCGAGCGACGCAGGCGACCAGTGCTCGACACCTGCGGGTAGCGGCTCTTGAGATTTCAAAACTAGAAATGGAATCGCAAACAAAAACAGCAGGCAGAGTTTCTTCATTGTTCTCACCTCGGAACTTCGTCAGGATATTCCCATCCATCCAGCGCTGGATTCTAAGCTCCGTTCGGCCAGGAAGCTACAAAAAGCCGGGGCGCCCTCGTCGAAAGGCGCCCCGCTTTACGCGCTCCAGGAGGGGCTAGAAAAAGATTTTCGCAGCTAATTGCGCGATGCGGGGATCGCCCGCCTGTCCGGCCCTGAAGGTGCCGAAGGAGTTGCTGCTGAGTTTGTCGAAGGAACTGATTTGATCGGTGCCGTTCACGGCGCCCGTGCTGATACTTTCCGGGGCGAAATTCGGGTGGTTCAAGACGTTAAAATACTCCGCGCGAAGCTGAAGTCTCCATCGTTCGGTGATGAAAAAGTTCCTGGCAAGTTGCACGTCCCAGTTGGCGGTGTGCGGCAGTCGAAGAACATTCTTGCCGATATCGCCAAAGGTGCCAAAGATAGCCGGGTTATTGCACGTTGTAGCCGGCGGCGTGCACCCAGTAGTGACTTTCGTTGGTTGAAAAGCAGCGGGATTGAGCCAGCTCACGCAGTTGACCGTGGTTCCGCAGGAACCCGAGCCATAAGCGCTGACGCCCGCGATGAAAGTCCCGCGATCATTGCCAATGCCAGTGCCGGAAAGTTCAGTACCCTGCAGGACGGTGATGGGACGGCCGCTCGCGGCAGTAATGATACCGGCAAACTCATAATCGCCCAGCAAGTAATGCATCAACGTTCCGGAACTCTTGAGGCTCGGCGATTGCCAAACGTAAGAACCGGTAAATACATGGGTGTGATCGAAACTCGACGGCCCGTAGTCAAACGGATGGCGGTTGGGATTGTTCAGCGGAAGAGCAGAATATCCGGTATCAAAACCAGAAACGCCCTCGCTGAAGGGTAGGTCATCCAGGCTTTTTGAGTACGTGTAGTTAGCCAAAATGGTCAAGCCATGAGACATGCGCTTCTCGACGGAAGTTTGCAGCGCATGGTAGTTCGCGTTGATGTCGTTGATATCGGCCTGGACGGTGGTGGAAAAAGTGTTAGTTTTGAACGCGCCCCCGCTAGCCGCGTTCACGAGAAGGTTGGCCTGACCGGTATTTGCCTTGCCGTTGCAATTCCCCGGGATTGCGGGATTACACGGAGCGCCGGCGTTGTAATACTGCGTTTCAAGGATATGGAGGCTGCGCGAGCCAACGTATGCGGCGCGCACCAGAATTCCTCCCGCCAATTGCCGCTCAACAGTTAGGTTCCACTCGTAGGTCGCCGGTACGTGATACACGCCGCTGGGATCGTAGGTCACCGCTATCTGATTGAACGGCGGATGGTAAGCGAAGTTTGTCGGCGCTGGGAACGGGCTCGGAAACGTCGGATAAGATGTCGCTTGCGCGCCGGAGCAGTTGAGCGCCGCCTGCGTTGCCGGCAAAGTGCACAGCGGATCGCTGAAAGAACCCGCCGTGGAACCCGGAGTGGGTGCGCTATTACCGGCTGTCGAAAGGATGAACTGGGGACTGAACGGCCACTCATCCACGTAGCGATTGCTCAGCATGCCCATCGCGCGCGAATCGTAGAAAATGCCGAATCCCCCGCGGAGGCTGGTCTTGCCGTCTCCAAACAAATCGTACGCAAAACCAATGCGCGGAGCGAAGCCTTTGAGGTTGGAGTTCAAGGCATTTTTCGGCATCCCCGGATCGCTGATGCCATGCTGGGGAGCAAAAAAGATGCCTGGTGGCGCTTGGGGATAGACCTTCGACGTAATATTCGCCGCCATGGCAACAAGGTTGACTTGCGCCCAGCGATTGCCCGTATCGCTCCAGGGAAACCCCGGCTCATAGCGCAGTCCGAGATTCAGCGTCAGGCGATTGCTAAGGCGAAAATTGTCCTGCGCGTATAAACCGGGAAATTTGTCCCGGTTAGCCTTGAATTCGCCCGCCCCTTGCTGGAAGGCGTAGCCGTTGCCGGCCGGGCCTCCATCGCACATCGTTCCAGCGAGAAAATTCTGATAACTGGGAAGACCAGCGGCTTGTCCAAGGTAGGTATCTTGCGTACAGAAATTGACGATGCCTGGCTGATTGAACTGGTTGTTAAGGTCCACCTGGCTCCATTCAATCATCCCGCCGAAATGAAAATCGTGTTTCCCTCTCTCCCAACTGACATCGTCGGCGTAAGTAAAATTATTCCGAGTGAAAATGCCGGTGGGATTGTCGCCAAAGCTGAACCCGTTTTGCACGCCGATCCCCTGGATCGCGCTGGGCTTCGGCTCAAAGGGGAGAGGAGCAGTCTCAAAGGCCGTCAAGTTGACGGCGTTCGAAGCTGGTCCCCGGGTAGAGACTTCGCGCGAATAGCTGGCCCGGAAATCGTTGATGAGCGTGGACGAGAAAATGTGCGTTTCGTGGAGCAGCGCGTTCTGCGCCACAATCGAAAAAGTAGCATCCGTGTAAGCGACGAGTTCGAGCGGGTTGAATACCGGCGCTTTCCTAAACCGGTCATATTCATAGCGTCCGGTGATCTTGTCTTTCTTCCCCATGGAATGGTCCACGCGGCCGATCCCGGAATCATAGTTTTCGATATCCGGTTTGGAAAAAGGCACGGTCGGGTTCGCTCCCGTCGGTATGGCGCCGGCCAAGCTAAATTTGGCGGCAGAACCCAGGTACGCTCCGGTAGTAGGGTCGATCCCTAGCATAGTCGCGACTCCAGGATCCAGTGTTTTCCCGGCCGCCAGGAACTTTGTGATGTCCGTCTGTCCGACCACGTGCGAACTTCCCAGTACAAGATTGCGGAAAGCCGTGCGCTGATATCCCAGAAAGAAGAACGTCTTGTCGTGGATCATCGGGCCTCCGAAGGTGCCCCCATACTGATTGCGCTTGATCTGATCCGGCGTAGTGGGCGTGGCAAAATAGTTCTGGGCATTAAAGACTGGATTGCGTACGAACTCGAAGGCATCGCCATGGAAGCTGTTGGTGCCCGATTTGGTGATGACGTTTACCACCCCTCCCGCATTCTCTCCGTACTCTGCGCTGTAGTTGCTGGTTTGCACGCTGAATTCCTGAAGCGCGTCCGGGAACGGGAACGGCTGGTTGACGTTGGTGTATTCGTCCACGTAGTTGCCGCCGTCGAGCTGATAGCTGATGGTGTCCTGCCGCGCGCCGTTCGCCGAATAAGTCACGGCGCCGGGGAATGTTTTCGTGGCGCCTTGGTCAGCCCCGCCGTTGGGGGAGTTGACGGCTCCCGCCACCAGCAACGTAAGTTGTGCCGCATTCCTTCCGTTTAACGGTAGCTCGGAAATGCGCTCCTGCTCGATGACTTGTTTCAGCGTTGAGGTGGCTGTGTCAACTTGCAAGGCGACAGTTGATACCGTGACGACCTCCGTCGTCGTCCCCAGCTTCAAACCCACGTTCAAGGTAAGCGTTTGGTCCGCGAGCAGAGTAATCGCGCGCTCTTTCGACGTGCTGAACCCCTTGGCCTCCACGGTCAGGGTATACGTGGCTGGTTGCAGGGAGGGGATAACGTAGAGTCCTTCGGCATCCGTCGCCGCGGAGCGAGCGAAGCCCGTGCCCTCCTGTGTCGCGGTGACTTGCGCTCCGGCGACGGACGCTCCAGCAGGATCAGTGACTCTGCCGGTGATGCTTCCCAAGCCTTGTGCCTGAGAAAACAAAGGAGCGAACAGAAGAGCAAAAAGAACCATCACCACATTGTTCTTCATTTCTGTTTTTCCCTTTTCGTGGGCTGTTCGGGAAATTCGTCCCGGTCATGCCCGCCGGTCTCGCCGTTCCGCGTGCTTCGGCCACGCGGTTGCGCTTTCGCACCGTTAAATGACCTCGACGCAGCACTCGCTTCGCGCCATTGCATTCCCAGATGGTTGCTATCAGTCCCTTCAATACATCCAGTGAGGCGACATTAGGAGCAGTGTCTCAAAGATGTCAATCTTGAAAATCTAAAGCTGTGGTTTAGTTGGACTAAATCAGGCAAAGACTTCCAAATGGTTTCAACCCAGGGCTTGGACCTCTTGCCAGACCGGCGGCTCGACCGGTATCCCCTTCGCCAGATTTTCACTTCGGGTTTGCAGCGTCAATTCGCCGGGATATCGCACGTTCTTCCCCGCTGCGGGCAGCGCTGCTGCGAATGCTCCACGATGTGATCAGCGCTCCTCTCCGGTGACCGAAGACGAATACCGAACGCACCTGAGCTGGTGGTCGATTCTCGCCGCGCCGCGGCTCGCCGGAAACGACTTGCGCAACATGACTCCCGCGATCCTCGGGATTCTCGCCCACCGCGAAGGCATCGCGATTGATCAAGATGCGGCGGGAAGTCAGGGTCGGCTTACGACGAAATCAGGAGATCAAGAGGTTTGGGGGAGGGCCCTTTCGACGGCGGTCGGGCCACGGCAATCTTTACTCGCGTTGCTTCGTCGGCAAAGATCACCATTAATGGGTCGAAGCTTGGCCTGAAAACTGCGCCCGCCCCTGTGAGAGATCTCTGGGCTCACGGCGACGTGTGAACCTGGATGGCACGGAATATTCGGTGACGGTGCCCTCGCACGGCGTAGTGATGCTTCGCGTGGCGCAATAATCTTGAGGCATTACACGAAGTTTGCGCGGCCCGCAGAATTCACTTCCCGGTGTAGCTAACCCGCCAGATGGACTTCGAGCCGTCGTCAGTAACCAGCAGCGAGCCATCCGCGGCCACGGTGACGCCGACCGGGCGTCCCCAAACGTGTCCGTTATCCACCACAAACCCGGTCATGAAATCTTCGTACTCACCGCTCGCATGTCCGGTCTGACCGAGAGGCACGCGAATCAGTTCGTAACCCACCCGGACAGACCGATTCCAGGAACCGTGTTCGGCTGCGAAAATGTCGCCCTGGTATTCCTCCGGGAACTGCTTGCCATCGTAGAAGGTCATTTCCAGAGAAGCGTTGTGCGGATGAAGGATCACGTCAGGCGTGATGACTTTGTCTTTCAGCTCCGGATGCTTGTCCTCGTGCCGCGGATCTTGGTGGCTGCCCATGTACCACCACGGCCACCCGTAGAAGCCACCTTCCTGCACGTGCGTAATGTAATCGGGAACTAGATTGTCCCCTAAGGCGTCTCGCTCGTTGACCGAGCACCATAACTCGCCGGTCTTTGAATTGATGGCCATGCCCACGCAATTGCGGATACCGTAAGCGTAAACGCGCATGGCCGAACCGTCCGGATTGAACTCCAGAACATCGGCGCGATTTTTCTCCGCTGGCGTGGTATCAGGGTCGTCGATATTCGAGGCTGATCCCACGGAGACGAACATTTTCTTGCCATCGGGCGCGAACTGAATGTCGCGCGTCCAATGGCCGCCACTGGCCGAGGGCAAGTCGGCCATGTGTTCAACGGGACCACTCGCTTTCAAATCTCCATTCTGATAAGGGAAGCGCACAACGGAATCCGTATTCCCGACGTAAATCCATTTTGGATCCGGCCCAGACGGATAAAAATTGATGCCAAACGGCCGCTTCAATTCAGTTGCAAAAATTCCCGACTGCTGCGGCTTGCCTTCCGCCGTGATTCCCCGGAACACTCGCACGACTCCGGTGTTGCTCTCGGCGACGAAAAAATCGCCATTGGGCGCTGTCCGAATCAATCGCGGATCATCGAGGCCGGTGGCATACAGTTCGACCTGGAATCCCGGCGGCACTTGCGGCCACGCTTTTTCCGGACGCGGTACCAATTTGGGACCGTTGCCAGACGACGTTGTCGCGAACGGAGCGGGAAGATCCGCCAAAGTAATCTTGCGAACTGTTCCGGGCTTTTCGTAACGGAAGTCCGTAAAAGGGGCCTTCGGCGCAGGCGCCTTTAAAGCTGTTGAGACGGCTTCGTAAGCGGAAAGTGGAACGCGAGGAGAACCCGGCTTGGAACCGCCAAGAACGCGAAGATAAGCGACGATCTGCCACCTTTCCTTCTTAGGTAGCTTGGCCCAGGACGGCATTCCGTTGTTGAGATCACCTTTGGTGATGTACCAGAAAAGCTCGCCGTCGCTCGCCGACTGCGCCTTCCCGCTGGCCAGCGCGGGGATGTTGCCGGTTCCTTCTCCAATTTCGCCGTGGCAACTGGCGCAACGGAGGTGATACAGAGATTTGGCGGAACTAATCTGCTTGCCGGCGTAGGAGTTCTTTTGTCCTTTGGTGGAAGCGGGCGCGTTGTGGAAAGTCGCGTCTTGAGAATGCAAAGCACCCGAAAGGAAAAGCATTGTTCCGGCGCACGAGACAAGCGCGGCGAATAAAACTCTAATGATGGCCTTCACGATAGCCCTCCAAAAATTGGATTCGCCCCCTAAGCATGAAGTTGCACGGCAGAAGATTCCGGGTTTTACGTTCGGCTACTTGGAAACCGGTACCTGCGGATTCATCCAGGCTTCGGCATTCGAGCGAAAAAGGCGCGTGACATCCCGCTGAATTTCAGCACGCGTGACGCCCCGGCCGTCCTCCGACAGCAGGCGGTAGGACTCCGACAGGATGGGCGACAACGTCCGGCGGGTGTTATTCCATTTATAGATCACTTGCTCGAGCACACGGGCATCGGAATGTTGCGGAATGAAACTTGTTCCCAGCATCTCAATGCGCTCGCGCGTGATCTCCTCCACAATGGAAGGATTGTTCATGAACCACCAGCAGCCGAACGGCACCAAGTTGTTGAACTTCCGCGCGTAAACGCAAAGTTCGTGCTGGTTCTCCCGGCTGAGCACGCTCACCAAAAAGCGATTGGCTGGAAATTCGCGGCATAGACTTTCCAGCGCTCGCAGGTCCGCCCGGCCCACGGCGTCGCCCGCCAAGCGCAGCGATGGATTGACCTGTTTCCGTACGCCGATCATCAGCGAGAGTGGCAGGTCCATCTCGCGGCAAGCCGGCAGCACGGCCTCCTTCAGCAATCGATTCCCGATCGTTTCCTTGGGGTATTCGAACGTGTCCGGCAGGGAAACCGCCATGTAGCAGGGTTGCATGCGCTCGTACCAGTCGGCTAGGAACCGCCGCAGTTCGGCGCCGGACTTTCCCGCAGCCTGCTCGTCAACCCGGTAGCCTTGACCGGCCAACACCTGCCAGTGCGCGGACCAATTGCACAGAATACGATCCAGACGCATTACCGCGCGAAATTGCTCGTGGTTCGCTACTCCCTTC
The DNA here is from genome assembly GCA_035510055.1 of Candidatus Cybelea sp. Classification (GTDB taxonomy): domain Bacteria; phylum Acidobacteriota; class Terriglobia; order Acidiferrales; family UBA7541; genus Acidiferrum. The sequence continues at coordinate 127,152 of DATKHV010000066.1, read as the reverse complement.
AGCCAGATTGCGGCTTCTTCTGGATCGAGTGGATCGTTCGTCATCACCACCGTGCTTACGCCTGCAATCTGAAACACTTTCTGAATGTGTGCTTCGAGGGCCTGGGCTTCGAAGAAGGACCTCGCCTCAGACAAGTCCGCACCTTCCGTTGGCAATTGGAAAGCCTTGAGCACGGCGATCACTCCGCGCGTCGCTTCCGATACGGGAGTGTTCTCGACGAACAGAGTTTTCCATATGGCATCAGCTTGCTCGCGCTTGGAAAGTGACCAGTACTCGCGCGGAGTGGTATCAGCAGACCGGAAAAATTCAGCTTCGAGATAATGATAGGTCAGAAGTTCGTCGATGCCCCACAACCCGAGCTTGCCGAATGCCGGCGCGAACAAATGCGTGTGAATGTCGATGAACGGCGTGGTTGCTAACACCTCTTCGACAGTCGAAAGAATCTGTGCTTCGGGGAGGACATCGCCGTTGCGAGGGACAGAAAGTCGGCTCGTTTGTTTGCGAGACGCCGTGCTCATGGCTTGGATTCGGGTGGTGGCTCCATCAGGGTCGTGAATTTCGGAGAGTACAAACCGTTCCGCCGGTATGTCAAATTGTAAGAACTGAACAAAATCTTCAGCGGAACTCAACGAATTCCGCCAGCTCTCCACTGCCGGCCAAGGTGCAGGCAAAGGCTGTTGACGCCATTCACTGTTTGATTCGACGCGACCCGCGCACCGAGCGGATTCAGGAGAGCGCTTCGGCGCTGGGGAGGGGGCGTTTGCGGCGCCATTCGTAATCCTTGCGCAGCTTGGCCTGGTGTTTTTTTACCTGGGCTCCCAGATCGCTGAACGCTTTTTTGCAGCTGGTTCGCACGGTTGATCCCGTGCCGGAAGCATGCAGCGTCGCGGTTGGCAGAGATAAGTTTAGTGTGAACGAAGTCTCGTCGGTGCGCGGCGTTTTGGAAAAGGCGCCGTGCAGCAGGACAAGATCCGGCGAATAACTTTGCAGCAGTTTTTCTAATTTAGCTATCTGACGCTCGACCTCTAGTTCGACGGATTTGTGCGATTCGACATGCTTGTAATTGATCGACAGTTTCATGTGTGCACCTGTAGGAAAAGCTGGAAAAGGGGAGGGAGACGCGGATCGTGGTGTTGCACCACATCGAGGAAGAATAGCAGCCCGGGACGCCGAGGGCAACTTGGGGCTGATATTTTTGAGCGTGCTTCTGTTGACACTTCTCCTCCCTTACCTCTACTCTGCTTCGGGCGCGAGTCGTTTGCGCCACGTCATGCCGCCGCGCAAATCACGAAAGCCACCGCCGCCGAACAAGGCCGAGCATCCTTCCACTCCCATTGCTTCGAGTCCCGGGGTTTCCATCCCCGAGACTTCGATTCCCACGACCACGACTCCGGCCACGGAGAATATCGTGCGCGCGGGCCCGGCGGGCTGGTCGTATTCGGACTGGGCCGGCTACGTGTATCCAGTTCGACGCGCCAAAGGATTCCACGAAGCGACGTACCTCGCGGAGTTTTTTGACACCATCGAAATCAACACTTCGTTTTACCAGCCGCTGCGTCCGGACCACGCGGCGCAGTGGGTCGATCGCGTGGCGGCAAATCCACGATTTGTTTTCACCGCCAAACTCTGGCAGCGATTCACGCACGACATGCGGTCTACAAAATCGCGCTCCATCGCGGCGGAGGAACGCGAAGTTCGCGCCGGCTTTGATGTTTTGCGCGAGGCCAAGAAGCTCGGCGCGGTGCTGCTGCAATTCCCTTTTTCGTTTCATCGCACGGAAGAAACGGTGGCCTACCTCACGGCGCTGCTGAAACGGTTCGCCGATTATCCGCTGGTGGTGGAAGTGCGCCACGGCTCCTGGGAGTCGCCGGAAACGCTGGAATTGCTGCGCACCAGCGGGGTGAGTTTCTGCAACATCGACCAGCCCATTATCGGGCGCTCCCTGGGGCCTTCCGCTCAAGCCACCGCCTCCGTTGGGTATTTGCGATTGCACGGGCGGCGCTACGACACCTGGTTCAGCGACGACGCCAAGATTCCCGCGCACGAGCGCTACAACTATCTCTATTCCGCCGAAGAACTGGCTCCGTGGGTGAATCGCGTCAGGAAAGTCGGCGAACAGGCGCGCAATACTTTCGTGATCACCAACAATCATTTTCAGGGCAAGGCCGTGGTCAATGCGCTGCAGCTCATCAGCATCCTGAAAGGATCGAAAGTGAAGGTGCCCGAGCCGCTTCGGCGTCAGTACCCGCAACTCGAGTCCATCGCCGACAATCCGCCCGGCGAACCCATGCTCTTTCCAATCAAAGAGATAAGCAAGCAATGAAGTACGGAAGCAACGAGATTCGTGACCAGTAGTTTGTAGTTTGTGATTCGCGACCTTTCCCTTGGCGGTGCCATCCGACGCCGCGGGCCTGCGACCTTGGGTACCTGCGCGAGGCTTACCGGACGCCCACAGGGGACAACTGCTTATCGGTGCGCGGGAGAGCCGGTGAGCGTGTACTTGTCCAAGGGCGGGAAGGCCGAGGATACGGCGGGCCGACTCTGCCTGTGCAATGCGCTGGTAGCGACCATCGGGCTGCCCCAGGTGCGTGGCGGGAAATACGTAGAAAAAGGAAAGGTCACGTCAGGCGACGACCGGAAAGAAATTCTATCGTTTTTGCCGGTAGATCGATTCGAATACAGCGCTTCCGATGTGATTGCAAAACGGCTGGAGGCGTGAAGATTCGCTTGAGGCCAGCCGCTCGTTCTCATGTGGCGGAGGCTTGAAGAATAAATTATTGGGAGCCGCTCCGAGAAATTCCCGACTTAGGGTGGAAGTTGAATTCCAGCATGGCGATCGTTTCAGTGCTCGCTGGGGCCTACCTCCAGCTTTTCAGCGTCTCTTCGACGACATTTACAAGTACAGGATGGCCGCCGATGATCTTTGTGGTTTTGATCTGACCGTCGGGGGCGATGGTCACTTCGAGCTTTCGGAAGCGGCAAAGGAAAAAATGGCGGCGTCTCGATCTCTGGGGATAAATGTGCCCTGCGCCTAGAGCGGGAAGAAAATGGCGGCTTAGACCCGCTTCTACAAGAACAAACTAGACGATGCGGCGGGGCAAGAGCGGGTTGAGGTGCATGGTGAGGTCGTAGACAGAAGCGCCGCAGGATTCGCAGACATCTTCGGGGCGCGAACCGGGCTGCCAGTCGAAAAACGTGGCGATTTCACCGATTTTGACGCGCTCTTCTGAACCAATTTCCAGGATGCAATGGCTGGCGGAGACCGAAGCGATCACGGGATAGAGATCACCGTTAATGCGAACCTTGGCGGCTTTTTCGTGAGCGAGTGCGGCAGCACGGGGCCAGCCGTCGGCATGGCCGACGGGAAGGGTGGCGACCCAAACATCGTTCTTAGCCATGTAGGCGCGGTTGTAGCCGGCGCTTTCGCCTTTTGGCAACTTCTTCACGTAGATGACGCGAGCTTTGAGGCTGATGGCTGGGCGTAGATCCATGATGGCAGTGTGGCGAAATTCGTTTTCGGAATAGATGCCGTAAATGGCCATGCCCGGGCGCACCATGTCGAGAAACGCTTCGGGATGCTGGAAAAGAGTAAAGCTCGAAGCGGCGTGCTTTTTTCCTAGGGCCATGCCATCTTTTTCAAGAGTTGAGCAGAGTTCGTGGAAGCGGCGAAGCTGCTCTTTGTCGAAGTCGGGGTCTTCGGTGAAGGTCATCATCGTGCCCTGGATTTGAACGGACTTGCGGCTGGCGAGATCGCGGACGAGCGGTGCGGCTTGCTGGTACGGCACGCCGACGCGGCCGATGCCAGTGTCGATGCAGATGTGGAGAGGGATAGGCTTTTGTGTTTTGGCAGCGATTTTGTCAAGCGCCGGGCCCAGTGGGGTGTAAATCATAGGCATGATGTTACGGGCGATAGCATCTTCGAGGTTTTGTTCGTCGAAGGGCCCGAGAAGCAGGATGGGTTTCTGAAGTCCAGCGTCGCGCAACGAGATGGCTTCGTGGAGCTTGACGACGGCGAAGCCGAAGATTTCGGGATAAGGTTCGAGGAGCTGGGCAACGTTCGCGACGCCCATACCGTAGCCGTTGTTCTTGATTACCGCGAGAATGGGACGTGAGGCAGCGCGGCGGTAGATTTCCAGGACGTTTTGGCGAAGATTTTTGCGATGAATTTCGACCCAGGGATCGAAGGAGGAATCACTCGAAGCGGCCGCCGGCGGAGCGGCGGTGAGGGACGGAGATGCGTTGAGAACTACGGGCAGAGTTAGTGCCGCCTCGAGAAAGGATCGCCGCGAAGGCTTCATGCCGGGCTACTTCTTGAAAAGATTCTCGAAGGCCTGGCGGGCATCGGTGTGGCGGGGAGGAGCGGGAGGCACCGAGCCCGAAGCGTTCGGCTGAGTATAGGAAGTGGGCGCAGTATCTTTCTCGATGGTCATGCGGAATTCGTAGAAGGTGCAGGCGTTCTTGGTATCCTTGGGGGAAATGCGTTCCGGGACCGGCTGGGTGCACTCAAATTGGGCGCCGGAGTCGAAGAAGCGACACTGCTTGCAGCAGTGCAATTCGAACTGGCACTTGGGACACGTGCCATTAGCGTCGAAGCCCGGTGTCAAGACGGCGCCGCAATTAGCGCAGCGCGCGCGTGTGACGGTGCCGACCATGCGCGGGGTGCGCGGGCCGAATTGATCGGCGCCCCGCGGGCCGCCACTGGGCGGCTTGCGATCGTGTGACTTGTCTTTCTTATCTTGCTTTTCCGCGTCGCGGTAACCGCGGTGCCCGTACTTTCGATCCACAAACGCCTCCGTCCGCCAGTCTCGACGGACTGCAACACCTACAACTCATGCTTTTGCGCTGACGCGCTTGCCAACTTGGCTTGTATCCAATCGGATTGTTACACTCGGCCGGACGGCGCACGCAATACCTAGAAGAAGCTTACAGAATGGCGAACGTCCAACGAGCAGGAGATGGGACCTCTATGTTTGTAGCGCTGTGGGAGTACGAAGTCAAGCCGGGCGATGAAGAAAGATTCGAGAACGCCCAAGGCCCGGATGGTGACTGGGTACGGCTATTCCGGCGCGACACCCACTATCATGAGACGCGGCTGGTGCGAGATGCGTTGCGTAGCGGGGTGTATTTGACGATGGATTTTTGGGAGTCGCGCGGGGCATATGAAGAATTCATGGCCGAGCACCGAGCGGAATATGAGGAGATTGATAGAGCCAGTGCCGGCTTGACAATCAACGAGCGGAGGATCGGATGGTTTGAGCTGGCGGCGAAGTGACAAAGCAGCGGAGATCGGATCGCCAGGGAAGTTCAGAGAAACATGACCTGTTAAATGCCGAGCGCCATGGTGCTCCTTCACCAAGCGATCCTTGAATCCCAGCTACCAGAGCGCGATCCCCAGCCGGTACTGGCCTAAAACGATCACGGGAACCGCTACACGCTCGGCACGGGCGACTAGTTCCCGCCCGGTCGGTTCGCGGTCGGCGGCGACCGATAAGGCGTTGGTGTCCAAAATCAACGCCACATGTCCTCATCGATTTTTTCGGAGTCCTCTTCAATTAAGACGGTTGATGCGCTCCGTTTCCTTCCGCGAATCCTTCAGCTTGCCCATATGCTTGACCCAGGGTTTTTCAGAGGCCTTGTCGTCCGCGGCCAGCTTATCCTTGACTGCTTCGGTCACCAACTCACGGAGTGGAATTCCGCGCTGGCGGCGGTAGTCTTGGCCCGGCGAAAAATGAGATCGGGAATCTCCAAGGTCGTCTTCATGACGCCATTTCCCATATTCATGGGACGCGGCCAAATCATGTTCACGGGAATTCACGGGAAGGCCCGCATCAAGCAAGCGTTGTCGGTTTATGCTGGCCGAGCCACATGGCGATAAAGCCGTCGGGGGCGAGGTCAGGTTGCAAGAATGTGCGGGGCGCTCCGTCGGCGCGGAGGAGTGCTTCGGCGGCGAGATAGCCGCTGCGGACGGCGCCTTCCATGGTGGCGGGCCAGCCGGTGGCGGTCCAATCGCCGGCGAGGAACAAGCGCGGGATGGAGGTTTGTTGCTTTGGGCGCCAGCGATCGACTCCCGGCTGGGGGGAAAATGTGGCAGCAGCTTCTTTGATGACGGTGGCTTTCACCAATTCGGCGTTGCCGGCCGCCGGCAGAACCTGGCGGACTTCCGCGAGGCAGAGGTCGATGATCTCCTGGCGCGACTTCGGCAGTAAATCGTAAGAAGCGCTGATGACCAATTGCAGATACTGTCCGGAGGCGGCCGGCTTCCCGGCTCCGTTCGAATCAGCGTAGAGAACGGTCTTATTGAAGATCCACTGGGTAGTGGTGTCGAGGAGCGCCATAAAGGGCTCCGTCATGACGGTGCGGTCGAACCAGAAGTGGACTCCGGTGATAGGGGAGACTTTGATTTTGTCGAGGCTCGAGAGCGCAGGATCGCTTTGCTTCAGGCTCTCTGGCAGCAACTCGGCTAGCGCGGTGTGCGGCACGGCAAAGACATAAGCGTCGGCCGACTCTTCGCGGCCTTCGTCAAAGCGCACTCCGGCGAGTTCGCCGTTTTCCATTTTCAAGCCGCGAACTGGTGCGCGCAGCATCACTTCTCCGCCTCGGCGCTCGATTTCTGATTTGCAGCCATCGTAGAGATTGCCCAGGGGGACCGCGGGGACTCCCATGCGATAGCCGGTGCTGTTGGAAAGAAAGGCTTTCCAGAAAACATCGACGCCGAAGCGCGCGTCGGCGCGATCGAGCTCTTCGTCAAGAGCGCTGACGAGGACTACGCGCCAAAACCGTTCGATGGCGCGTCGGGTCTGACTGCGGCGGCGAAGCCACTCGAGCATGGAGATACCGTCATTCTCCTGAAGATCGGGCAGCTTGCCTTGAGTTTGCAAGATATCAAGCAGCGCGCGAGCAATGGAGAGCTTGTCCCGGAGCGTCAAGGGCCGAAAGGTGGCGACTGCTCCGGTAAGATGAAACGGCGCGGGCAGAAAGCCGGCTTGCATTTCCCCTTTGCGGCCTTGCGGATCGAGAAAAAGCAAACGGTCAAAAAACTTGATTTTGCCGGTGGCGCCAACTCGTTTGTAGAAGTCTTCGAGATTGGTGCAGCAACCGAGGGTGACGTGCTGGCAATTATCTACGTGCTCGCCGTCGGGCAACACATAAGACGTCGCCCGGCCGCCGAGGAAAGGGCGCTGTTCAAACAAACGCACACGCCAGCCGGATTCAACCAGCGCGGCGCCGGCTGCCAGTCCCGCCAGCCCGCCGCCGATCACGATCACGCTTTTCAAGGATATTCTCTTCCGTGTGGCGGCCGAAGCGCGCCTTGGCGATAAACATCATTTTTTCCGCTTTGGAAAGACGAACGCGCTCGCCGAACACGGCGAAGTCCAGCAACTCCATGCGGCCGAGAAGCGCGCTGTAAGTATGCACCAACAACCACAAGGCGCCGCGGCTGTCGGCATCGATAAGCCCGAGCAAAGCGGAACCCTCTTCATAGAGCTGCCAGGCACGTTCGGATTCGAAGCGGAGCAGTTCGCGAACGCCGAGAGTGGCTTCGCTGCGGCCAAAGTCTTCCGGCGAAACACCATAGCGCTGGAGATCTTCTTCCGGGAGATAAACGCGGCCAAGTTTGTAATCTTCGTGGACGTCGCGAATGATGTTCGTTAGTTGAAAGGCGAGGCCGAGCTTCTCCGCGAGATCCAGGGCGCGCGCATCGCGAAAGCCGAAGACGTGCGTGCAAGTGAGTCCCACGGTGCCGGCAACGCGATAGCAGTATTCGCGAAGGCGATCAAAGGTCGGATAAGTTTCGACGGTGAGGTCCATCTCCGCGCCGCTGATGAGGTCGTGAAGATAGCGCGCGGGCATTTTGTAGCGGTGCATGGTATCAACAAGCGCGGGGAGGACCTCGGCCTGTCCATACAAGGGCTCCGCAGGCAAAGCCATCGCGGCAGTGCCGTCAAAAACTTGCGAATGTCCGGTGACAGCTTCATCGAATGCAGCGCGCCACTTCGCCAGGCCGCGATGCTTGGCGAGGAGGCTCTGATTTTCATCCGAGACATCGTCTACCAGGCGCATGAAGGCGTAGAGAGCGGCCAGGCCGTCGCGCTTCGGCATGGGCAGGAGGAAGAAGGCGTAGTAGAAATTGCTGTGGGAGGCGCGGGCGATGCGGTGGCAGGTCGCGTAAGAGTCGGCAACGACAGTGCTTGACTGGGGCGCAGCATGTTGCGCCCTTACAACTACGGGCTTTGCCGCAATCTGGTTTCGGCGCGCATGGCCGGCGGCTAGATGCGCCACTAGAGCACGGCCCAAGAGCGCTGCTTGCTTCAGTTTGCTGACGGCAGGGCGGTGGTGCAGGGTGTCGTAGCCCATGGCTGCGACGGCATCAAGAACGGCGAGGCCGCCGCGGGTAAACATCTCGAGGTCAACGCGGAGGCCTTCGTCGACCATTTTAGCGAGCGGCTGGCCTTCGGCGAAGAGGCCGCGAGTGCGCGCGATCAGATCTTTCATCAAGCGCGCATAGCGGTCATCGAAGCGGCGCTCTACGATGTCAGTTTCCGCGAGCCCATAATGCGCGGCGACGTCGAGCGGAATGTAAATGCGCCCGATATCGAGGTCGCGCGAAACATCTTGCCAAAAATTGGCGAGTTGTAGCGCGGTGCAGGTGGCGTCGGACAAGCGCTGCCGCTCTTCATCGCGATAGCCACACAAATACAAAACCAAGCGGCCCACGGGATTCGCGGAATAAACGCAATAGTTGAGCACGGCATCCCAGTTCGCGTAGCGCTTCACGGCCTGATCTTGCCGGAAAGCCTTCAGGAGATCAGCGAAGGGCTGTTTGGGAATGTCTTTCTCTACAATCGTCTGGCGCAGAGCTACGAACACCGCATGCGAAGGTTTTCCTTCATGGCAAGCATCCAATTCATGTTCCCACCACGCCAGCAGTTCCAGCGCGCGGGCCGCGTCTGGAACTTCGTCGCCGAGATCATCGGCCCAGCGGCAATAGGCATAGAGGTTGTAGAAATGCTGGTGCAGCGCTTTGGGGAGAAGCCAGGAAACGACATTGAAATTTTCATAGTGATGCGTAGCCAGCCACTTGGTGTAGTTCTCGGCTACGTCCGGCGAACAGCCAGGTTCAGGAGTATGCCGCGTGATGTCGATTTCGCCGGGACGCAACATCAGGACGGCCCACCCTCGAATGATTTAATGGAAGAGACTAAAGGGCTCGAAGGTCTGGGTTTCACCAGTCACCAGTCACGAGTCACCCACTACGGCCGCACGGCCAGCTTGATTTCACCGCTGCGAGACTTCATGCGCGCAAACGCCTGCGGCAAGTCGGCTAGCCGAATTTCTTCGGTGACGAAATCGCGCGCGGAAATGTCGCCACGGCGGATGGCCTCGAGGGCCTCGCGGAAAAACCGCGGCGTGTGATGAAACGGCGAAATCAGCTTGATTTCCGAATAGTGAATTGCCGCCGGGTCGATTTCCACGCGCGCGCCCGAAGGCAAGCCGCTGAAGAAATTCACGATCCCCCCGCGGCGCACCATGGAAAGCGCTTGTTTCCAGGTGGCGGGATTGCCAGCCGCTTCGACCACGCAATCAGGCCCCAGCCCGTCTTCGGTAAGCGCCTTTACAGCGGCCACCACATCTGCCGTCTCGGTGACGTTGAAAGTGGCCACCGCGCCCAGCCGCTTGGCAATGTCCAGCGGCGCCTCGCGCCGAGCCAAGGCAATCACGCGCACGCCACGCCGCGAAAGCATGCGGACAAATTTCAATCCGATAGGGCCGCACCCGATGACGGCAGCGGCGTCTCCGGTGCGCACTTCCATCTCATGAATCCCGCGGAGCACGCAAGCCAGAGGTTCCGCGAGCGCGGCGCTCTGATCGTCCACCGAGTGGGGCACTTCCAACATATTTTCCACGACGATGCGGCCGGGGATACGCATGTAGTCCGCATAGGCGCCGTTGTTAAACAAGAGGTCGTCGCAAAGATTTTCCTGGCCGCGCCGGCAGTGATAGCAGCGCAAACACGGCGCGGAATTCGCGGCAATGACGCGCACTCCGATGCGCCAGCGCGGATCCACGCGCTTTCCTACGGCCACGATTTCGCCTACGAGTTCGTGGCCAAAGACGGCCGGCGGCTGAATCATCTTGGCGTGATAGCCGCGCTTCCAGACTTTAAGGTCGGTGCCGTCGGTAAGCGCCAGGCGAACGCGCACCAGAACTTCGTCAGGGGCCAGTGCGGGTACATCAATCTTTTCGATGCGAAGATCTTCACTGCCATACAACACGGCCGCAGTCATCTTCGAGGGCACCGTGACGTGGGTTACGGCTGCTTTCACTTCTTCGCCTACTTCCGCCATCTTCTTTGGCGTCGTCGTCTTCATGCGTGCGTGATCAAAATTTTCAGAGATTCCGCCGTCGGCTTGGCGGCCAGATCCAACCCCTGTTGGATTCTAGCCAGCGGAAAACGGTGCGTCACAATATCCATGACTGGCAGTTTCTTTTTCAGCACTAAGTCGGCCCCCGCTTCTTGGATGTCCACGGCCGCGCTATAGCTGCCCAGGATTTCTTTTTCGTCGATCCCCACGGCCGAGGCCGGAAATTCAATTCTGGTTACCGGATCATTTGCGGCGAATAATAGCACGCGCCCACCGGGCCTCGCCGCTGCTAGAGCATCCACCACGACCGACGGGTGCGCGACTGCTACCAAGACCGCGTCGGCCCCGCGACCCTCCGTCCGCGCCTTGATTTGTTCCACCAGCTTACCATCACTCGGGTCAAACGACTCTAATGCTCCTAAAGTTAGGCTCTTGGCGCGCCGGATGGCCATGGGATCGCTGGTATAGAGCTTGGCGCCCTCCAGTTTGGCTACCATCAGCAACTGCAGACCAATGGGGCCGCAGCCGGCGATGAGTACGGTTTCGCCGGCCGATACGCGAGCCTTCTGGACGGCTTTCAGAATCGTATTGATCGGCTCGATGAAGGTGGCTTCTTCAAAGCTGACGTTGTCGGGCAAGGCGATGATGCCGCGTTCGGCCACCCAGGGCATGGCTTTCACGTACTCGGCGAAGCCGCCGCCGTTGGGAGTGAAGCCGCCGGTCAGGCCGGTCGTCTTGTATTGTTGGCATTGGGAGAAGAGTCGGCGTTCGCAATAAAAACAAGCTCCACAGGGGATGTGATGAAAGCTCATCACGCGGTCGCCGAGTTTCCACTTCGTCACGCCGCGGCCAAGGGCGACGATTGTGCCGGCTACTTCGTGGCCTAGAATTTGCGGCGGAGGAACGTAAGCGTGATAAATCTTCTTGATGTCGGTGCCGCAGATGCCGCAGGCGGCGACTTTGATGAGGACTTCGTCGCCAGCGACTTCCGGGACGGGGACTTCTTCGACGCGGACGACTCCCTTTTCGCGGTACACGCCGGCGCGCATGGTGTTGGGGATGGGGCCGAAGGTCTTCACGACCTCCAGAGTCGGGCCGGTGCGGCTCATCGGACCGCCACCTGGCGCTGCGGCTCCACAGAAACTTGGGCCAAGCGCTCGATGTACCTGCTTAGAAAGGTCGCGAGATTCTCACGTGCTTGTCGAGTTTGTTCAAGAAACCTAAAGAAGGAAACAACTCCGGTGCGAAAGCGGGCCACCTCCCCCAGCAGGCGAAGGTTGTCAACGTCGCCAGACTTCGATGTCGTGCGGTTGAAATCGATCGGAAGGTCCTCACCTACGGAATCACTGATAGCTCGAATGGCAACGGGCCGGGCACCGAAGGAAGCCGCTTCGGAAAGAACACACGCGCTTTCCATTTCAACCGCATCTGCTTCAGATCCCAATAGTCGTTTTTGCGCCGCGGCAACGACTACTTGGTCTTTGGTCAGGAAAACACCGACGGGCTTGGCTCCGCATTCGGTTGCGAGTTCTACCAGGGGTTCGTCACACCTAAGGGCCACTGCCGGGATTTGCGCCCGGACCTCACGGGCCGCCAAGATGTCACCGGGCAGATGTGCAGGCCTCAGCGAACCTGCGAAACCGCTGGAGATGCAAATGTCCACGTCGCCGGGCCAAATCACCTTTTTTGCCTGCACCCAGGCCTTCCTACAGGCAATCCCGGTGAGCAGCACACCGACTTCGGCATGGCCGATTCGCGAACGATAAACGTCGACAGCACCGCCATGCAATTTCTCGAACTTGTGCTGGCGGCGCCAGGGGGCGAATTCGGCTGCGACGGCGAAAGTGACCAGGACTCTCATAGATTAAGAAGCGCTAACACTTAGGGCGCAGCATGCTGCGCCCCTACAAAATCAAGCTGCGGCGGCGCGAGCTATGCGCTTTCGGCGGCTCTTGGCAATGTAGCCGTTCGCCTCGTACCAGCGTACGGCGCGCTCCAGTGCGGCGGCTACCGGCCCGGCCTGAAATCCCAATTCGCGCTTGGCGCGCGAGCAATCCACAAACATCATATGGCGTGCGATCTTGACGCCTTCGATGGGAATTCCCGGCTCGCGACCGACTAGCCGCGAAAGCACGGTATTGGCATAGGCCACACCCAGCGCAAGCCCATGGGGAATTTTAAGCATGGGCGCGCGCAAGCCGGTAATCTTTGCGAGCAAATCCAGCATTCGCTTGAGCGTCAGATTCTCCCCACCTAGAAGATAGCGCTGGCCGACTTTCCCTTTTTCCGCAATAAGCAAATGACCGGCGGCGCATTCTTCCACACCCACAAAATTCAAGCCGGTTTCAACGTACCCAGGCATCTTGCCATTCAAAAAATCGAGGACAATTTTCCCGGTCGGCGTTGGCTTCCAATCCCACGGTCCTACCGGCGTCGTGGGCATGGCCACAATGACCGGCAATCCGTTTTTCGCGGCGTTGAGCGCTTCCCTTTCGGCCATCCATTTCGAGCGCTTGTAATGGCCGACCATTTCTTCCAGCTTGGCGTCGGTAAATTCGTTCGGAAGCTGGGGCCGGTCGACGGCGATCGTCGCCACCGTGCTTGTGTAGATCAACTGTTCGACGCCGGCGCGCTTGGCCGCTTCCAAGAGGTTTTTCGTTCCGCCGACGTTCGAATCGTAGATCTCCTGTTTGCGCCTGGCCCACAAGCGGTAATCCGCGGCGACATGAAAGACACGCTTGACGCCCTTCATCGCGCGCTCGAGCGAAGCGGGATCGCGCAAATCTCCGGTGACGTATTCGAGGGACAAATCCGCAATGGCGCGATTGGTGCTCGATGCGCGCAGGAGCACGCGCACTTCCTCCCCGTGGGCCACCAACTGCCGCGTCACGTGACTGCCCAAAAAGCCCGCCGCGCCTGTGACCAGCGTGGTCATGCGACGTTCACGCCTTCCGCGTTCGCTGGTGATTCCGGTTGTGCGCCGGCCTCCTCGGCTTGATGCACCACATTCCGTTCACCGCCCACGACCGGCTCCACAATCCGCGAAAAGGATTCCCACCACCAGTTCCCAATCAGCTTTCGCGCTTCTGCCGTTTTCACCTGTAAAGCCCTGGCGTCCACATTCGCAGAATTCGATTGGCTGCCAGGGGAAGAAACTACAATTCCATCCACGTCGAGCGAGCGCGCATATTGGATGAAATCGGCCATTATTCGCATTTCGCTCTCCTGGTGAACGCGCGCATGCCAGCAGATCAAGAAACCCGAGAGTCTCGCCGCCCGGATTCCCTCTACGGCGAGTTCCCGTGCACTTGTCCGAGGCTCTTTCGAAGTCCGGCGTGGCCTGCCAGGTTCCCAACAAACGGTTAGAAAAAGCCTCGAAGTGGGCTGAAACTCATGCAAGCGGGGTCGAAGAAGGACCCCATCGGTTTCCAGAAAAACAAAGTGACCCGTCTCGGTGATGGCTCGAACCAAATGCGCAACGCCGGGATGATAGAGCGGCTCGCTTCCCGCGATCCAAACAACCGGGGAGCGGCTGGAAACAATCTCCCGAATCCTTTGGTGAGAAACCGGATGATTGGCATCGTGATGCAGAAGTTCCGCCGCTTCCACGAATTGCACGGGGCCAGCGCCCTGGGCAAGCTTCGGCTTGTGAGCGAAATGGGCCAGCGCGAGACTCGCTGAAAGGCGCAGGGGAAACCGCAGCATGCCTTCTAAAACCCGCTGCGCAGCCGGAATTCGCTGGGCTGGAACTTCAGCGCCAGGTACTCTTCCGCCCGGCGTGCCTGGTTGGAATACCGAGCCAGCGCATAAACCGGAAAGGAATTCCGGTAGAGATGATATTTCAGGTAAAACACGCCCGGGAAACCCGTGCCGGTGAAATCCGGCTCGCTCCACGAGCCCTCATCCTTCTGCTGGTGCACCAGATAGGACACCGCTTTGACGATCGCCGGGTCGCGGAGATCCGTACCCGCCAGCAAGCCGATCAGACCCCAAGCCGTCTGTGAAGGCGTGCTCGGGCCCTGTCCTTTGGTTGCGGGTGTTTCATAGCTGGCCAGCGATTCGCCGAAGCTGCCGTCAGCTTTCTGCACGGTGCGCAGCCAAATCACAGCGCGTTGGCAGTACTCGCGAGCTGTCAGCGAAACCGTTTCTAGAGCGCGCAGCACACCGCTGGTTCCGTAAACGTAGTTCACTCCCCAACGCCCAAACCAGGAACCATCGTCGGATTGATCCTTCAGCAAAAACTTCACGGCGCGCTGGATCGCGGGATGTTCCGCGGGCCAGCCAAACCTGCCAAGGCATTCGACTACCCGCGCAGTAACATCGGCGGTGGAAGGATCGATCATGGCGTTGTGATCGGCAAAGGGAATGTTGCACAGGGACTTGCGATCATTGTCCCGATCGAAAGCCGCCCAGCCGCCGTCGCGATTCTGCATACTCAGCAACCATTGGATGCCGCGGCGGATCGCGCCTTCCATGCGCCGTGGATCCGGATACTTCACGCGCTGCAGCGCCATCAGCACAAACGCGGTGTCGTCCACGTCCGGATAAAAATCATTGCGAAATTCGAACGCCCAGCCGCCAGGTTCCGCGTCTTTGTTCTTGATTTGCCAGTCGCCGGGCCCCAGGACTTGCTTCGAGAGCATCCACTCCGCGGCCTTCACCAGCGCGGGATGATCCGGTGGCAAACCGGCTTCTTCCAGCGCGACCATGGCGATGCAAGTGTCCCAAACCGGAGAAACGCACGGTTGCATGCGAATGGTGTCGCCTTCTTCGATTTCAAAGCGCGAAAACTCTTTGATTTCGCGCCACGTCAGCGGATCCTCCGGGCCGTGCCCCAAAGCCATCAGCGCGAAAATCGAATTCATCATCGCCGGGTAGATCGCCGCCAGGCCTTCGGTCCGCTCCAAGTGATCCAGCATCCAAGACTTTGCTTCCCGAATCGCGCGCTGCCGCAGCGGTTTCCACGGCAATTTCTCATACAGCTTGAACCCGCGATCCAGCGCCAGGAAAACGTTTTTCCAGGAGAGCAGCTCCTCGCTCCAATCAAACGCCGCGGTCTTGTGCGTGGGGTCCTTGAACAATTCATCGACGCGCGCGCGCTCCGGCAAGCGCCAATTGGGCCGCAGGGTCGACAAGATGGCCATCGGAATGACGATGCCGCGCGTCCACGAAGACATCTCATAAATATTGAAATGAAACCAAGTCGGCAGTAGCATCAGCTCCGGCGGAATGGAAGGAACAAGCTCCCAGCCCACAGCACCGATCAGCGCCAGGTAGAAGCGCACGTAAGAATTGGTATGTTCCAGGCCGCCGAGACCATGGATGGTCTCGCGCGCTTGCCCCATATGGCTGGCAGCCGTGGAATCGCCCGCGAGTTTCAGCGCGAAGTACGCCTTGCAGGTGGCGTTCAGCTCCGAAGGGCCGCCGGGGTAAATGGACCAGCCGCCATCAGGGAGCTGCCGGCGGCGCACGTAGTTTGCCAGCTTGGCAATGCGCTGCGGATCCGCTTTTCCGAGAACGTGCAAATAGTAGATGTAATCGGATTCGAGGGTGGTGTCCGCTTCAAGCTCGCCTTGCCAAAATCCTTCCTCGGCTTGCAGGGACAGAAGGTGATTCGCGCCGCACTCGATGGTCTTTTCCAAGCGCGTGGCCCAGTCCTGGTCATGCAGCGGAACAGGAGCCGGAGCAACGGAAACTTCTTCTCCCATTCTGGCGTATGAAGCCATCGGTGCTCCCCCAGAGCGGTACTCTAAACTGGCCAGCTCCAGCAAACCTGTCCAGCAACCACTAAAATTTAATTTAACTGCCGTGTGGCCCAGCGTTTCCCCACAAAAGTGACCGAGCCATTAGAGTTCGAGTAACACTAGTACTAGTCAATTATCGCCGCCTTCCGGAGCACGGTCAACGGTTAAGATGCGTCACTCGCAATGCCGCGTTGTCAAATCGAAACATTGGCTAGCCCCTCTAGCGTCCGTTGCACCAGGACGTAAAGCGGCTCCGGCAGCGGCTGGCCCTCCAGCTGCGTTACAGATGGCTTTTCCTTCAGCAAGCGTACGGGCAGCTTCATCCAAGAGGGTCCCGCGGCCGGAAAAACGCCCGCCGACCCGCGGAGCACTAGCGCGTCGGCACGGTCCAGCGCGGCGCGAGCCGAATCCTTGAAATCTTCCTTGGCCGGATCAACCACCGCAAAATACAAGCTGGGCTTGAGAAATTGCAGCAAGGAGTTGCTTTCCACGATCACCGGTGGAAGTTCCGCCGCCCCCTTTTCGTTCGCTTGAAGTAGCGCCGTCCGCAAAAGCGGCAATCCTTCGGCAAGGAATCCTTGCTTGGTCCGCAGCCAAAAAGACCGCCGCGCTCCGGCCGCCAGAAAGCGAGCGCTGTCCGTTCCGCTGTCCGAGTTCGCCTCCCAGTTGATAGCGCTGGCGTGCTCGTCGGGAGCGCAATCGCAATTCTCGCCGTTCTGCGCGCAGACGCCGTGCCCATACTGGGTGATTTTTCCCGCGATCCAGTTGGCCCCGGGAAATGCCGAGATCACATCGCAGACCAATTGCGTCTTGCCGATGCTGCGCGTGTGTCCGCCAACAACGATCAGCCGCCAACGTAGGCCGCCGTTTGCTTCACTTATTGCCAAGTCTTCCCTCGAGTTGTTTGATGCGCGCGGCCAGTTCGGGGATCCGCCCATACCAGCCGAATAGCTCTTTGAATTTCTCCAGGGAGCGAGCAGGCGTCCCCCAAACCGTCTCACCGCTGCGAATCGTTTTTCCTCCGAGCACGCCGCTTTGCCCGCCAATCACTGCTTCGTCCTCCAGTTTGCAGCGCTCGCCAAAACCCGCCTGCCCGCCCACAACCACGCGCTTTCCAAACACGCACGAGCCCGACAATCCCACTTGAGCCGCAATCACGGTGTGCGCTCCAATCTGGCAGTTGTGTCCCACGTGCACCAGATTGTCCAACTTTACTCCTTCCCCGATGCGCGTGTCGTCCAGCGAACCGCGATCGATCGTGGTGTTCGCTCCGATTTCCACGTCGTCGGCAATCTCCACGATTCCCGCTTGGGGAAATTTCCAGTACTTCCCTTCGCCGAACGCGTAGCCGAAGCCATCGGCTCCAATCACGGCTCCGGAATGAATCTCCACGCGATTCCCCAGGCGCACGCTTCCGTACAACGTGACCCGCGGATGAATTCGGCACTGCTCGCCGATCCAGCAGCCCGCTCCAATCACCGCGTGCGCACCGATTTCTGTGCTGGCTCCGACATGAGCATCTTCTCCAACCACGGCATACGGCCCAATACCTACATCGGGAGCAACCCGCGCAAGCGGCGCGACGATCGCCGTCGGATGAATTCCCGCCGCAATCGGTGGGCGCCCGAGCAATAGCTCAGCCGCACGCGCGAAAGCCACTTTCGGTTGCGCGCTCCGCAAGATGGTCTTGTCCGCGAACAGGACTCCGTCCGGCGCAATGGCGCAGGTCGCCGCCGAAGCCGCGGCGCGCGCCGCATGCTTCGCGGACTCCACGTAGATCAAATCGCGCGCTCCGGCACGCTCCGGCGCGGCAACGCCGACGAGTTCGGCGGCGCCGTCGCCTTCCACCCTTGCGCCAATCGCCTCAGCTAATTCCTTCGCAGTTCGTTTCATCATCGACCTCACTGGAAATCGTAAAGCGCTGGCTCGCCCTCGGGTCGGGTGTTCCATCGCCCGTGCACCCATACCCATTGCTCAGGATATTGGCGGATAATTTCCTCGATCACTTTCGTAAATTTTTGCGTATTCTCCAATACGTCCCGCGCCAAGTCGCCCGTGCGAATTAATTCTACGGGCGGCTCGAAACGCAACCGGTATTTCCGGCGATGGGCATCCCAAACAGCGTATCCGGGCACGACGGCCGCGCCGGTATGCAGCGCCACGCGAGCAATTCCGGTCGTGGTACTGGCTTGCTTCCCGAAAAAATCCACGAACGCCGATTCTTCCGGCATGGTGTTCTGGTCTGCCAGAATTCCGACGGTCCCAGCCTCTTTCAGAACCTTCAGCATCACGCGCGCGGATTCGTTCTTGAAAATAGGGCGATTCCCAGACAGACACCGGTAACTGCCGACCAGCGCGTCGATCTTCTGGTTGTCGATTCGCCGGGCCAGGTAGTGCAAAGGAAATCCGTAGAGCGCGTGCGCAAACGAAGACAGTTCCCACGCGCCGATGTGCCCGGTCAAATAAAGCACGCCTTTGCCGCGACGCTGCCCTTCCAGAAAATTTTCATGCCCATCCAGTACCACGATTTGCTCGATATTTTCCTTGGAATATTTTGGAAATTGGGCAAACTCCGCCGCCATCCAGCCCAGATTGCGCAGCATCCCGCGCACGAGCGCCCGGCGCTCGGCGTCGCTCCGCTCCGGAAACGCGATGCGCAAATTCACTTCGGCGATTTTTCTCCATCGCGGCAAAAGCGCGTACAAAAGGCGCGCCACCCCGGCGGCAAAATTCCTTGCGACGGGACGCGGCAACACACCCAGTCCCTTCACTATGGCCCACACTGCCAGGTATTGCATGCCAGCCTTCATGTCACTCGCTAGTTCGCGCCAGTCTCCCGCCGGGCGACAGTATGCAAGAGGTCCATCGCTGGAAGATAGTAGTTCGATGTTAGACTCAGCTTTCCGTGACTGAAATAATCGCGCCCGCTCCCGAAATTGCTGGCACCAGTACCGCCGCCAGGATTGGCCGGGCCATCCTAATCCTCGCGACGCTCTACGTCTGCTACTTCAGCCACCTTGGCGCGATGGGCTTCGTCGGACCGGATGAGCCGCGCTATGCGTGGATCGCGCGCGACATGATGGAGACCGGCGATTGGGTCACGCCGCGTCTTTACGGAAAGCCCTGGTTCGAAAAGCCCCCGCTTTTCTATTGGGGCGCGGCAATAAGCTTCCGGCTCTTCGGTGTCAGCGAAACGGCCGCGCGTCTGCCGAGCGCCATCTCCGCGCTGCTCGCCACTCTGGCGCTGGCTTGGCTCGCTCAGCGTCTCTATGGTGCGGAAACCGCTCGCTGGCTCCTGCTTCTGCTTCCCACCACCGTCGGCATGACGGGCTTCTCCCACGCCGCCGCCACCGACATGCCCTTCAGCGGCATGCTCACGATTGCCATGGTGTGCGCCGCCGTCGTCCTAGGCCTCACGCGCAACGAGAACACACCGATCCTTCCTCGAACGCCTTGGCTCGCGCTAATTCTCTTCGGTTTCTTTCTTGCCCTTGCCGTCCTCGCCAAAGGGCCTGCTGCCATCATTCTCTCCGGCGTCGCCATTTTTTTCTGGGCGCTTTTCACCAAACACTGGCGCGCGGCTTTCCGCCTCTTTCATCCCGCGGCTATCGCGTCCTTTTGCCTCATGGCCCTCCCCTGGTACCTTCTCTGCGCCCGCCGCAACCCTGGTTTTTTCCGCATCTTCATCATCGAGCACAATTTCAAGCGCTACCTCACCCCCGAATTCCAGCACATCGAACCTTTCTGGTACTACGTTCCTGTTCTGCTTGTGGCCTTCCTCCCGTGGACCGCAACACTGCTATGGACAGCTTTCGAGGCCGGCGTGCGCTTTATGAAACGCAAAAAAATAAGCCCGCATTTTCTGTTCTTGCTTTCTTGGTCTGCGTTCGTAGTTCTGTTTTTCAGTCTTTCGCAGTCGAAGTTGCCCGGCTACATCCTGCCTTCCATTCCGGCGATTTGTCTGATCATGGCGCGCGCGTGCCTCACACTGACGTCTCGGCACCGAAAATCATTTCGGTTTAGCCTCATCACGGCTGCCGTCTTTCTGTTTCTCTTGCTCGCCCTGGTTAGAATGGTCATGCCACGCATATCTTTGGGAAACGACAAATTCGGAGGCTTAGCTGGCTTGATCATTGCCCTAATGGGGTTAGCCAATATTTTCCTGGGCATTTTCTATCCATCGTGCTCTGGAAGCGATCTTCAGAAGCTACTCGCCGCTTCCTCGGTCGTACCGATTCTCGTAGCTGTTTCCCTGACTGATGGTTTGCTGTCATCTTACTTTCGCTGGGATCCCTCTGGCCGCTCGCTTTCCGAGGAAATTCGGCGCCAAGGGATTCCTTCAGAGGAACTGCGGGCCAGGGTAATGAGCCGCGGCCAGCGTTACAGCTTGAGCTTTTACCTTCACAACGAGGTCACGGAGTCGCAAGCCGAACATCCCCGCGAGGGATACCTACTCTCGGGAGACAAGTACTGTAAGGGGATCGTGGGAGCGGACCTCAGGTGCGAGGAAATCCCATTCAATCTGGCGAAAACAGGTTTCTTTCTCTACCGAATCGAACGGCGTTCATCTAGCGGGTCTCCCAGCAGCCTGCAGCCTCACTAAAAAGAACGACACCACCCGGTTTTCGTAGTTGCGTTTCTCTTCGTCGCCCAGACCAACAAAATTTCCATGCGCGATAAGCGCCTGCTCGCGCGGCTCCGGCGCCTTCAGAAACATTTCCCGCGTGGTCTGCGCCAGCTCCGGGTCATCCGCCGCCTGAATCCACAAAGTCGGCACGCCCAGCAGCGCCATCAATTTCCTTGAAACCGGCGGGTCATCGCGATGCGCGTAGTTCAAGTATTCAAAGCTGAGCTGCGCCGCGCGCACCATGAACGGAAAGCCGCTCAGGCCGTTGCGCTCCACACCTACCTTAACCATCTTTTTCGGCTCGTCATACACGGAGTCCAGCACCAGCGCGCGAATCCGCTTGTCGCCCTCGGCTTCGCGGAGCGCCGCGTAAGCCCCCATGTTGTACCCCCACAACCCGAACCGCGCCGGGTCTATGTCCGTTCTCTGCGCCAGCATATCGACAGCCGCGCGCACCTCGCTCGCTTCGATATAGCCCAGCGTGGTGATTCCCGCGTTCGCCCCGTGCCCCGCAAAATCAAAAATGAAAACGTTGTACTGGTTATCTTGCAGGGCCGATTCCAACGTCAGCAGCTCGCCGCGGCTGGACTCGTAGCCATGACACAAAATAATCGTCGGCGCGCCACGCAACCCCGGGAAAAACCAGCCATCCCGTTGGCCAACCACGCCCGGCACATCGAAACTCAGCACTTCCGGCCTCCCCGGGAAACTTGCCATGTTGATCTCGGTGCTGGTGCGCTGCGGCTTCACGATACGGTAAACAAGAAATCCCGCGATGGCCGTGGTGGCCAGCACGGCGAAAAAGACCAACGCCAGTAAAGCCGTCAGCAGCTTGGTATACCACTTGCTTGGATAGCGAAGTTCGAACAGGATATGCATTCGTCTTCTGTGTAAGTCAGCCGGCAGCAAGTGCCGCTTTTCTTTACCTCACAATACAAATGCGTTGACTGGCATCGTAGCACACCTTTTCCGCCGCTCCGTGAGCCCGCGTTTTTTCCTGTGTCTCCTCCTTTACCTCTGCTACCGCCTTTACTTCCTTTATCTCCTTTACCTCCTTTATGATGGACTTGTTCGGCTGGGGCTTCCATTGTCCCCCCCTCATCCATGAACATTATCGATTTGCGACAAACCACCGTGCGCCAGATTGAGCCGCTTCTCGAAGAAGAAGCCCGGCACTGGCGCGACGAATTGCATTGGGACTACCGCGGCGCTCTCGAACTCATCAAGCGTTTCCTGGACGCCCATGCCCTGGCCGGATGCGTGGCCTTCGAAAACGGCGTGGCCGCTGGCTACTCCTTTTATGTTCTCGAGGACCAGAAAGGCCTGATCGGCGGGCTTTATGTCTCTGCGAAGTTTGCCCAGGATTCCATCGGCCGGCGGCTTCTCGAAGAAATGCTCTACTCCATGCGCGCCATTCCGCACCTCTCCCGCATTGAAGCACAACTGATGCCCTTCAGCGGCCCCGTGGACACGCCGCTCCTGGATCAAGGATTTCACCTCTACACTCGCCAGTTCATGCTATTGGATTTGCAAGATATGGCGGAAGCGAAACCTGGCGCTTCCGCAGGCATGCGCCTCAACCGCTGGCACGACCGTTACTTCGAGCCTTGCGCCAAATTAATTTATCTGGCGTATGCCAACCACGTAGACGGCGAAATAAACGACCAGTATCGCAGCCGCTCCGGTGCCCTGAAATTCCTGAAGAACATTATTTTACTTCCGGGTTGCGGCCAGTTTGTTCCTGGCGCTTCCTTCGTCCTGCACGAGCCCGGCAGCGACGAACTCGTCGCCGCCGTTTTGACTAGCGAAGTCTCCCCCGGCGTCGGCCACACCACGCAAATCTGCGTTCTGCCGGGTTACCAGGGTCACGGCCTCGGCCGCATGTTGATGCAAACCTCCGTCGAAGCCCTTCGTTCCCTGAAATTCCGCGAGTTAACGCTGACCGTCACATCCGACAACCACACCGCCGTTAAGCTCTACGAAAACCTCGGCTTCCACACCATCAAATGCTTCACCGCCGGCGTGTGGCCGCGCTGACGGCAGACATAATTTCCGTTCGGCAAGGTCCTTTCACTTTGCTATAGAAAGTACTTGACAATAGGAAGTAAGGGTGTACCTTGGAGACTCAGATTTTGAGGTTCGTGCTGTGGATACATCGCAACCGGCTCTATCTTCTGATTCGGGCAAACCCTCCCCGGCCCCCTTTCGGGGGCTGCTCGGCAATGCCGCGCGCTTTTGGGAGCCGCGCCGCGTGCTCTATAATTTAATCCTCGGCGCTGTTACTCTTTTCTGGGTCGTCCGCACTTGGCCCCATTTCCGCCCGGCATTGTCGCTTGCTACTCTTCTTCCCCTTTCCGTCCTCGCTTTGATCGCCAACGTCTGCTACTCCGCCGCCTACTTCGTGGACCTCCCCCTCGAGTACGCCTCTCCGACCGCAAGCCGCAAGCAATTTCGCTGGGGGCTATGGCTGCTGGGAACGCTCTTGGCCATGGTCTTAACAAGTTACTGGATACTGGACGAAATCTATCCCGATTTTCACTGATGCCCGGAGGCATCGGGCGACCTGGGATTCGAGGAATCTATGGCGTTCGTTTCTAAGTGCAGCGGCTTAAAATCTTTCATCTGCGTCCGCCCGGACATCTTGTCCAGATCGAACCCCACGAGACCCACGAGTCGTTTCGCCACCTCCCGTTGAATCCAGGAAGCCGCCGGCAGTTTTGGCGTTCCCGCATTTTTCGGCGCCGGCGAAAAACGCCAACCGGAAAAGGCCCGACACTTCTTCAGGGGAACTCCTCGAGAAGAAAGGAATTATTTTTTGACGCGGTCTTTCAGCAGGTTCTTCAGCTCACTCATGAATTCCTGCACGTCCTTGAAGTCCATGTATACCGAAGCAAACCGCACGTAAGCGACTTTATCCAGTTTTTTCAGCCCGCGCATGATCATCTCGCCGATTTCCGTGGTGGTCAGCTCGCGCTCCGTGGACTCCTGCACCACGCCTTCGATTTCCTCCACGAGGCCTTCCAGCTTGGGAGTGGCCACCGGTCGTTTTTCGCAAGCTTTCAACAGTCCCTGCAAAATCTTTTGCCGCTCGAAGCGTTCGCGCCGCCCGTCCTTCTTGATCACCATGTAAGGAATTTCGTCGATGCGTTCGTAAGTGGTGAACCGGCGGCCGCATTTCAAGCACTCGCGCCGCCGGCGAATGGTGTCGCCGACGCGGCCCTCCCGGGAATCAATCACTTTGTCGTCAATGTTCGCGCAAAAAGGACACTTCACGGGGTTGCGTCTCCTGGCTGTCTGGCGCTTTCGACGGCCGCTTCTTTTTCGTGTTCGGCCATCTCCTGCAATTTCCCGAGCGAGAGCCCTTCATGGATCAGCAGCGGCACGCCCGCCAGGCTAACCGCCGCAAACGTAATCAGCCACCCAACAATCGACGCACCCGCTGCGGCTTCTTTTTCTACTCCAAAGACTGCCGTGTAGGCAAGGAATGACGCCACCTGCGAGCCGCCGCCCACACCCGGCAATTGCACCGCCGAACCCACCAGCGTGAACGACATGACGAGCATGGCGTCGCCCAAGGTGATGGTGCTGAGCGAACCGCCAAAGCTGTGCGAAACCCAGAGATAAACCAGCAGCACTAGAAACCAGTGAACCCCGGAATAAAACACGGAGAGCGCCAAATCGCTCCAGGATTGCATGGCCTGCACGCCGCGCGCGAAACCCAGAACGATTCCCGCAATCTTGCCGCGCCAGCCTTTCGCGATCACCCAGCTTTCGAAGCGGCGCTCGAGCAAAGCGGATCCGTGCAGCCGCAGATACAGCAAAAAGATAATCGCGCCAACGACTCCCGCGAACAGCACGGAGCCGGTGGTCTTTGCGGCCGTTTCTAACTTGCCCGCAGTGTCACCGACGTGAACGTGGGATTGAAACAAGAGCAAACCGACCGCCGCTATGACGGCCGCGCTTGCCAGATCGAACAGTCGTTCGAGGGCATAAATTCCAAATAGATCCGCAATGGGCAGTTTTTCTTTGCGCGCCAGGAGCAGCGGACGCACCGGTTCGCCGGCGCGGCCAAGAAGGAAAATAGCCGCGAAACCCGCGAGCGTCATGCTGTAAATCGGCCCGAACCGCGCCGGACCCAGATTCCGCTGGAAAATCCTCCACCGCAGCGAGCGCAGCGCGTAGCAGGTGTAAATCGCTACTAGCGAGAGAATTAGGAGCAAGGGATTCGCGCCGCGAATCGCGAACCAAAGTTTTGCCCCGCTGAAATCCCCGAGATGCATCATCCCGCTGGAACGATAAATCGCGTACCCCAGTGCGAGCAGGACAATCAGGACAACCAGAAGTTTCCTCGACCTTGTTTGCATGTGTGGCCAGCCTAACGGGAGCGCCCACCCGCGTCAAGTTGCCAAGGCGAGTCGTGTCAGGAAATTTGCAGCAAGGCAGCAACGCCAACGCGAACTTGAGCCAGAACGGACTTGGCAATTCTTCCCGCTTTCCGAGCCTGGCGCTGGCGCCAATCAAGGTTTTTCAAATGGTCGCAAAGAATTACACCTCTGATCTGCTGGCCGAAAGGAGCTGACACTCGGCTCGTCACCGGGCAAACGACCACCAAGCTGGTTTGCAGGACATCAACACACCGGAAATGCGTGAGGGGCCGGGCTATTCAGGATTGCGGTAATCCCAAAGGTGGTAAAAGCCCTGCTGCCACCATCGGACATTCTCCAGAGCGAGACACTCTGTATATTTACTTGCCGTCCCGAGCGACAGAAAACCCAAAAAAGATTGACCTTCGGACCCCACTTGGCAACTAAGTCTGGTAAGTTCGGAAAACCGGAAAGGTTCGTTCCAGTACGAACTTGGGAGTTACGGCGTTAATCGGACCTACCTCCGGAGCAGCCCAAACTTAAAACGCTTGCCGAAACCCGGAGCTTCTCCTATAAATCTACTCCATTCTCACCTCATGGAGGTTCCCCGTGGCACGAATCTCTACATGCATGATCGTCTTCCTCTGTTTTTCCGCAGCTCTGTTGGCCCAACAACAATCGCCGCTCCCGGAGCTCCCCGCTGACATTCCCAAAGACGCAGTCGTGCGTATGTGGCTTGCAGACAAGACTCCCTCAGGCCAGGATGCAGTCTGGAAGTCCCCTGACGATACGATTCACGAATTCTTCCAGTTTAACGATCGCGGCCGCGGTCCAAAGATTTATACGACCTATCGACTCGATTCGCGTGGCCTGATCGTTTCCGAGGAATCCAAAGGCGTCGATTACATGAAGTCACCCGTTGAAGAGCGTTTCTCTTTAGCTGGTAGCGAAGCGGTTTGGAGTAACAAGGCGGAGAACGAAAAACAGTCCAACGCGTCCGGCAAATTCTTTATAGACCTGAACGGCGGCCCGGAATCAGGAACCATTCTTGCGCGTGCCCTTCTATCGTCCGAGAGCGCAGGAAAACTCCCGGTACTTCCCAGCGGCAAGGCGGTCATTCGAAAACTACAGTCCGTTCCGGTCGAGGCCTCCGGCCAGAAAAGCACGGCTACCCTCTACGAGATCAGCGGGCTCGGCTTCACTCCTAATTACCTCTGGCTCGATGACGATCAGCAATTTCTTGCCGTAACCTCCGCTTGGGGCGCTCTAGTTCGCCACGGCTTTGAATCTTCCGTTTCTCAATTGCGCGAGTCGCAGCGTCAAGCGGAAATCGCACGGGCCAGCGAACTTGCGAAGGCGCTGAGCCACAAGCCTTCCGGCGACCTGGTGATTCGCAACGTCACTCTCTTTGACTCACCCGCCGGTAAGCTTCTTCCGAACCAACGTGTCACCGTTCGCGGCGAGCGCATCGCTTCGGTTGAGCCTGACGACGGGCGCCCCACAGCCGCAAACTCGCAGGCAATAGACGGCCGCGGGAAAATACTTCTTCCGGGCTTGTGGGATATGCACGCCCATCTCTTCCCTACCTACGCGTTTCTCGATATAGCCGCTGGCGTCACCACCGTCCGTGACCTCGCAAACTCCATTGAAGAATTGGGCAAGCTGCGGCAGCAGATCCAGGACAGAACGCAAATTGGTCCGCGCGTGGTGCTTGCCGGCTTCATCGATGGCCCCGGCCCGTTCGAAGGCCCCGTCAAGATTCTCGCTGCGACACCCGAGGAGGCCCGCCAGCAGGTGGATCGTTACGCGGACCTGGGCTACGTCCAGATCAAGATCTACAGCTCGGTGAAGCCCGAACTTGTGCCCATCATCGCCGAGGAGGCTCACAAGCGCGGCTTGCGCGTGAGCGGTCACGTCCCTTCCGGAATGATCGCCGAACAATTCGTCCGCGACGGAGCTGATGAAATCCAGCACATGAATTTCATCTTCCTAAACTTCATGCCGGATGTGAAGGAAACGCGTACACCCGCTCGTTTCATCGAGCCCGGCAAGCGTGGTGGAGATGTTGACCTGAATTCTCAACGGGTCAACGACTTCATTGCCTTTCTCAAACAGCACCACACGGTGATCGATCCCACCATGGCCATCTGGGAAGCCACTTACCTTGACCGACCGGGCCAGCCCAGCCGAACCGACGCCGCTATCTTTGCTCGTCTACCTGTCCAGGCCCAGCGCGATTCCCGGACGGCGGCGCAAGCGCTTGACGCATCCGATCCCGCCACTGACAAACAGTATCACGCCGCTTACGCCAACATGGTTCGCATGGTCAAGAAGTTGTACGACAGCGGCATTCAAATTGTCGCTGGGACTGATGAGAGCAATGGCTACGCCCTAGATCGCGAATTGGAGATTTACGCCGAAGCTGGAATTCCCGCGCCCGAGGTTCTGCGCATCGCCACCATCGAAGCCGCTCAAGTCATGCACCTGGATAAAGACCTCGGTTCCGTCTCTCCTGGGAAGTATGCGGACATGATTCTCGTCAATGGCGATCCCACCAAACAAATGAGCGACATCCGCCACGTCGACACGGTTATAAAAAATGGCGTGGTTTACAAGCCTGCTGAGCTTTACCCGGCGTTTGGCATCCGCCCCGAATAATCCTCCTGAGAATCCGCCCGGGCCGATTTGCCCCACAAGGAGCCGTCTCAATCTTGCACCTTAGAAGTGGTAAGTCGTGTTACCGGACACTGAGGATTCTGGCAGATTTCACTTCTCCGGTAACCGCGTATGGAGAAACCCCAAGTCACTTTCCAAGTTTCCCAGCGGTGCGTTCGGCGGCTTCTTCGCCGGTGCGCAGAGCGCCTTCGCTGGAGAGGCCGTCGAGGTAGTCGCCGCAAAGATCGAAGGGAGCGCTTGAGGCGGCGAGTTGCTTGCGCAGCGCGGTCATCTCGCGCAATCGGCCGGGAGGAAATTGCGCAATGCCAATGTTCCAGCGAACGAGATGGACGAACAGCACTTTACCGCGGCATTCTTGGAAATTCTGTTCGACGATGTTGCTCGCTTGTTGTTTCAAGGATTCGTCGCTGGCCTCCAAGCGAATTCGCTTGGGAGTGTCCCACAGAAAAACTCCGGCCAGGCCCATTCCCTCCGGGCAGCGGTTAGGAGCGCGCAGATGCTCCATCTCGATTTCTGCGCCCGGGACTACATCTTCGGTGAAGGCATATCCGGCATACGAAACACGGGGAGGCCGCGACAGCGCTACGGCGGCGTTTACGATTCTGGAGTACTGGGTGCGAGAAAGAGTAGCGCGAGTTTCTTGAGGCAACCCCGGGCAAATGGCGGGGACGAGTTGGCCCGGTATCGCGAAGATAACGGCGCGCGCACGGAAAGCTTGCGGCTTCCCTTTTACGGCAACTTCGATCTGAACTCCCGAATCTATCTGTTCGACATGCACAACCCGCGCGTCCGCCACAACTTTCACCTGCGAAGCGGCAGCTTCTGGAATGCGATCGACTCCAGCGGTGAGATTCCACTGTCCGCGGACCAGCAAGTTCCAAAGCACTTGCATGAGGATGACGCGTGAAGAAGTATCGACGGCTCCGCCCACGGGACCATTTAGCCCGGGGAGAAAGATACGATCAAATACTTCTTCCCCGCCGATTCTACGGAAATAGGTCCGCGCGTCTTCACCATCCAGCGAACCGCTGAGGGTACTGCAGCCATGAACCAGAGCGCGATGATGCTGCAGCAAGTCAAATGCAAAGCGTAGGCAAGCCAAACGTGCGCGCCAGGAAATCCCGCGATCGAAGAGTAGGTCCGCGAAGCGTCCGCCGCGATAGCCTCGGCATCCCGAGGCATCCTGAATGCCGACGCTGAACTTTCCCTTCGAGACAAGAGGAGAAAGCCCCAGCCGCCGCACCAGCGCGCGCATCGAACCGAACGCATTGCCGAACAAAGTGACGCCGCGATCGACAGTGAATCCATTGACGCGGTCCGTCGTCATTCGTCCGCCAACGCGCGACTCCGCTTCCAGCACCAGGGGCTCGAGCCCGCGATCCTTTAGGCCTAGGGCCGCGCCGAGCCCGGCGATGCCCCCGCCGATGACGATTACGTCCGCTTCTCCGCTGGGCAGGCCCATCAAGATTCTCCTTAGCGGCGCGTCCCGGCAAAAAGATCTACCGCCTGGTTGCTGCGCGCATACTTCACGTCTTCAAAACGTTCATGCAAGAATTTGTCCCAATCTTGGCGCTTGGTCACGTGATGGATCACCGGGCCAAAGATGACGTAGTTGTGCGCGTCCCAGCCATGTTCGAAAAGTAGGACTTTTCCGCCCGGCTTCAAGACGCGCACCGCTTCACTGAAGAGTTTTTCGCGCGCGCCACCGGTGGGAATTTCATGCGTTCCAAATCCAAAACAGACGGCTTCACAAGAGGCATCCGGCAGCGGCAAGCTGAACTGCTCCGCCTTGGATGCGACAATGCGCGGGTTGCCCGCCGGCGGCAATTCCAGGTCGCGCACGTCTTGCACCGCTTCCTCGGCCGGCTGGCCCTCGGCGGCCCAGCAATCCACGGTCTGGATGGTGGCTTCCGGCAGCACGTCCGAGAGCATAAACGCGTGGCGATACGTTCCAATGTGTAAGTCGGCAACCGTCACTTTTCCTTTTACTCCGCCCAACTCGACAAGGCGGCGAATGTAGCGCACCCCGGGATGCCCGTACATGCGATACAGACCGACGAGCGAATAGGCCAGCAATAGCAATCCCAAAGCGGCCAGCAGCCACGCGCCCTTCAGCGCCATCGGCATGTGCAACAAGACGCCGATGGCGCCGAGGGGAATTCCAACGGCCAGAAATTTCTTCGTAATTCTCCAGTAGTCGCGGCGGCTGACGTAGACGGCACGCCCCCAATACCACCACGCCGTCGGCCGCTTGTGGGCAGCGGTCCCGGGATACCAGTGTGAAGTCGCTTCGCGTGTGTTGGCCATTACTCCTCCTCAAGCTGGAAACTAGAAATTTGAAACTTGAAAATCGCAACCCTTGATTGCCAGTCCCCGGGCTCAGGCCCAGCCGGCCTCCTGCAGCATTTCGAGCACCTTCGACTGCCACGGTTGAACGAATGGCCGAATAAAAGCAGAGTTCGTCCAGGCCACAATTTGCGTGAAGAGATCCAGGACGTTGTCCACCAGCTTGTGCGTTTTTTTCTGATTCTCGGACGCGTCATAAATCAGGGCCAGGATCATTCCCAGATGCGCTAACCAGAGTACCGGGGGAAGAAGCCGGCGCAAGTCTTCACTCAGGCCGGCTTCGGAAATTGCTTCACGCCAGAGCGCCAAGCTCTGCGCGCGCTGCCCCGCGGAACCTTTTCCGAACACCGAGAGCGGATGATCCGCTTCGCCGGTATAACGAAACAGCGCGCCCAAAAACTTGCGGTCTTCTTTCAAAATTTCCAGTTTCGAGTGCAGGACCACTCCCAAGCGCTCGCGGAGTCCGGACTTCCCTTTCAGTTGGTCACGAACTTTCTCCTCGTGCAAGCGCTGCACCTGCTCGTAGTAGGCGGCTACGATGGCTTCCTTGCTCGCAAAGTAGTAGTAAGCGGCGCCGGTGGCTACTTTGGCCGCTTTTGCAATGTCCCGCATGGTGGTGACTTCAAAACCGCGGTCTCGGAACAGATCGAGGGCCGTTTCGAAAATCGCTGCTCTTGTTTTCTCTCCCGAGTTTTTCGAAGTCGTCTTCATGACGCTGCCCATATCTTGAACATGTTCAAATACTAAGGCAGCTCCTAGCGAAAAGTCAAGGAGAAAATGAACGCGTTCAAATAAATGAATTATCTCTTTTATTTACTGTTACCTACGGAGAGTCCTGCTCCAGACAGTGGTCAATCTTTGGCGGTCGTCCTCCGAGTGGCCCGAAGCCCGGTTCATTACACGGTTCTCGCGGGCTACGGTTCCAGGCACCTGCAAACCGCCTACCTCATTGATTCTCTTGTCTCTTTGGGACTTGCTCCAGTAAGATGCCGCACAGAACGGTCGACAGTCGGGGTTCGGTCCCACGGGGAACATTTCGTTAGCATTTTACGTTCCATAGTTGGCAGACCGAAATGGACTGCCAGACGGCTTTTAGAGAGAGAAGCCGACTCGCAAGACGCCTTGCGCCGTAGCAGGTTATGAGGCTGATGATACGTTGGAGCAGCAGGATACCCAACTGGTCCAGCAATGCCTCCAGGGCGATGGGTCGGCCTGGGAGGAACTTGTGCGTCGGCACAGCAGGCGCATCTTTAACATTTGCTACCGGTTCACGGGAAACCGCACGGAATCCCAGGACCTGTCGCAGGATGTTTTCCTCCGGGTGTACCGTACTCTGGGCAGTTATCGTTCGGCCCATGGCGGTTTCGCAACTTGGATGACCAGCGTGACGCGCAATCTTCTGATTGACCATTATCGTAGAACGAAGAGGGACCGCGTTACGGATTCGCTGGACGACAAGATGCCGGTGGTGGAAAACAAGGAGTCGGCGGGGCGGCGGCCGGATGAACAAGCGTTGCTCGGTGAATTGAGTGGCCAAGTGCAATCGGCGCTGACGCGGCTTTCGCCGGAATTGCGCGAAGCGGTGATCTTGCGCGATTTGCAGCAATTGGAGTACAGCGAGATTCAACTCGTTTTGGCGGTGCCGGAGGGAACGGTAAAATCGAGAATCAATCGCGGACGCATCGAACTGGCGCGTATTCTTCAACAAATGGGAGTGCGCCCTTCATGAACGGGATTCGAATCTCGAAGTCAATGCAGGGCACGGTATGAATTGGACTTGCGAACAAACCGAAGCGCGCCTGAGCGATTACCTTGACGGACTTCTTCAGTCCGCCGAGCAATCCGCGTTCAACCAGCATGTAAATACGTGCGAGAAGTGCGCGCCGCTCGTCGCCGCGGTCGCGCGCACCCTTGGCGGATTGTACGCCATGGAACCGGTGGAAGCGCCCGCGGAACTCGAGAATGCCATCTTGACGGCCACACTGGGCGCGCCGAGCTGGCGCAACCTGAGGCGCTGGCTGAAGAGCTTGCAGTCGCCGCGGTTCGTATACAGCATGGCTTCGGTAGCCGCCACGTTCGTCGTCATCCTTACCGCTTCCGGTTTTTCGTTTCGCAAGCCTAAACTGGCGGAACTTCGCCCAGCCACGATTTATCGCAACGCGGACCGCAAGGTGCATCTGGTCTACGCCCAAAGCGCCAAGTTTGTCAGTGATTTGCGGGTCGTTTTAGAGATTCAAACGCTCCTAAACGCCAATGAACAGAATCCCACCAGCAGGGAGCAAACGATTCCCCAAAATTCTCCCAACAAGGAGCCTGGCCGCACCGACAACACGAATCCTTCCGCGCCGAAACAGCAGAACCGTGCCGACGAAATCGGCCGCAACCTGTGGGTTCTCGCTTCGCAATTCCCGGTACTGAGCGGCTCGATGGGTGAGAGGAGAATTCCATGAATTGTGCCGTTCACTCCGATTTGGAGGCGGTGGGCTACTGCCGCAATTGCGGCAAAGCCATGTGCTCGACGTGTGTGCGGCCCGTGCGCGACGTGCTCTATTGCGAAGAGTGTCTGGCCGGCATCGTGGGCATTCCTACACCGGGACACCCAGCTGCGCCTGCCCCGCTAGAATCGCAGTACCAAATGCCGGCCCCGCCAGCACCCGGCCGTAGCCGAGCAAATCCGGCCATTGCTTTCTTTCTGGGAGTTCTTCCCGGAATGGGCGCTTTCTATAACGAGCAGTTCGGCAAGGGCATGATGCACCTGGCGATTTTTCTGGTGCTGTTCATTAGCGGCGTCGATGGCGCGATGAGCGGAGGAGCGGAAGCGGCTTTGTGGATTTGCGTGGCCGGACTATGGGTCTATATGCCGATTGATGCTTACCGCACGGCGAAAGCCCGACAGATGGGCGAAACCTTGTCCGATCCACTCGATGCTTTTACGAAAGAGCGCCCGATTGGCCCGATCCTTCTGATTGGCGCTGGACTGCTGCTGCTGCTCCACAACTTTGATTGGTTTCCATGGTACCGGGTTTCGCAGTTTTTTTGGCCGGCGGTTTTGATTGCCGCGGGCGTTTTGATGATGCGCAACCGGCTGGACCGCCGTTCTTAGGAGGCTTTTCGCAATGAGCGACCGAATTCGATGCACGTGCCGCCGTTGCACGATTCGCGGCCTGATGGGGCCAGCGATCATTATTACCGTCGGTGTGCTTTTTCTCCTTGACCAGATGAGCGGCGGTAATTTTTCCTTCGGCAACACCTATCCGGTGATACTCATCGTCATCGGCGCCATCAGCCTCGCGGCAGCGGCTTCTTCGGCCGAGGGTCACGTTTCCGGGCACGTTCCGCCGGCAGCACCGGCAGCACCAAGCTCCGCGCCCACGGTCCCCCCGAACCAAATTCCCGGTCCAGGACCGGGGCAATAGGAATCTATGGCGAATCTTCCTCGACGCAGCAGCTCACTTTTTCCCGGCCTTCTTCTGTTCTTCGTTGGATTGCTGCTGCTGCTTCACAACTATCGGGGCGTCGACATTGGTGAAGTGCTGGGACACTGGTGGCCGCTGATCCTGATCTTTTGGGGCGGGATCAAACTGTATGAACGCGTGACAGCCAGGCGCTCCGGCGATCCGGACACGGCGACAATTACCGCGGGCGAGGTTTTCCTTGTTCTGGGGGTGCTCTCGCTGATCGGCATCGTGGTCGCCGTCGAGATCGGCAAGAAAGAAATCCCGCAGCACTTTGGAGATTGGGGAAATAGCTTTGAGTTTGACCTGGAGGTCGCGCCCAAAACAGTTCCAGCGGACTCCCGCATCACGATTCGGAACAGCCATGGCAACATCAGCATAAACCCTTCGGACGATTCGCAAATTCGAGTCTCCGGGAAGAAAAACGCCAAAGCCTGGAATGAGAGCGACGCAGAGAGAGCTGCCGAAAAAGTTGGCGTGGAAGTGGTCGAGAATGGCGACGGCTACGAAGTCCGGCCGACTACTACGCGGGAATCACGCGTCAGCCTCGACCTGGATGTAGCCGTGCCGAAGAAGGCTGTGCTGACGATTCGCAACGAGAAGGGCGACGTTACGGTCGCGGACGTGGCCAAGGCCGTAAACGTGACAAATGGCGTTGGCGACGTGGATGTTCACGGCACAGGTGGAGACGTCACTATCGATACCCGGAAAAGCGACATCAAGGTTTCCGACACCAAAGGCAGTGTGAAGATCTCCGGCCGCGGCGGGGAAGTCACGGTGTCAGGCGTCGCCGGCGGGCTGGCCATCGACGGTGAATTCTTTGGCGTCATCCGGGCCGACAAAGTCGCTAAGAGTGTGCACTTTGTTTCACACCGCACCGACCTCACGCTCTCGCAGCTTGCCGGGCATATGGAAGCAAGCCCGGGCAACCTGGAGATTTTTGACGCTCCGGGGAACCTGAGCTTGCGAACGGAAGACGACATCACCCTGGAGAATCCCGGCGGCAAAGTGAAAATCGATAATCGCAGAGGAAAAGTGGAAGTGCGATTTTCGTTTCCGCCGAGAGAAGACATCGAAATCAATAATGCTTCCGCAGGGATTACTTTGAGCTTGCCGGAGTCCGCGAGCTTCGAAATTGTCGCTAATTGCCATTCGGGAGATATTGACAGCGAGTTTCAGGCGGACGGGTTGAAGCTGACGCCGGGCACCGGTTCGGGCGACTCCCACCTGGAAGGCCACTACGGAAGCGGGCGCGGGCCGAAAATTACTTTGAAAACGAGCTATGGGTCGATTTCGCTCCGCCGAACGAGTTCCGACATTCCTCCGCCCGCGCCGCCGAAACCGCCGCGCGCGCCGGCGCCGCCGGCGCGGGAAAAGTCCGAAGAAAACTGAGAGTCGTGCTGGTTCGAACGCGTCAATTCACCGCGAATCCGAGTGCGGCCGCCTGGTTGCTGAGTGTTTGCCATTCGCTAGTGGGTGTTGTAGTCGAGCCGGTGCTCAGGATTCCGCCGCCGAGATTGCCAAGGCAAGGCGCCGCAATCAGGGGCGCTTCTGGTGGCGGCAAGTTTGGAACCGCGCTGTCAGGGTCTTGGAAATTCAAAGCGTAAGCAAGGTTGGTCACGTCGCTGCTCGCGTCGCGCGCCGTCAACGACGCGAGTCCCCAACGCCACTCAATCAACTTCAGAACGGAAGTGTGATCGAACACCGACGCGCTGACTCTTGAGTCAGACGGATTGCCCCGGCTGAAAGGGGATGCGACGACAGTAGGCACGCGGCA
Organism: Candidatus Cybelea sp.; assembly: GCA_035510055.1. Lineage (GTDB taxonomy): Bacteria > Acidobacteriota > Terriglobia > Acidiferrales > UBA7541 > Acidiferrum. The sequence continues at coordinate 91,799 of DATKHV010000066.1, read as the reverse complement.
TCCGAGCAGCGCTTTGCCGTTCACCAGATCAGGGTCCACCAGATTCGGCGCGGTGGCTCGCGGCGGCGGGACGTGCTCGAAAAATCCCCCCCATTCGTCAAAGTTGACGATGAACACGGTGTTTGCCCACTTTGGCCCTTGGGCCACGGCTTCGAAGGTTTGATAGAGGAACAGGTCTCCTTCGCGGATGTCAGCGTGGGGGTGATCGTCGTTGCCCGTGCCGTCATCGAGAACCGTGTAGCGCGGATCGACAAAGGAAACCGCCGGCAGTGTCCCGGCGGCGGCAGCCAAGAGAAATTCCGCATAGGGGAGCGAAATGCCAAGGTACTTCGTGCCCCAAAGAGCCAGGAAAGGCACATTCGAATAGAAATAATTCGCGCGCACTCCAGCGGCGGCCAGCCGGTCCCAAATCGTCGGCAGCGAACTGATGGTCGTGGTGTTGCTTAAGCGGTCGGTTTGCGCGGCGTGCAGAAACAGCCGGTTTGGGAAAGTCGGGCCGAGGATGGAAGCGAAATATCGATCGCAGGTGGTGTAGTTGCGGGCTAGCGCGGCGTAGAACGGAATGTCTTGTTCGCCGTAATAGCCGACGCAATAAACGTCATTGGTGCTCGCGCGCAAGAAGCCATCCATCTTTCCTTGGTCATACTCGACGCGCGCGCCGTCGTAGGAGTGGTCCGGATCAGGGTGCGGGCAGCCAGTGTTGTCGCCGGAGAGCGAATACGTTGAATGGCTCAAGCCGGCATTGTCCACGTAATGCAATCCGGCTTGCTGGCCATCCGCGTTCGGCAGCCATCCTAGAAAATGATCGAAGCTCCGGTTCTCCATGGTCAGAACGACGATGTGCTCAATGCCGCAGTTCGCCGGGCTCGGCAAATCGGGCAGAGGGAGGAGACCATCTTGGGCAAACAGTTTATTGCTTACCGGCCACGATGCACCTGCCAATGCGGCGCCGGAAACGAACGCGGCGCTTTTCAACAAGTCGCGACGATTTATCTTCATGAGGCTACTCCCTGATTGAGATGACTTACGTTTCGGACCTAGCAGTTACAGCCAGCGCTTTTTCCAAACAGGCTAGGAATGAAATGCTCGACGACGGGCTCAGACTAGCGCCGCGGTTGTGAAAAGAAAATAAAAATGAAGGAGAAAAAATACCTGAATTCCGTGTCAGGTATTTGACTTAGCGTTCGGCGAGGCGGTTCAATTCGCGGAAGAAAGTTGGAAACGAAACGCCAGCGCAATGCGCGTCGCGAATCACGGTGTGGCCCTCGGCCGCCAGGCCGGCGACGGCAAACGCCATAGCGATGCGATGGTCTCCGCGGGGCTCAATCTCCGCGCCGCGCAATTTTCCGGCGCTTCGGCCCAGCACTTTCAATCCATCGGGCCGTTCCTCGACGCTTGCGCCCATGCGGCGGAGATTCGCTGCCAGCGCGGCGATGCGGTCGCTTTCCTTTACACGCAATTCGGCAGCGTCGCGTATCTCGATGCCCTCTTCGGTGAACGGGCCAAGAGCCGCGAGCATTGGCAATTCGTCAATCACCAGCGGAATTTGTCCGGCGGCGATGATGCCGCCTTTCAGCGCGGCACCTTTCACTGACAGGTTGCCGACGATTTCTCCATGCGCGATCTTCGGTCCGAGGATTTCAATGCACGCGCCCATCGCCGCGAAAACATCCAGTATCGCGGTCCGCGTGGGATTCAATCCAACATTATGAATCGTCAAGTTCGAATCCGGGAACAGCGAAGCCGCCGCGATAAAAAATACCGCCGAAGATAAATCTCCCGGCACTTCGAGGGACTTGGCAAGAAGTTTTCCACCGCCATTGGTGTTAGCGAGTCCGTGAATTCGAATGGTCCGGCCGTCCTTTTCGATGGCGGCGCCAAATTCTTCGAGGGCCAGCTCCGTGTGGTCCCGCGTTCGCGCCGGCTCCGTTACGCTAGTCACGCCGTCGGCAAACAACCCCGCGAGCAGAACGGATGATTTTACCTGCGCGCTGGCCATCGGCATTTTGTAATCGATAGCCTTCAGCCTGGCGCCGCGAATCTCCAGCGGAGCAAAATTATCGTCGCGCGCGCGAATGTCGGCGCCCATATCCCGCAAAGGCCCGATGACGCGTTTCATCGGCCTCTTCTGCAGCGAACTGTCTCCGGTAAGCTTGGAAGAAAATGGCTGCCCGGCTAAAATTCCCGACAGCAGCCGCATGGTCGTCCCAGAGTTCCCAGCGTCGAGCGCACGCCAACTGCTCTTCAATCCGCGGAGCCCGCGACCGGTCAGGCGAACCGTGTCCTTGTCGGTTTTGACTTCCGCTCCTAACGCGCTCATGCACGCGAGCGTGCTGTGGCAGTCCGCAGCCGCGGAAAAGTGCCGCAATTCGCTGGTGCCTTCCGCCAACCCTGCGAGCATCGCGTATCGATGAGAAATGGATTTATCGCCCGGCAGATCCAGCCCGCCGGTCAGGTGTTTCGCAGGTTGGATGGTCTCTTTTTCCACCACGAAATTCTAACACGCTACGTCACAGGGGCTCGAATTCCGCCGTCCCACCTCATTTTCCGATTTCTATTTTCAGCTTCGGCCAGCTTCTGCCCTGTACTGGCGGTCAGGTTTTACAGGAGGCACGCCCTGTACCACAAGCTGAAATCTCTCCGCCTCTGGATACGTATTATCAGGTGAGGAGAATTGTCATGTCCGCGCGCAGCACGTTCCTGCATCTCGCCACCAAAGCTGGCATCTTGTTTGGCGCACTTTTTCTAGTCAGCGTCCTTCTGGCCGCCATTCCGGGCCATCACGCACCCGCGGCGGCTGTTCAAGAAGCGCAACAATCGTCCACTTCCGAAGCTCAGGAATCGCCAGGAATGGACCGCAGCAAAATGCCGGGCATGGACATGGAGGACGCCAAGGCCAACGAAGCGCATGCGGTTCACGACATGACGCCCGGACACATGGACGCGCACAATCTCCATATGCACATGACGGCGATGCGTCCGCAAACGCCGGAAGACGCGGCACGCGCCAAAGAGATTGTGGCCCAGCTTCGCGGCGGCATCGAGAAATACAAGGACTATCACGTCGCTTTGCACGACGGTTACAAGATTTTCCTGCCGAATCTGCCGCAGCCTGAATATCACTTCACGAATTACATGAACGGTTTTCTAGAAACTTTTAAATTCGATCCGGCGCGGCCAACTTCCCTGCTCTACAAGAAAACTGCAACCGGGTATGAACTCGTCGGTGCCATGTACACGATGCCGAAGCGCGCGACGGAGGGCCAACTCAACGAGCGCGTTCCTCTCAGCGTGGCCATGTGGCACTTGCACACCAACCTTTGCATGCCGCAGAAGGGACACCTCCGCAACGCGGATTGGACCAAGTTTGGCTTGCAGGGTTCCATCGCCACCGAAGAGGCATGCGACGCCGCGGATGGCCGCTTCCAGCCCGTCATTTTCGGCTGGATGGTGCACGTCTACCCCTACGAAGATTCCACCGACAAAATCTTCGCCATGCACCACCACGACTAATCTCTGAAATTCAGCGCCGACGGAAAGAAATTCCAGGCCGCAATAGTTCTGCTCTCTGAAATCCTAGAGAGAGCAGTGTCGTGCCATTAGGTCCTGCTCCACGATTCAGTCCTGACTGAGTCCTAGAACCTCTATGTCCATCGTCCAACTCTTTGCCTGTCCGCCAGTCCAATTGCTTCCGGGTGCCCTTGCCGCGTATCATTGCCAATTCATGCTTATGGCCCGATGTCATCCGTCGAAGTCAAAGTCACGATGCCTTCTGCCCCTCGCGCTCTTAGCGTTCCCCGTCGCCTTGTGCCTGGGGACTGGCGCTGCTTCCGCGCAAGAGTCGAACGAACTTCTTCCCCTTAGCCAAGTGCACGCGGGCATGCAAGGTTACGCTTACACGATCTTCGCCGGCGATCAGGTGGAAAAGTTCAACCTCGAAGTCATCGGCGTGCTGGACAATTTTCTCGGCCCCAAGCAGTCCATCATCCTCGTACAGTTGAAGGGGCCAAAGGTCGAGCACACCGGTGTCGTCGCGGGCATGAGCGGCAGCCCCGTCTATTTGGAGGGCAAGCTCGCCGGCGCGCTGTCGCTGAAACTGGGTGTCTTCACCAAAGAACCCATCGCCGGCGTCACGCCCATTTCCGACGTGCTAAATCCGCCCTCGCAGCCGGTACCAACGCAAGCGGCCACGCAGCAACTCGGTCTTCCTAGTGCCGCATCCACACGGACCGGACTCCTTTCTGGTTCCGCGCTGGAACCCATTGAAACACCGCTCGTTTTCTCTGGATTCCAGCCAGCCGCGCTCCAGCAATTCGCAAATCAGCTCGAAGGCTACGGCTTCGTTACGGCGCAAGGCGGGACAGCAGCGCCCCAGCCTGATGACGGGCATCTCGTTGCCGGAGACATGGCCGGGATGGTCCTGGTTCAAGGCGATATGTCCATCAACTCCGCCTGCACGGTCACGGCGGTGCGAGCCGACCGTGTCTTTCTCTGCGGGCATCCGTTTATGAGTCTTGGTGACATTCAGATCCCCATGGCGCGCAGCCGTGTGGTCACTACGCTCTCTTCCGATCTTGCTTCCACTAAAATCGTCAATGTTGGCGGCTCGATCGGCACGATCACCGGCGATCATCTCACTGCCGTCACCGGAAAACTTGGCGCCGCTCCGGCGATGATTCCGCTGGATCTCACTTTGCAAGTCTCCGGCGCGGAACCCGCCAAACAGAAGAAGCTCCATTTCGAACTCGTCAATCTCCCCAAGCTCACGCCACTCCTCGTTGCGGTGACTATTTTCAATGGGCTGACGCAAAATTCTTTGTACGGCGAAGGCACCACGCTTCATCTTTCCGGAGAGATTCGCCTCGAAGGGCATGCCCCAGTGCAGATCGAAAACACTTTCGCTCCCGGCGATTCCGTTTCTCCCGATGGCCTCCCCATCGCCATAACGATGCAAAGCATTTTTACTCGTTTGTTCATCAATAGCTTTGAACCAGCCAAGGTGGACCACATCACCCTGCAAGTCGAGAGCGTTCCGGGCCGCAAATCATTCATCATTGAAAGTGCGTGGCTCGAAAAGGGGGAAGCCGCTCCCGGCGAGACGCTTCGCGTCCGCGCACTGCTGCGGCCTTATCGCGGACCGGCGCGCGTGGAGGAAACCACCGTGCGCGTGCCGGATCAGGCTGTGCGCGGCACCACGCTGCGCGTGCTCGTCAGCGATGCCGAGCTGCTGAATCGCGCTTCGCGCGGCTTCGGCTTAGGTGGCGCCGGCAGCGGCCCCAACGGGCTGGATCAGCTCATTGCCCTCTTGAATCGCGAGCGCCGCAACGACCGTCTTTACGTTGGTCTTTTCGTCCCAGCCCCCACGCTTCTCTGGGACGACAAGGAGTTGCCCAACATTCCGCTTTCGCAAATCAACGTCGTCGACGGCCGCCCCACTCCTGGCTCCGTCCAGATTCTGCGTGAATCGTTGGCTGGCGAAGCTTCCATCCCGCTCGGGGGCCCCGTCTCCGGCGTCATCTCTCTAAATCTCCAAATCCGGTGAAAACCACAATGCGCAAGTCGTCATCTCGAGCAGGCTTGTACCGAATCCTTTACTTCTTTGGCCTCTTTGGCTTCCTTGGCTTCCCTTCTTTCGCCGAACACACCCGCCGCTGGCGCCAGTCCACCTACGATGAATTCCTGAAAGGCAACGCCCATGGTGTGGCGGTCCGCAGCGACGGCCGCCTCGAGCTTGCGCCCAAATTTACCTTGCTCGCCGACGCCGACGCTTCTTATCTCTGGTCTGTCCGCGTCGATCCCAAGGGCGAGCTTTATGCCGCGGGCGGTTCGCCTGCGAAAGTATTTCGCTTCGATTTGAGCGGAAAACCCACCGTAGTTTTCGATTCCACAGACCTCAATGCCCAAGCCATTGCTTTCGACGCCAAAGGCGCTCTCTATGTCGGCACCTCTCCCGACGGCAAGGTTTACCGCGTATCCGCTTCCGGCGAAAAGTCCGTTTTCTTCGATCCCAAGACGAAATACATCTGGGACCTCGCTTTTGCCCCCGACGGGACTCTCTACGTGGCCACGGGTGACAAGGGCCAAGTGTTCGCCGTCGCGCCCGATGGCAAGGGCGAACTCTTCTACTCCAGCGACGAAACACACATCCGCGTTTTGGCTTTCGACGCCAAAGGGGAACTCATCGCCGGTACGGAACCCAGCGGCCGCATTCTGCGCGTCTCGAAGAATTCCGCGAAGATGTCCGCCAAAGAAGTCAAGGATTCTACCGCTGGGAAAGCCGAAGCCTTCGTTCTCTATGAAACTTCCAAGCGCGAAGTCACTTCTCTGGCCATCGCGCCCGAGGGCGCCATCTATGTCTCCGCGATTGGCGAAAAGCAGCACCTCGGACAACCTCCCACGACCATCCTCTCCGGACCGCAAGGCGCGATGGCCATCGCGCCCGGCGGCGTAATCACTGGCGGCCAGGCCCAGCCGCAGCCCTTCGTCCCCTTTTCCCCCGTTCTCTCCAGCAGCATTTACCGCATCAGCGCCGAAGGCGCGCCGGAAGAGCTTTGGTCATCGCGAGAAGATATCGTTTACGCTCTCGGGCTGGCCTCCGATGGCCGCCTCCTGGCTGGCACCGGCAACGCCGGCGCGCTGCTAACCATCGATGGACACGGTGTCTTCGCTCATCTGGCTAAGTCCGGCTCGACGCAAATCACCGGCATCGCCCGCAATTCCGCGGGCAAATTTTTTCTATGCACGGCAAATCCTGGAAAAGTGTATTCCCTCGGCCCGGAATTCGAAGCCGAAGGCACATTTGAATCCCGCTCTTTTGACGCACAGCTTTTCTCACAGTGGGGCCGCATGGAATGGTGGAGTCCTCCGCCGGCCGAGGGCGCGAAACCTCCGGCGCATTCGAATGAGCCTCGTTTGGAGTTTTTTGTGCGCTCGGGAAATACGGAAGATCCCGGCCGAGAATGGTCCCGCTGGTACGGGCCCTACACGAAATCGGGCAGCGCGACGGAAGCACCATCGGCGCGGTTCGCGCAATGGAAAGCTGTGATTCATGACGGACGCCCCGGCGACGGCATCGATTGGGTCAGCCTCGCGTATTTGCCGCGCAACGTCGCGCCGGTCCTCGATGGGATCGTTCTTCAGGATCCGGGCGTGCGGGCGCAGGGCCAGGCCGGCGCTTCGTCGGGGCAACCTATCCCTGTAACACTCAAGATGCCGCCTGTACCCAACGTTTCCGGCGTGACGATTTCGCAAAGCAGCACGCCGCCGCGATTCGAACCGCCGCCGCAAGGCACGTTGCAAAAGGGATATCAATCGGTGGTATGGACCGCGCATGACGACAACGACGACGAAATGCGCTACGCGGTTTATTTCCGCGGCGAGAACGAGCACGAATGGAAATTGTTGAAAGACAACCTCGACCAGAAATTCTATTCGTGGGATACCGCGACTCTACCGGATGGCGCCTACCATTTGAAGATCGCAGCTAGCGACAGTCCGTCGAACCCTCCCGCCCTCGCTCTAAAGACGGAACGCGAAAGCGAGCGCTTCGAAGTGGACAACACCCCGCCCGTCATCGAACAACTCGAAGCGAAGGCGCCAGTGACGCGAGGCGGCAGCCCCGCGTCAAGCTCGGTCATCGTCAAGTTTGTCGCACGAGACGCTGCGAGCAGCATCGACCGGGCTCAATACAGCGTCGACGGCGGGGATTGGACGCTCGTAGCCCCCATTAGCCGAGTCAGCGATGCCCCGGAAGAACGTTACGAATTCTCGCTCAGCGGCCCCGCTCCTGGGGAACATACCATCGCGGTTCGTGCCTACGACCGCTTCGAAAATGTGGGCAGTGCGAAAACCACCTTCACCGTTCCGTCCGCCAATCCAACCGCAAAACCCTAGCCAGTTGGCCGAAGACCATTGGCACGGATAAAGCGGGTGTCACAATAAGCATCTATTCGTCTTTTGACTGATGACTGAAAAGGGAGGACGGAGAACTCTGCTTCAGACCGCCCAGCGGTCATGTGCGGGAACGGTTTGGAATTTCTCAATTTCCGCCCCAAAGCCGATGCGCCCATCACCGTAGGGCTCGTTGCGCACGTGCACGACGCGGGCAGTGCAGCGCATCTCTTGGGCACTATTCCCGGTCACTTCGGCGGGCATACGCAGCGTCGCTTCGATGGGCATTCCCACTTGCAGGGGAGCAGAAGAGGCAAAGAAGAACCCGCCGCGCGAGACGTTCAGAGCTTCCGTAAAATGCTCGGTCCTGTCCGCGGCTACCCCCAGCGCCCGGAACCGCAGGGGCGTCCGGAGGCTGAGTCGTGCCAATTGGCGGCGTTCAGATACTTTCATTTTTTCCTCCCGGCGCGGGGAAACGTCTGGCCCAGACATCGCCGAATTTTCAGAGGAGTGCTTCCAGAGTAGCAGAGCGTGCCGCGCGGTCAAGTACCAAACATGGCATGGCCAACTGATACCAGTACTAGAATGGAGCGTCCGCGCGGCTGCATCATGCGCTGGAGACTCCCAGCCGTGACATGCCATAATGCCTCTTTTACAGCGGCTAGAAACCCATTATAAAGGGCCCGCGAAATATGGAAACCTGTGGGAAGCCCCTTGCGAGCTTTCCTTGCGCAAAGTGAGCCCTATGAGCACAGCGCCATCCGCGGAATCTCGAAACTACCAGCCACCAACTTGGGAGGCCATCCTCGCGGCACACGCGCGCATTGCCCCTAGGATTCACCGCACGCCGGTCCTGACCTCCTCCTCGCTGAACGCCAGCGCCGGAGCACAGCTCTTCTTCAAATGCGAAAACCTGCAAAAAACGGGCTCCTTCAAGATCCGCGGAGCCTCCAACGCCATTCTGTCCCTCACGGAAAAAGAAGTAGCCAAGGGCATCGTCACGCAATCCAGCGGGAACCATGGCGCCGCCGTGGCTTGTGCCGCGGCGTGGCGCGCAGTTCCGGCTTGGATCGTCATGCCCAAAAACGCCCCTGCAGTGAAAGCCAAAGCCATCGAGGGCTACGGAGGAAAAATCATTTTCTGTGAGCCTTCCGTCACGGCCCGGAAAGCAGCTTGCGACCGCGTTCAAGCGGAAACCGGGGCCCATCTGGTGCATCCCTACGACGACGACCGCATCATCGCCGGACAGGCCACCGCCGCAAAGGAGTTCTTCGAAGAAGTCGGCGATCTGGATGCCCTGTTCGCCCCCGTCAGCGGCGGCGGATTGCTCAGCGGAACCTGCCTGGGCGCAAAAGGCATTCGACCGGACGTGCAGGTCTTTGGCTGTGAGCCGGAGCGCGCGGACGATGCCTACCGCTCTCTCCTCAGCGGTACGCTACAATCGCAAGACTCCAGCGACACCATCGCGGACGGCTTGCGCGCTTCGCTTTCGCCGCGAACTTTCGCCATCCTGCGTCGCTTCGTGAACCGCATCCTGTTGGTCTCTGAGGAGGAAATCATCTCGGCGGCGCGTCTGGTCTGGGAACGCATGAAAATCATCATTGAGCCATCGAGCGCCGTTGCCATGGCCCCGTTGCTGAAACCGGGAGTGCTAGCTTCGCTGAACTTGCCGAAGCGCGCCGATGGCCTGGCCCCCAAGCTTGGCGTGATCTTCTCCGGAGGAAACGTGGACCTTTCCTCCCTTCCCTGGAAGTGAGGTCCCCCGTCCAAGAGCTGCCGAGGAAACTACTTCTTAAATCCTCTTAGCGATTATGAGTCCGTACACGAAATTTCCAGTAGCGTAACCGCCTCGCATGCCGCGAAAAGCCCGTAGAAAATCCACGAATTGCTGCCCATTTTCCGCCGCTACCCGCCAGAGCGCTTCATTTTTGAGCATATCCAGGCACAAGTCCCATGTTTTCTGACAGTTCTTATTCAGAACCTCGCTGTACACGACTTGGAAGCCGTTCGGTCTAAGCTGCGTCGTGTAGTCTTCCATCGTATCCAGTTCAACGAGCATACCCTTTTCAATTGGCAGGATGAATTTGCTGTACTCCCGTTCCGTCAGACGCTCCTTCTTGAACCAATCGGTGATGGCCAGGGTCCCGCCAGATTTCATACAATTCGCGGCTGAAGCAAAAAAGCTTTCCTTGTCGGGGTAGTGCGAAATGGATTCAACAGACCAAATCACGTCGAAAAACTCGTCAAATTTCATCTCCTCCGCGTCCATCAATAGGAATTTGGCGTTTACGCCTTCGCGGGCTGCGGCTTTCTGTGCCATTTTCACTTGAATCGGAGAAATCGTAATTCCGGTTGCGTAGACGCCGTAATTCTTGGCCAGATGGATCGTACTGCCGCCAAAACCACAACCCACGTCAAGAATCCTGCTGCCCGGCTTGATACACGCTAAATGCGCGAGGTACTCGACAAGCTGGATTTGCGCTTTTTCCTTTGTTTCTTCCCCGTTAATCCAGTAGCCGTGATGCAGATGCATGCCCCACAGATCTTGGCTATGGGGGCTTAATCGGTCGTAGAAATCCCTGACTTTTTGTTTGTCGTTATGCCGAGTCATGCTCCGAGCGCCCCGCTCCAGCATATGGGTCCTCGGCCGGCACTGCGGCCAGCCTATCTTCTAATCCTTCACAAAGCGCGTGAGCTAGATGCCGCGCAAACTTGCCTGCGTTCACCGCGCACAGTCCAAATTGCTGCACAATTTGTGCAAGCAATGATGCACTTTGTGCAAAACCCCTCTTACCGCCGCTCCTTGTCATAGAAATCAAAGGGCTTAGCTCACGCGCACTTTGGGCCATCACTTGCTCCCACCTACTGCGGGAGGAATAGCTTCGCGAATGAGCCTAAATATCCAAGATCAAGTCGGCGAGCATCACGCGGCAGTCTTGTTGGGCCTCTCCACAATGGAAATCCGCCGTTTTTCGCGCCAAGCTGGCCTGGGACACCTGGAACTCGGCGAGCGCGGCGAACAGGTGGTTTTCACTTACGAAGAGCTCCTGAAACTCTGCCTCTTAGCCGCGCAGTCTTCTAAATAGCCGCCAAGCTCTTCGCCCAAACTTCCTCCTCAACCCCCCGGCCCCGAGCGCCGCCCCACAGGCACTCGGGGCCTTCCTCCCTCTGGATCTCTCCGGCCTTGACGATCACTATTTTTCCTTGAGCTTTAGCTTTCCTTCCTTCTTGTTCTCCTCGAGGAACGTGCGCAGTTGCGGCACAGCCTCCAGCAGCCGGATCCATTGTTCGTAGTATAGCGTCACCGGAAAGCGCCCCAGTCCATAAACGCTCACGCCCCCTTTTTCGCCGACACGAAATTCCAGCGCGCCCGTGCGGCGCGCGCCTCCCTGTTTTTCCAGTTCCGCGAGTTTTGCTTTCAGTTCTTCGTAAGTAGGATCGGCCATGGTGTCTCCTCGTCCTGAATCTCGTTCTGAATGTAGGGCCGCGCTTTGGTGCCCTTTCTTTCTTTCGCGCCCGTGCGAAGTCGCCCAGGATTATACAATGCGTTTCGATTTGCCGGCACGCAGGCTATACTCGGACCGCAACCTTCTTCCTAACGGTGACCCATGACCGAAGAGCAACCCACAATGCTCGATTGGATTCACCTGCCGCCCGGCGTCCAAGAAGTCTCCCTTTGGGCGGGCCTGCACGACGCGCAAATCGTCTCCATCCAATCCAACCTCCTCGAGCGCACCATTACCCTGCATCTAGAAAGCGATCACCTCCTCGAATTTCACAATCTCCCGCTCGACTTGCAGTTCTTTCTGCGCCTCGAAGGGGTCCAATCCGCCCGCGTAGTCCACTCCGCCGGGTGGCCGGGCGAATTCTCGCTTCCCGCTGGCGTCTCCCCGGAAGAGCAATCGCGCTTAATCGCCGACTATCAATCCAAGTGCCGCGAGGAATCGCTAAGCTGGGCCGATCTCGAGGGCGCCGTCACCACCGAATGCAAGCAAGTCATCGATGTCTCCGATGCCTCACTTGCTAGGGCGCCTGGCGATTCCGTCGCCCTGCGCATCAGCGGCCTTTTGAACTACACCACTTACCGCGAACTTTTCCTGCGCGCCGAGCGCCTCACCCTTACTCGCGGCGATGGTCAGGACCTCGGCATCGACGGCCTCCTCAAAATGGGCGAAGCCTACTGGGACGCCTTCGAGCAGCGCAACAATCCCTCACCGGGGACCGCTCCCACCGAAACTTAATTGCCAGTCCCGTGTTACCAGTTTGAGTACCGCCGCCGGAGGGCTTGGGCATCTTGAAAACGGAGCAGTATCATCTAATTAGCCAGATGCGGGGAAGCCCGAAGTATCGAGCAGTCCAGGTCGGGGAGATTGGGCCATGACGAATCACTCAGCACCGTCACACATTGTAAGATTAATGCTTCGCGCAACAGTGGTTGTTACGCTACTCTTTTGCCTCAGCAGAGGCACATACGCCCAGCAGGACCAGCAATCGCAACAGGATCAGCAGCAAGGGCAGCAGCAAGCCGACCAGCAGCAGCCACCGTCGCAGGATTCACCTAACGCTGCCCCCAACAAGCCCACATACGCCTCGCAAGATGCCGACAAGCCGCCCTACAACCATGACGGCCGGTCTCGGCAATACGCCCCCGAAAAGCAGTCTCAGCAGTCTCGGCCCTCCCAACCCGTCCCCAGCACTTTGGCCATCCCCGCCGGAACCGTTCTCATCATCCGCACCACCGATTTCCTCTCCACTGACCACAATCAAGTCGGCGACCAATTCACCGCTACCCTCGACCAACCCCTGGTCGTCAACGGCTGGGTCGTCGCCCGCCGCGGCCAAGTCCTCGTTGGCAAAGTGAAGGACATCAAGAAAGCCGGCCGCGTCAAAGGTACTTCCGAACTCGGCGTCGAGTTGACCGACATCACTATCGTCGACGGCCGCCAGCTGCCCATTCTCACCGAGCTATGGAAAGGCTCCGGCGGAACCTCTCACGGACAAGACGCCGCGACCATCGTCGGCACGACTGGGGTAGGGGCAGCAATCGGCGCGGCGGCTGATTGGGGCACGGGCGCCGCCATCGGCGCGGGAGCGGGCCTCGTCGCTGGAATTGGCGCAGTGCTGCTCACGCGCGGCCATCCAACTGTCATCCCGCCGGAGACTGAGCTGACCTTCCGCCTCGTCGATCCCGTCAAGATTGACACCACGCAAAGCCAGCAAGCCTTTTTACCCTTTACGCAAGAAGATGTGAATGGCGGCAGATTTGAACATCGCGGGCCGCCCCGCGTGGCCGGCGTCTATCCCGGCCCATACGCTTATCCGTACGGCTATGGATATGGATGCGGTTACTACGGTCCGTGCTACGCCTATCCCTATCCTTACCTGGGATTCTATGGCTTTTACGGCCGTGGTTACTACGGTGGTTACTACGGTCGGGGCTACTACGGCCGCGGCGGTTTCCGTCGCTGAGTTGCGGACAGTTGCTTCTCGCCAAAATAGAAATGTTCTCGCCAGAATAAAAATGTTTCTTACGGGCGGGGCTTGCCCCGCCCGAGGGTCGCAACATTATTTACCCTCAGCCTCGGAACGCTCGGCCCCCAACACCACCGCACCCACTTTCCTCAGAAACTCAACTCCGGACCCTGCAACGCGCACCAACCCGCGCTTCAAAGTGGAATAAACGCAGTGCACTTCCGGTAGAACTTTAGTAAACGGGTGAGCTTCTGAAGCCGCAAGCGCCGCACGCAATCTCTTCAAGTTGCTGCGCTCGCACCATGAGGATTAAAGCATCCTGCGGCATCCCGAGGGCATCTCAGTGGCATGCGCTCGGCAAAGGTGTCGACTGTACTTACGGTCGCCCTGGATAATCGGCTGTACTTACGGTCGCGACCAAGAGGTCGACTGTTTTGCAGTCGCCAAGAAAACAGCCTGTCTTGCAGTTGTAAGAATGTCAACCGTCTTGCGGCCGCGGAGTAGAAAGTACTAAAGAGTCTTTCAATCGCCTGTGATATTCTCTACCCATTCGACAGTGAGGCGTATCCGGTCTAAGCCCCAACCCGCGAGTAGCCATTTGTCGAAGTTGTTTCCCCAGCCCAAATGGCAACTCCCTGACATGTCCCACCTGCCCCGAGCATCTCGGAGGACTTGTCGGGAAGCCGGAGGCATGGCGATCGATTTCAAATCTGCAAGCGTGGACGGACTATGAAATTCCTATCTTCAGCGGTTCGCAATTCCCTTCTTTTCATCGCAGGCCTTTTCCTGCTCGCAGTTTGCCTCAGAACGGCGGTTGCACAGCAGACGACAAGCACAAAGAAGGAAGAGCTGACGCGCGCGAAGTTTCCCGCCGCGAAGAATCAAATCGCTTCTTCAGTCAATGCGGACGCCGATGCCGACACGCAATCCGCCAAAGCGCCCAAGCCGGAAAAGGACAGTGCTGACGTCATTCGCAAACGCGACGAATGGTTTTACAAACAGCGTAGTTCGGCAAACGGCCATATCCCCGCCGGAGCCCGCGCCCGAGCGCTCGCTCACATGCAACGCAGGATGGAGGCCGAAGGCAAGCTGGTGCGTCGCCCAGACGGTTCCATCGCTGAGGTCGTTGCTCCGGCCGGATCCGTCACCAATACTTGGACTTCCATCGGCCCAACCCCGACTACTGGCGGATTCTATAGCCCCGTCACCGGACGCATCACCACGATTGCGATTGACCCCCGCGACGCAACCGGAAACACCGTCCTCATCGGGGGCGCACAGGGTGGCATCTGGCGGACAACGACCGCTGGAACAACTTGGACGGCTGTCGGTGACCAAGATTCTTCGCTCTCCATGGGATCAATTGCCTTTGCGCCTTCATCACCCACCACGGTTTACGCCGGTACGGGTGAGCAAGCCTCCATTGGCTTCGATGTTTACTATGGCGCTGGTGTTCTCAAGTCTGCCGATGGAGGCCAAACATGGGCGCCCACCTGTACCCCGAGCGCGACCTGCCCCTTTGCCGGACCACTTTCCGACGTTACGCCCTTCGGCTTCTTCACTTTCGGCGGTGCGCGCATTAGCTATGTCGCCGTGAACCCCACGAACCCACTCATGGTCTTAGCCGCCGCGCAGTTTGGCACGGAAGGACCTCTGGAAGGCGTGTACTGTTCAGCTGACGGCGGTGGCACATGGAACCTCGTTAGCACTGCGTCTGGCGAAATGGCCACCTTCGTTGGATTCGCCTCGTCCACCGTAGCGTTTGCCGCGCTTGGCAATCCCTTTGGAAGCACGACCAACAAGAATGGCATCTACCAATCTACAAACGCGAACAGTTGTTCCGGGATAATGTTCAGTGTACTCACGAGCGGCCTCCCAGCCGAAACTTCGATGGGTCGCATCGATCTCGGTATCTCCCCGCTGTATGCGACAGACAACACCGTTTACGCATCCATCGCCGATGCCACGCTCGGTTCATCCCCGAATCTCGGCGTTTGGGTATCCACCAATGGTGGAGCTACCTGGACGCTGACAGCGGCGCCGGACATCTGCAACGCGCAATGTTGGTACGACAACGTGGTCAAGGTCGATCCCCTCGGTGGCGCACATGCCTTCTTTGGCGGCTCTTCTGTCATTACTGGCAGCGCGAACTCCTGGGTCATGCGCACAACGAATGGCGGCGCCAGTTGGTCAACGGTGATCCCGAACCTCGCAGGCGGCAGTGCAGGACTGCCCCACGTGGACAACCACGCCATGGCATTTATATCCCTGAGCGGCAAGATTCGCATGTACTTGGGTAACGATGGCGGAATCTGGCGCACCGATGATGCCGAAGCCACGCCGGTGGTGTGGACAAACCTGAACGACTCGACGCTAACTCTGACGCAGTTTTACCCAGCGCTCTCCGTTCATCCTTCCTCGCAGGCCTTTGCCTTTGCGGGCGCGCAGGACAACGGCAGTCAAATCTACGCGGGACCAAGTACCGACTGGACCGATAACGGTATCTGCGGCGACGGCACTGGGACGGCCATCGACAACGTAATCCCGAGTACTGTCTACGTGGCTTGCAACGGAACCAATTTTGCGGTTTCTACTCAGAACGGTCAGGCCAACACCTTCATCACGGCAGTGAACGGTATCAACCCGGCAGACAACGCGAGCTTTGTACCTCCGCTTGTGACGGATCCAGGCACCGCGAATACCCTGTACGCGGGTACCACAAAAGTCTATCAGTCTGTTAACGTTGGCATCACCTGGACAGCCTTGACCGGTGACTTGGTGAATGGCGCGAACGGCGACGAACTGACGGCCCTTGCCGTGGCTCCTGGAAACCCCAAGGTGGTTTTTGCGGGAGCGGACACCGGACAAGTCTTCGTCGCCTCCAACGTGGCCGCTGGATCGGGCACTTTTGCCCAGGTCGCGGGACAGGGTAGCCTTCCGCCGCGCCAGGTCTCAGCGATCACGGCCGATCCGGCAGACGCAACCGGCAACACGGCATACGCTGCCTTCTCCGGGTTCTCATTCGTGGCCAACGGAATCAACGATCCCACTGGACATCTTTTCAAAACCACTGACGGCGGTGCAACCTGGAAAGACGTAAGCTGCACGGTAGCCAGTTGCGTCAGTCCGGCAGCAACCGATCTACCCAACACTCCGGTGAACGATGTGGTCGTCGATCCGGATGTCCCCGGGACTCTCTACGTCGCAACCGACATTGGCGTCTATCAAGGAACTTGCACCACCACGGCTCCGACAACATGTATGTGGTCCACGTTGAGCACAGGGCTGCCACGGGTCGCGGTGCTTTCACTGAAACTCCATCATGCGTCACGCACTCTGCGCGCGGCCACTCATGGCCGCGGCGTCTGGGACATCGTTCTCAACAACTTCACCTTCACCACTCCGCATATTTCTTCCATTTCCCCCGTTTCGGCCAGTGCTGGCAGCGCCTCGTTTACGCTGACTGTCAATGGAATCGGCCTCACGGGCGGGTCTGTTCAGTGGAATGGCGCCACGACCGGTGTAACACAAGGTGGTGGCACCGATAGCGCTTTGACGGCAACAATCGGCACATCGCTCACTTCAGGCGGAGAAGCGTCCCTAATTACCGTCCAGACTGCAACAGGCACAAGTAACGCTCTAACGTTTACTGTTCTCGGCGGTGCCCCGACAATCAGTAGCTCCGTAAGCCCCGCTAGCGAGCCCGTCAATACAGCGGCGACTACGATCACTGTAACGGGTACCGGTTTTGCCACAAACTCTGTCGTTCTGATGAACCCGGACTTCAGCCCCATGCCGGTTCCTACCACCTTCGTTAACTCGACAACACTGCATGCAACTGTTCCAGCAACTTTCATGGCAAACTTCGGAAGTACGAACTCCGTGGGCGTCCAAAACCCTCCTCCCGGCGGCGGCACCACGGTCACTACCTCGACCGTGACGTTGCCGACATTCACGGTTGTTGCTCCCGCCCCGGCGAATGACAATTTTGCAAATGCCATAACGGTCGCTCCTGGCGCAGGCGGCGCTTTCACGGATACCGAAGATAGCTCCGGCGCAACCTCCCAATCGAACGACCCGATACCTCCTTGCTCGCAGAGCAACCTACTCTCCTTCGCCACCGGCATCACCAACACCATCTGGTACAAATTCACGCCAGCGACCTCCGGAACGATCACGGACGTGGACACCATCGGTAGCAGCTACGACACGGTGCTCTCTATCTGGACAGGTTCCTTCGGCAGCCTCACTTCGTTCAACTGCAACGATGACATCGTGTCAGGAGTGGTTACCCAGTCTCAATTGACGAGCCTTCCTGTCGCAGCAGGAACCACCTACTACATCATGGTCAGCTCGTTCGGCCCCGCTGACCCCAACCCCATCGCGTTAGGCGGAAAATCCGTTTTCAATTTGACTTTCTCGAGCAGCAGCGCGACGGGCAGCTTCGCGATCAGCGGCACCGACGTGTCGCCCTCTCCGGTGACGGCGGGCAGCAGCGGGACTTCTACGATTACCGTGACCCCCGCCGCGGGTTCGACCGGCACTCAGAACGCAAATGTGACTTGCTCGGCGCTTCCGCCAGGAGTCACTTGTTCGCCAAACCCCTTGGCGATTAGCGCGACAGGCACAACAGCTGCGACCGGGACATTGACCGTAATCGTGGCGGCACCGGCGGCACAGAACGCGACGGCTTTTCTGATGCCGCGAGAGCCGAAAGTTTACTGGGCAGGGCTGCTACCGACTCTCGGAAGCGGCAAATGGTGGATGTTGAGTGCCTGCACGGGTTTGGCCGCCATCATTCTTCTGTTGCTGCCAGGACGTAAACGGTATCGCGTCGCCTTGGGCCTCGGACTGATTTGCGCGTTTTGCTTCGTAATCGGCTGCGGGGGCGGCTACGGAGGCGGCGGGGGCGGCGGGCCGGTAGCAACGACCACGCAAATCAAGGTAACGAGCGTAACGAAGGGCGCGGCTGGCTCCACGTTCACATTCACCGCCACAGTGACCGGCGGCACACCCACCGATCAGGTGCAACTGCTTGATGGTGGCGTCGCGACCGGCAATCCAGTTGCGGTATCAGGCGGAACAGCTACCCTCACGACGGCAGCATTGAGCACCGTGGGAACGCACTCCATCACCGCCCACTACGCTGGCGATGCAACGAATACACAAGCGTCGTCGAGCGGGTCCCTAAACGTAACAATAACTGGGAGTACGACGGTCACGATTCAAGCATCTCCAGCAGCAACCAACGGACCGCAGACCATCAATCTCTCCATCAACTAGCAACGCCGATTCAAACTTTGGAGCGGCCCCGAGCCATCGGAGCCGCTCCATAAACTCAAGGGCAGTTATGGTTAGACAGATTTCCTAGAAGGAAATCTGTCCTGAGGAGCATCGCGGCGAAGGACCCCTCATGTGGAGTGCGGCGGCTATGCCGGCCCTGGGCTTCGAAGGGCCGCCGCTTTTCTTCCATCCGCGATCGTTAGGTCCCAAACGCACGTGGGTTGCGACGAGCCTGTAGCTCGCCCCTTCAGGGGTGCGGCTTTTTCTCTGCAATCGAACGACATTGCTAATTGTTAATTCACGCTTGGTGGAAAGACAATATTCCAGAACTGCGGCGCGGGAGACAAGAACTCCACCGGAATCAGCGAGCCTTCCCCATTCATCTGCGGCGACCGAGGCACGTTCACTTCAACCTTCTGCTGCGTCTTAGGGTTTTCCAGAATAAACTTTGTCCCCTGCGGCAATCCCTGCGGAAGAATGATCATACCGCCTGTGGCGCTGACCGTATGAGTAAAGCCCTCTATCGGCTTTGGGTTGTTGACGAGATGCACGACCACGGGCATCTTCAGCAGCACGCGTTGCGCGCGCCGCCGCTCTTCGGCAGTAGGCTGCCGCGTCTGCGCGGGACGATGCGCCGGATGCGCGGAATGCGTGGGCCGAGCCGCGGGAGTGTTTATCGCCCCCGGTTTAGCGTACGGTGAGGGCTTCACAGGTCCAGACCCCAGAAATCCATCTCCGGCGCCACAAGTTCTACCCCATATTCCCAGCCATCGGGGCGCTCGTTGCCCTTCCACACCACGACCGCCGCGTTGCTGGCCTGGGTAATCAGATTGGTGAGCGCCACCCGTTGCTCCAGGTCGAGCGATTCCGTCAGAACCACCATGCACCCGTAAGGGTTAACGATCCGCGTATGCGCTTCCACGCTGATGCGCTTGCCAGACTCGTCATCCCAGGCGAGCCGCACCGGCACACGGGAGTTCATACGGCGCCCACGACGCTTCTCGTGGTGTCGCGATCCAAGCCGTTTGCTTTGCCGCTGCTGTACGGGCATTTTCACCTCTGTTAGGCCATGCTAGAGTTGAGGGCGAAAACGGTCAATGGTACGAACTTGGGTGGTTCGCGCAATCGAGTAGCTGTCCCAACGTACAGGTAAAATCGAGGAAGCAGGTCAGGCGGTGAAAAATCTCGTCGTAAATGCGGATGACCTGGGGTGGACAGAGGGGGTCAACCGCGGCATCCTCGAAGCCTTCCGCCACGGAATTGTGACAAGCACTTCTTTGCTGGCCAACGGCGCCGCCTTTGCGGGCGGTGTAGCTGCGGCGCGCGCGGCGCCTGGCCTGGGCGTGGGCGTCCATTTGAACCTCAGCGACGGTCCTCCAGCAGCCGACCGGTCAACTGTTACTACTTTGTTAAACAACGGGGGCGAATTTGCGGGCGGACCTGAGAGTCTGCTGCTGCGCCGCGCGCGCGGCGGACTCTCGCTTTCGGAAGTCGAAAGCGAATGGGACGCGCAAATCCAGAAAGTGCGCTCCGCGGGAATCACTCCGACGCACCTTGACGGACATAAACACGTGCACATGCTGCCGGGTCTCTTTGAGATTGCTCTGCAGCTCGCGAAGCGCCACGACATCGCCGCAATCCGCGTCTCCCTGGAAGAATCGAGCCTTCGCGCTGCTCTTTCTTCCGGCTCAAAACAACACGCCGCGGTGGTCCTGAAACAGGGCGTGCAAGCCCGCGGCCTAAAGTTGCTGGCGCGCGATGCGCGCGAACAAGCCGAGCGCGCGGGAATCTCCACGGCCGATCATTTTTGCGGCATTGCGCAAACCGGCGAACTGACCCGCGAAGGCCTGGAGCAATTCCTCAGGAGTCTTCCCGACGGCACGACGGAACTCATGTGCCACCCCGGCTACATGGATTCCGCGCTTCAGAAAACCTCCACCCGCTTGCAGGATTCACGCCAGACCGAGCTGCAAATCCTGACTGACACAGATATTAGAAATCTTGTCGCCTCGCTGGGGATTCGCCTGATAGACTATGGCTTCGTATCCCAAGAAGCTTAAAAAGGGGAATTTGCAGAAAAGAATGCCAAGCGATACGCCTATCCAGTATTCCATCGTCGTTCCGTTCTTCAATGAACAAGAAAATATCCCACCTCTATACATGAAGCTCACCGAAGTGATGGACGGGATTGGCGAGCGGTTCGAGCTCGTGTTCGTGGATGATGGAAGCAAGGACGACACGTTCAAGGTTCTTTCCGAGATTTTCGAGCACGACGGGCGGGTGAACCTGGTGCGCCTGCGCAGGAATTTTGGGCAGACCGCGGCGCTGAAAGCGGGTTTTGATTTTGCGCGCGGCGAAGTGATTATCTCCATGGACGGCGACCTGCAACACGACCCTGAGGAGATTCCCCGTTTTCTGGAAAAAATTGAGGAAGGCTACGACCTGGTTAGCGGCTGGCGGATTCAGCGCAGCGATCACTGGCTGATGCGGCAGATTCCCAGCCGCATCGCCAACTGGATGATGGCCAAGCTCTCGGGAGTTGAGCTGCACGATTTTGGAACGACCTTCAAAGCATACCGCCGCGAAATCATTCAGGAAATCCAGCTTTACGGCGAGTTGCACCGGTTCATTCCGGCGCTGGCAGGTTCCATCGGCGCACAGATCGCCGAAGTGCCGATTTCCAACATTACTCGCAAGAACGGTAAATCCAATTATGGCATCGGCAGAACCATCCGGGTGTTTCTTGATCTGATGATCGTAAAGTTCCTGCTGGATTACTCGACGCGACCGGCGCAGTTTTTTGGACTGATCGGAGTGTCTGGTGTGTCCGTGGGCATGGCGATTGCGACCTACCTGGGAATCGATAAAATTTATCATCACACGGACACCATGGTAGAGCACGGACCGCTGATGTTGCTCGCAGTGGTATTGTTTCTGAGCGGTATCCAGTTTGTCTCCATGGGACTGCTCGGCGAGATCAGCGCCCGCACCTACTACGAATCGCAGAACAAACCGATTTACGCGCTCCGCGAAGTGAAGAGCCATCGCAAGGAGCTGGGCGGCGCCGCCGAGCAGTCGCGGCCCTCCGGCTCGTCCGACCGGTAATTTACCGTTCCAATGAAAAATAATCCCGCTGACAGTTCTACTGACAACGACACCCTTACGCGCACCGTTACAAATGAGGCTGTATCCCTTCCTGAAAAAGCTTTGCCAAAGCGGCCGCGAACCATTTCCTTCCTCGGGGTGATCTTTCTTTTTTGGGGCTTGCTTTACATCCCTGGCTTGTCCTCGCCGCCCATGATGGATGACGCGGATTCCGAACACGCCGAAATCGCCAGGGAAATGCTCTCGCGCCACGATTTTGTGACCATGTACGTCAACGGCGTGCGCTATCTGGAGAAGGCCCCGCTGCCCTACTGGATCACCGCGGCCGGCTACAAACTCTTTGGCATCAACGAATTCTCCGCACGCCTGCCGCTTACGACGTTTGCGCTGTTTTCGCTCTTCGCCGTGTTTTTCCTGGCGCGAGAGATCGCGGGCGAGGAAGCAGGACTCTTCGCCGCCTTGGCACTGGCGACCGCGCTGGGACCTTACATTTACACGCGCTTCGACATTCCCGACGTCATGGTCGGTTTTTGGCTGACGGTGACTATTCATCTTTTCCTGAAAACGCTCGACCAACTTCAGCCTTCGCGTCTCTTTTGCTGGTCCATCGGCGTCGTGACCGGCTTGAACGTGCTGACAAAAGGCTTGATCGGAATTGTTTTCCCCGTCGCCATTTTCGGAGCGTATCTGCTCTTGACGGGAAACCTCCGCCACCTCCTGCGGCTGCGCCCCGTTTCCACGTTTCTGGTGTTCCTGGCCGTAGCGGCGCCCTGGCCGGTACTGGCGACGCTTCGGAATCCGCCGCAGGGCGAAGCCAAAGGCTTCTTCTGGTTTTTCTTCATCAACGACCAAATCTACCGCTACTTGAATATGCGCGTCCCGCGGGACTATGACAAAGTGCCTTTGCTTGTCTTTTGGGGTTTGGTTCTGGTCTGGGTCTTTCCTTGGACCTTCTTTGTTCTGAAAAGTCTCGGCCAGGTGCCCGCACGGATGCGCAGCTGGCGCGGCCCTCTTGAAAACGAACCCCGCGCCGCGCTTCTGCTGGCGGTTTGGACGCTGTTCGTTCTCGTTTTCTTCAGTTTCTCGACCAGGCAAGAATACTATGTGCTTCCAGTGCTTCCGGCGCTGGCGGTGCTGTGCGGAATGTGGCTCATCCGGGAAGCAGCCTCGCCGCCTGGCAGCGCTTTGCGACGAAGCGGCTTGCGCATGTCTTTCGCACTGTTTGTGATGGGTGCGGCCGCGTTCGTTCTGGCGATGGCTATTGTTGCGGTAACGCCCCCGGTCGCGGCCAACGACGACTTTGGCGATCTCTTGAACAAAGCCCCCGAGATGTACAAGCTGTCCATGGGACACATGTTTGATCTCACCGGCAGGTCGATGGGCGCGTTTCGCTGGCCGCTCATGGTGGCCGGTGTAGGCTTTCTCGGTGGAACTTTTTTCACTTGGTTCTTCCGAAAGCGCGGCTCGCCACTGCGCGCCAATCTGGCGCTCGCCACCATGATGACAGTCCTCATTTATGCGGTACACGTGTCGCTGACCACGTTTTCTCCCGTGCTCGGCTCGAAACCACTCGCGGTGGCAATCGAAAAACAATATCGTCCCGGCGACTTGATCGTCGTGAACGGAGCTTATTCATTGGCTTCCAGCGTGAATTTCTATACCGGAGTGCAAATGCACATGCTGAATGGGCGGGTGAATGACTTGTGGTTCGGGTCGTTGTTCCCGGATTCGCCGCCGGTGTTTGAAGACGACGCTTCGTTCAGAAAGCTCTGGCTCGGACCCGGCAGAATCTTCTTCTTTACGACGAATGCCCAAGGCGTCGAACAATTAAAAAGTTTGGCGGCGCCTTACTACGAAGTCGCGCATTCGGGAGAGAAAGCGGTTTATAGCAACCGTCCCGTGAGCTAGAGAAATGTTAGGCTCGAATCGCGCAGCGCTCACGAGGTAACCGTTGGCCGCCGCGCCACGTGATGGTATTCGCCGCCGAAGTACAAGAGCGGCTTGCCTTCATGAATTTCCGCTTCGACCACTTTCCCGACGAAAATCGTATGATCGCCAGCGAGATGGGAAGCCGCGACTTTGCAACTCAATTGTAGCAGCGTGCCCTCCAGCACAGGAATTCCGCTGGCGGTCCAGCGGTAGTGAATGGACAAGCGCTGCTCGGCTTCGGCGGTTTGCGCGCCCTTAGCGAAATATTCGGAGACGGCTTCGTGGCCTTCCTTCAGCACGCTGACGCCGAACTGTTTCTTCTTCGCCAGCATGGGAAGAATAGCCGCGCGCTTGTCGACGCAAATCAAAATCAGCAGCGGGTCGAGGGAAACGGAAGTGAACGAGTTGGCGGTCATCCCGCGCACGGAGCCGGGAGCGCGCTCGACGGTTACGACGGTAATTCCCGTGGCGAACTGCCCGAGAGCTTTGCGAAATTGCTGCCCGTTGAGTGGGGGCGTTTTCATCTTGGGAGTTTTTGAAGATACCATAGTGGCCCCCGCCAATGCGAAGCGGCAGGTGCTAAGAAAAGATCGCCCAGCGGTATGATCGGGCAGCGCGGATAGATTTGCATCGGAGAGAAACTCATCATGGCGCGAAAAATCGCAATTCTAGGAGGAACAGGAGCGGAAGGCTCTGGGCTCGCGTATCGGCTGGCCAAAGCCGGGGAACACATTTTGATTGGCTCGCGCGAAGCAGCGCGAGCGCAAGAAACGGCGCGGCAGTTGCACGAACGCATTAGCGGAAGCGCCCAGATTGAAGGCATGGACAATCCTTCCGCCGCGGTCGCGTGTGATATCGCCGCACTGACGGTTCCCTTCTCCGGCGTGGCCGCGCTGCTTAAGCAGCTCAAGAGCGTTTGGAAGCCGGGAACGATCGTGATTGATACGACGGTGCCCCTAGCGGCCACGGTTGGCGGCGCGGCAACGCGCTTGCTTGGCGTCTGGCAAGGCTCGGCCGCCGAGCAGACGAAAGAACTCTTGCCTCCAGGCGTGAGTCTGGCCGCGGCGTTTCAGAATCTTGGCGCGGAAGCGCTGGCGAGCGATCATCCAGTCGATTGCGACGTATTAGTGTGCAGCGACGATGAGAAAGCCAAGCAGGTAGCGTCCGAATTGGTCAGCAAAATTCCGGGAGCGCGTCCCTTGAATGGCGGAAAGCTGGAAAACGCTCGCATCGTGGAATCGCTGACAGCGCTTTTGATTGGATTGAATATGCGCTACAAGGTTCACGGAGCCGGAATTCGTTTTACCGGGCTACCCTTGAAGTGAAGCCTCGGCTTTCAGGGTTTTGCTTGAAAGACGAAGTCCAACTTGACTGCTTGGCCTTCCGCGATGGTAATTTCCTGGCTTTTCGTACCGTAGACCTCGTGCCACACCGTAATTGTATATTTTCCGGAGGGAAGCTCCGGCAACGAGAATTGGCCATCTTCTCCCGTCACCGCAAAATGGCTGGTCTTGAGAACGACAAAATAGGCCTGCATCCAAGCGTGAATGTTGCACTTGATGGGGATGAATTCCTCCTTGTCGTAGGAGTACGTAAAGGGAGGAGTTCCTGGCAGTTGGATCTTGTTCCACTCGCGATTGAGTTTCGGCATCGGGTGAATATTGTGATTAAAGGGGTCGTTGTTTGCGATGTTGACGTCCTGCCCCACACGGAAGGCCAGCACGTGAGTGGTATACCGGCAGTTCTGCTGATCGAAGTACGCCGGAGTCGCAGGCACAGGAGGGGCGTCCGACAGACCGGCGGATATGTAAACAACCACATTTTGGAGCGCATTTCCCGGGCCGGTGACAACCTTTTCGGTCATCAGCGGCTTAGAATACAACTTGACGCATTCCGGCTGCGCGGACATGTTTATGGGCAGGGGTTTTGCCGGAGTTCCCGTATAAGTCACTCTACCGGTGACCATTCCGCCGCTAGGGCCGGCGGCGGCGAAGACCGGTACGAGCAAAATGGATAGGGTTGCTATGTAAAGTCTTTCCAGCCGCATTGTGGTATTCCTCCCCCTTCTTGGCTCGCCATGACCCGGGAGGCCCTGCGTCACTTCCAAGCGTTGGGAAGACCCCAGAGACCATTTACACAATCGAACTGACGCGAAGCCACCCCGTTTCTTAGCTAAATTCTCCACGAAGTTCCGTTCCAAAATGGAACTGTTCGATAGGAGTTGTCTTATCGGTCAAGCCAAAGCAGCACTTGGGGGGTAGAAATGCAAGGGCTCGGCATGCTGCCTGCTACAAAGAAGCCGAGAGGGAGAGCAGGGCTCGGGCGAGAGTGCGCTTCTGGGCATGAGTTTTCATGACTGTGGGAAGGATCGCCACTTTCATGCCTAGGGCGGAGATGGCGGCGGATTGTGATTTATCGGCGGGATCGCTGACGAAGGTGCCGGTGAAGTCAGCGTAAAGTTTGGCGACTCCAAGAGCGGTTGGCTGGTGGCCGAGTTGGGCGAGCATTTTGTCGGAAGGGCCTTTCAGGGATTTACCGGCGACGATCGGGCAGATGGCGAACACTTTTTCTTTATGGGCACGGAGTTCGTCGCGGACACCGGGCATGGCGAGGATTGGGCCGATGCTGATCAACGGATTGCTGGGGCAGATGAGGACGCGGTCGGCTTCCCGAATGGCTTCGAGGACGCCGGGCGCGGGTCGGGCAGATTCCACATTTGCGAAGCGAATCCCTTTTACGACTGGCTCGGTGCGGCGCTTGACTAGATATTCCTGAAAATGCAGCTCGCCTTCGTTGGAATCGATGATGGTGGGAATAGGAGTGTCGGACATTGGAAGGATGCGGGACTTGACGCCCAGCGCTTTGCGAATGTTGTCGGCGGCTTGGGAAAGAGTTTTTCCCTCGTTCAGCATGGCAGTGCGATGGATGTGGGTGGCCAGGTCGCGGTCGCCGAGATTGAACCAATTGGGACGGCCGAAACCGGCGAGATGTTTCAAGGCGTGAAAGGTTTCGCCGCGCAAGCCCCAGCCTTTTTTTGTATCGACGACTCCGGCGAGCGTATACGTGACGATGTCTAGGTCCGGGGAAATTTTCACGCCGTGCAGGACGATGTCGTCGCCGGTGTTGACGATGATAGTCAGGTCGGCTGGGTCCATTTCTTCGTAGAGGCCTAGGAGGAGTTTGGAGGCGCCTACGCCGCCGGCTAGGGCGGTGATTTTTTTGCGTGGTGGCATGGTTGGTGATGGCGCGTGCTGGCAGGCTGGGAAAACGGCGGCTCTTCGAGGCTCCGGGCAAGCCAGCCGCCGCACTCCAGGAACGCCGGGCTAAAGCCCGCGCTACGTCGCGTAGCCTCCTTGGACTGACAAGCGTTCCGCTTTGGCTCGCACGCGCGGCGCTAGAAAATTTTCGCGGCCGACAAATTCCGGATAGAGCGCGAGGCGTTCGCGCAAAATGAAGCCGCGGGACTCGGTCTCCGCCCGCAAGCGAGCGATTTGGGGCCAGGCGGCTTCGGGATTGATGAAATCCTTAGTGACCGGCGAAATGCCGCCCCAATCGTTGATGCCGGCTTCGAGGAGGCGAGGGAAATCGCCGTAGCTCAAATTTGGCGGAGCTTGAATGTTCATTTGCGGGCCGAGGATCAAGCGAGCTAGAGCGATGGTGCGAAGCATGTCTTCTAGGGATGGCTCGAGGTGCGCAGCCATGGGGATTTCGGGCTTGGCGCGGAAATTCTGGATGATTACTTCTTGGATGTGGCCGTATTTTTCCTGGAGCGCTCGAATGGCGAGGAGCGAGTCGATGCGCTCTTCCATGGTTTCGCCGATGCCGATCAAAATTCCCGTGGTAAAAGCGATCGAGAGTTGGCCTGCTTCTGCAATGGTGCGGAGCCGCAGTGCAGGCACTTTGTCCGGAGCTTTGGCGTGCGGGAGGCCGTCGCGCATCAAGCGCGGACTGACGTTTTCGAGCATCAGACCGACGCTGGCGTTGGAATCCTTCAGCCGCGCGAGAGCGGCGCGATCCATGACGCCGGGATTGGCGTGCGGGAGCAGGCCGGTTTTTTCCAGGACGAGTTCGCACATCACAGCGAGATAATCGAGCGTGCGCGTGAAGCCCTGCGTGCGGAGAAATTCGCGCGCTTCGGGAAAAATCTTTTCGGGTTGATCGCCGAGGCTGAAGAGCGCTTCCTTGCAGCCTGCTTGGCGGCCGCGTTCGGCGAGGGCCAGGACTTCGCCCGGAGTCATGAAGTGCGCGCCGGGATGGCCGGGGTCTTTGCGAAACGTGCAGTAGCTGCAATAGTCGCGACAAAGAGTGGTCAATGGGATAAAAACTTTTTTCGAAAAGGTGATGACATTCCCCTTGCCTTGAGCGCGAAGTTCGGTGGCGGCAGCCAATAATTCATCCCATGGAGATTGCGCGGCTTGCTGGAGGGCTTCTTCGCGGGTCAGAGGATAGAGTGTAGTTTGCATGTTGCGCAGTTGCCAGCGTTAGGTAAGGAATTTAACACGGAGAGAGCACGGAAGACACAGAGAGAACACATAGGAAGCTAGCGGAAGAGGTCCTCTTCGGCGGGACGGATGATCTTGGCGGCGGGATCCGAGGAGGGCTTGTAGCGAAAGCCGCGAATTAGGATAACCGGTGAGCCTTCGGATTTGCGCATCAAGAGGCCGGCGGCTGAGGCAAGTTCGTCGGCGATGGCCAGCACCGTGGCCGTAAGAGGCTTGCCGTGGCGATCGCGAGTGCCGCGCAAATCGTGAAGAACGGGGACGCCCGACGCCCCAATGGCCACATCCGTCAAGCCCAGGCGCCAGGGGCGTCCGAAAGTGTCACTGATGATGACGGCGATGCGCTTGCCCGTTTTTTCCCGAAGCGCGGCAGCGATATTTCTGGCGGACAGGTCGGGATCCCGGGGAAGCACGGTTATAACGTCCTCGCCGGGAACATTGGAATGGTCAACGCCAGCATTGGCGCAGACGAAGCCGTGACGCGTCTCGGCAATCAACACATGATCGCTGCGTACAATCCGCCGCGACTGTTGCAAAACGACTTCCACGGCTCGCGGATCTTTCTTCAAGCGCGCAGCGATGGCTTGAGCTTGAGGAGAAGGCCGGATCGTTGCGAGGCGAACGACCGCGCCTTCGGCCTTGGAAATGATTTTCTGCGCGATGACCAGGATGTCGCCGTCTTCGAAAAAGATGCGCGCTTTGCGAGCGGCGTTTGCAATTCGTTCGGAGAGGTCGTCGCCGAGGCGAATCTCCGGCAATCCAGGCAGGCGAAACAGCTCGATCGAAGCATGGGCTGGCTTTGCAGGCGAGCGGGAAATGGGACGCTTGGCCATGAGCGAGGAAGAGAAATCTTACGCGACACGGCAAGAGCTTTCACTAACGAAAATTGACTACTAGCCTAGCGGCGGCACCGCCGCGCGCTACCAGGCGCCAAATATCGACGCAAAATAAAAAAGGCGGGGCCTTTGCACTTAGCAAAAGTCCCGCTTGAAGCTTTTCTAGAGAGCGCGTACTTACTTGCTCTTGGGTTTCTCTTCCTTCTTCGCCGGCTTGTCGGCCGGCTTGGCTTTCTGCTTTTCCTGCTGCTGTTTTTGTTGCAGCTTCTGTTGCTCTTGATCGTGTTTCTGTTCGAGCTGTTGGAGCTGCTGCTCGTGTTTCTGATTGAGCTGTTGCTGCCTGGCTTCGTCAGCGGCTGGCTGCGCCTTTTGGCGTTCCTGTTGCTGCTGTTGCTCGACCTTTTGGCGCTCCTGGTCCTGTTTTTGGCGAAGTTGGTCGAGCTGCTGCTGATGTATCTGGTCGAGCTGCGGGTTTACTTTGGAATTTACGTTGCTGATGTTGTTTGGCCGCGAGGCAGGCGGACGATCGTTGTAAGCCTTCGAACTGCCGGAGTTCGACGGAGCATTTCCGGTATTAGCCGGAGGATTCCCCGGCCGGTTTGACGAATTCGCGGGAGTGGAATTGTTCACCGATGGCGTGCGATTGCTGCTGTTCCGCGCATTGCCCTGGTTGTTCTCTAAGTTGCCGGCAGGCCGATTCTGCTGAACGTTTCGCGCGTTGCCTGGTTGGGCTGGCGGAGCGATCTTGACGTTCGAGCGAGCTTGCTGCGCGCTCTCGGTCTGCACTTGACGAATCTGAGAGACAGCCGGCGGCCTGCCGCCATTGGCCTGAATGACTTGCTGCTGCTTGGCGAAGGAAACGGGCGGAGGAGGTGGTGTGTTCTTTGCCACGACTTGACGGTTGAAAGAAGCCGCCGGCGGCTTGACGGAAGCAGATACGCCAGCACCGAGAACGCTGCGTTGTTGCGGTGCAACGCCGGGCGTCAGCGGCGCGACCGGAGCGGAAGCCACTTCGCGAGCATCCACTTTCACCATATTGCGGCTCACCGGCTGCGCCGACGTAAACGCCTGATGCGACGTTGCAGTAACCGCATTCTGAGCTGTCTGGTTCTGATAGGTGACGTTGGTCACGTTGACGGTCTTGTTGACGTAAACGTTGTTGTAGACGTTGGTGATGTGGGTCTGGTTGATGACCGTGGTGTTGGAGATGTTGACGTTTTCTACGTAGCGCTGGCTGACGTGATAGGACGGGCAATACACGTCACGCGGACCGAGCGGGAACCACGCTACGCCGACTCCGCCGCCACCGATTCCGATGCCCACGCTGAAGTGCGGACCGCCGACCCACGCAACCAGCGCAGGCGCATAGACCGGTCGAACATAAACGACTCCGACGGGACGCGGCGGGCACGGCACCCAGCCCCACACGCCCCCAACGACAACCCACCGGCCGTAGTGGAAAGGAGCAAAACCCCACGGCTCATCATCAACCCAAGTCCAGCCCCAGGGAGAAATCCAAGCCCAATGCCCATAGCGATAAGGGGCCCAGCCGACGACCGTGACGTGTGGGAACCACACCGTGCCGTATTCGGGCACCGGGCGCCAGCCGCCGTTGTCGTCCAGGTCTTCGTAACCAATGACGTCGGTGGAAACGTAGCGAGAAGACGTGGAATGATCTTCGCGGCGGTCGCGGTCACCACACCAAGAGTCAAAATCGTCCCCGTCATCGCCCAATCCCTCTACGTCGGCGTCTAGTTGGTCAGTCCCGGAAAAAGTGCCGACTTCTTTCGGGTGAACGGTATAAGCGGAACCGCCACCGGTGACTTCGCCTTCACCCTCGCGAACCAGAACGACGGTGGTATCGCCTGCTTCGTTGACATTGATCTTGTAATTTCCGGGGCGAAGAATGGAGAGAGCGAGGTTCGGTGTATCAACCTCGAAAGCTTCGTCCCCTTCGAGGCGCCGGACACGAACGTTCAGGGTTCCTTCCGTAACGCGAATCTGGGACATGTGGTCGTCTAGATTCAGAAACGAAAAGCCCGTGTTGCTGGAAAGGCGAATCGCCGCGGAGCCGAGGTGCAGCTCGGCGCGCGAGTCATTGTCGGTCCAGAGTTTGTCGCCGGTAGTCATGGGGCGGTTCACGACCGCGGAAACCCAGTCGTCGGTACCCGCGGGGTTGAACGAAACGGTTCCGTGCGCGTAGCTGAGGCGCGCGACGCGGCTCGGCGGGTCTTCGTCATCATCGGCGGCGGCGCGCTGCGGCGTAAAGAGTGCGAGCGCCAGCGCGATGCTGAGGAGGTTCGCAAATTTCAGTGCGTATTTTCTCATGTCGGAATCTCTCCTGAAACCCGAGCGGGTGGCGTTGACCTGGACCGCGTCATGCCCCATTCCTTGGTGATGGCCGGTTCGTACTCTAAACACTAGCACTTGCTCGTTTTTCAGCATTTGCCGCGCACCTTCCCCATGTCGAAACAGCAAATGCCAGGAACGAACACTTCCATTCATCTAACCCTTGCCGGGTGGAAGAGTTGTGCAAACAGCACGCCGATGACTGGTGGGAATCTCGTGGAGTGCAAGAGCGGAAATTTGCGCTTGAGGTTCGTCGATGCCGAAAAAAGAAAAAACCCGCCCGGACGATTCGGGCGGGCTCTTTTATCGATTAGGAAATGAGAAGACTAGCGGTGCCCGTGCGATCCACCGCCACCATGTGGGCTTCCGCCACCACCACCTCCGCGACTGCCGCCTCCGCCGCTGGTATGGCTAGGTGCGGAATAAGAGTGCGACGGAGCCGAATGGCTCGGTGCGGAGGGGCGCGACGGAGCAGGATAGCTGCGGCTCGGCGCGGAATAAGTCCGCGGCGCTGAGTAAGAACGTGTCGGCGGCGGACTGTAGGAGCGCCCGTTGTTGTTTGAGCGATTGCTATTGTAGTTGGGCGACGAAGGCCGTGAGGCTTGGCCGTTGGGGCCAGAAGACTGGGCGCCTTGCCGCGCCCACGGTGGACGATTAGCTTCGTTGTTGCGCGCCGATTGAGCCGGAGAGTTTTCCGACCGGGTCGAGCTTCCGAAACCAGCTGGCGGACGGCCGCGGTCACTGGTATTTCCCTGCGCTTCCCAAGTGCGCGCGTTATTGCCCGCGTGCTGCGAACCAGTGTTACCAGCCACAGCTCCGGATGGATGGTTCGAGTTCGTCGCCGCCGAAGGTGGTCTGCTCTCGGACAGTCCTTGCTGTCGCCCATTCATCCCCGGTGTCGCCGCCGCGTTGTGGGATGGCGCATTTGCAGCGCCGGTACGGCCCGGAGCCAATCGAGCGCTGTTAACGGTGTGCACGGGCACATGGGATGCCGCTTGTGCGGGCGCCGTGCGAGCAACTACCGCACGGTTCTGGACGGCAGCCGGTGGCGTGGCAACATGTGACCGAACGTTTACCGAGCCAAGTGCGCTGTGTTCGGTCGGCTTGATCCCAACGGAGTTGGTCACATGCGCGCCCCTCAAGGAAGCTTCCGTGACGCGTCCGCTCGCTCCGCGGTTGATGAGCTGGCCGTTGGTGAAGGCGTTGCGATTCGCCGTGGTCACCGCCCGCACGTTATGCGCGTAAGCGTAATTGAAATTGCGCGAACTAAATACGTTCACGTTGCGAATGTAGGTGTTGTGGATGTTGATGTTGCGGATGTACCCGCCGCGGCTGTGGTACCACGGGAAAAACGGCTCACCCCAGCCCAGCGGGAACCACCCAACTCCAAATCCGAAACCGCCACCAAAGAAGCCCACAAAAGCGGGCCCGTAAATCGCCGGCCCATAAAACGCGCCCGGGCACCACCCCCAGCGGCTGCCAATAAATGCCCAGCGTCCATAGTGGTACGGCGCAAAGCCCCATGGCTCATAGCCAACCCAGGTCCAGCCCCAAGGGCCAACGTAGTTCCAGGAACCATAGCTGTAAGGCGCCCAGTCCGGCGCAACCTCGTTGGGATACCAGACGTGGCCGTATTCCGGCTCATTCTGCCACGTACCGTTTTCATCCAGATCGCTGTAACCATCCATGTCCTTAGATACATACTTTCCGGAAACGGAATTGTCTTCTTTGCGGTCGCGCTCATCGGCCCAATGGTCAAGTCCGTCCGGACCGGGCGCTCTTTCAAAATGGGATTGAATGTTGTTTTCCGTGCCCGTGAATTCGCCTCGCTCTTCGGCGTGGACTGGAAAAGTCTTCCCTCCGGCGGTCACTTCGCCTTCGCCACGAATCGCCGTCACGCGCGCGGAGTCACCGCTTTCGTCTACATCAATGCGGAACGCTCCCGCTTGCTTCACGGTAAACGCCATATTGGGTGCGTCCACCTCGACCAGATCGCCTTCGCGCAGTTCGCTGACGCGAAAGTTGACACTGCCCTCGGCAAGGCGCATTTGCGTGATGCCCTCATCAAGGTTCAGGAAGGAAAGCGCGGTCATGCTGCCAAGATGGATAGAAACCGTCCCGGCTTGCAATTCGGCGCGGGAATCTTTATCCACCCAAAGCTTGTCGCCAATGGTTACAGGGCGGTTCTTGGCGGCGGCCCCCCAATCCCCTTGCCCGCCGGGCTGTAGCGAAACCGAACCATCCAAATAGCTGATGCGCGCAACGCGCGTGGGCGGATCTTTCTCTTCATCCGCGCTCGCCTTCGGCGCGGCAAAACTCAAAAGACCGGCGATAAACAGCAGCAGGCTTAAGCTGCTCCGACCGGTAATAGTCATCGTCTTCATGACGAATCCTCGGTTCTTTGGCTGGACATTGGCCGCTGTGGCCTGCTGCTAATGAGACGCTCTGGCCACTGGGAGCGTAACACCATATTAATGCTTCTATGGACTAGAACACGGCAATGGGAAAGAAGTTGCCCTCCATGGTGCTTCTGGCCCAGTCCGCAGGACCAAACGCGACCTAACTCTTGTAAATTGAATAACTTGAATGGCATCTGCACTCGCGGCCAGGTAGTGCCTGATAGAGCTATCGAAGCCTGGCATAAAGGGCCTTTTTCCATTTCTGGTTGTCGATGGTCCAGTAAACCTTGCCTTTCTTCCCGCGCTCTAGAACGGGCCTCCAAATGGCCCGATTGCGCTCATTCCCTGCGACGTTCAGGCGATCCACCACGGTCATCCCTCGCGTCAATTCGCTGGAGGTCTCCACATCCACATAATGTTCGCTCTGCTCGGTGACGATAGTCGGGTCTAGCGCGATGGCCATGGCCACGGGGTCCGGCAACGATATACCGTGTTCGCCAGTCTGCTCGAAATACGCTTCTTTAGCCCGGCTGTTGCATTCGATGGCGAAGCGCGCCTGCGGCGTGCCGAGGCTCAGCACTTGCTTGATGTCCTTTAGATTCAATGCGGCCTCGCCGCGGCAGAGATGCCAGCCCACCAACTCGATGGGAAGCCCGCTGCGCAAAACGATTTGCGCCGCCTCGGGATCGCACCAGATGTTGTATTCGGCGGCCGGCGTCACGTTTCCTTCGCAGCACGGCGCGCCACCCATGATCACGCAGCGGCCAACTTTTGCCGCAATGCTGGGATTCAGCTGCAGCGCCAACGCAACATTGGTGAGCGGTCCCAGGGTCACCAAGACCAGTCCCGGATGAGCCTCGATCGTGGAAATAATTGCTTCGAGCGCGGGCAATTTTTCGTGGGACCTTTTTGGAGGCGGATAGCCGTGGTCTCCCAAGCCGTCGCGGCCATGGAACCAATGCGCGCTCTGGTGCGGGCGGTTCAGTGGTTCTGCCGCACCCATGTATACGGGAACGTCCGAGCCGCAAAGTTCCGCCGTATAGAGCGCATTGCGCGTGGCCTGCTGAACGGCAACGTTCCCAGCGACGGTTGTGATCGCCCGCACGCGTACCTGCGGAGAACGCAACGCCATGATCAAAGCCACCGCATCATCGGAAGCGGTATCGGTGTCAATCAGGAAGAGGGGTTTCACGCGGCGTAGAATAGCAAACTGGGCGCGAGGCTGTACTCAAAAACAACCTCAGTGAATAACAATTCAATTCCAGTTGTGCGCAGCGCCGCCAGACACGGTTCATTCTCCAGTGGCCCGAGGTGCACTCCAACGCTTCATCGGCCAACGGATCGATTCCTTCAGCGGCTTTTTCGAGACTTTTCGTAAAATGAGATAAGGTTTCAAATTGAAAAAAAGAAGTTCTCAGCCTAAATTGACTTCAAGTTGCATGAACGTATTAGAATAGAGGTTCCAGCCTGAGGGAGGATTTGATGAATCGCTGTCTCCGAACCATCTCGCTGTCCGCCATTTCCCTTGGTGCACTGGTGGCCGGGTGCCAAAAGCCGGCCGATCAACAATCCAGCTCCCCGGACGCCAACTCGACTCCGTCGATGGCGGAAACGGCGAACAATGCCGTGAAGAAGGTTCTCGAACCGAAACCTCTAGTCGTGCCCGCCGATACCGTGATTCCTGTCGTTTTAGATGAAAGCATAAGTTCGAAAACCAGCAAACCTGGAGACAAGTTCACGGCGACAGTCGAGTCCCCCATCGAGGTCGCAGGAAAGGTCGCCATCCCCAAAGGCGCCCGCGTTGAGGGGGTCGTGAAAGAGGCAAAAGCTGCCGGCCGATTCAAAGGCGGCGCCGCACTTGCTCTCGAGTTCACGAGCGTCACAGTCCACGGCAAGGATCACGAAATCGAGACTTCTGCCGCCACCATGTCCAGCAAAGGCAAAGGCAAGCGTACTGCCGTCATGGTCGGCGGTGGCGCTGCTGGCGGAGCGGGTATCGGGGCCATCGCCGGTGGCGGCAAGGGCGCTGCGATCGGAGCGTTGATCGGCGCGGCTGCAGGTACCGGTGGCGCGGGACTCACGGGCAATCGCGACATTACGCTAACCGCCGAGACGCCTCTCGAATTCAAATTGCTTCAGCCTCTAACCGTAAAACAAAAGTAGTTTCGAACATTTCTCGCCCAGCAACGCTCTCGAACCTTTGCGGGCCGACTGGGCACTCGCTTTGGTTCGCGCGACCCGGTAATCGCAATTTTCTTTATGGTGCCGGACAACCTCGTAACATCTGCGTCCTTTTTGCGTAATACAATTGAGCGGCCCAACCATGCCCACTGCCACCTTCTTCCTTCAAGCCCAGAGTGTGTCGCGGCAATATCGGCTGGGCGAAACCGTCATTCGCGCCGTCGACGCCGTCTCCCTTAACATCCGAAAGGGCGAATTCATCGCCCTCCTGGGCAGTTCGGGCTCCGGCAAATCCACCCTTTTAAGCATGATGGCCGGGCTCGACCGCCCCACCTCCGGCGCGATCCGCGTCCAAGAACGCAACTTGGCCGAGTTGCCACCCGACGATCTTGCGCGCTATCGGCGCGAAACCGTCGGCATGGTTTTTCAATCGTTTAACCTGCTTCCTCGCATGACCCTCGAGGAAAATGTGGAGTTGCCTCTGCGGCTGGCGGAAGTGGACCGCCATGACCGGGCGTCGCGAGTCGGTGAAGCGCTCGAGCGTGTGGGGCTGGGAGCCAGGAGACGCCACCGGCCTAGCGAGCTATCCGGCGGCGAACAACAACGCGGCGGTTTGGCGCGCGCGCTCGTGAATCGTCCGGCGATTCTTTTTGCAGACGAACCGACAGGAAATCTCGACAGCGTGAACGGCGAACAGATTCTCCTCTTGCTGCGAGAAATTCAAGATTCCCTGGGGATGACCATCATCATGGTTACGCACGAACGGCCGCTGGCCGAGAAGTTCGCGAATCGCATCGCGCTGCTCTCCGACGGAAAGCTCGTCAGCGACGGAGCGCCACGGTGAAAACTCGCGATCTTAGCGAATTGGCCGTGCGCAATTTGCGCGAGGCAGTGCTTCGCAACTCGCTCACCACTCTAGGCGTCGCCGTCGGTGTCGCCTCTCTGGTAGCTATGCTTTCCCTGGGCGTTGGGCTGCAGACGCTGGCCTCGTCGCGCCTCACGCGCTCCGGCTTGTTCGATGCGGTATTTGTCACCTCGCAACGGAATTTCCGCGGTCCGGGGCGCCCGCCCTCGGCAGAATCAGCCCCAAAGCAGAACACTCGCCCCCTAGACGATGACGTGCGCCAGCAATTGAGCAAGCTCCCCAACGTAACTGAGGTCTACCCGCAAATCCGATTCGTCACTGAAGTGCGCTACGCCGGTAAGTCGGAGTCGACTGCGGTTCTCGGACTCTCTGATTCTTCCCGCACCAGCGGCGCCTTTGATGGCATGACCGGCGCCTTTTTTTCTTCGCCAAGCGCGGAAGAAGCCATTCTCCAAATTGATTTTGCAAAACTGCTCACGGATCAGCCTTCCTCCCTTATTGGTAAGGATTTGATCTTGCGTTACGCGGAACGAGCTGCCCTTCCGAAAAACGCAAGCGATGAGGATCTTTTGGACAGCATGATAGGCTCGGGAACGCCGGGTGGAATTACCATTGCCCCCCGCGAGAAGAAACTTCGCATCGTCGGCGTCATTGAATCGGACCCTTCGGCGGGCATTGGCGGCTTCGGCGGAGCGCGCGTTTATCTCCCCCTCAAAACCGCCGAGCAACTCCACGTTGCGCAGCCCGATGATCTGCAAGTCTTCGTGTCCGGCAATTCCGGGAAACCTTCCTACATAGCAATGACTGTGCGTGTTCATTCGCCAAAAGATGTGCCCCAAGTCGAAGCCGCCATCAAGCAACTCGGCTTTGCAACCTTTTCACTGCTTGACGCTTCCAAAACTCTCGTAACGGTCTTCAGGGTCTTTGATCTCTTCCTGGGACTGTTCAGCAGCCTCGCGCTTACCGTCGCTTCTCTGGGTATAATCAACACCCTCGTAATGGCGGTCCTCGAACGCCGCCGCGAAATCGGCATCTGGAAGGCTCTCGGCGCGACCGACCACGACGTGCGCAGTCTTTTCTTTGCCGAAGCTGGCGCGATGGGACTTTTCGGCGGACTCTTCGGTCTCGCGCTCGGTTGGCTCATCGGGCAGGCTCTTAATTGGGGCACCACCATCTACCTTCGCACGCAGAACTTGCCGGGCACAAAAATAACTTTCGTCCCTTTGTGGTTGGCGCTTTTCGCAATCGGTTTCGCAATCGCCGTCAGCCTCGTCGCGGGACTCTACCCCGCAGCGCGCGCCGCTCGCCTCAATCCCGTAGAAGCCCTCCGCTACGAGTAGCTCATGGTCCCCTCTGGGGACCATAACGAAGGAGGAAAGGAGCCGGGGCCGATGCTGTGTTTTCAACGAGATAGTCGGCTTCTTTCCTAGCGATCCCCGCCAGCATTGGTCAGCCGCAAACCTCCTCTTCGGCAGGTAACCGGTTAGATTTATCGCCGACCGAAATTAAGGCCGAGGTTCTCAAAGGTTCAACGCAAGGACTGTGGCGCGCATTTCCCCTCTTCCGTATAAAATAGGTCCGCTGCAATCCCGAGGATAACCGTGGTGACTGCCTACCTTTGCGACGCCGTCCGCACCCCCTTCGGCCGTTACGGCGGAACGATAGCCGCGATTCGCACCGATGACCTCGCCGCGATTCCCCTCAAGGCCCTCGTCGAGCGTAACCCAAGCGTTGATTGGAGCGCCGTGGACGATGTTATCTTCGGCTGCGCCAACCAAGCCGGCGAAGACAATCGCAACGTCGCCCGCATGGCGCTCTTGCTCGCGGGGCTGCCGAAGGAAGTGCCGGGCAGCACGGTTAATCGCCTTTGCGGTTCCAGCTTGGAGGCCATTGCGAGCGCCGCACGCGGCATCAAATCCGGCGAGATGGATCTTATGATTGCCGGAGGCGTCGAAAGCATGTCGCGAGCGCCCTTTGTCGTCGTCAAATCCGACAGCGCCTATTCCCGCTCCGTGAAAATGGAAGACACCACCCTCGGCTGGCGCTTCATAAATCCACTGATGAAAGCAAAGTATGGCGTTGATTCCATGCCGGAAACCGGCGAGAACGTCGCCGAAGAATTTCGCATCTCGCGCGCCGATCAGGATATGTTCGCGCTGCGGAGCCAGCAACGCGCCGCCGAAGCCATCCGCAGCGGCAGATTGCAGCAAGAAATTGTGGCCGTGCCCGTCCCGCAAAAGAAGGGTGAACCGCTCCTTTTTGCTGAGGATGAACATCCCCGGCCGGACACCACGCTGGAAGCGCTTTCGCGACTGAAACCAGTCGTGAAGCCGAACGGCACCATCACCGCTGGAAATGCTTCGGGAGTAAACGACGGAGCCGGCGCCTTACTCCTGGCTTCAGAAGCGTCGCTCAAGCGGCATGGATTAACGCCCAGAGTCCGGATCGTGGCCGCAGCCGCCGCCGGCGTTGCTCCGCGAATTATGGGCATGGGACCCATTCCAGCGACGCGCAAAGTCTTGGCCAAGGCGGGATTGTCGCTCGGCCAAATGGACGTCGTGGAATTAAATGAAGCTTTCGCGTCGCAAGCACTCGCCGTGCTGCGCGAATTAGGAATCGCGGATGACGCAACGCACGTCAATCCCAATGGTGGCGCGATTGCCATCGGGCATCCCCTCGGTGCCAGTGGGGCACGTCTTGTCACCACCGCGCTCTACCAACTCTTGCGCACCAAGGGCAAGTACGCGCTCTGCACCATGTGTATTGGCGTGGGCCAAGGAATTGCCATGATTCTGGAACGCGTCTAGCCTTACACAACTAGGGGCCAAATTCCTGCCGGAGAAGAATAACTGCAATGCCCATACTGAAATCTGGAGAAGCCCGAATTCATTACGTGCTGGAAGGCCAGAGCGGAACACCCGGGCTGGTGTTCTCGAATTCGCTCGGCGCGAATTATTCCATGTGGGACCTGCAAACCCACGAGTTTCACAAGGAGTTTCGGGTCCTGCGCTACGATACGCGAGGTCACGGCCAATCCTCAGCTCCACCAGGCCCCTACTCGATCGAGTTACTCGCGAAAGATGTGCTTGCGTTGCTCGATGCATTGGACCTGGACCGCGTCCATTTTTGTGGGCTGTCCATGGGGGGAATGATTGGCATGTGGCTGGGAATGAACGCGCCCAAGCGCCTCCATAAACTAGTGCTTTCTAACACCGGTGCAAAGATTGGAACTCGGGAAGCCTGGAACGCCCGTATCGAAGCAGTTCGAAAAAACGGCATGAAATCAATCGCTCCGGCAGTGGTCGAGCGCTGGTTTACGCCCGCTTTCCGCCAGAAATCCCCTGCCGTGATTTCAAAAACCATGAAAATGATCGAAGAAGCAAACCCGGATGGCTATTCCGCTTGTTGCGCCGCCATCTGCGATTTCGATTGCCGCGAACAAGTAGGCGCCATTCGCACGCCTGCTCTGGTGATTTCCGGAGCGCACGATCCAGCCACGCCCCCGGAAGACGGGCGTTTTCTCGCGCAAAAGATTCTCGGCGCGCGCTACGTCGAATTGCACGCCGCGCATCTCTCCAATATCGAAGACCAAACCCGATTCAACTCCGAGCTGGCCGCGTTTCTAGACTCCTGAGCGGTCTTTCCATAGGAGCAGCGAACGGGAATGAAGTCCGCTCTCTGGCCATTCGAGCAATAAGAAACTGAGGTTTAACCTGAATCCTATTTCAGTTTGGCAAGCCGCTTCTGAGCATCCGCAACCAGAGGATCTCCAGCGCCTCTTTCTTTGATGGAAAGAAACGTGTTGTAGGACTCGACGGCCCCCGGACTCTGCAATCCTTCCCGGGCCCGTCCCTGGTAATAATAAACCGGAGGCAAATAATGGTAGCTCGGCACATCATCTAGAAAAACAGAAGTTACTTCGCCACGCCGCTGGAGGCACACATCGAATTCCGACGAAGCTTCGGTGAACGCTCCCGCATCGAGATACGCCCGCCCCAGATCAAAATGTCCAAGCCATGTATCGCCAAGTTTTTGCGCTTGCTGAAAAGAATTCATGGCCTCGCGGGCATTTCCCTTTTTGAGTTGCGTCTCGCCGGCGATCAGCTTCGCGTAGATCTGCGGTTCTGTTTCCAGCCGTTGCCCCATCGGGCCGGAAATAGTCAATGCGCGTTGGTCTTGACCAGCAGCTAAATAGACCTGGGAGACGCGGTACAAAATCCCTTCATCCCTGCCGCTTGCCGCGCTCGCAGCCTTTGCCAGCGCTTCACCTGGCTTATTCAGCGCGAGCAGCGTCTGTGCCAGTGTGGTCTGATTGTACGACAGAGAGTCAGCGTCCTGGTTCGCTTCGTTTTCAATAATTCCCTTCTGAAGAATAGCGACGGCGTCCGGGAGCCGCCCTTCATAGAGCGCCAGGTCGGCAAGACCCGTCGTAGCCATCGAAGCACCCCGCGAACTCATGGCCATCAATCGGTCATATTCCCGCCGCGCCTCTTCGGGGTGCCCGGCAGCGAGCTTCGCGAGCGCCAGCGTTCGCACGCCAACCTCAAACTTCGGATTTTCCTTCAGAACTTGCTGCGCTTCGCCGGCCGCGTCGTCAAAATCTCCAGCGTAAAGCGCGTACAACGAAAGGTTGCTGCGCTGCTGTACGCTCTGCGGCATGATCGCGATTGCCCGTTTCTGCTCCTCCAGCGCTTTCGTCATGTCCCGCTGATAAAAATAGGCCAGCGCGAGGTTCGCATGGCCCGCCGTATCGGAAGGATATTGCTTCACCAGCGCCGTCAATTCCTCGATGGCCTTCGGCTGGTTGCGCATCAACAAGTAGTAGCCGCTACGCGTCCGGTATTTTTCGCGATCGGTCATGCGGTCGATTCGCGACATCGCTGCTTGATAGCTTTTTTCCGCCTCCTGTCGCTTTCCGATGTTCGCATCCATGGCCGCCAATCCCGCGTAGGCGCGGCCCAATTCCGGATCGAGTTCAACGGCCAGATTGTAAGCAGCCATCGCATCGTCCCACTTGCCCGACTGTTGCAACTCCTGGCCCATCGCGTAGGCATGCGCGGCTTCCAGCGAAGCGGCTGTAAACGTCTCTGCCGCCGCCCGTTCGGCGGATTCCGGGGTGGTATCCCCCAGACCTTTGCGGATTCGTTCGGCGAGCTTGCCTGCCGCCGCGAGGACGTCTTGTTTGCTGGAAGCCTTTCTCTGTTCCTGAACAATGGACCTGCCCGTTGCGGTATCCATGCTCGTCACCGACACCGTGTAGCCGCTTCCCTCCTGGGTGATCGATCCGCTGATCACCACGTTTACACCCTCACGCACCGCAACCAGTTGGGCGAGTGAGGTGTCCAGATGCGTCATCCCAGGTTGCAGCCTCGCGCCTATTTTCTTCGCTTGCCCGCGGTTGTAAGAAGAAATGAACGGCGCCCCTTCGAGGGCAATGCCCAACATGGGCTCCAGCGTTCCATCAAAGACTGCGTCGCCCGTCTTGTTGTCGAAGTCGGCGATCAACAGTGTTACCGGAGCATGCGGCGCAATAGGGTGCGAACTGAATTTCGGCCGCAGTGCCAACCCGGCAACTACTAAGACCACTGCCAAACCTGCTGCAACCCACTTTGCGTATCCGGGCAGCACGCCGGCTCTGGCCAGCGGGACTCGCGTTCCCGCCCCGGGCCCCTGCCAGTCTTCGATGGCATGCAATAGTTCAGTGGCGCTTCGAAATCGCCTTTCTGGATCAATCTCTAGGCACTTTTTTACGATCTCGCTCAGTGGCTGCGGAATCGTTTTGTCCAGTTCTCCCAGGGGGCGTGCTGGCTCGCTGGTTCGCTTCCAGAGCTTGCCCATGGTGGTGTCCGCGTTGAAGGGCGACTGCCCGCTGAGAATCTCATAAAAAATAATGCCGATGGCAAAGAGATCCGAGCGCGCGTCGACGGACTGGCCTTTGGCCTGCTCCGGAGACATGTAATCGGGCGTGCCGATCAGCGCGCCCGTCTGCGTCATGCTGGAAGTAAATGTGGAACGGGCAATCCCGAAATCCATCACGTAGACCCGCCCGGCCTTGTCCAGCATGATGTTTTGCGGTTTCAAATCCCGGTGGATGACTCCTTCGGCGTGCGCTACTTCGAGAGCCCGGCAAACCTGCGCGATGATCTTCGCGGCATCGCCGGGTGCGATCTTTTTCTTCTCTTTAAGAAGACTCTGGAGGTCTTCGCCCTCGATGTATTCCATGGTGATGAACTTGATTCCATCAGCCTGGCCCAAATCGAAGATGCGAATAACATTCTTGTGGGTGATCTGCCGCGCCAGGATTAGTTCCTGCTTGAATCTTCTGAGGATTTCAGGATTCGCAGCCATGTCTCCGCGAATCACCTTGAGGGCTACCTGGCGGTCCAATTCGCGGTCATGCGCCTGGTAAACGGCGCCCATGCCGCCTTGCCCGAGCAAGCGGATGATCTCGTATCTTTCCCCTAGAAGCGACCCTGGGGCCAACTGCTTCAGTGCGTCCGCGGCAATGGCTACATTGCCCGCCGGAACAGACCAGCCTCCGCCTCCTGCTAGAGCGGGGCCGAGCGTTTGATCGCTAACCGGGAGTGGCGTGGAACATTTCTCGCATTGAACCAGCTCTTCCGCGTTGGGGTGGCTGCAAAGTGGACAAACCATTCGTTTCGTCGCCCTGGGCGTGACCGACCTAATTATCTAGTCTTCTCTCAGAAAATCAAGTTTTTGAACGGCTTACGCGACCGGAAGGTACCTTCTCTTACAAAGGAAATGCGAAATTCAAGAGCACGCCTGGTTGCAAGCGGGCGCATCTCCCCGTAGTTAGGTTCCCTAAGAAGATCCACTCGCGCCCTGTCCTCCGCCCTCCCTAGAAGGGCGGTTCTAAGAGCGGCTCTGCGTAACGCAACTATCAGTTGTTGCCGGGCGGCTCTTGCTCGATGAGGAAGGTGCGGGTAACGAGCGAGCTGTCCGTAAGCAATGCGGTCGCCGGAAAATGGGAGTCCTCGACCATGCGGACCAGTCCAACGGGATGCACTTTTCCGTCCTTGCTCACTTTACATTCAAAAACGACTGCACCTTGTCTTTCGATGATGACCATCTT
Organism: Candidatus Cybelea sp.; assembly: GCA_035510055.1. Classification (GTDB taxonomy): domain Bacteria; phylum Acidobacteriota; class Terriglobia; order Acidiferrales; family UBA7541; genus Acidiferrum. The sequence continues at coordinate 47,898 of DATKHV010000066.1, read as the reverse complement.
GAAAGGCGGGCTGCACTTGCGCGGCTCGCACGGCCGGATAAAACCTATCATCTGGTCAGCCAGTCCGCCAGCAAGGTTCTGGTAGCTCGCCGCTGGTGTTGCTCGCAGGGATCTGTTTTTGATCGCTTCGCTTAGCCCGCTGCCGGTATGCTTCATACGCAAATCCCTCCTTCAAGTCTTGCCGCGACTCGGAAGAAGCTCGATGGGCCTCGCAGCAACCTGCTCCGGGGGCCAGCTCGTTGGCGTATTTGCGTATAGCTATATAGCACGTGATTTCGATTGTCAAGCGCAAGTTTATGTTTTATAAAGACATCCAGGCAGAGGACTATAGCACTTTTCGGATTTCGCTCTATAACACTGCGGTTCCTGGAAGGATAAGGGTCCCCTACTTTTGCGACCTTGAAGCAAAATCAGATTCGAATATCGTTCTTGTGATGGATCCAGCTGCGAACCCCGCGGCCACCAAGAGAGCCTGGGCCCACTCGGGAGACAGCATGCCAGCGAAGTACCACAACGGTCTGCCCGCTTACCAACGTATCCAGGCCGTTATACGCAAGCGTATCGACGCCGGACAACTGCATCCGGGTGACGCCGTCGCCTCCGAACGCGACCTCGCCAAGATTCATCAGGTCAGTCTGATGACCGCGCGTCACGCTCTCGCTTCGCTCGAACAGGAAGGAATCGTCGAGCGGCGTCGCGGCATCGGAACTTTTGTCGCCGCTCCCAAGATTCACTTTAATAAATTGATGAGCTATACCGAGCAGATGTCCAGCCGCAGCCTCACCGCCGGCGCCAAGGTGCTTTTCGCCAAAGTACTCGACAACGAAAGCGAAGCCGCTGCCCGGCTCTCCCTTCCGCCCACGAGTCAAGTCATCAAACTCGAGCGCCTCCGCCATGCCGCCGGTGAGCCTTTCGCCCTGGAAACCTGCTACCTCAACGCCGCTGATTTCCCAGGCCTTTTGGACGCGCCCCTCGGCCGCGAATCTCTTTTCGGAATTCTCGAACGCGATTACAAGATCGATCTTGGCTATGCCGACGAAGAGGTTGACGCCACCGCGGCCGACCCCAGAATCGCGGACATACTTTCCATTCCCCGCCGCGATCCCCTGCTGCGCATTCGCCAGGTCATCTACTCCACAAAAGGCCAGGCCATCATGTACGTGCTGGGTTTTTATCGTTCGGACCGGCACAATCTGGTCATTCGCCGCTTTCGGTAGGCTGACAAAATTCTTTCGTGGCTGATATATTCCCCGTCACAGATAGAGAAAGGCTCAGAGAGGGCGCCCCATGCTGGTTATCTTGAAGCGTAACGACGAAGAGATCAGCCATCAGGCCGCGCAACTCATCGCCAGCGCGGTGCGCAAAAAACCTGCTTTGACGCTTGGCTTGGCCACCGGCAGCACCATGGTAGGCGTCTACAAACATCTCGTAGCTCTTCACAAACAAGGCTCCCTCGATTTCTCGCGCGTCGTTACCTTTAATCTCGATGAATATCTCGGACTTCCAGGCTCGCATCCGCAAAGTTTTCATCATTTCATGCGGGAAAATCTCTTCGCGCACGTCAATATAGATCAACGCAACATCCATATTCCCGACGGAACCATCAGCGCCAATTACGATCAGTACTGCGCTTCCTACGAAGAGGCCATCCGCAAAGCGGGCGGAATCGACCTCCAGCTCCTGGGCATCGGCCGTAACGGCCACATCGGATTCAACGAGCCCACTTCCAGTATCGGTTCACGCACGCGCTTGAAAGTTCTCAGCAAGGAAACGCTGGACGACAATTCGAAATCCTTCGCTCCTGGCGAGGAGAGCCCGCGCTGTGCCATTACCATGGGCATCGGCACGATCTTGGAAGCACGCAAAATACTTTTGCTCGCCACGGGCGTCTCCAAGTCCGCTGCCGTCGCCAAGTCCATCGAAGGCCCCATCAGCTCCGCGGTCTCTGCTTCCGCCCTGCAACTTCATCCCGAGGTGACTTTCCTCATCGACGAAGCCGCGGCTTCGCAACTTACCCAGCGCGATTACTACCGCCGCGTGCTCGAAATGACCGCCCTGCTGACCCCCGAGCGTCTCTCGTAATTCCAAATTCCCCGCCCTCTCGGCGCAACCCTGAGTACAATGAGATCTCAGATTGGCCTATGGACTTCATGTCCAGGCTTCCGCGAGGGGCACCCTAACTGAAAGCATGAAACCTGAAAAGCTCTTCCCTATGTTCCTCAAGCTTTCAGCCCGCCCTTGCCTGGTGGTCGGAGCAGGCGCCGTCGGTGAATCCAAAATCGCCAGTCTCATGGACGCCGCCGCTCAAGTGCGCGTCGTGGCGCCCCAGGTAACCCCGCAAGTCCGCTCTTGGGCACAATCGCAAACGATCGCATGGCGGCAGGGACCTTTCCAACCAGCCGATCTAGACGGAATGTTCTTGGTTGTCGCGGCCACTTCTTCCAGCGAACTTCACGAACGCATCTTCGAAGAGGCGACTCGCCGCGGCGTTCTGTGCAACATCGTGGATGTTCCTCGGCTTTCTGACTTTTACTATTCCTCGGTCGTTCAGCGTGGTGCGCTGCAGATCGCCATTTCCACTGCTGGGCAAAGCCCCGCGCTTGCCCAACGCCTCAGAAAAAAGCTCGAAGGTCAGTTTGGTCCGGAATATGAGGAATGGCTCGCCCAGTTAGGCGAGGCTCGCGCCAAGCTTCATGCCACAGAGATGGATCCCGAGGAACGCAAGCGCCTGCTCCACGAAGCCTCCTCCGAACAAGCCTTCGAAACTTTCCTCAAGACTCGGCGCCAATCGAAACGGTCGGGCTGAACTTCGACATAATCCCTTCCCAGCCCATTTGGCACCTTCGCTATTCAAAATATCGATTCATACAATTCATAATTCAACGAACCCGCCGGTCCCCCCTGGTGTTAAGGTCTGGTTGAGGTATTGGCAGTGGGCGGGTTGTTTTCCGCCGCCGCTGCCAGAAGGGCGCTGGCTTATGCCAGTGGCAGGGTTCGATCCAATGCAAATGCCGACCATGAAGGGTACAGTCTATCTAATGGGAAGCGGTTCAGGAGATCCCGAACTCCTTACCGCCCAAGCAGTGTCTATACTCCGGGCCGCGGAGGTCGTTTTGCATGACGACTCCGTCTCCTCTGAGATTCTCAATCTGCTCCCGGCTTCGACGCAGGTCCGCAACGTCCATAAACTTGCCGTGGAAGCAGAAAATCTGGACGAAAAAATTAATTCTTTGCTTGTCTCGGCGGCCCGAGAAGGACATCAAGTCGTTCGGCTCGTGGCGAACGAACCGGCGCAATCTTTTGCTGACGAAGTAGCAGAAGCTCTCGCCCAAGCGGGCGTCGCGTTTACACTGATTTCCGGCGCTGCCATTGGGGTGGGAGCCGCAGCGGGCGCAAACTCGCGCTGAGTGGTTCAGATGAGTCTCTTCGTAACGAGTTTGCTTTAACCGGCGGAAGCACTTTCCTGTCGTTTTCGGCGGAGCAGTTCTTGGGATTGTTCTGCCGCTTCTTTCACCAGAAATCCCATTTTCGGATGTGTTGGCTCGAGGTCGGCTCGAATTCCACGCCGCCGCAGTTCTTCGGACGTGGTCGGCCCAATCGAAGCTACGATCGCGCGGCCCAGGCCGTAACGCATCGATTCTTCCAGTTTCATCTCCGCGGCAACTTGCAAAAGGTGCGCCAGTTGCACGCTGGTGGTAAAGAGCACAACGTCAATTTGGCCAGCGGCAAGGGCTTCGACGGCCGCTTGCAGAGGGGCAAGATCTTCCGGCAACGCCCACTGATAGATGGGGACGCGAGTAACCACTGCTCCGCGCTCTCGAAGCCCGCTCAACAATTCCGGATTGGATACGCCGTATTCCTGTACCGCTACGCGTTTCCCGCGCAAGCGCAACTGCTCGCGAGAGACACCCGCTTCATCGAGCGCCAGAAGTAGCTCTCGCCAGGTATTTGGTTCCGGAACAGTGATCGCCGGGGTCACGCCGAGTTCGCGCAGAACGGCAATGGGCTTCGGCCCGCGCGGCACGACACTGACGCGATCGAGAGCCGCGATGTAGTCCTCGCGTTTGTAGCAGGTCTCGACAACGCTAAGAAGCGCCCGCGCGCCGACCCCGGTCAAGAAGATGACCATGTCGAATTCGCCAGCGAAGAGCGCCGCCGCAAATGCCAAAGCTTCCTGGTTCGATTCCAGAGGCACTTCGCGCATCGCCGGCGCAAGCACCGGTTCGCCGCCGTAGTTGGAAATCAATTTCGCAAGTTCTGGCGCCCGGCGGCTCTCGAGCGCCAGGACTCGCAATCCAGAGAATCCGTTCATGCTATGGGATTGTCAACTAGAACGGCCCCGACCGCCAACCTCATTTCTGCATGGCCGGGCTGCTGTTCTTAGGGTCTTCTAATCTTCCTGCTTTCCCCCCACGTGTTGGCAGCCGAATTGCTCCGACCATTGCTCAAGGAAACCTCTCCAAATGCCGATAGCCAGAACCAAAGGGTGAAAAGACCATTCCCACGCGCTTGAACCAATATACCAACCAGCGGCGCAGCCAACGCGTCATGCTCTCGGTGAGAATTCTTGTCGCTGGGGACGGCCGCGACAGGAAACGTTTTTCCGAAGAAGCCATCACTTCCGTCGTCAAAGCCCACGGCGCCCTGATATTCCTAGCCGAGAAAGTCGCTATCGGTCAGTCCATCACCGTCCGCAATATCAAATCGCATGAAGAGCTTCAAGCCAAAGTCGTCGAGGTCGCACGGACGTACGAAGCCAAAGTTGAAGTGGGCATCGAGTTTCTGAAGCCTGCCCCGCGTTTCTGGCGCGTGGCCTTTCCCCCCGAGGACTGGACACCAAAGAGTCCCGAGGCCAAGCGCAACCTTTCCGGGCCCGTGCCCTCCTTAAAAGCTCGTGCGCCAAGGACATAACTTCGCCTATGTCCTTGAAACTGTTGACGTTGCCAAGGCGCCCGGGCATCTGTGGCATGGCTTCCCCAACCTAGCTCGCTAGATGCAGTGCCTCGCCGCCGTATCGGCAGCGGGCTAACTCGCTCCCGCGTATCTGCGCTTCGGTAGATTCTCCGGTACCGCTTTAGGGTATTTACCGGATTGACGCGTCCGATACTTGCCTCTATCTTTCGCCGGAGCCTTGAGGGCGCGTGGTTCCCTCCTCTAACCACGCCCTCAATTCCCCAGGCCCAGGGGGTCGACTGTGGCAGCCACACGGTTGGTGGGACCTCTGTACTCTAGAAGAGTCGTTTCCCGAATTGACACGTTTAGGGATGTCTGGGTCTGCTGGCGATGCGGAGGAGTCGAAGATGTTTCGCGTGTCTGCGACCTCAGCGTGGGTGGAGTGTTCCTCTCTACCCCGATCCCTCGCTCCGAGGGGGAGAAAGTGCAACTCGAGTTTCTCGTTCCTGAAGGGCAGATCCGCGCCGAAGCGGTAGTCCGCTACGCCATTCCCAACGGCGGCCTCGGCTTGAAATTCACAGCGATCACCGATCAGGACTGTCCCAATCTGATAGCGTTGATAAACAGGTTTAACAGGATTTGTGCACCACCTCGTCCGATCCCGGTAACCACTGTTACCAGGGCACCCCTTCATTTGTAAGACCCTCGGCCAGGCACTTACCGGGATTCCGTCGCCAGCCGTTTAGCCATCACTTTTCAACGGAAAACTTGTACGTAGTGATGGTGTGGTAGCGATCGCCGGGGTTCAGGACCACGGAGGGGAATTTCGGCTGGTTGGGAGAATCAGGAAAGTGTTGGGTTTCCAGGCACAAGGCACTGCGCTTCGGATAGGTCACGCCACCTTTGCCGAGAGTTTTGCCATCGAGAAAATTGCCAGTGTAAAACTGGATGCCGGGCTCGGTGGTCCAGACTTCCATGACGCGGCCGGAGGTGGGCTCGACAACGCGCGCGGCCAGGGATTCTACGTGATCCATCGGCATGCCCAAGACGAAGTTGTGGTCATAGCCGCCGCCGAGCTTTAATTGCTCATCATCCTGATCGATGCGCGCGCCGATGGCCGTGGGTTTACGAAAGTCAAAGGGAGTGCCGGTGACATCCCGGAGCTCTCCAGTGGGAATCAAGCCGGAATCCACCGGAGTGAACTGGTCGGCGTTAATCATGAGCAGGTGGCCGAGAATATCGCCGGAGCCTTGGCCGGCGAGATTGAAGTAAGCGTGGTTGGTGAGATTGACGACGGTTTTCTTGTCGGTGGTAGCGGTATAGACGATTCTTAATGCGTTGGTATCGGTGAGCGTGTAGGTCACCGTGACTTTCAAATTGCCGGGAAAGCCTTCCTCGCCATCCTTGCTGAGGTAGGAAAGCTGCAATGACTGGCCATCTTTGACGGCCAGCGGTTTCGCGGCCCACAGCGCTTTGTTAAAGCCCTTGAGGCCTCCGTGGAGGGTGTTCTCACCGTTGTTCTTAGCCAGTTTGTAGGTCTTGCCATCCAACACGAATTGCGCGTGGCCGATGCGGTTGCCGTAGCGGCCCACGAGCGCGCCGAAGTAGCTCTTATCGGCAATGTAGCCGCCAGCACCGTCGTAGCCGAGCACGACATCGGCGAGTTTGCCGTTGCGGTCCGGCATTTTCAGGGAAACCAGCGCGCCGCCATAGTCGGTAATAGACGCTTCCCCGCCGCTTTTATTGGTTAGCACGTAAAGATCGACGGGCTGGCCGTCGGGAGTCTTGCCGAACGATTTTTTCGTCGTGGAACCGGGCTGAGGTGTCGCGCCAACCGGCGCCAGAGTGGTCATAAGCAACGCTCCCGTGAGAATTGTAACTGGCATGCAACGTTTCATGTAAGGCCCCCAGTGAGAGTCTTCTCGATTGCAACACCGCGAAACCCCCGCAAGTTTACTTGGCGCTGCACAGTTTGATTCGCGGAATTATTCATCGGCCGGGCGCCGTGGAGCAAGCTTTTCGATGGCCGGAAATGGCGTGGAAGCGGTGACGGCGTGCTGCGGAACAGGCTCGCCTGTGCGCAGCGCCTTGGTCATTAAGGCGATGGCTTCTCCCGCGTTGGGCGGCACAATGACTGTGGCGGCCAATTGCCCGGTGCGCACCCACATCTGGCCCGTCCTTGGCACCCCGTCACAACCGATAATGGGAATGCCCGCCCAGTAGTCACGGTCCGCATCGAGAATGATTTCGTTGATGGCTTTCCGCGCGCCCATGCCCATGGCATCGTTCTGCGCCACGATCAGATCGATGCGGACTTTCTGCGCGGCCATCAGACGGAGCCAGGAGGAAACACTCTGATGAGCGCTTTCCTCGGTCCAGCGCCCGCGCAGGTTGCTGACATGCACGTTGGGCGCGAGTACTTCTTGTAGGCCCGCGAGACGGTCCCTGGATACGGAGCTTACCGAAGGGCCCTGAATGAGAAGCACGGAGCCACCCCGGGGGAGAAGCGCAGCGACTTGCCGCCCCTGAATGCGGCCCACTTCCAGTTGATCCGCGCTGACGGAAAAAACCGGACGGCGAGCGGTCTTCTGAAGTTCGGCGGCATACTCGGCGCCGCGATTGAGAACGGCCCAGCCGAGGTCCGCCGCGGCGGCGGTTTTGGCAACTTGCGGAAAAGAAGTCGCCCCCACGGGTTCGACGAGAATGCCGTTTGGCCGCAGCGATGGTTCCGACTGGATGGCTTTCAGAAGCTGGGTGCTTTGCGTGATGGGATCGTCGTGGGCATAAAGGATTTCGGCCTCCACGCCAAGTTCGGCGGCTGCAGACTTGGCGGACGCAGCTTGCTCCATTTGATAGTCGTTGTCCTTGGTAATCAGCGACACCAGGAAACGAAGCGTAGTCATCCATGGCCCCCGGGGTTCGTGGAAGTCCAAGTCCTCGACCTGGAACGGGACGAAAAAACTGCCATGCGAACCGGCGATGGATTAGTGGGCCGCATCAGCATGCGCCGATTCCGATAATTGAATCAACCCGGGCAGCACATCACCGGAGTCCGCATTTTGCGGGCGGCCAAAACCAAAATAGATTTTACTGTAGAAGGCGTACAGCTTGTCATAGACGGCTTTCGCGGACACTTCGGGCTGAAATGTTTTGTATTTGGGGCAGATTTTGTCTTGCGCTTCTTCGACAGTTTTGAAAACGCCGGCAGCCAGAAAAGCAAAAATGGCGGAACCGAGGCTGACGACGTTGCCGGCGGGAACGAGCACGGGCCGGCCGAGCACATTCGCATACACGCGATTGAGAACGTCGTTTTTCTGAGGGATGCCGCCGGCGTTGATGACCCGGCGGACGAGGACGCCGTTCTCTTCCAAGCGGTCCAGGATGACTCTGGTGTGCAGCGCGGTGCCTTCGATGGCGGCGAATAATTCGTCCTGCGCGGTGGTTTGCAGATTCCAGCCGAAGGTGATGCCGCGCAGATTTGGATTTACCAGCACAGTGCGGTCGCCATTGTCCCAGGTGATGCGCAGCAGACCCGTTTGTCCGGCGCGATAGTTTTCCAGTCCCCGAGAGAGAGATTGCACATCGGTCCCTGCGCGCGTGGCGATGGACTGGAAAATGTCGCCTACGGCGGAGAGGCCGGCTTCAATGCCGGTGCGCTGCGGGTGTACGCTGCCTTGGACTACGCCACACACGCCAGGAACCAATCGCACGGAAGGAGTGATTCCGATGATGCACGTGGAAGTGCCGACGACGTTGACAATGTCTTCGCTGCGGCATCCAGCGCCGATAGCATCCCAATGCGCGTCAAAAGCACCAACGGGAATGGGGATGCCGGGCTTCAAGCCAAGTTGTTGCGCCCAGTGGGGTGCGAGGCGGCCAGCGAGTTGATCGGAAGTGGTGTATTGCCCATCTAATTTTTCGCGCACCCCTGCCAAAAGCGGATCGACCTTGACGAGGAAACCTTCTGGCGGGAGGCCGCCGAGCGAGGCATTCCACAGCCACTTGTGGCCCATGGCGCAAACGCTGCGCTTTACCTGTTTTGCATCGGTGATGCCGCAGAGAGTGGCGGCGACCATGTCACAGTGTTCGAACGCCGAGACGAATCGAGCGCGCTTGGCGGGATTGTGCCGTAACCAGTGGAGAAGTTTCGAGAAGCCCCACTCCGAAGAATAGACGCCGCCACACCATTCAATCGCGGCGAGCTTTTCGCGGTGCGCGGCGGCGGTGATTTCCGCGGCTTCGGCTTTGGCGCGGTGATCGCACCACAAATAATAGTCATCAAGCGGCTGCAGATTTTCGCCCACGGGAATGACGGAGGAACCGGTGGTGTCGAGCGCGATGGCGAGAATCTTCTCGGCGGGAACGCCGGATTTGCGGACGACTTCGCGAGTGGCCGCCGCCAGGGCGCGCATGTGATCTTCATGCGACTGCGTGGCGTATTCGGGATCTTCGCGCTTGCGATGAAGGGGATAATCGGCGATGGCGGAAGCGAGCAGGCCGCGCTCGCTGTCCACGACCGAAACGCGAACGCTCAAAGTCCCAAAATCCACTCCGACAACGACCGCCATGTACGCTCTCCGCGGATACCCTTTCAACGAGTCGATCTTACGACGATCAAACTCTTCTTCTGCTTTACAGGTAAAAATGCATACGAAATCACTTTTTCGCTTTGGGCTGCCCGTAATACGCAGCCTTTCCATGCTTCCGCTGGTAGTGCTGGTCGTGAAGCGCTCCTCCGATGGCCGAAGCTTGTTGATTGATTCCCAGGGTGACGTAAGCCAGGCGCGCAACTGATTCCAGGATAACCGCATGGTGAGCCGAAGCTGCGGGACCGTCGCCCCAGGCAAACGCTCCATGATTGGCTACCAGCACGGCAGGAATCGCGGCTGGATTTATGCCCTCAAAAGCCCGCACGATGGCATGCCCGGTGTTGACCTCGTAATTTGCAGCAATCTCGGCATCGGTCATTTCCTGCGTGACCGGCACGGCCCCGTGGAAATAATCGGCGTGCGTGGTTCCGAAACAAGGGATAGGCCGGCGCGCCTGCGCCCAGGAGGTCGCGTATTCCGAATGCGTGTGACTGATTCCGCCAATGGCCTGGAATGATTTGTACAAGATGAGGTGGGTGGGCAAATCCGACGAAGGGCGCAGCTCGCCTTCCACGACCCTGCCATCTAAATCCGTGATGACCAGGTCCGCAGCGCGCAATTGATCGTAAGGAACGCCGCTGGGCTTGATGACCACCAGCGATTTCTGACGCGAAATGCCGCTGGCGTTCCCAAAGGTGTAAAGGACCAGACCCTTGCGCACAAGCTCAAGGTTTGCGTCGAGGACCGCTTTGCGAAGGTCAGTGAGCAGCATCGTCAGGCAGGGCCAAACGTTAACACGCCCGGGACGCGGGACGCAAAGCGTAAGCGCGTCGAAGCCCTAGCGGCCGGCGCGATTCTCATTGCTAATCATCTCCTTGATGAAAGCCACTTCGTTTTTGTCATAAGGTTCGCCGTTAGTGCGAAAAATCTCATGGAACCACACGGCGGGCTGGTGATCTATATAAGGATGCTGCCAGGAATCCCACGGCAAGTACGTCTGCGTCTTCCCAGCCACTAAGCCCCAGTTGATCGCCGCGACATGGTATTTTCTGGCGATGGGCAACGTGCCCTGAAACGTGCTGCCGTTGCTGCGGGCCATGTACTCCGTACACAGAATGGGCCGGTGGTACTGCTGCAGCCAGAGCACGCGTTTCTCAAATTCGTCGGGCTTGTCGTAGTTGTGGAAGGAAATCACGTCGGACCAGTCGAGTTGGATTTTTTCCATGGGACCAAGCTTCTCCGGCGAAGACCAGTCTCCTTTCCAAACTCCGCTCGTCAACGGCTGTGTGGGATCGATCGAGCGAGCCCATTCGAACACACGAGGAAGCAATTTAAGGACGATCCCCGTTTTGGCTTGCGGATCAAAATCCTTCAGCTCGCTGCCGTTTCCATTGTCGGGCTCGTTCCACACATCCCACCCGAGGATTCGCGGATCGTTCCGAAAAGCGCCGACGACACCTTTCACGTATTTTTCGAGGCGCGGAATTTGCGCCGGATCCTGGAGCGCTTTCGCGCCGGGGCTCTGCACCCAGCCGGAATTGTGGACGCCGGGACGCGGGTCGCGTTGCTTGCCAAGCTGCGGGTTGGGGTCCCAGCAGGAATCGAATAGCACGAAGAGCGGCCTGATGTGGTGCTTCGCGGCGATCTCTAGAAAAGTATCGATCCGCTTGCGAAAACCTTCTGCGTCTTGCTGCCAGGGCAAGTCGTGAAGAAAGACGCGCATGGTGTTTAGGCCGATAGACTCCGCCCAGCCGAGTTCGCGGTCGATGCGCTGGGGATCGAAGGATTCTGCCTGCCACATCTCCAGCTCGTTGATGGCGTCGGCCGGGATGTAGTTGCTGCCGACGAGCCACGGTTGCTTGGCATACCAATCTTGGGCGGCTTTTTCCGTCCAGCGCTCGGCTTGTGCGGCCGATGCCGGCTGCGCAGAAAAGAATGGACAGAGCAAGATCACAAGAGGAATGAAACTTTTTTGCGCCAATCGATTTCGCACTTTTATTCTCGATTCTTGAGAAAGTTCAAACGCAAATCAGACTCCGTGCGGGCAACCGGCGCTGGATTCCTAGTCCCGGTCAAGATAGTGAATTTCGCCCGCTTCCATAAGACGGTTCGCAGCGCTTTCCGGCGTAACGTCGCGCTGCGGAGACCCGAGAAGTTCATAACCTACCATAAATTTTTGAATCGTCGCAGAGCGCAGCAGCGGCGGAAAATAGTGCGCGTGGAGGTGCAGCTCTTCGTAAGCGCCGCCGTCGGTGGGCTTCTGGTGGAATCCCATGGAATACGGGAAAGCCGTCTCAAACAAATTGTCGTAGCGAATCGTGACGCGGCGCATAATGTCGCCCAACAAATCCCGCTCTTCCCCACTAAGCTGGCCCATAGAAGCAATGTGCCGCTTGCTCAAGACCAGCGTTTCGAAGGGCCAGACCGCCCAGAATGGCACGAGGGCCACAAAAGCCTCGTTCTGGCAAACCACCCGCAAATTCAACTCCAGCTCCAACATCAGATAATCGCATAGCAAGCAAGAATGTTTTTGCGCGTGATACTCCCGGAGCGACGTCAGCTCCCGGCTGGGAATATTCGGCAGCGACGCATTCGCCCAAATCTGGCAATGGGGGTGCGGATTGCTTGCGCCCATCATCTGACCGCGATTTTCAAATATCTCCACGTGGTTAATCCAGGGAATTTGCCCAAGCGCGTTGTACTGCCCGGCCCAACTGTCAACGACTCCGCGCAATTCCGGCAAACTCATTCGCGAAACGGTCAAATCGTGCCGCGGCGAAAAACACATCACGCGGCAGATGCCCCGCTCAGACTTTCCCACCAACAAGTCCGCCGTATCAAATTGGATTGAAGCAACATCCGGCAACATCGCTGGGTAGTCGTTGTCGAAAACGTAGGTATCCTTATACCGTGGCGTCTGTGCTCCACCCGCCCGCGGATTACCTGGGCACAAATAGCAAGTCGCATCGTAGGTAACCGCGGGTGGCGCTTCGAACTTTTCCACTTTTCCCTGCCACGGCCGCTGCATCCGGTGCGGAGAAACCAGCACCCACTCGCGCAACAGCGGATTGAAACGCCGGTGCGGGACTTTGTTTAGCTCGTCGAAACTCATACGCAAGTTACCGTCACTGGCTGGTCTTGGTCTCGACAGCGGCGATTTGCTGCGCGCCCTCGGACGCCGGAGAAACGTAAATTTCGGGAATCAGTCCCGTCGCGGAAGAATAGGCCGCCACCACGTTGCGCCGGAAATTGCTCACCGCCGTGGCCTCCACCAAATTGATGGTACAGCCGCCGAATCCTCCGCCGGTCATTCGCGCGCCGATCAAACCCGTTTGTGCCGAGGCAATTTCCACCATTAGATCGAGTTCCTTGCAGCTCACTTCGTAGTCGTCGCGCAGGCTGCGGTGGGATTCCCGCATCAAAGGTCCGAGGGCCGCGCTGTTTCCCGATTGCAGCGCCGCAACCGCGCTCGTCACTCGCGCGTTTTCCGTAATGACATGCCGGCAGCGCGCAATGACCTTCGGCGGCAGGATTCCTTGGTGCTCGTGCAGCTGAGAAAGCGTGACGTCGCGCAAGGCCCGAATCTGCGGCAAAACGATCCGCAAGATTCGCACGCCTTCCTCGCACTCCGCGCGCCGCGCGTTGTACTCGCCGGACGCCAATTCATGCTTCACCATGGTATTGCAGATCACCAATTGCACCGTCGCCGGAAGTTTCACGAACTGGTGCTCCAGCGAACGGCAGTCCAGCATCAGCGCTTTTGAAGCCCGCCCAAAGCAGGAAACAAATTGATCCATGATCCCCACGTGCGCGCCCACGAATTCGTTTTCCGCCTTTTGGCACAATTGCGCCAGCTCTTTCCGGTCGATGTTCCCCCCGCTCTGGCTCAGTAACGCAAATCCCGTCGCAACTTCCACTGCCGCCGACGAACTCAACCCCGCGCCCAGCGGCACTTCCCCGGTGAGATAAATATTTGCTCCCGTCAGCGGCTTGACTGCCTGACCGAGCGCCCACGCTACGCCCAGCGGATAGTTCGCCCAGTGCTTGTTGGCCAGCGGCGTCAAGGAATCAATGGCTTCCTCGACCGTCTCATTGAAATTTTCAGAATGAATGACCAGTTTCCGGTCACGCCGCAGGGCCATCGCCGCCCAGCAATAAAATTCAATCGCGGCGGGCAGTACCAACCCCTCGTTGTAATCGGTGTGTTCACCGATGAGATTCACGCGGCCCGGCGCCCGGTAAATGCTCGCGGCACACCCAAAGCGGGCCTTGAATCCGTCCAGTACTTGGAGGGGCGTTTTCAATCGACCAGCATTATCCCTGATTTGCTTTAGTGGAGTTTGAGAAATTGCGACGGAACCGGGTTGACGGGCGGCGCCTTGGGGGTTGCGGCGGGTTGCGGTACTCTTCTGTACGCCGGGCCAGCTTAAGCCGTGCCGGAACCGAAGATGAGTCTCACAGCTTTTCTCTCTCGCCGAGTCGTGACGCCGCACGGGATCGCCTCGGCGGCAGTGCTCGTCGAGGAGGGATGGATTCTGGACGTCATTCCCCCGGATCAAGTGCCGTCGGGGAGCTCCGTCAAGGATTTTGGCAAAGCCGCCATTCTGCCCGGACTCGTGGACTCGCACGTTCATATCAACGAACCCGGCCGCACGGAATGGGAAGGATTCCGCACCGCGACACGAGCGGCTGCGGCCGGCGGTTTCACTCTGCTCGTGGATATGCCGCTCAACTGTCTTCCCGCGACAACCACCGTTGCCGCACTCGAAGCGAAACGTAAAGCCGCCAGCGGCCAGTGCCACGTGGACTGGATGGCCTGGGGCGGAGTGGTGGACGACAACCAGGAGCACATCGAAAGTTTGGCCACTGCCGGAGTGCCTGGTTTCAAGTGCTTCCTCGTTCATCCCGGCATCGATGGCTTCACCATGGTCAATGAGAAGGAGCTCCGCGCCGCTTTGCCGCATATCGCGCGAACCGGCTTGCCGCTGCTGGTGCACGCGGAACTGCCCGGACCGGTGGAAGCCGCAACGGCACAATTGGCGGCCGCGGATTGGAGTAGATATTCGACTTATCTCCAATCGCGCCCGGACGAAGCGGAAATTTCCGCCATTCAGCTAATGCTCTCTCTCTGCCGCGAATACCGTTTCCACCTTCACATCGTGCATCTGGCAACGAGCCAGGCGCTGGAAGTGCTGCGTGCCGCCAAAGCCGAGGGCTTGCCGCTAAGCGTGGAAACTTGCCCACACTACTTGCATTTTTCTTCAGACAAAATTCCCGACGGCCAGGCGCTTTTCAAATGCGCTCCGCCGATCCGCAGCCGCTACAATCGCGAAAAACTTTGGCAAGCACTGCGAGAAGGAGTAATCGATCTGGTCGCGACCGATCATTCTCCCTGCCCGCCGGAGATGAAGCGATTGAACCAACGAAGCTTTCGAGCGGCCTGGGGAGGCATTGCTAGCTCGTCACTCGCTCTCCCGGTGATGTGGACCGAAGCCAGCGCCCGCGGACTCACGCTTGCCGATATCGCCAAATGGATGGCGGAGGGCCCGGCGCGGCTCGCCGGCTGCCCATCGCACAAAGGCCGCCTCGCCAAAGGTTTCGATGCCGACTTCGTGGTCTTTGAACCAGAAGCGGAATTCGTCGCCGCAGAGCAGCACCTTCACTATCGCCACCGCGTTTCTCCCTATTTAGGTGAAAAGTTACGCGGCGTGGTCAAGTCCACCTACCTGCGCGGAAACTGCATCTTCGCCGATGGCGAATTCCCCGGAGAGCCCAGCGGGCGCGAGTTAAAGCCGTGACAACTGCATGGAAACTTCAAATAGAGATTTGAAACGCCTGCCATTTCAGACAGAATATCGCCAGCAAAGAAAATTATGACCGCTTCTCACACCATCGGAACCTCCGTGCCGCGCAAGGAAGGCCGCGACAAAGTCACCGGAGCAGCACGCTATGTCGATGACCTGGTTCTGCCCGGCATGCTTCACGGCGCGACCGTGCGCAGCAGCGTTGCGCGCGGCAAAATCACAAAAGTCACTTTTGGTCCGAGCGTGGACTGGAACGAATTTGTCATCGTAACCGCCAAAGATATTCCCGGAACAAATTGTATCGCTCTTATCTTGGACGACCAGCCTTGCCTCGTCGCCGATACCGTGAATCATCCCGAAGAGCCGATTTTGCTTCTCGCGCATGCCGACCGCCACAAGCTCCGAAAAGCCGTCGAAGCAGTTTCCATCGAATACGCTCCGCTTCCGTCGGTGCATAGCATTGAAGAAAGTGAGCGCCAATCCACCGTCATCTGGGGCCAAGACAATATTTTTAAGCGCTACCTGGTTGAAAAAGGTGACCTTGACGCTGTGTGGAAAGAAGCTGCCTACATCATCGAAGGCGAATATTTCACCGGCGCGCAAGAGCAGCTTTACATTGAAAACAATGGTGTCATCGCGGCGTTCGATGCCGAGCAGGGTGTCACCGTTTGGGGCTCGCTGCAATGCCCGTACTACGTTCACAAAGCGCTCATGGCTTTGTGCGGACTTCCGGAAGAGAAAGTTCGCGTCGTGCAAGTGGAAACCGGCGGCGCCTTCGGAGGCAAAGAAGAATACCCCTCGATGATCGCCGGGCATGCGGCGTTGCTAGCGATCAAGTCCGGCAAACCCGTGAAAATCATTTACGACCGCATGGAAGACATGGTCGCAACAACCAAGCGGCATCCTTCGCGGACACGCCATCGCACCGCGGTGAGCAAGGATGGAAAAATCCTCGGTGGCGAAATCGAGTTCACCATCGACGGCGGAGCTTACGCCACCTTGTCGTCAGTAGTTCTTTCGCGCGGCACGATTCACGCGGGCGGTTCCTATTTCTGGCCGAGCGTGCGCATTCGAACGAAAGCGGTGGCCACGAATACGCCGCCGCACGGTGCTTTCCGCGGATTTGGCGCGCCGCAGAGCCTCTTTGCGATGGAACGCCACATGGACCACATCGCCCAAGTCGTGGGGCTCTCTCCCATCGAAATTCGCCGGCGCAATTTCCTAAAGCCCGCCCAGACCACCACGACGGAACAGGCCATTCGGGAAAATATTGACCTCGACGGTTTGCTCGACCGCGCCCTGGAACTTTCTGACTACGCCGCAAAGAAAAAACGTTTCGCGCTGGACAATATAAACGGACCGCGCAAAAAAGGAATCGGCATCGCCGCATTCTTGCATGGCGCCGGATTCACTGGCTCCGGCGAACGGTACCTGAATTCGCTTGTTGGCGTGGAAGCACTCGGAAACGGCACGCTGCGAGTGCTGGTTTCCAGCGCGGAATTTGGTCAAGGAACCAATACCGTGCTCTGCCAGATTGCCGCCGAGGCGCTGGGGCTTCCTTATGAAATGGTCGCAATTGCGCAACCCGACACGACGATTGTTCCGAATAGCGGACCGACGGTAGCTTCGCGCACGGCAATGGTCGTGGGAAAATTGGTGCAGTCGGCCGCAAAAGGCATCGAGCAAACACTCGCGAAAACGCAACTTCTTCCTGATGCCTACACCCCGGAACAATTTCGCGTGGCCTGCGGCAAATACATGGCCAGCCACGGGCCGCTAAAATCGTATGCGCGATATGAAGCACCCGGCGATGTCTATTGGGACGATGACAAATATCGCGGCGAAGCCTACGCCGCGTTTGCATGGGCCGTGTATGTCGCGGAAGTTACCGTGGACCTGACGACGTACAGCGTGACGGTGGACGATTTTGTCGCTCTGCAAGAAATTGGCAAGATTCTCAACCCGGTTCTTGCCGTGGGGCAAATTACCGGTGGCGTAGCGCAAGCCCTCGGTTTCGCGCTGTATGAAAAAGTGGTCTGGCAGGACGGCCGCATGATCAACAACCAGATGACGAATTACATCATGCCGACTTCCGAGGACCTTCCGCCCATCCGCGTATTTTTTGAAGAGCTTGGCAACGTTCACGGCGCGCACGGCGCCAAAGGCATCGGCGAATTGCCCATGGATGGGCCTGCGCCCGCTATCTTAAATGCCGTAGAAGATGCCGTCGGCGTCCACTTCCATCGAATTCCATTGCTGCCGGAAGATTTGTTTGAAGCTCTGCGCCATGAGCCAGTGGAACAAGCTGTTTCTTCTCCGGTGCGGGAGTCCGTATGAATTCTTCGCCACCGAAGGGCGCCCAGTGCGAAGTTTCTTTTACCGTCAACGGCGAGCCAAAAACCGTCGCCGCACATCCTATGGAACGGTTGCTCGACGTGCTGCGCAACGATCTGGGATTGACGGGCACGAAAGAAGGCTGCGGCGAAGGAGAATGTGGTTCCTGTTCCGTTTTGTTGGACGGACTGCTCGCGAATAGCTGCCTCGTTCCTGTGGCGCAAGCCAGCGGTGCGACGATCGTCACCATCGAAGGAATTTCATCGCCCGACTTGTTGGATCCGCTGCAAGAGGCATTTCTGGAGTGCGGCGGCGCGCAGTGCGGCATTTGCACGCCGGGAATGATTCTTGCCTCCATGCACCTGCTGGAAAACAAAGCGCAGCCCACGCTGGCGGACATAAAGGAAGGCCTAGGGGGAAATCTCTGCCGCTGCACGGGCTATATGCAGATTTTCGAAGCCGTGGCTCAGGCCGCGCGGCGAAGAGCAATGAAATGAGGGCCGATCCCGCCGAATACCAACTTGTTTCGCCAGGCAGCTTGCAAGCTGCGCTTTCCGTGCTGGCCAGCGAGCCGGCCGAATGGCTGCCCATTGCCGGCGGCACGGACGTGATGGTTTTGTACTCGGCCGGAAAACTTCCGCACCGAAAATTGATCAATATCTTGAATATTCCTGAGCTTCGGCAGATCGAAGTGTTGCCCGATCGAATTCGTATTGGCGCGGCTTCGAACTATACTTCTCTCCGCTGCCATAAAATCGTTTCTCGGGAATTTCCGCTGCTGGCCACGGCCGCGTCTTGGACCGGCGGAATTGCCAACCAAAATCGCGGAACACTGGGAGGCAACATTGCCAACGCCTCTCCTGCTGCCGATTCCCTTCCCGCTCTCCTCGTTTATGACGCGGAACTCACGCTGATTTCGGTTCGTGGTGCACGCCAAGTGCCCTATCGCAACTTTCACACGGGTTACAAGAAAACCGCGCTGGCTGCCGACGAATTGATTCGAGATATTTCGGTGCCGCGCCGGTTCATCGGATATGTTTCGCATGCGCGAAAGGTCGGAGCGCGCAACGCGCAGGCAATTTCAAAAGTTTGCCTCGCCGCTTTGGGGCAAATCGCGGACGGCACCGTCCGCGACGTGCGTCTCGCGCTCGGGAGCGTTGCGCCTGTCCCATTGCGGTTGCATGAAACGGAGCAGCTGCTCGCCGGAAAAAAGCTTGCGCCATCATGGATTGCGGCTGCCAAACGCACCGTAGCGGCGGAGATTCGGCCCATCGACGATATTCGGTCAAGCGCCCAGTATCGTTCGGCGGTGGCGGGCAATCTGGTCGCGGAATTTCTCGAAAAGCTTGCCGCGGCCGGGGCGAACGCGTGAGCGAGGTGCTCCCCCGGTGGAATGGCTTGCCGCTGGAAGCAGCGGCGCGCGAGATTCTCGCCTGCTGCGGTTCCCAAACTTGGGCCGCGCGTTTGGCGTCGAAAAGGCCGATTCCAGAGGAAACTACATTGCTTGCGGTTTCCGATGAAATTTGGCGTGATCTCAGCGAAGCAGACTGGCTGGAAGCATTTCGGAGTCACCCGCGAATCGGCGAATCGTCTGCGGAGAAAGCTGTCGAAGCCGAATCTTCGGCGTGGTCCGCCGAAGAGCAGCAGCGGGCCGCTTCCGCCGATGAAGCCATCAAGATGGCGCTGAAGTGGGGCAATCGCGAGTACGAGCAAAAATTCGGCTACATCTTTATTGTTTGCGCGACGGGAAAGTCGGCCAGTGAAATTCTGGAGATTCTGCGCCGCCGGTTGCACAATGATGACGCTACCGAACTGCGGCAAGCCGCCGAGGAGCAACGAAAAATCATGCACCTTCGCCTCAAGAAATGGGTCGCGAGATGAGCCGAATCTCCACTCACGTTTTGGACATGGCCAAAGGCAAACCTGCCCCCGGCGTCCCGGTGCGCTTGGACCGTCAAGAAGCTTCCGGCAACTGGTCTTCCCTGAGTTCCGGCCGCACCGATCAGGACGGAAGATGCGCCCAATTGTTGCCCGATGGCACGACGCTCGCTGAAGGCGTATATCGATTGACCTTTGAGACTGCAACTTATTTCGCTGAAAGCCGCGTGGACGGGTTGTATCCCGCGGTCGAAGTTTTGTTTCGCGTTCGCAGGAACGAAAATCATTTTCATATTCCGTTGCTGTTGAGCCCGAACGGTTACACCACGTACCGGGGGAGCTGAGATGAGTTCCGCGATTCGCGAATGGCTGAACCTCGGCTTGCGGTGGTTTCACGTTTTTGCCGGAATCATGTGGGTCGGGCAAACGTACTACTTCACTTGGCTCGACGGCCAATTTAGCAAGCTCGAGAAAAATGCACGTTCCGACGGAGCGCCTTCCGCGGTGTGGATGGTGCACAGCGGCGGATTTTACACCGTCGAGAAACAAAAATCGCTGGGGGTCGCTCCGCAGCAAGTTCGCTGGTTTCGCTGGGAAGCATTGCTGACCTGGCTCGCGGGAGTCGTTCTCCTAGTTCTTGTGTATTACATCGGTGATGGCCTAATCGATCCGGACGTTCGGGACATCTCCAAAAACGTGGGCATTTCTATCGGTGTGGCATCCCTGATCGTCGGCTGGATGATTTACGATTTTGCCGTGCGCTCGCCGCTCGGAAAATCGCCAAACGCCTTTGCGGGATTTGCATTGGCAATGACCGCGGTCGCCGCGTGGGGATTGACGCACGTGCTGAGCGGCCGCGCCGCTTATCTCCATCTCGGAGCGATCTTTGGCACCATCATGACGGTGAACGTGTGGATGCGCATTCTTCCCGCGCAGCGCCGGATGATTGCGGCGGCAGCGGCAGGCGAGAAGTTCGACGCGTCGCTCGGCGCGCAAGCGAAGTTGCGTTCAAAGCACAACACGTTTATGGCTGTGCCGGTCGTGTTTCTGATGTTGAGCAATCATTATCCGGTGGCCACTTACGGAAACCATTACGCTTGGGAGATTATGCTGGGGCTGGTGATCGCGGGGTGGGGAGCGGCAAAGCTTATCCGGGAACTCTGAGCGCTACGACGCTTCTGCGTCGAGTGAAAATGAAATCGCCGATGAACGCTAATTTTATAAAACTGGCGGAAGAAGTGATGGCGCGGTGCCAGAAGCTGGCGTCGTTTTCCGAAGCCGCCAGCGGCACGCAGCGAACATTTCTTTCGCCGCCGATGAAGGATTGCCACCGGGAAGTTTCTTCCTGGATGCAAGCACTCGGCATGAACGTGTCGGTGGATGCGGTTGGGAATTTGCGGGGATTTTACCCCGCGGCGCCCTCCGGAGCGCTGCGGATTATGCTTGGATCGCATTTGGATACGGTGCCGAATGCCGGGGCGTTCGATGGGATTCTGGGAGTGGTGCTGGCAGTCGCGGTAGTGAAATCTTTACAGGAAATGAAGCTGCCGTTTGGGATCGAAGTGATTGGATTTTCGGAGGAAGAAGGCGTGCGCTTTGGAGTTCCCTTCATCGGGAGCAGAGCGCTGGTCGGAAGAGTGGATGAGGAGCTTTTGGGACGCCAGGATGCGAACGGAATTTCTGTTCGCCAGGCGATTCAGGATTTTGGATTGAACCCGAATCAAATTTCCGAAGCAGCCTTGCGCGACGATCTTCTTGGCTACATCGAATTTCACATCGAACAAGGACCGGTGCTGGAACATTTTGGGCGGCCACTGGGAGTTGTGGAAGCCATTGTCGGCCAGAGTAGATTGGAATTTACTTTTTCCGGGCAAACAAATCACGCCGGAACTACGCCCATGAACTTGCGGCACGATGCGCTGGCTACGACGGCGGAGTGGATTGTCGCGGTGGAAAATCTAGCAAAGCGCACTACGGGAATTGTGGCGACGGTAGGATTCGTGGAAGCAAAGCCGGGCGCGACAAACGTGATTGCTGGCGAAGCGCGCGCCACCCTGGATATTCGCCACGCCTCAGACACAGCGCGAGCGGAAGCGCTGGAGGAGTTGATCCGCCAGGCGGAGTCCATT
Organism: Candidatus Cybelea sp.; assembly: GCA_035510055.1. Lineage (GTDB taxonomy): Bacteria > Acidobacteriota > Terriglobia > Acidiferrales > UBA7541 > Acidiferrum. The sequence goes on along the minus strand of DATKHV010000066.1, from coordinate 26,271 downwards.
GCCGCGCGACGCGGAGTCACTGCAAAATGGCGGACACTTCTTTCTCAGCGTGCGGTGGCGATGAATCCTTTTCTGACGGAGCAACTTTCGCAGGCTGTCGAGATGAGCGGCTCGGAGCCCCATCGCATGGCGAGTGGCGCGGGACACGATGCTATGATCGTCGCGGAAAAAATTCCGGCGGCGATGATTTTCTTGCGAACGCCAGGAGGCATCAGCCACCACCCGGCGGAATCGGTGCATCCGGATGATGTGGCGAAAGCGCTGGAATGCGGGCATCATCTGCTGACGCAGCTTGCGGCTTCGCAAGAATTTCTGGGAAGGACTTGCCGTGCATAATCTCGGTCAAACTCGGAGTTCGCACCAACGCAATCACCTTTTGCTGACCCCGGACACTTTTGTGCGCACGGCTTTGCCAGGGATGAAGAATGCGTCCGCGATTGTGCACATCGGCCCGGCGCTGGGCGCGGCATTTACGGAATACACCACGGAATTTGAGCCCAAGGGCGAGTTGGGAAATACGTCGGCGCAACGATTTATTTACGTCATGGACGGGGCCGTGACGCTGGAGGCGAAGGGAAAACGGCACGAGCTTGGAGCGCGCGGCTACGCTTATCTGCCTGAAGATTTTCCGCACAACATTGTGGCGAAAGAAAACAGTCGGATGGCCGTCGTTGAAAAGCGCTACCAACCAGTCGACAAAGCCGCAGCGCCGCGCTTGATCGTCTCGAGCGAAGATGCGATTTCTTCTCATGCGCTCGATGGCGATTCCGATTTGCAGGTGAAGTGTTTGCTGCCTGACGAGCGGCAATTTGATTTTGCGGTGAACACCATGGTGTACCAGCCGGGGGCGGCGCTCAGCATGGTGGAAATGCACGTGATGGAGCACGGACTGATGATGCTCGAAGGCGGCGGCATCTATCGGCTGGGCGATTCCTGGTATCCGGTAACGGCGGGCGATTTCATTTGGATGGGGCCGTGGTGCCCGCAATGGTTTGCGGCCATTGGAAAAGTGCCCGCAAAGTATCTCATTTACAAAAACGGGAACCGGCATCCTCTCGGAGAAAAATGTGGGAATGCGGTAAGGAAATAAGGAAATAAACGCTTTGCCGCTCGCAAAGAAGAATCTCGCACTGGTCGCCAGGATCGCCTCATACCCGCTGGTGGAATTGAACTCATGAAACTGGAAATTGATCACGAGCGGCTGAGTTCAGAAATAGAAAGGCTGGCCGCCATTTCCGACGCGGAGCCTCCCGCGGTCACGAGGATTGTTTTCACGCCGACGGATTTGAAAGCGCGGGCATGGATGATTGCCCGCTCGAAAGAAGCCGGGCTCGCCGTACGGCAAGATGCTATCGGAAATATCTTTGCGCGCTGGGACGGCGCTGATCCAACGGCGCCCGCGGTCGGGACGGGATCGCACATCGATGCGATTCCGAATGCCGGCAAATATGATGGCGCCGTTGGAGTCCTTGGCGGACTCGAAGCCATTCGCGCGTTGCAGCGGCGCGGATTCCGGCCAAGAAATTCGATTGAACTTCTCATCTTCGCGACGGAAGAGCCGACGCGCTTCGGAATTGGCTGCCTGGGGAGCCGCTTGCTTTCGGGAACGCTATCCGCGGATGCCGCCGCCAAATTAAAAGATCGCGACGGCGAATCGGTGGACGAAGTTCGCCTAAGAGCGGGCTTCCGCGGAAATCTTCAGGACGTGAAACTCTCGACCGGATATTACAAGGCTTTCATTGAATTGCACATCGAGCAGGGGCCTCTACTGGAGCGCCAGGAAATATCTCTCGGCATTGTGAAAAGCATCGCTGCACCGGCGAGCTTGCGAATTTCGATCGAAGGCGCGGGCGGGCACGCGGGGGGAGTGCTGATGCCGGACCGGAAAGATGCGCTTTGCGCAGCAGCCCAGTTGATCCTGGCGATCGAAAATGCCGCGCGGGCGAGTGGCGCGGCGGATACAGTTGCGACTGTCGGCGTGTGCGATGTTTTTCCCGGCGCGGTGAACAGTATTCCTAGCCGCGTGCGAATTACGCTGGACACTCGCGACACCGATTTGGCCCGTCGCGACGGCGTGATGCAAACGATCGAGCGGGCATCAGAAGAGGTAGCCGCGAAGCGCCAAGTCTCGATTCAGTCCGAATTGCTGAATGCCGATGCACCTGCGGACTGCGCTCCTGAAGTGCGCTCGGCACTGGCCGATTCGTGCCGCCGGCATGGATTCCCGTTTCTGGAGATGGTTAGCCGGGCTTATCACGATTCGCTCTTTATTTCGCGGATCGCGCCGACGGGGATGCTTTTTATTCCGTGCCGCAATGGTTACAGTCATCGGCCGGATGAATACGCCGCTCCGGAGGATATTGCGCGCGGGGCGCTGGTGCTAGCGGAGGCGTTGGCGAAGCTGAGTGGCAGTTCTCTCTGATCGGTTGTCAGTGTTCCGTAACAGAGAACAAACCCGGATCAGCTTTCGTCCGTGAAGGTGGTTTTAGGATCCAACGAGTGACGGCCGGAAGAAAAACGGCGCCTGATATTAAGGCCTAACGCATCACTAACGCGCCAAGTGTGTCGATCGAGGAGTGTCGGAGGCGAGTTATTCGATGGTGAAGAAAGCGTACAGGGGCGCGTTTGTTGTAGGCTTTCGGCAGGAGAGAACCATGATTAAGTGGAGACTTCTAGCGTGGGCGGTGCTGCTGCTGGCGTGGACGGCGCAAGGGAGCGCGCAATTTGCGCATACGGAGCACCAGCAGATTGTGGACGCGGGTGGGAAGGCGCTGCTCGTTCGGGCGACAAATTTGGGGAATTGGATGGTGCCGGAGGGGTACATGTGGGTGTTCCAGGGCGGACCGCAATCGCCGGGGGAGATTCGGGGACTGGTGCTCGAGCTGCTTGGGCCGGAGGGGTCGGCGGCGTTCTGGCAGAAGTGGCGGGAGAACTATGTTACGCGGGAGGACATTCGGCTGCTGCATCAGGCGGGGTTCAACGCGATTCGAGTTCCCTTGCATTACAGCTTGTTTGAGAGCGACGACGCTGAAGGTTTTAAATTGCTAGACCGGTTGGTGGGGTGGAGCCGGGCGGAAAATCTGCATGTGATCCTTGATCTTCATGCGGCGCCAGGTGGACAAACAGGCGCGAACATCGATGACAGCGCGGGATATCCCTGGCTATACGACAGTCCGCAAGAGCAGGAACACTTGATTGCCGTGTGGAGGCGGCTGGCGACACGCTATCGCGATGAGCCGATGGTGCTCGGTTATGACCTGCTGAACGAGCCGATTCCGCATTTTCCCAAGCTGGCGCCTTTGAATCCTGCGCTTGAACCGCTCTATAAGAAGTTGTCGAGCGAGATCCGAAAGGTGGATACGCATCATATTCTCTTTCTAGGAGGGGCGCAGTGGGATGGAAATTTTTCGGTGTTCGGCAAACCCTTCGATGGGAACACAGCCTATACGTTCCATAAATATTGGACGGCGCCGGATGAAAGCGTGATCCGGCAATACCTTGATTTTCGCGAGCGCTATGATGTGCCGATCTGGATGGGCGAGTCCGGAGAGAATACCGATGAGTGGATCGCGCAGTTTGTGAAAACCCTGGAGAAAAACAACATTGGGTGGGCTTTCTGGCCGTATAAGAAGATGGGAAAGCCGTCGTCGGTGGTCAGCGTTGTTCCGCCGGCGGACTGGGAAAAGATCGTGGAGTTCGCCAAGCTGCCACGTGGGACGGGGCACGTGGAAGAACGGCTGAAGGTCCGGCCGCAGCAGGAGACCATCACGGGAGCTTTCGCTGAGTTGCTCGAGAACGTTCGCCTCGAGAAGTGCCGCGTGAATGAAGGGTATTTGAAAGCGCTGGGGATGAAGGCGGATGTAGCGGCGGCGAAGTGAACGATAGAGATATGGACGCTCGAACATTTTCTTGTCGCGCACGGCGAATCAATATGGTAGGAGTGTAGTGAGCCTCTGCCCTCAACTAGCCCAAAAATCGAACTGAGGAGATTTGCAAATGAAGATCGAAAGAATGTTGGGAGGATTGGTGTCGTTGGGCCTTGCGGCGGCGCTGGCCGTTCCGGGGGCTCTGGCACAATCACAAACCGCTTCCACACGGCAAACCGCTGGCAAGGAAATGGGCATGCACGGCAGCGGACTAGAAACCGCCGTGGAAAGCTTGAATCTTACCGACGACCAGAAAGCAAAGGTGAAGGATATCTTTGCCGATGCGAAGACCAAGAAGCAGGCGTTGTCCAGTGATACTTCGCTGAGCGAAGAACAGAAAAAGGCGAAGATGAAGGAACTCCACAGCAGCATAATGACCAAATTGAACGAGGTGCTGACTCCCGATCAACAGACGGAGTTGAAGAGCAAGATGGAAGCTGCAAAGTCGAAAGCGCCGATGCACCCATAATTTAAGAAACCCTTTTTCAGCCAGCGAAAAAATGGGACAAGCGCCCGGTTCGGAAGAGCCGGGCGTTTTTGTTTTTTATTCGGAGCCGAGGAAAGCGTAGCGGAGGAGGAAGAGGACGCTGAGGACCCACATGAGCGGGCTGATTTCGCGGTGGCGGCCGGTGCCAACTTTGATGAAGGTGAAAGAGAGCAGGCCGAGGCTGAGGCCGGTGGCGATGCTGAAGGTGAGGGGAGTGGCGACGAGGGTCATGAAGGCGGGGAAGGCTTCGCTGAAATCGTCCCACTTGACGCGGGCTACGGCGCCGCACATGAGCGCGCCGACGAGGATGAGGGCGGGCGCCGTGGCGTAGGCGGGAATGGCGGCGACGAGCGGGGCGCAAAACATGGCAAAGAGGAAGAGCGCGGCGATGACGAGGTTGCCGAGGCCGGTGCGGGCACCAGCGGCGACTCCGGCGGCGCTTTCAATGTAACTGGTGACGGTGGAAGTGCCAGTGAGGGCGCCGAACATGGTGCCGAAAGCGTCGGCCAGGAGGGCGCGGCTGGCGCGGGGGAGTTTGCCGTCGCGGAGGAAGCCGCCTTCTTCGCAGACGCCGACTAGAGTGCCGACGTTGTCGAAGAGATCGACGAAGAAAAAAACGAAGATGAGTTCACCGAGACCGATGCTGGTGGCGGCGCGCAGGTCCAGCTTAAGGAAGGTGCCGGAGGCGTGCGGGAGAGAGAAAAAATGCGCGGGCCAATGGCTGAGGCCGAGAGGAATTCCGGCCAGGGTGATGGCGACGATGCCGATGAGGATGGCGCTGCCGATGCGCCGGGCCATCAGGATGGCGATGAGAATTAGTCCCAGAGCTGCGAGGAGAACTTGGGGATCGGAAACTTTGCCCATTCCCACGAAGGTGGCGGGATTGGCGACGATGATTCTGGCGTTGCGCAGGCCGATGAAAGCGATGAAGAGGCCGATGCCGGCGGCGGTGCCGTACTTGAGACAATTGGGGATGCCATTGACAATTTGTTCGCGGATGTTGGTGAGGGTGAGGAGAAGAAAAAGCAAGCCGGAGAGAAAGACAACGCCGAGAGCAGTCTGCCAGGGAACGCCGCGGCCAAGGACGATGGAGTAGGTGAAGTACGCGTTGAGAGACATGCCGGGAGCAAGGGCGATGGGATAGTTGGCCCAAAGACCCATGATGAGCGTGGCGATTGCGGCAGAAATGCAAGTGGCGAAGAGAACGCCTTCGACGGGCATGCCGGCTTCGGAGAGGATGCGCGGGTTGACGACGACCACGTAGGCCATGGTCATGAAGGTGGTTAGGCCGGCGAGGAGTTCGCGGCGGACGGTGGTGTTGTTTTCTTCGAGATGGAAAATGCGATTCAGCAAAACGGTTTCCCTTGAAATAAAAAGGTGCGTCACTATAGGCCGGGAGCGGGGCGACGTCAATGCGGAAGCGTGGATTCGCGGTCGGGCCAGTGCTCGACGATGTCGCGAACTACCTTGTCGCCGATGATTTGCGCAGCTTCCAAAGCAGGAAAATAGGCGGAGTAGTTGCCGGAGACCATGGTCTTCAGACTGGCGGCGGCGGTGGTGCCAGGAGGCTCGCGGTCGTAATTGCTGACGGTGCGGAGGACCAGGACGCGCTGGAGATCGACGCGGCCGGCTTGGCTGAGGAACGTGAGAGCTTGCAGGGTGCCAGTGTCTTCCATGCCGGCGACCATGTAATTGCCGGTGCCGGCGGTGTAGTAGCGCGTCCAGGCGTTGGCCCATTCGTTCATTTTTGAGCCGTGCCAGAAAGTGCTGGAAGAGATGGTGTCGCCACGGGTGACGAACGGGGGCTTTAGCGCGTTCGGGAATCCGGCGAAGCGAGCTCGCGAGGCGCGCAGAGAATCGGAATCGGGAAGGGGCAGGTCTTTTGTGAGGCGAAAGGCCCAGTTCACAAGTCCGGGATGGAGCGAGTAGACTTCACCTTCGAGTTCCTTGCGGACGGGTTCTTCGTAAGGAGTGGCTTTGCGGAGCGGGACATAGCCGGTCGGCCAAGTTTCCGGGATTTGGCGCGCGTCGATTTCGTAAGCGAGATCGCCATCGAGAACATGATCGGCCCAGACCGCAGAGCCAAGAGAGACGTCGGCGGGATCGCCGCCGCCGATTCCGGCGATGAGCCAGTAGGCTTTCGAAAGATCGAAGCGCGGGTCCAGGCCGACGGCCATCACGGAGGCGGCGGCTTTGGCAGTGCCGACGCCGGTGAGGATGCCGAGGACCCCGTCTTTGTTGAGACGCACGTGATGATAACCGGCTGGGAGAGAGAGGATTTGATCGAGGTGCTCGCGCTCGACCCAGAGTTGGTATTCACCGGGGGTGTCGCCAGTGTCCTCGCCACGTTCGAACATGGCGACGACTACGACTTTGATGCCGATTGGTTTCTGGGGAGGGGCGGTTTGCGCGGAAAGGAGTAGCGGGAAAATTGCGAGCACGATCAAAACTTGGATGCCTCGCTTGATGAGCTTGTTCATAAAAATCCCTCGGCTGCTTGATCTGCCTGCTATGCTTTGCGGCAAACGAATGGGAATCTATATCACAGGTGGCAGCGGAATTTGGATTGTTGCCGGAGGCCTTCTTGCGCTCGGCGGATTGCTCGAGGAAATATTTATGAAAAATACGAAATTGGATCCTTTGCGGAAGTCTGGCTTCTCCAGTTCATTACGCCTTCTGGTTCTTTTACTGCTGATCCCTTCCGTCGCACTGGCGCAAGAGAAGCCTGCCGCTGTGGCAGCGGCGCAGAAAAATCCGGAACAACGGGCGGAGCTTAGTTTGCGGGCGGCGCGGCAGAATCCGCTGCAGCTTCGGCACTTTCTGCTGGGAATGCCGAAGGGCGGCGATTTGCACAATCACTTGAGCGGGGCGGTGTACGCGGAATCATGGATTCGCGCGGGGGCGGAAGATCATTTGTGCGTGGACGTGGCGAAACTGGCCTTCGTGAAGGCCGCGGGTCCTACGGATGGCGGACTGGAGCAGCCGGCCTGCGGAGAAGGAAAAGTTCCGGCGACGACGGTTTACAAAGATCAACACCTATTTGACGCACTAGTGGATGCTTTCTCGATGCGGGGATTCGTGCCTTCGCCGGGAGTGACGGGGCATGATCATTTTTTTGATGCGTTTGCGAAATTTAACGGGACCGATCACCGGCATCTCGGCGAATGGATTGACGAAGTAGCAACGCGAGCGGCGGCGCAGAATGAGCAGTATCTCGAGTTGATGCACACGCCGGAGTTTACGCACTCCGCCGCGCTGGCAATGCAAATCGGCTGGCAGGAGGACTTCGGCAAATTCCGCAAGGAGTTGCTGGAGCGCGGGCTGCGCGAAGACGTGGTACCGGCAAGCACGGCGCTCGACGAAGCGGACACGCTGCGACGCGCGCGCGAACATTGCGACCTGAAGGTTGCCGATGCGGCTTGCGGCGTGCAGGTACGGTATCTCTGCCAGGTTTTGCGCGGGTTGCCGAAGCCAATGGTTTTTGCGCAGACGCTGATGTGTTTTGAAACGGCGGCGGTGGATGCGCGCTTCGTGGGGATCAATTACGTGATGCCGGAGGACGGCTACACGGCGATGAACGACTACGCCTTGCACATGCGTATCGTGGCGTTCCTCCACGCGTTGTATCCGAAGACGCACGTGAGCTTGCACGCGGGGGAGATAGCACCGGGGTTTGTGCCGTACGAGGGGCTGTGCTGCCACATTCGGCTGGCGGTGGAGCAGGCCCAGGCGGAGCGCATCGGCCATGGTATCGACATCATGTACGAGAATAAGCCTCACGAATTGATGAAAGAGATGGCGGCGAATCACGTGATGGTGGAAATCAACTTGACGAGCAACGATATGATTCTCGGAGTGAGTGGAAAGGATCATCCGTTCCCGCTGTACCGGATGTTTGGGGTACCAGTAGCGCTGTCGTCGGACGATGAGGGCGTTTCGCGCATCGACTTGACACACGAATACGTGCGTGCCGCGGAGAGTTACGATCTTCATTATGCGGACTTGAAGAAGATGGTGCGGACGAGCCTGGAGCATAGTTTTTTGCGCGGGGCGAGTTTGTGGAGCGCGCCGGATGAATTTAATCATGTGGTTTCGGTTTGCTCGCAGGGTCCGCTGGGCGGGGAGAAATTTTCTTCGCGGTGCGCCGATTTTCTGGGGTCCAATGAAAAGGCCAGCCAACAATGGGAACTGGAACGGCGTTTCCGGGCGTTTGAAGCGGGGTTGTGACAGGTATTTCTCCCGCCGTTGCCAGCATCCCAACGATTCTGGAGTTAGCGCGGAATATATTAAGTTTTATCCTGCTAGCAGGTTTACCTTGCGCCGGGTCCGCGAGACCTGTATCGTAGCCGCCTTTCTTCTCATTCGAATCGAGCGGAAAAAAGGAACCGCGCAAGATGGAGATGGAGACGCCTACACAAGCGGGCTCGCCGTCCGTCGGTTACGGATTGCGGCGCGACGCGCTTTCGCCGATGGAGACGCTGGCGCAGTCGGTTTCCACCATCGCGCCGACGACGACGCCAGCAGCGACGATTCCACTGGTTTGCGCGCTGGCGGGGAATGGAACATGGCTCGCTTATTTGCTGGCGACGGCGGCGATTCTTCTGGTGGCCTTGGGCATCAGCAAGTTTGCGCGGTACTCTTCTTCGCCGGGCTCGCTTTATAAGTACGCTTCGATGATTCTTCCGCCGTCGCTAGGGGCCACGGCGGCGTGGAGCCTGCTGCTCGCCTACATTGCGACGGGATCGAGCGTCATCGGCGGGTTCTACCACTACGCCAATTTGCTGCTGCAGGATGCCACGGGACACGTGGCTTCGGCCGTCTTCCTGGCGCTGCTGGTGACGGCGATATCGATTGGGATCGCTTGGCGAGACGTCAAGATTTCGGCGCGGCTGATGCTGTGGATCGAAGCGGTGTCCGTGACGTTGATCATGACCGTGGTGTTGCTCGTTCTAGGGCGGCACGGTCTGCACTTGGATTGGACGCAACTGCAATTGCGCGGCATGACGGGCAGCGGGCTGCGGCTTGGGCTGGTACTGGCGCTGTTCAGCTTCGTGGGATTTGAAAGCGCGACTACGCTGGGAGCGGAAGCACGCAACCCACTGAAAACAATTCCGCGGGCCGTGATCCAGAGCGCGCTGCTTGCCGGTGCCATTTTCATTCTATGCGCCTACGCGGAGGTGCTCGGATTGCGCACGGTGGGGCAAGACCTGGGGAAAAGCGAAGCGCCGATGCGCGTGCTGGCTAGCGTGGGCGGCGTGCCGGTGCTGGGATTGGTGATCGACATCGGAGTGCTGGTAAGCATGTTTGCCGGAACGCTGGCGTGCATCACGGCGGCGGCACGCGTTCTGCTGCTCATGTCGCACCACGGGCTCACGCACGGGTCATTGCGCATGACACATGCGCGGCATGAGACGCCCGGCCGGGCGATTGTGGTGACGGGCGTCGCTGCGGTGGCGCCGGTGGCGATTTTGGCAGCGCGCGGAGCGAGCGGGCTGGACGTGTATGGGTGGATGGGTTCGCTGGCCACTTACGGATTCATCGTGGCTTACGCCTTGGTTTCTGTGGCGCTACCGCGCTATTTGCGCCAACACGGAGCTTATCGTGCCGGGGCGCAAATCATTCCATGGCTGGCATTTACAGCCATGCTGCTGGCGCTGATCGGCAATCTCTATCCGGTGCCGGAGGGACCTTACGGCAAGCTGCCGTTCATATACCTCGCTTATTTGTGCGCGGGGATGATTTGGTTTCTGCTGCAAAGGCGCAGAGTGGGAACGCCGCCAGCGGAAAACTAAGCCGTTTGTTGCGATGACGCAACGCCGAAGGCTCAGAAAGGAATCGCCACATCAAACGCCCGGGAAAGCACGGGGTCATGCGTTTTCCACAGGAGGTGAAAAACAGATTATTGAGAATCAAAAATATCGTACTATTCCGCGCAAAATTGGAATAGGTTGTTTGCAACATTTTGCATCCTTCGGACAGGGCTTGGCGAGGCTGGGAACTTCGCTTGAACAAACAGCAGTTCCCCAGAGAGTCGCGGGAGGATTTTTCCGGCCAAGTGTATCTCGACAACTTTAGGAGGCTGTTGCGAATGACTAAGAGCAAGAGAACAACATTCGTCGTCTTCTTCCTGACTTCCTTCCTGTTTGGTGGCCTCCAGTTCATCCTCCCTTCGCAAGTGCAAGCGCAGCAAACCCTTGGTGGTATTACCGGCTCGGTCACCGATGCTTCCGGCGGCATTCTGCCAAATACAACGGTGACGATTGTGAGCGAACAGACCACGCTCAGCCGAACGCAGGCGACTAACAGCGGAGGCATCTACGATTTTGTGAACTTGCCGATTGGCAGCTACACCTTGACGTTCACGCACGACGGATTTGAGACGCAGAAAATTCCGTCCATTGTGGTGCAAGCCGACCGGACGGCGACGGTCAACGCAACGCTGAAGGTCGGGCAGGTGGGCACGACGGTAACGGTGGAAGCAAGCCCGCTGATGAACGCGGTGGACACCACCAACGGATACATCCTCGAAAAAGATCAGATTGAGTCCGTGCCGCTGCCAACGGGAAGTTTTACGGGCATTGCTATCTTGTCTCCAGGCGTGAACGCGGAACTCTCCGGCGGGTCGGGCGTGAACAACGGATTGGGCAACCAGCCCATCTGGGCGAACGGGCAGCGCGACACCAGCAACACGTTCATGATGAACGGCGTGGACGCCAGCAACTTGTTCAATGGGAAGAGCACCAGCTCAGTGGCTTCCGCGCGCATCGTGAACAACACCGGCATTGGGGGGGCGGCTAGCCTTTCCAGCACGACCGCGGAGCCCATCCAGAGCACGGCATCGCCTTATTTGGCGATTGGGCAGGCGCTGCCGACACCGGCCCCGGAAACCATTCAGGAATTTCGCGTAAACACTTCGATGTACGATGCACAGCAAGGCTCGACGAGCGGCGCGCACATTGACATCAGTACCGCTTCCGGAACGAACGATTTCCACGGCAGCGCTTATGGGCATCGAGGAACCGATGCGCTCAACGCTGCGCCCTTTTTCTATAACGCGGATCCCAATATCCCGGCGAGCGACAAAGTTCCGGAACTGCATCGTTACACCGCGGGCGGGACCCTTGGCGGGCCCATCCTCAAAAACAAACTATTTGGCTTTGTCAGCTTCCAACACACTCATGATTCCGATCAGGAGATCGGCAGTTCGCGCGTGGCGGTCCCACCAGGGCTGACGGATAGCATCCGGAACAATCCGGCGGCTTTGGCCGCGCTGGTCAATGGCAACTTCCCTGCTGCAGCTACAACGAACGCAACGGTTGGTACGGCACCCGGCGACATCAACCCCATCGCTTACGGCCTGCTGAATTACAAACTTCCCAACGGCCAATACTTAATTCCGTCAGCCAGCACGAATCCCGCTGTAAATCCGATCAGCATCAATTTTCCTGAAAATGCATTCACGGTGGGCACGTCCTATTTCATAGCGAATCAGGGCGTCGCTGATCTGGACTGGAATGCGAGTTCCAAAGACACGCTGGCCTTGAAATATTATTACCAGCACGACCCCAGCATCGCGCCATATGCCTATTCTGGTTCGCCCGGATTCACGCAGCACCTGGATGCGGGCAGCCAAGTGGCATCCATTACCAATACACAGACGATTACACCTCGATTGAGCGTCGCGGAAGTTTTCGGCTTCATTCGCGAAAAGGTTTACAGCACGATTGACCAACCCTTTACGCCGCAGCAATTCAGTTCCTACATTCAGACTCTTATCCCGGGCCTCCCCGCGGCAGACTATACCTTCAACACTTTCGGCTCCACCTACTTCCCGGGCCTATCGATTGTCGATAACTATGGAAACGCCGCACCCTACAACACGAACTTTGTGCCCAACGCGGGAATGAACATCGGCGGTGGCGCCAACTCGCAGGGGGCTTTTACGGGGGTGTTCCAAAACCGGTTCATGCCCTCGGCAAACGCCATTTGGATCCATGGGAAGCATACCGTCACGTTTGGCGGTAGCTGGGCTTACACGCAACTGAACACCCGCGATGAGCGCACCGACAAAGGCGTTATCGCTTTCGCCGACTTCTCGCAATTCTTGCAAGGCCTGGAAACTTCTTACAGCCCGAACGGCTTCGTTACGTCCGCGTTTCTCCAAGGCGACGCCAATCGTTATTGGCGCTCGAAAGATACCGCCGCTTATGTCCAAGATAAATTCCAGATTCGTCCTAACCTAAGCATCACAGCGGGTGTGCGGTTTGATGATCACGGCGGCCTCACAGAGAAATACGGGCGCATTTACAACTTCGAACCTTTGCTCTACGATTACAACGCGGCCACGGATACCATCGTCTCGAACGGGTTGATCATCGGTGGCAACAATAAACTGTTCCCCACCAAAGGCGTCAGCAACTCGACGCTGACGGGAAGGCAATGGGGGGTTGCGCCGCGCTTGGGCGTGGCCTGGAGTCCAGATAAGTTTCACAACAAGATTGTGGTGCGGGCCGGCTGGGGCATGTACTACGACCGCGGCGAACTCTTCACGTATCTCTCTCCAGGTGTGGCTGCGGGCGTCATTCCCGGCGGGCCGTTCGGAGTGAACCAGTCTCCACCGTTTGTGAATTCGCAGGTTTGTACAGCCATTGGCTCTTTTTATGAAGGGTTCATCCCGACCTGCGACCCAGCTCAGACAACTCCTTCGCAACCGAATGGCGGCTCCTTCAACAACCCTTGGGGCGCGAGCCTTCAGGGCCCGCCTACCGGCAATCCTGCTACGATCAGCTTGCCCAACGCGGCGGCTATCGAGAGTGGCTCACAGCTTTTCGCTTTCGCCGATTACAATCGGAAGAATAAGCTCCCTTACACCTTCAATCAGATCCTGGATATCCAATGGCAGCCGCGGAATGACTTGTTGATCGAAGTGGGCTACGTTGGCAACCTTGGCCGGCATGAAGTGATTCCAATTCCGTTTAACCAGGCCGGGATCGCTTCCCCCAGCCACCCCATCCACGGCCAGAACTACACTTACGGGTACAACATTCTGGCGCCTGCGGGTTGCAATCCCACACTTAGCCCCGCCGCCTGTACGAACTATGATTCAGGCTGCAACTTGAGCGGTGCTACTGGATCCACGAGCGACTGCCAATTCATGGGGCTCCCCGATGGAACGCAAATGCAGGCGACCTACGAAGGCGGCAACGTGGATCTTCGCGTTCCCTATATTGGCTATTCGTCGGAATCCGAGTCGTACACAGCGGCGGGCATCTCGGCTTACAACGCGCTGCAGGCGCACGTCGAAAAACGCTTGAGCCATGGGCTGCAAGTCGGCTTTTCCTATACGTTCTCGCACTCGACGGATGAGCAGAGCGGCATGGGCCTGTTCTATAACGGAAACAATCCGCTCAATCTTCGCAGCGGCTACGGCTTATCGGACTTCGACCGCAAACACGTGATCAACTTTACGTATCTCTACCAGCTTCCAAAATTTTTTGAGCTAACATCGATGAAGGGCCGATTCGCGGATGGCTGGGCCATCGAGGGACTTGCCATCATTCAAAGCGGGCAGCCCTATAGCGTCGTCGACTACTCCGGTGCGGTGGGCAGCATCTTCTTTGGCACGTCTGATGGCATAACGAATCCGGTCGTCCCGCTCGGCTCTTGCAGTCCCTCGAAGGCACTGACGGGGGCTAGTGGGGCTACACCGGGCGCGCCTGCCCTGAATGCTGCCTGCTTCACGCTGCCGCTCCTCAGTCCAGGAGATCTTGGGGGGGCAATTCCTGCCGGTGATACTTATGAGACCAACTTCACGACAGGCCAACGCAACATCTTTCGCCAAGCATGGCAAAAGAGGACCGATCTCTCGCTGGTGAAGCTCACGCAGATCACCGAGAGGGCGTCGTTGAAGTTTAGCTTCGACGTGTTCAACCTCACCAATACGGCGAGTTTCGATATTCCCGTCGACAACGTTTCGCAAAATTTGTTTTTCAACGATTTCCCGGTCTACGGTTCGAGTCTTTACTCCTCGCCGACCGCGAGTGGCTTGGGAATCGTTAACAAGACCATCGGGAGCCCGCGACAGATTCAAATGTCGCTGCGGCTCAGCTTCTGACGCACGAAGCGTCTTCGCTCAGGAGGAACGGGGGACCTTACGAGCGCGGCTCGGGGTTCCCAACGCGACGACAATTTGCTGAATAATTTTTCCAATCGGTTCGTCAGGGGGCTGGTCTTACTTCCGGACGAGACTTGCAAGGAGAAGACTTTCTCCTGCGAATTGGCCGGGCGCCGCAGTTCCCAACCCTAAATCAGCAGCGTTAGAAGGCATCGACACTGCGATTTTGCAACGAGGAAAGTGATATAAACAACGGGTTCGTTCGGGCGGGCGCGAATTCCGCAGCCGAGAGGAGCTCCAACTGAACGCCGCTTTGAGAAAAGCAACCGTCGTGGGGGCGCTCGGCGGGCTGCTGTTCGGATTCGACACGGCGGTCATCGCTGGGACCACACACTCGCTTACGATTGCGTATGCATTAAGCCCGAAAGCCCTAGGCTTCACGGTTGCCGTAGCGCTGATTGGCACGATTCTTGGGGCGATGTCCGCGGGCATCCCCGGGCAAAGATGGGGGGGACGCGAGACCTTGCGGGTCCTAGCCGTGTTTTATGTTTTGTCGGCGTTGGGTTGCGCTTTTGCGTGGAACTGGTATGCGCTTCTGGCCGCGCGCTTTATCGGAGGACTTGGAATCGGCGGATCGTCGGTGCTCGGTCCGGTTTATATAGCGGAGTTGGCGCCAGCCAAGATGCGCGGCCGCCTGGTGGGACTTTTTCAAATCAATGTCGTCATCGGGATTTTGCTGGCGTACTTCTCCAACTATTGCATCGCGCGAATGGGATTTGGGATGGCCGAATGGCGCTGGCAGTTCGGCGTGGCGGGAATTCCGGCAGTCTTGTTTTTGGTGATGCTGTTCGGCATTCCTCCTAGCTCGCGATGGCTGGTGACGCAAAATCGCGTCGCGGAAGCACGCTCGGTGCTGCAGGTGATGGGTGCGGAAAATCCCGAAGCCGAGCTGAAGGAGATTGTCGACTCCATCCATTTGGAACGGCTACAGTCCGCCGAACCGCTTTTCACGCGCAAGTACGGGCTGCCGATTTTTCTGGCCATTTCCATTGGAATGTTCAATCAACTTTCCGGCATCAATGCCATTCTCTATTATTTGAACGACATTTTTGCCGCGGCAGGATTTAGCAAGGTTTCCGGTGATCTGCAAGCAGTGGCTGTCGGTAGCATGAATTTAGTAGCAACGCTAGTGGGCATGTCGGTCATCGACCAGCTGGGGCGCAAGACGCTCTTGCTGATTGGATCGGTGGGCACGGCCGCGTGTTTGGCCGGAGTGGCTGGCGTGTTCTTTACCGAGAGTCATCGCGGATTTCTTCTGTGGCTGCTGGTGGCGTATATCGCGTTCTTTGCCATTTCACAAGGGGCAGTGATCTGGGTTTACATCAGTGAGATTTTTCCCACACGCGTGCGCGCAAAGGGGCAGGCGCTGGGAAGCTCGTCGCACTGGATCATGAACGCCATTATTGCTTACACGTTTCCACAGCTTGCAAAATCTTCGGGCGCGTACCCGTTTGTCCTGTTTGCGTTGATGATGGCGGTGCAATTCTTCGTTGTGCTCTTCTTCTACCCGGAGACCAAGGGAGTGACGCTGGAACAGATGCAGCACCGCCTGGGAATCGAGTAGCCGTTGGCAAGGAACGGGTGCAGGAGCCCTGCTCGGGTGGAATCCTGGAAATCCGGCGTCTGGAGTGCCTCATTAAGCGCCAACGCCCCAGCGTACTATTGAAGAAGGGGGACCTCCTGGGCGATTCTACTTGTACATACCGACCCGTATAACTCATCCTTAGGAGCCTGGCTATGGCTGAAAGAAACGGGGCAGAAACAAGACGCAGCGCTCGTATGACGCTGCGCGTGCCGCTGAAAATCTATGAGCGGGGTTCGAGCTCGAGAAACCGTTTTTTGGACGAAGAAGCGTATGCTGTGAAAGTAAGCCTGTGGGGCGGGCTGATCGCTTTCGGAGCACCCGTGGAACGCGACCAAACTCTGTACGTCTTCAACCAAGCTACCGGAGAAATCGCGGAATCCCAGGTAGTCTATCTGCGGCCGATGCGGCTAGCTGGCGGGTTAGGTCTGGTTGGCATAAAATTCTTGAAACCGTCGCCTGGTTTTTGGGGCGTGGACTTTCCCACACTTGATCCATGCCGAGCTCAGGCCAAGCAGCAGGCCGCCAACTAGAACGAGGCGGATGCCTATCGTCGAAGGTATTGGCGGCCCTTGGACGTTGGCTGATTCGAACAAGCAATCTATTGCCGGATTGCCTGCGTAACTGATCCTCGATGACTCGAAGAAACAAATCCTTGCAACCAGCGAAGCAGCGTTCCGTTCGGCGCTGCCAGTTCGTCGCTTCCTTGGAGTTGACCGAGCTGAGTTCCGGGGCGCTACTCTCAGCGCGCACATCGGAACTGGGCCTCGGGGGATGTTACGCTGACGCGCTCAATCCGTTCCCCACCGGGACGCTGGTCGGATTGCGGATTCTCAGGGACCAAGGCGTCTTCGAGGCTAAGGCCAAGGTGGTTTACTGCGACCCGAGATTCGGGATGGGCCTTGCCTTTACAGAGATGAAGCCCGACCAGCGGTCCCTATTGGAAACCTGGATAGCCGAGATCGTTAGCCGTGACCGGGACTGATTGTATTACAAGTGTTCGGCGAAGAACTCTAAGTACCGCATCTAGTATCGCCTGCAAGGAAACGCGCCGCTTATCCTGCCTTGAATTGAGCCGAAGTTGAACCGAAAACAGGCAGACGATGTTAGCCAGGACCCGCAAGGATTACGGTTATCTGATGGCCGTCGGCGTGATTTCCGTAGTCGCCGCGCTGCTGCGATTTGCCGACGTTGCCGTCCTGCTTTTTGACGAATCCAGGACCGCAGCGGTTCCACCTGCTGAGCTTCCAGTCTTCTCTGAATATCACCGGGAACTACCCAACTAAAGACCAAAAGGAAATGCAAATTGAACTCGAATTAATTGTGGCAGTCGAACAGCATGGACAAAAATGGTGCGCCCGGAGGGACTCGAACTCCCGACCTTCTGGTTCGTAGCCGTTCGAACTACTTTGCCAAATCTTGCCAGAGGAGTGGCTAATCGAACGGATTCAGCAAGTTGGGGCGAATTTCCGCAACCTGCTTTCTCCTTCATTTATTGTTATTCGCGGCATTTTTGCCGCCGTTTTCTGTAATTTGCGTTACATTTTCGTGACAGCTGACTCGCGGACCTTGGTGCCTCCGTCCTTCGGAATCTCCTTCTTCCGCACCGGCATGGGCCGATACGTGTTGTGGGCCAGTCCGTCCTGAATCTGTTTCAGAAAACTCTCCACTCCGCTTTCTTCGGATGGCTTCAAACGTGACTCCATCGATCCCACGTGCGCCATTGTTGCTCTTGGCCATCTGGTAGGCTTCCTGGAGCGTTTCCATCTTGCAGACGTGGAAGGCTTTTGGACACTGGGGGTGTACGCTTGCTTTGCCATCGGACTATTTGTGGGACAGATTCTGGTCTACCGAATCTATCGACAACACATCGCTTCCGGCTGACCTGGGTCGGCGGGTGGCGTTACCTTAATTTCTAGGCACCGAGCGTGTGCCGGACCACTCTGGATTCTAAAAGTCCAGGCTTAGAGTCCACTTCGTCGGCGACCGATTACATTTTTCAGAGCACTCCGTGTAGAGGGATGAGATAATTGGTCTTCGATCAGGAGGGGCCCGATGGCAACCACCTCTCAAAGCGTAATTGTCCAGGATCCGGACATCCACAGCGGAGAACCCGTTTTCCGTGGCACGCGCGTCCCTTTCCAGACGCTGCTTGACTATTTGGAGGGCGGAGAAACGCTAGATGAATTTCTGAAACAATACCCGGGCGTAAGCCGCGAGCAAGCGATTGCCGCGTTGGAAGAAGCCAAGACTCTCCTGTTGGCCCGCTTCGGGAAATGAAGATCCTCATCGATGAATGCCTTCCCGACGAGCTGAATGAAAGCGTCGCGGACATGGGCCACGAGTGCCAAACCGTACGAAGAGCTGGGTATGGTTCGAAAAAGAACGGCGAGCTCCTCGCGCTAGCGGAACGCCGGTGGGACGTGCTGCTCACAAGCGACCGCAACATCAAGTACCAGCAGAACATGGCTGGACGAAGAGTTTCCATCCTGATCCTTCGCGCGAAATCGAATCGTATGAAAGATTTATTACCGCTCATGCCAGCGTGCGCTGAAGCTCTTCTCTCTATTCAACCGGGGCAGGTGGCAGAGGTTGGACCAGCATAGCCAGATGGTCGAACAAACCATTCCGCTTGGCGCGTCGTATAACCGTGCCAGATACTACGACAAACCGCGATCCGCCTGCAAATCTGCCGCATCAGTGGAGTGTGGATTGGGACCGCCTCAAAGCGAGTGTGGCCCGACTTGTCCGTTGAACCTCCCTGATTAGTCGAAACCGGACATGTGCTTTTTCGACGATTCTACTTTTCCGATTTCCGCGTCTACCAGGCTCCGAGCCTCAGTGGCGGCTAGTTGCGTTAGAATTGTCCTTGAGGGGCCGAGGTTGATAGGGCATGACCAAAAAGAAAAAGAATCGCGTCAGGGAAACGCTTTGACCACGACTGTTCGTTGTGGCCACCGAGTGGGACAGATGTGAACTGAACCTCACATGGACGCAGCGGCGTAGCGCGGAAATTCGCGACTATTTGTTCAGTCATTTTTCTCAGCGTGTCTGTCATATGCAAACCTGGATACTGCGCCTCTCGTCCACCGAGTCCAAACCAAGCACGTTCGGGTCCTTCGGCAATGTTCGTGGAATCGCGCACAAGCTGTCCGTTGCCAACCCATGCGACGATTGTGCATACTGACAACTCCATCCAGCGGTTTCCCATCAAATGTCACATTGTTACTTCCCGGTCGCCTTCTTAACCCAGGCTCCAGTTCCCTTCCGCATGTCGCTGATTTCAATGGCATTCGTCGCGGATGGGATTTGCGGGATCCACAATAGCCGATGATTGCGAAACATTCGCTTGACTCCGAGTCCGTGCCGTCGTTCAATATGTTGCGACGCCATATATGGAGAGCACATCCTTACAAACGGAATGGAAAAGAGGCAGCGCCGAACTTCTCATTCTTTCGCTCGTAGAAGCCCGCCCGCGCCACGGCTACGAAATCAGCAAACTCATCGAGCAACGCTCCGGGGGCGCGGTACGTTTCCACGTGGCCTCGCTCTACCCAATGCTCTACCGTCTTGAACGCCGCGGCTGGCTGTGTGGACGCTGGGTCGAAAAAAGCGGACAGCGCCGCCGCCGCTACTATCGTCTGACGCACCAGGGCCGCAGGGTCCTCGCTTCGCACCTTCGCGGCTGGCACGAATTTGTAGTCGGGATTAATCGCATTACCGAGGCAGAAAATGCCTGAATGGAATCCGGAAATTCTCCGCCGCCTGGCTCCGCTGAAACTCTCCCCGGCGCGCGAAGGGGAAATTGCCGAAGAGATCGCGCAGCACCTTGAGGATCGCTACCACGAACTCCTCGTGACTGGCCAGTCCGAAGACGCAGCTTTCCGCACCGCCATCGACGAACTGAAGGGCGAAGACCTGCTCGCGCGCAGCCTCCGATCAATCGAGAGTGATTTGTATCGCGAGCCCGTAGCGTTGGGAAAGGGCGGCAGCAATTTGTTCGCTGGCATTCTTCAAGACGTTCACTATGCCTTCCGCATGATGCGCAAATCCCCCGGCTTCACGGCCGTGGCCGTGCTGACTCTCGCCCTCGGCATCGGTGCCAACACCGCGATCTTCACAATCGTCGACGCCGTCCTTCTTCGTCCCTTGCCATTTAAAGACCCCTCGACACTCGTCATGTTGAATGAAAGCCTTAAATCATTGGGATACCCGGAAGTCCCTGCTTCGCCGCCCGACATCGCGGTAATTGAACGGACGCAGAGGTCTTTCACCTCGCTCGGAGCTTTCCAGAACAAGGATTTTGACTTCTCTGGTAGCGGCGAGCCCGAACGCGTCACTGCTGCGAGCGTCTCTGCTTCGATTTTTCCAATGCTCGGGGTCCAACCGCTCCTCGGCCGCACGTACACTGAGCAAGAGGACAAACCAGGTACGCGTGTTGCTGTCCTGAGCTACGGTCTTTGGCAGCATCGCTACGCTGGTCGCGCGAACATCGTTGGCCAAATCATAGACCTGGACCGCATTCCCTACACCGTCATCGGCGTCATGCCGAAGAATTTTCAATTCCCGCTGCCGGGTCCCAAACACAATAACGAACCCGCTGAACTTTGGGTTCCTAGGGCCTTCACCCCTGTCGAACTGCAAGGCTGGGGTGACGGGTACAATGACGGCGTGCTCGCGCGGTTGAAGCCCGGGGTCACGTTCAACCAGGCGCAGGCCGACGCTGCCCTCGTGACAGCAGAGATCAAGCGAGTGTATCCCCCCGCAATGGTAAAAATCTTCAACGGCGCAACCCCCGCGATTGGATTAGCTCCTTTACACCAAGCAGTCGCTGGCCCAGTCGAAGCCCTCCTGCTCGTTCTGATGGCCGCGGTCGGTCTCGTCTTGTTGATCGCCTGCGCCAATGTCGCCACGCTTCTTCTTTCACGCGCCGCATCACGCTCCAAGGAAATTGCCATTCGTACCGCCCTCGGCGCTTCCCGCATGGTCCTCATTCGCCAGATGCTCACCGAAAGCTTCGTTCTCGCACTCGCGGGGGGTGCGCTTGGAATCTTGATCGCGTTCTGGGGCACAAGCGGCCTGCTTTCTCTTGTTCCTTCGAGCCTCGCCCTTCCTCACTCCGCCTCGCTTGGCGGCTGGGTGCTCGCATTCGTCGCTACAGTGTCCTGCCTGACCGCTGTGGTGTTCGGTATTGCTCCTGCGTTCCAAGTCTCATCCGTTCACCTGCAGGGCTCGCTGCAGGAGAGCGGCCGCAGTGGAACTCCCAGTCGGGCGCGTCATCGCCTGCAAGGCATTTTCGTCGCTGCAGAATTCGCTCTTGCCATGATTTTGCTGATCGGAGCGGGCCTCTTGATCCGCAGTTTTTCGAAGCTTCTTGAAACCAATCCCGGCTTCCGCCCCGATCATGTGTTGACGATGAGCGTTGCCCTGCCCTTCGACGCCTATACAAAAGCTCCGGAAGTCCGCCAGTTTTATGAACAAGCTATTGAACGCATAGCGAGTCTTCCGGGAGTGAAATCTGTTGCAGCTTCCAACGATCTACCTCTCGATAGTGCCGACAACGAAGTCCTTCAGGTCGAAGGGCGTCCCGACAGCGCGCCTATCATGACCGTCACCTGGGCTCTTGGAGATTATTTTTCGACCATGGGCATTCCGCTCATCAAGGGCCGTTTTTTCACGCCGGAAGATCGCATCGGTTCGCAGCCCGTCGCCGTCATCAACGAGGAAACGGCGAAGTTATTGTGGCCTGGCGAGAACGCTCTGGGCAAACGCCTCGGACACCCCTTCCCCAATATGATGCGAACTATCGTTGGCATTGTGGGCGACGTGAACGACGGTCCGCTGGGTTCCAAGCCTGGCCCGCACTTCTATCTTCCGTATCTTCAATTGCCGGACGACTACATCGAGTACGGTAACCTCATCATCCCGTTAAATCTTGCCCTGCGCACCTCAACTGACCCCGGCTCGTTGACCTCCGCCGTCGTTGCGCAGATTCACTCTCTCGATCCGCAACTGGCCGTCGCAAAGATACGCACGATGGAGCAGGGAATGGCTTCCTCTATCGCCGCGCCGAAATTCAACACTTTCGTGCTGGGACTCTTCGCTTTTCTCGCGCTCTTTCTTGCCACAATCGGAATTTACGGCGTGCTGGCCTACGGCGTCGCGCAACAGACGCACGAAATCGGTATTCGTATGGCGCTTGGGGCGCAGCGGCGCGACGTTATGCAGCTCATTCTGGTTCAGGGAGCACGTCTGGCGCTCGTGGGTGTCGCCATTGGTCTGCTTGCGGCGTTTGGTTTAACGCGCTTGATGTCCAGCTTGCTCTACGGCATTAGCGCTAGCGACCCACTCACATTTGCAGCCGTCGCGATTGTGCTTGTCGCTGTCGCTCTCCTCGCCTGCTACATTCCCGCGCACCGCGCGATGCGCGTCGATCCCATGGTCGCCCTTCGGTACGAATGATCCCAGCGGCAGGTAAGCGCCAAACCTTCGTTTAGACGTACTTCGCATGGACGTCAAGTACTTGTGTGAGTTCCTGGTGATTTTGTCCGAATGACAGGGCTAATCAGAAGTTACTCCGGGCTAGAAGTCCCATTGGAGGAAATGTTGCGCCGGGGAGTGACTCTCACTCTAATCTCCCCGAACCCTGTTTCTGGACCGCAACTGTTTCTTATCAAGTAATAAAATGTACCGGTTAATTATACCGTGGCGGAAACGACGGCTATGCCTGCTGTCGTTGGATTCCTTCTGAGAGAGTGGAATGAGGAAGGTGCTCGAAAACTAGGAGTTCGGGTCACTTTTTATGACTGTGCCTACCGACAATTCCGTCTGGTCCCTCAAACGTTCGCCAAAGCCCTTGTAACAATGTTACATGCCTTGTCTTCATAAGTACTTGCGTGTGAACGTCGAGCTGGATGTTGCTGATTCTTCGGCTCCTCGCCCGCGATGTAATTTTCGCGAACCACAGACTCCAGGAACTCATCGACGCAGCCGAGAAGAACAAGATCAAACCAATCTGAGGGAAAATGGTGCGCCCGGGGGGACTCGAACTCCCGACCTCTTGGTTCGTAGCCAAGCGCTCTATCCAACTGAGCTACGGGCGCAATGATTGAAATATTACCACGGAACTTTCTGGCGGCTCACCGAGTCATTTTTTGACGATCTGGTTCGTAGCCAGACGCTCTATCCAACTGAGCTACAGGCGCATCTTTCGCAACTCCATTATTTAACACTACTTAGGCTGCAACTTCAACTTCCGATTCGACCGAGATTTTGGAGCATGTGAAGAAACAAAAGCAGGCATCTCGAACCCGACTTGGACGATCACAACTATGCAGACGTGGCTCGAATTCTCAACGAACGGCTTCAAGACGGGCGACGGCTTGTCGTTGACATCGACAGCCGTCGGATACATTCGAGCAGCCTACCGACTCAAGAGTCGTTTCGATCGGCTTCGTGAACGAGGGATGCTTACCATGCTTGAGGTTGCAAGGAGGTGCGGCGTTTCAACAAAAACAATTTCGGATTGGCGGCGAAAGAGTCGAATCCGTGCACATGCCGTTAACGATCGAAACCAATTTCTCTTTGATGATCCTGGGCCAAATCCACTCAGCAAAAATGGCAGAAGTGTTTCGGGAACTCGCTGTTCGCCCGTCGATCTAACCTACAATCCCCCGGAACACGTTGTTCCCAGCTACTATCGCGACAAAAGTTTGCTTCGTTCGCCGAAGAACGGGACCTCGCAGCCGCGAATCGAATCGATTCCAATCGAGAGCATTTGTAGTTCAATGTCCTCCGGCGAACAAATGTTAGGCGACGACCATTTGACCATCTGGAGTAATCAGAAACGATATGTCGTTGGAGGCTGGCGCGTTCAGAGATCCGGAACCCCCGTTTTCCATTGACAGGAGCGGCTATAATCTGAGTCTGCCCGCGCACCAGAAGGACCGTGTCACGACTTGAAGGAGAAGACGAATGTCCGCTTGGATGAAGTCGGCGCTGATGATTTTCGTCTTGAGCATGGCTCATACTGCCCACGCCCAAACATTCCCCTATGAGGCGCAATTTCGGCGGCTTATGGGTGAGCCGAATGAAACGGTTTCGGCGTTCGTCATGTATCCGTGGCAGGACAACGTGCAGGTCTCCCTCGCAGAGCTAAACAACGTTCCCCATGGCAACGTGATTCTGATTGCATCCGTTGAGCGACCAGCCTCGGGCTACAACCGCTGGTCTCACTGGGAGAGCGCAGATCACACCGTTTGGGTAGATCTGTTGGATTTCCCGTTGCGTGATGCCGCGACCGAGTTGCTTGGCTCTGCTGGTCAAACTCATTCAGGCTATCATTGGGAAAATCAGCTGCTGCTATTCACAAATCTTTGCGACGCCGACAAAGACGCTCTAGGGGCTGCCCTGCTCGGTCACTCCGGACAACTGCTAAATGTGGGGATCAAGTTGAACATGGCGGTCTGTGCGACTGGAACCGTTATACAGGCTGATTTACAAAATCTGGACAGTGCTATCTCACGCCTTCAGCGTTTGCTGTTGGCGATTGCTCGGCAGGTCCTCGACCCGGCATTCGTCACCTTTGAGCCAAAGATTTCGGTGAAACCTGAGGCAGCACGTTTACTGAGGATGGAGGGGTTTTCGCGGCTTTGGGCCGAAGTGAAATATAGTTTTGTATATCTGGAGAAACGGCCGCAATTGGACTGGGATGGCGTGCTTGAACGTTTTATGCCCCGAATTGCTGCGGCCAAGAACGACGTCGAATATGGCCGTATCCTCGAAGAAGTCGTCGCGCTGCTAAGAGATGGTCACACCAACGTTTATCCGACAGCGGTTGACCCTGAGGATGAGCCGCTCATCAGACTGGAGCCCATTCAAGGCAAGCCCGTCGCAGTAGCAGTAGGCAATCTTCCTGCACTGAGCCCCGTGAAGCCAGGCATGGAGTTGCTTGAAATCGATCACACACCCGTACAGACCGTCATTACACGTGACCTGGACCCTTACATTGCATCCAGCACTGCGCAAGATCGGGCGCTTCGCGAAATGCGCATGCTTCTGAAAGGGCAACCTGGCAGTTCATTGCACACCAAGTGGTTGGACCTTCACGGCAAGATTACGGAACTCGTCCTGACTCGCGACGCTTCGAAGAATCGCGCAGCGCTGCCCACCGAGAGCCGGCCACAATTCGAATATAAGGAGTTGCCGGGTCATATCAGCTATATGGCATTGAACGATTTCGGCAACGAGAAAATCGCCGACGATTTTGAATCACAGCTGGAAAAGGGAATGCAATCTCGAGCCTGGATTCTGGACCTCCGCGAAAATGGCGGCGGTACCAGCTCCATCGGATATCGCATCTTGGGTCATTTTCTGAATGAACCAGGGCAGGGAGAAGCCTGGCGGACTCGTCTGTATAACCCGACGTTTCGGGCGTGGAAACAGCCGCAGCCGTGGTATGAAGGCGCCCCGGACGTGATCAAGTTGGCTGACGGCTCGCGTTACTCCAGGCCGGTGTACGTGCTTATTAGCGCGAGGACTTGCAGTGCTGCCGAGGACTTTCTGATTCCGCTCAAGGTTCAGAAGCGCGCTACCCTCGTCGGTGAAGCCACCTGCGGATCTTCAGGCCAGCCACTATTTTTTTCGATTTACGGAGCTGATGTCCGCATCTGTACTAAGTGGGACCGCTTTCCCGACGGCACCGAATTCGTTGGAGTTGGCGTTTTGCCGGATGTTGAAGTGTCCCGAACGAAGGAAGACGTCGCGAGCGGCCGGGACGCGGTGTTAAACGCAGCGATCCAACTCGCGTCTCGCTGACCGGTTCGTCGAAATCGCGACGTGTCGAGTCTACTTGTTATGGTCTCCGGCTTGGCTGCCGATGCCTTGAAGAGGTGCAGTATGAAGCGTAAATCGATCGGCTGCGGCATTCGAAGTTTGCCGGGTTGCGCGAGGACAAGGACGCGAGAAGTGTTGTCAAGGAACACGCATAAAAGCTCCATTCGTAAAGGACGGCGCACTATAACGACGCTCGACGGGAAAACAAACAATAGAAGATGCGATTCCACGAATCGTCCGGATTCTTTGCATAGATCGGTTGAGGTTC
>DATKHV010000065.1:0-135006 GCA_035510055.1 Candidatus Cybelea sp. | reverse complement strand
GTCGAAATGTTGCAAAGCTTGGAGGGATACGGCTGCGTTCATGTGAGCGGCGGGGTTGTTGGGATTCTCCGCAAGCGCTGCTTTTGTCTGTCGAAGTGCTTCATCGGGATCGCCGGTTTGATAGTAGGTCGTGCTCAACCTGGTGTGCAGTTCGGGGAAGCCGGGATCTTCGGAGAGAATTTGAGAATAGATTGCACCAGCCTCCGGATAGCGCGTTTGCTTAATCAAGACCATTCCCATGACGAAGCCGATTTCGGATTTGGCGCTGCTACGCGTGAGCGCGTCTGTAAGTTCGTCGCCTGCATCATCGAGTTTGCCGGATTTGATGAGTTCTCCCGCGTGGCTCAGGTGCTGAAGGAGTTGCGCATCGGAGGCGCCGGCTGTTTCGGGGGTGGTTTTCGCGGCGCTGATCGCCGCAAAAACTTTGGCGTCGGCTCCGGCGGATTTCAGGAGCGACTTGTAGGAAGCGTCGGGGACGAAAGCGAGTCCGCGCGACTGGATATCAAATGCGATGTTTTCAGGGAGGATGTCACCTGCGACTAGAGCCAAGAGTTCCGCTTTGCTGAGCGGGCGCGGGCCGCAGCGAGCGACCGGCTCTGAAATAAAAATGACTGTGATGAAGCAGAGAAGGAAGGTGAGAGTTGTCTTCCTTTGCATAGGACCTCCTGAGTGTTTTTAGTTGCGGGCTTCGCTTGCACAGACTGAAGTCTGTGCTACTTGCGGGCGAAGCGCTCGAAGTCGGCCATTTGGCGCTCCATTTCCTCGCGAGCGGAGTCGGCGGCGGAGCGGATACCCTGGATGCGCAACTGGAATTCGTCCGGGTTGGTGGAGCGGAGCAGCGCTTCTTCGAGAGTGATGAGTTGCTTGGTGTAGAGATCGAAGAGCGACTGATCGAAGGTCTGCATGCCGTATTGGCTGGTGCCGGCGGAAATGGCGTCGTGGATGAGGCGCGTTTTGTCGGCGTTGATGATGCAATCGCGGATGTAGGCGGTGGCGATCATGACTTCGACGGCGGGGACGCGGCCTTTGTCGTCGGCGCGGCGGACGAGGCGCTGCGAGACGATGGCTTTGAGCGTGGCGGCGAGCTGGAGGCGGATTTGTTTCTGCTCGGGGGGCGGGAAGACGGCGATGATGCGCTGAATCGTTTCCGTGGCGTCGAGAGTGTGCAATGTGGAGAAAACCATGTGGCCGGTTTCGGCGGCGAGCAACGCCGTGGAAATGGTTTCGAGGTCGCGCATTTCGCCGACCAGAATCACGTCGGGGTCTTGACGGAGCGCGGCGCGCAACGCGGTGGAAAAGTTCGCGGTGTCCACTTCGACTTCGCGCTGATTGATGAAACTTTTCTTGTCGCGGTGCAGAAACTCGATGGGGTCTTCGATCGTGATCAAATGGTCGGAGCGGTTGGCGTTGATGCGGTCGATGATGGCCGCCAGCGTGGTGGACTTACCGGAACCGGTAGTACCCGTGACCAGGACCAAGCCGCGCTGCTCTTCGCAAATCTTGTTGACGACAGCGGGGAGATTTAATTCTTCCGTGGTGCGAATTTTCGTGGGAATGACGCGCAACACCATGCCGACGTTGCCGCGCTGCTGGAAAACGTTGACGCGGAAGCGGCCCAATCCCGCCACCCCATAGGCCATATCCAGTTCCGCGGTTTCTTTGAACTTTTGCTTCTGGCGGTTGGTCATCATGCTGAAGGCCATGGAGAGCATTTCTTCGGGAGTGACGCGAGGGACATCAGTTAGCGGTGCGAGCAGGCCGTCGACGCGCAAGTACGGGTGGTTGCCGACTTTCAGGTGCAAGTCGGACGATTTGTTTTCGACAGCGCGACGGAGCAAGTCGTCAATGCTTACGGCCATAGTGTGTGAACCCCGCAAGAATGCAACTAGTAGGCGACAGTAGCACCCGAGGGTAGGCTGGGCAAGGAAGGCGCGCAAGCAGGTTGCGCGGTAGTTAACTGTACTTAGGGAGGGCAGAAAATGGAGAATGGATTCTCTTCTCTCGAGTGCAGGGCAGACTGACCAGGTGCCAGCGGCGCAGTCTCGACATCGCATACTAAGAGCTTTGGAGACTTCGAGATTGAAATGAGGGCTCGACTCTTAAGACGGAACGCTGAAAACCGAACACTGAGGACGGCTCAGGCTTTTTTCAGGTACAGAGAATCGTAGAGGAGGCCGGCGACGAATCCTCCGGCCAGGGGGCCGACCCAGTAAACGCCGTGATTGGCCCAATGCGTAGACGCAAGGGCCGGTCCAAAGGCCCGTGCCGGATTCAGAGCCGCGCCCGTGAGCGGGCCAGCGACGAGAATGCCGAGAGTAATGGAGAGGCCAATGCCGAAGCCGGCGATGGACTTGAATGCCCCCTTTTCATCGACGGCGGTGGCAAAAACGGTTAGAACGAGGAAGAACGTGGTGACCGCTTCGAGAGCCATGCCCGCCCAGCGCGGAAAGTCGCGAGCGAGTTCCGGAGTGCCCAAAGCGATGGCCCGCCAAGTCTCTTCTGGGACGACGGACTTGAGCAAAAAGGCCGCCGCCGTGGCGCCGGCAAGCTGCGCGGCCCAATAAAGGATGGTGTCCACGGTATTGACGCGCTTGGTGACCCAGAAGCCGATGGTCACCGCAGGATTGAAATGCCCGCCGGAGATGTGGCCGAGCGCGGAAACCATGATGCCAATGGCCAGGCCGTGAGCGAGTGCGATGCCGAGAAGGCCGAGGCTGCTGCCCGCGCCGTGCAAATACTGATCCGTGCAGATCGAGCCGGCACCGAAAAAAATCAGGGCAAACGTTCCGAGAAATTCCGCGAGCAGCTTTTGCGGCGTGTTGTACATCGTTGATCCTCCGTGCGGGGATGGAAAGCTCGCCCGATTTGAACGGGTGCATTCTAGCTGGAATGCAGAGTGGAGCGCCAGTCTTCCCAGCAATTTGCCCGGCTCACCGGATAGGCTCGTTAAGGCAACGGCGGAAGACCAACTTTCTTCAGGAGCTCTGAGAAACGCGGATCGGAGTGCAAGGGCTCCAGTGATTCATGTTCGCGAAGCTCGCTCAACAAGCTCTCTCGTCTCTGAAAAGCCAGATCGAGAGCGGCGAATGCATGGTCCTTCTCTCCAAGCCCGGCATAGATTCCGGCGACATCGCGCCAGGAGGCGTGCTCAATTTTGGCTTGTTCGATGAGTTGGCCCAGGATCGTGCGGGCCTCTTCGATTCTCCCGGTGCGCGCATAGCAATACGCCAACATGCTCAGGGGACCCGTCGATTCCGGGGCAAGCTGCAAGGCTTGTTCGAACTCCTTGATGGCTTCCTCATATTTGCCTTCATGCGCAAGGGCACGGCCAAAATGAAAATGAGCCCGGGGGAAGTTACGCTCTAATTCAAAAGTTTTTTGAAATTGCTCGTGAGCTTCCGCTGCTTGGCCGCTGCGGGACAGAATCAGTCCGTATGTGGCGTTGATGATCAGAGAAAAGGGGTCCGCCTCATGGGCTCGGCGGATCATGGCGAGAGCTTCGTCGTACCTTCCGACGCTCCCGAGCACCTCCGCATACCATTGCAGATTAGTGGCATAGCCGGGATTGCCTGCCAAGGCCTGGCGAAATTCAGCTTCCGCGCCCTCGAAGTCCAAATCAAAAAATACCAGGACATTACCCATGGACGCATGGGCTTCGGCCAGCGAAGGATCCAGCTCGAGTGCTTTGAGGGCTGCGGCCCGGGACTTTCGAGCGCTCTCGCTTTGCGAGAGCGTGAGATCATTGAAGAACGCGATGGCGTAAGCGTCCGAAAGGCCCGAGTAAGCGAGCGCGTAGGCGGGATCCAGGTCGATGGCCTGCTGAAAATACTCCACGGCTTTCGCGCCGCTCTCCGCGGTGCGTTTATTCCAGTAATAGCGTCCGCGAAGATAGACTTGGTAAGCCTTTGGGTTTTCAGTCCCCCGCTGAGCCATGCGCGATTTATCAGCGCCAGAAAGTTTCAACTTCATATTCTCGGCGATGTCGCGAGTGATGTCCGCTTGCAAGCTGGAAACGTCGAACAACTTGCGTTGATATTGCTTTCCCCAGATTTGCCGGTCGTGCTCGGCATCAATGAGTTCGGCGCTAATGGAAATGGAGTCGCCCTGCTCGACCATGCGCCCGGCTAGGATGGTGTGAACTCCGAGCTCGTGCGCGACGGAGGGCGGATCGATGGCCTTGCCTTTGTAGCGATAGGCGGACATCAGGGAGACAACCTTCAACTCTGGCAACTGCGAGAGCGTATTGATGAGTCCCTGAGTTATTCCTTCGCTGAGATATTCAGCATCGGGATTCCCCGTGGCGTTGACGAAGGGAAGCACGGCGACGGAATCCAGGGAGGTTTCTTTGCTTTTGCCCGGGAAGAGCAAAGCCAGCGCGAGGACTGCCGCGATGGAGAGGCCCGCGGCGAGCAGGCCCATGCGCAATTTCGTATTGCGCGCGGGGAGAGCAACTACCCTGGCGGCCGAAGTAGCAGCGGTCACGCGCGTGGAGTCGGTGTCGCGCTTCAGGCGCTTCAGGTCGGCGCTGATTTCGGCGGCGCTTTGGTAGCGGAGGGCGCGGTCTTTTTCAAGGGCTTTGGAAACTGTTTCGTCGAAACGTGGGGGGAGATTTGAATTGATGCCGCTCGGAGCGGGCGGCGTGCGTTCTAGAATCGCGTGGAAGATGACGGCGGAGGTCGAGCCGGGGAACGCGACGCGACCGGTAGCCATTTCGTAGAGCACGGCTCCGAAACTGAAAACATCGGTGCGCGCGTCGAGTTCTTCGCCGCGAGCCTGCTCGGGGGACATGTAGGCTACGGTGCCCATGGCCATGCCAGGGCTGGTGAGAGCTTCCTCGGTAGTTACGCCTTCGAGGGATCCGATTGTGACGGCGGGGAGGTTGCCGTCGGGGGCAAGTTTTGCCAAACCGAAGTCCATGAGCTTTGCCGGGCCACGCGCGGTCAAGAAAATATTGGCCGGCTTGATGTCGCGGTGAACGATGCCTTTTTTGTGGGCGGCCTCGAGGGCCTCGGCGATTTGCAGGCCGATGTCGAGGAGCGCGTCCATGGCGAGAGGACGCCCGGCAATGCGGTGTCTGAGGGTTTCGCCTTCGAGCAGCTCCATGACGAGAAATGTTTTGCCATCGAATTCCTCGACGTCGTGAATGGTGCAGATATTGGGATGGTTCAGCGCCGAAGCGGCGCGGGCTTCGCGGCGGAAGCGTTCGAGGGCTTGGGGATTTTTGCTGAGCTCATCGGGCAGAAATTTGAGGGCGACGCGACGGCCCAGCTTGAGATCTTCGGCGGCGTAGACGACGCCCATACCGCCGCCACCGAGTTTTTCAAGAATGCGGTAGTGAGAAAGGGTTTGGCCGGTCATAGTGTGGATTAGTGCTGCGAAATGATAAGTGGCCGTCGTAACGTCCGTCAATATCGAGAAAAGTAAGCAGAAGCAAAAAGCAAAGATAGAGAACGCTCTAGGCCCGCGGAGAATTGGGATCCTCCAGGCCCGGCAAACGGCGCCGAGCCGGGAGGATGACAGGAATGGTTGCTGTTGTTTTGCAGCTAGCGCGTGGCGGCGGCGACGGGGGCGTTGACGGGTGTGAGCCAGTTGTGGCGGTCGGGCTTGACGCCGCTGGTGATGGCGAAGAATTCCTCTTGGAGCTTGCGGGTGATCGGTCCGGCAACGCCTTTGCCAACCTGGATGTGGTCGACGGAGCGGATGGGCGTTACTTCCACGGCGGTACCGACAAAGAAAACCTCGTCCGCGATGTAGAGCATTTCGCGGGGTATCACGGTTTCCTTCAGCGGAATGTTCAGGTCTTCGGCTAGTTTCGCGATGGCGTCACGCGTGATGCCAGGAAGAATGCTGGTGGCCAGCGGTGGAGTGTAAAGCACGCCATGGTGAACGAGGAAAACATTCATGCCCGAGCCTTCGCTGACGTGGCCATCGGCGTCGAGAGCAATGCCTTCCGTGTAACCGTTAAAGGTGGCTTCCATGCGAATGAGTTGCGAGTTCATGTAGTTGGCGGCGGCTTTGGACATGGCGGGCAGAGTGTTTGGCGAGATGCGGGTCCAGGAGCTGACGCCGACTTCGACGCCCTTGGCGAGGGCTTCCGGGCCGAGATAAGCGCCCCAGCTCCAGCAAGCCATGTAAATGTCGATGGGCGAGTTTAGAGGATTCACGCCGACGTCGCCGTAGCCGCGCAAGACGATGGGCCTGACGTAACAGGAATTTAATTTGTTCACGCGGACGAGTTCGCAAGCTGTGTTGGCAAACTGCTCGACCGAGTAGGGAAGCTCCATGCGGTAAATTTTCGCGGAGTTGATGAGGCGCTGCATGTGCTCGCGCAAGCGGAAGATCGCTGAGCCTTGCTTGGTTTCGTAGCAGCGGATGCCCTCGAAGACCGCGGAGCCGTAACTCACGACGTGGGAAAGGACGTGCAGTTTGGCCTCGTCCCAGTTGATCCACTTTCCGTTGTGCCAGATTTTCTCGGTCGCCTGTATCGGCATAGACACTCCCTGCTCGAGAGCGCCACCGCGGTGGAGCTGCTCGAAATTGCAGAATACGGCACGGAGCGGGGAGCGTCAATGCGTGGTGTGCGCCCGAAGAGCGACTCCCGCAACCAAATTGGCGCGTACCGCAACTATTTTGGCGAGGGATCCGATGGTTTTTCGTCGGGCGCAGGCGCATCTGGCGACCTGGTTGCGCCGCTCCCGGGTCTAGACATTTCTGAAGTCACCGCCAGGAATGCCGATCTGGCTTCGAGGAGAATGCGATCGGACCTGTTCTCCACGATGCCCAAGAGGATAAAGGGAATCGCCGTGGCGGCCACCAGCAGTTTTGCCCGGCGGGGAGTCCTGGCTTCCGGCTCCCAACGAAAGAGCTGGGCAGACAGGAAGAAAGTGAGGCCAGCCCAGACGGCCAGAGAAAGGATTTCCACATAACGGCTCCAGGCAGTGGCGGAGTTCACGATGGTTTGCTGCAGACCGTTGACGAGGTAGGTGGCGGGAAGAAATAGACCGAGGCGCTGCACGGTACGCGGCAAAAAGGCCAGCGGGAATGTGGCGCCCGAGAGAAAGATCAAAGGCAACCAGAGGAGTTGGTTCAGAACCTGAGTCTCTTGCATGGTGTTGGTAACGCTGGCCACGACCAATCCGAGAGAGCCAAAAGAGACAACGCCGACGGAGACGAGCAAGAACAGAGAAATGGGATTACCAATCGTCGGAACGTGAAAGATGACCCGGGCGAGGAACAATTCCAGGACCACCATGGGAATGGTAAGCACGTAATTGGCGACGATGCTGGACGCCAGCAGGTCGCTGGCAGTCACCGGCGCTACATGAAAGCGCCGTAAGATCCCTTGTTCGCGGAAAGTCACGAGCGCGGCGCTGAGCCCCCAAAAACTGCCCATCACATTAAACGCCAGGACGGAGCCGAGATAAAACGCCACCATTTGCGGAACGCCCTTGGCAAATACGCCCAACCATATGAAGAAGAAAGCAAAAGGCATGACTAGGATAAAAAAGAAGAACATCCTATTGCGCATGGCCAAGCGGATGCGCATGAGCGTGAGTGCGACAAAGTTTTTCAATCGCGTAATCTCCTTCCGGTCATTTCGATGAAGACGTCTTCGAGAGAAGGCGTGGCGATTTCGAGGCTCACGAGCTCGTTGCCTTCGGCTTCCAAGCGTTTGACGAGGGAAACGATGGTTTGCGGCGGACGCTTGGAGTGCAGCACGTAGGTGCCGCTGACTTCGCGGGCATCGGTCACGCCTTCGAGGCTCTCGAGGTCGCCGTTGGATGCCGGCTTGGAGAGGCGGACCTCGATGCGAGTGGCGCCGCCGGAGTGCGCTTTCAACTCGCGAGGCGTGCCCAGAGCGATGACTTTGCCCTGATCCACGATGGCGACGCGGTCGCAGAGGCGCTCGGCTTCCTCGATGTAGTGCGTGGTCATAAGAATGGTTTTTTTCTCGCGGCGCAGTTCTTCGATGATGTCGTAGATTTCGCGGCGCACCTGCGGATCAAGGCCCGCGGTGGGTTCGTCAAGGAATACGACTTTCGGATCATTGACGAGCGCAATGGCCAGCGCGAGGCGCTGTTTCTGGCCGCCGGAAAGCTGGTTGTAAAAAGTGTTGCGTTTCTCTTCGAGGCCGAAGCGCTTGAGCAACTCTTCGGGCTTGCGGCCACGCTTGTAGAAGCTGGCAAAGAGGCGCAAAGCCTCCATGACGCGGATTTTGTCGGGAAGAGAAGTAGATTGCAGCGCGGCGCCAATTTCGTGTTTAAGGGCATCCGATTCGCGTTGCGGATCGAGGCCGCAGACGGAGACACGGCCTCCGTCGGGATCACGAAGACCTTCTAGAATCTCGACGGTGGTAGTCTTGCCGGCGCCATTGGGCCCCAGCAGCCCGAAAACCTCGCCCTCTTCGACATTGAAGCTGACGCCGCGCACGGCTTCCACGTCGCCGTAACGCTTTACAAGGTTTTCTACCTGAAGAATGGAACTTGTCATCGTCAGTTGCCCCCACTCGCCGGGGGATGTGAGAGAGAGCGTATAGCATACCGCAGGTGGGGGCCCCGCTAGTAACAGGAGAATGACCCCCCAGGCCTCCCCGCGACTTCACTTCCTCGTGCGGTTCTTGGCGGTCCCGTGTTTCAGAGTGGGCTTCTTCGGCGGCTTCCACAGGTGGCGTTTCAGGTCTACGCGAGATTCGATGACGGTAATGCCTTCGCTTTCGAGGAGCTTTCTTTGCAGCGAGGCGTAAGGCTCGCGGATAAGGATTTTGCCGCGTTCGCCGATGACGCGATGCCAGGGAATGCCTTGGCCGGAAGGAGTTGCGGCCATGGCGCGCCCGGCGCTGCGCGCGCCGCCAGGAAGGCGCAAGGCTTTAGCCAAGGCCCCATAAGTTAGAACCCGGCCGCGAGGAATTTGTTTCACAAAATGGAAAACAGAACTCCAAGACATGGCAAATGATGCTCCAGGACAAAGACGAAAACATACTCGTCGGTCATCCTACGGGTCGGTCGAAGTGAGAACAAGAGAAAAGTGGCGCGGCGGGGTTTGCTCGAATAGCTGCTGGTGGCCGCCGGCAAGCAAGAGCCGGCAAGGGAATATCCGACATCTAATGACGGTAGTGAATGATGAAAGGAAAAAGTCGCGAAGAAACGAAGATGCGAAAGTTCGATGAAACACAGCGAAAAAAGTGATGAGGGTTTGTGCGCCGATTCCACTACGCTGGCGGCATTACTAATGGGATGCAACTTTTTCCGAAAAAAGGTGTCTTATCTTGTAGAGTGTAGTGGAAGAGGATTACACTACACTTGATAAGGGAAGTTTGAGGTGACGTCGTGGCTTTCGTCCGCCGCAAAGGAAATGCGCTTTACCTGGTGCACAACGTGCGCCACGGCGGAAAAGTGCGACAGCTGCACCTGGCCCGGCTGGGAGCCCGCCCGCGAATTACCGATGACGTGATGCGCGAAGTTTCCAGAAAGCACCCCTTTGTGGAGCTGAACTGGAAAGCACTGCGCGAACAACTAAACGGCCAAGTGGACCTGGCGAATCCCAACTCGCCCGCGGTTCAAAAACTTGTTTCCACTCTTCGAGCCCTGAATCTCGAACTGGCGGACTTCTTTCCGCCGCTCCTCCGAATTTCTGAATCGCCCGTAGTGGCACGGGAGTTGCTTGTGCAATTACGGCTCCTGCAGTCGACCATTCAGGTCAAGCTCGACCAGTTTGGCCGTGGACGCGGGCGATTCGGCAGCGCGAGCCCGTCAACGCGGGTTCGCTAGGAGGCGGTCATGAGTGACTACATCCTTCATCTCGACCCCAGCAAGCGCAGCACGGATACGATCGATTTCCAGACCGCGCTACGGGGGAAAATCGTCGGACAAGAGGAAGGTGTGCAGGCGCTGGTGGACCTCTATCAGGTCTTTCGTGCCGGATTGAACTCGCCGGGCCGCCCCGTCGGGAATCTGCTGTTTCTCGGGCCGACCGGCTCGGGGAAGACCCGCATCGTGGAAGCAGCTGCCGAGATTCTCTTTGGCGAGGCCCGTTCCGTAATCAAGATTGATTGCGCGGAGTTTCAGCACTCCCATGAAATCGCCAAGCTGATCGGCTCGCCTCCGGGATATCTGGGGCATCGGGAGACGCATCCGCTGATTACCCAGGAATCGCTGGCGGCCAGCCATACCGACAAACTCAAGCTGAGTTTCCTGCTCTTTGACGAAATCGAAAAGGCCAGCGACGCGCTGTGGCAGTTGCTGCTGGGAATGCTGGACAAAGCCACTTTAACCCTGGGTGACAACCGCAAGGTGGATTTATCGAACACGGTGATTTTTCTGACGTCCAACCTGGGCGGCGGAGAGATTGCCGAGCTCATGCAGGGCGGCATGGGGTTCATCCAACCAACAGATAAACCGATCGCTGGTTTGGATGAGAAGGTGCAGCGCACGGCCGTCGAAGCTGCACGGCGCAAGTTTTCGCCGGAATTCATGAACCGCCTCGATAAGGTGGTCGTTTTCCACCCGCTGAAGCAAGAGCAGCTCCAGGAAGTGCTGGATATCGAGCTAGGTGAGGTTCAGCAGCGGGTCCTGGATACGGCCAAGGGCCAGTTTTTGTTTCGCGTGACCGAAGCTGGACGCAACTTCCTTTTGCAGGAAGGCACGGACCAGCGGTATGGCGCACGGCACTTGAAGCGCGCCATCGAGCGCCATGTGGTTTATCCGCTGGCAAATCTGCTGGCTACGGATCAAGTTACCCTGGGAGACCTGGTAAAAATCGATTGGGATGAGGTGCACAACAAGCTGACGTTTGTGCGCGAAGGCGAGGGAGCTCTGGTGCATGCCGCAGCGCAGGGGGCAGGAGCCAAGGCTGCTGCCGTGGAGGCGAAAGACGGGAAGTCCGCTGACACGCCGACGGAAGCCACCGTGGAAGAGCGAAAATCGCGGGCGGCGCAGCCCGGGGGTGGATCGGCAACGTCGCCTCAGGGTCGCAAGAAGCAAGACCGCTCCAATACTTAAAGCAGCACTTTAATTTCAGAAGGAACCACCGCCACGGCGGACGCCGCTTTTTGTCCTCCGGTCACCGACAGAAACTGTTTCATCTCTCTCAATTTAGTGCGGAGATGAAACCGAGTCTCAACCATTGAGACAGTTTCCAAAATTGCAAATCCTGTATGTTGTTGAGTTTGCGATATTTTGCGAATCCTTAAGTTATGGAAAAGATTGGCATCCCCCATGCAGGGCTTCATGCGAGCGCCAGTCTGAGACGCACTACGCGTTTGGGGGAGCTAGACGCGAAGAAAGGTTGATGAAAATGAGAGCCGCCGTCCGCCATCAACTGGATCCAACCATTCGTAGCAATGACACGTGTGACTTCCACTCGTCGTTGCGCGCAAAGATTGTAGGGCAAGAAGAAGGCGTTCAGTCCCTCGTGGACATGTTCCAGGTCTTTTGCGCCGGATTGAATTCGCCGGGCCGCCCGGTGGGCAATCTGCTGTTCCTGGGGCCGACCGGCTCGGGAAAGACGCGTATCGTAGAAGCAGCCGCGGAGATCCTCTTTGGAGACGCCCGCGCGGTGATCAAGGTCGATTGTGCGGAGTTTCAGCACTCCCATGAAATTGCGAAGCTGATTGGTTCGCCTCCGGGCTATTTGGGCCACCGCGAGACTCATCCCTTAATCACTCAAGAAGCCCTGGCGGCCAGTCACACCGAGAAGGTGAAACTCAGCTTCTTGCTCTTCGACGAGATTGAAAAGGCTAGCGACGCCCTGTGGCAATTGCTCCTCGGGATGCTGGATAAGGCCACCCTCACCCTGGGTGACAACCGTCGCGTGGACCTCTCCCAAACAGTCATTTTCCTGACCTCCAACTTGGGCGGCGGCGAAATTACCGAATTGATGCAAGGCGGCATGGGGTTTGTTCGGCCCACCGAGAAGCCCGCGGCTGGCTTCGATGAAAAGATCGAGCGTACCGCCGTAGAAGCGGCCCGCCGGAAGTTTTCGCCGGAATTCATGAACCGTCTTGACAAAGTCGTGGTGTTTCATCCGCTGCGGCGCGAGCAGCTTGAGCGCGTGCTGGAAATCGAGCTGCGCCAGGTGCAGCAACGCGTCCTGGAAACCGCCAAGGGGCAGTTCCTGTTCCGCGTGACGGACTCCGGCCGCGACTTCCTCCTGCAGGAAGGCACCGACCAGCGCTATGGAGCACGGCACCTCAAGCGCGCCATTGAACGCCACGTGGTGTATCCGCTGGCAAACCTTTTGGCGACCGAACAAGTTCACCTAGGCGACTTAGTTTGCATCGATTGGAATAAAGAACAGGACCGTCTGACTTTCGTCCGCGAAGGTGAAAACTTGGCGATTCCGACGCGCAAGCC
Source organism: Candidatus Cybelea sp. (assembly GCA_035510055.1). Taxonomy (GTDB): domain Bacteria; phylum Acidobacteriota; class Terriglobia; order Acidiferrales; family UBA7541; genus Acidiferrum. The sequence goes on along the minus strand of DATKHV010000065.1, from coordinate 122,656 downwards.
GGACCCCGCTGCTCCTGCCCGTGTCGCTCCCGCTAAGACCGGCAAGTCCGTGGATGCTCCCGGCGTAACTTTGTCGCCGGAACCTGCGCCGCGCACGGTTCGTTAAATTAAATCCATTTCCTTCTCTCTCTCGCCCGGGTGGCTCGCCGCCTGGGCTTTTTCTTTTCTTACAGAACGGATGCTAGAGTAACCTTGACTGCTGGAGTGCCATCCTACCGCAAGAGGACATAGGAGACGGTTGTGGGCATTGGCGGGTCAGAAAGACAACCTCTAAAAGTGAACGCTGGCCGGGACTTCTGTGCGGCTATGACGCGTCGCCGATCAACGGCAGCGTTTTTTCTGAGCTGGTCTTTGCTTTTTTTTGCGCCCGCAGCGATCGCGCAACGAACTTCACTCAAACCTGGCTGGAACAGGTTCTCTCCGCAAGAGGACATCACGCTTGGCAAACGAGCCGCCACGGATGCCGAGAAGCAGTTGCCTCTTTGCAAAGCCCCAAAGGTGGATGCTTACCTGGCGGAGCTGGGCACGCGCCTGGCACAAGAACTTCCCACCGAGGGTGTGCAATATCCCTTCGAATTTCATTGTGTGAACGACAAAGCCATCAATGCTTTTGCTTTGCCCGGGGGATACGTGTTTGTAAACCGCGGCGCGATCGAAGCCGCAGACAATGAAGCGCAGCTTGCCGCAGTGATGGCTCATGAATTGTCGCACGTGGCTCTCCGGCATGGGACCAACCAAGCAACCAAGGCGCTCCTGGCCGACTCCCTCGTGGGCGCCTTTGGCACCGTTTTCGGCGACAGCACGGGGGGCGCCATCCTGACGACGCTGGGAAGTTTTACCGCCGGCGGGGTGCTGCTGCGTTACTCGCGAACGGCCGAATCGCAAGCTGATGTAATGGGCACGCAGGTTCTCTACGACGCCGGATACGATCCCCGGGCCATGGCCCAGTTTTTTGAGAAACTCGAAGCGGAATCAAAGGGTAAGAATCCGCCGGAGTTTTTCTCTGACCACCCGAGCCCGGAACACCGCGTCGGGCGCGTCGATGAAGAAATCGAGAAGCTCGGAGGCGCTAAGCCGGGTGCCAAACGGGATTCCGCGGAATTCGAAGCTATTAAACGAGAAGTTCTGGCGCTGCCGGTCGTGAAAAAACCGGTTCCCGGTGTGCCTGGCGCCGTCGCCGCCCCTGGACCGCCATCCCACAGCTTCACCGAGTACAAAGGGAGCGCGTACACCCTCAAGTATCCCGACAACTGGAAAAAGTATCCCGATAATGAGGGAGGCGGCGTTTCGCTTGCTCCCGAGGGTGGAGTTTTAGATGATGGCAGCGGCCACAGCGCCGTGGCGTATGGGCTGATCGTGGGCGTGGTAGAAGCCAAGGGCGATCCCGACGATGGCAAAGCTCTGAACAGCCGAACCAACCAGGTGATTCAGGATCTTCAGAAGGCCAACCCCAGCATGAAAATTGCGCGGCAAGGTGAACGCCTGCGCTTGAACGGTCAGCCAGGGCTCTCGACCTATCTAAGCAATGTGTCTCCCGCGGGCGGCCAGGAAACGGATTGGGTGGTCACCGTGTTGCGTCCGGAAGGATTGGTTTATTTTGTGTGTGTCGCGCCGCAATCTGCCTACGACAATTACGACAAGACGTTTTCCACAATCCTGGACAGTGTCCGATTCGCCCACTAGAAAGAACGGGCCGAATCCGATAGACCTGGCCCGCGAAACGCTCACGTCTCTGTCTGGCTTGTGGCAAAGAAAAAGAGCGGGCGCTACACCAGCGCCCGCTCCGTAGGAGCGATTCAGTGCTACTTTGATATTTCCCGGTTCCCCTGCCTAGTCCAGGCCCGGCAAAACCGGCGTGCCTTCGGCTCGCACGGCATCCAGCGCATCCGGATCGAGTCCCAACAGTTGCAAGATGGTGGGAGCCACTTGCGCGGTTTCCACAAAGCTGTGAAGGGTCTTGGGGCGGAGGTGAGGGTTCGCGACCAGCAGCATCACATTGGTGTCATCCCAAGCGTAGCCGCCGTGTTCGGACTGCTTTTTGTCGCCGCCGGTATAGACCACGCCAACGTTTGGAATCACTACGATGTCGGGACTCCGCGGGTCGCCCCCTTCCCGAAGCTTGCAGCAGGGCCCGGGAACGTTGGGGACGCCGGGTGGGTTAAAGAGCGTGTTCAGTGAGGCGCCATAGTAGATCTGGCCCAGTCCGATCGCTGTGCTGGCATTCTCCAGAGCCGTTACTGCGGCCGTAGTGGTGCTGGCATCCGCCAACCAGATTTGGGAAATGTCGTCCTCAGCCAGTCCGAGGCCGTTGGTCGGGTCGCTATAAACTGCAGGGAGAAGGTTAGGATTAGGGGGTAGCAGGGCTGCCGAGGGCGGCTCGCCGTTGTTGGTCTTCCCAGGAATCGGGAAGAAGCGATTCGGGTCGATCGGCGACTGCCCGTGTTTTGCGGTGACGATGATGGTGGTCGAATCCAAAAGGCCTTCCTTTTTGAGCGCAGAGACCATCTGTCCGATCGCGGCATCCGCGAATACGATTTCCTTCATCATCAGGGGTCTGGGCGTACCCTGGGCGTCCTCATAACCACCTGAGTTGCTGTCGCTTCGGGCTGCGGGCAAGGCTGCCGGACTAACGAGCTTCTCGCCGACGCTGACCGCCTGGAAGTTCATGCCGAGGACCACCGGGACCGGAGCCTTGCTCGTTCCGAGGTGGTTCTTGCCGTTGATCTCGTTCACTACGGCGTTGACTTTCAACTGGTCATAGCATTTGATGGCATCGAAATCGGTCGTCCAGTCATTCCCGTCCATAACGACGTTGGCGCAATTGTAGTTGGTTCCCGCAGTGGTGAGGCCCGGGAGTGGAATCTTGTTGGAGTTGACTTCCGGGGAATAGTAATCATCCACGTTGCTGGGCTGATCGGTTCCGGTGGGGCCCGAAACAAGAGCGTAAACAGCGTGCTTGTCGGACCAGGCTGTGTAACCGCCTGCGGCGTGGATCACGCCATAAATGGTGTTGGTGCGAATGAAGTTCCAAGGATATACGGGTTGGCAGTTGTTAAACGGATCGCGTACCAGCTTGTCGGGATTGATTGATTTAACGCCACCATCGATTTTGGAGTATCCGGGAAAGCCACCATTGAGCTGCGTCTGATCGATTTCATCGCCTTCTTCATATTCGGTCTGCGTTCCGTTGATCACATTCAAATGGCAGGGTCCGCTAGGAAGTCCGTTGCCCGTAGCCATCTTCGGCGGCGCCAAAACGCGATCGTAAGCCACGTCGTAGAACCCGCCTACCGTTCGGGGGCTCCCGCCCGTCACCAATGCCAGCAGGCCAGGAAAGGAATCGGACGGCCGGGAAGTAGTCGTACGGGTATAGTTCACGCCCGTCTTGCCCAAGGCGGCCAAGGTCGGGCAGGTGTTGGATGCCACGCAGTTTTCGTAATCAACCGCGTGCATCCCATCAATGCTGATGAGAAGAACATGCTTGGTCGTGTTTCCGGCGCCAAGCCCGTCTTTGGCGCGGACTGGTGCTGGAAGAGTGGTGCCGATCAATCCGAGAGACAGTGCTACAGCGAGCAATCTTTGTTTCAAGAGAATCTCCTTTGTTGGGGAAAAGGGTGGGACACGCCTAATCCGCCGTAGAGACTAGGTGAGGCGCGTTACAGGAAGGAGAATAAAGCGTGTCGATCGCGTGAATCCAGAAAGGAAAGACCGCACTCTGTAGGCAATGCAACGGGAGCCAAGAGTAGGAGGTACCGACAGTTCTGATCGGCGGCCTACGCCGAACCGCCCTTTTCATTTGAAAGGAAACCTACTCCCGAAACGCGAAGCACTTTCACTTTACGGTGGATGCGACTGGCCACCGCGGACTCATCTGCAAGGCGAAAGCACTTCGGTAAGAATCATCGGCTAGTCGGCGGCTTTGCTGCGTGGGGTGGCCGGCTTCCAGCGCAAAACCGGCTTGCGGGCGGCGCCGACTTCGTCAAGACGCCGGACGCGCGTGGTATGCGGTGCGGTCTTCACGATTTCCGGATTCGTCGCGGCTTCCTCGGCGATGGATTTCATCGCGTCGATGAACAAGTCGCATTCTTCCTTGGACTCCGATTCTGTCGGCTCGATCATCATCGCTCCCGCCACAATCAGCGGAAACGCCGTGGTGTACGGGTGAAAGCCGTAGTCGATCAGCCGCTTGGCGATGTCCATGGTACTCACGCCGTTTTTCTTTTGCTGGGCGTCGCTGAACACCACTTCATGCATGGAGGGCAGGGAATAGGGGAGTTCGTAAACGCCTTCCAGTTTCTTTCGAATGTAGTTCGCGTTCAGCACCGCGTCTTCGGTGGCCTGCCGCACTCCCGGACCGTAAGCGAGGATGTATGCCAGCGCGCGGACTAGCACGCCGAAATTGCTCGTGAATGCTTTTACCCTGCCGATCGAATCCGGTCGCACCGGCTCCAGCGCTAGCCGCCCGCCTTCTTTTTCCACCAAGATGGGCACGGGCCGGAAGGGCTCGAGGAATTTTTTCATCGCCACCGGACCGGCGCCCGGGCCGCCACCGCCGTGCGGAGTCGAGAATGTTTTGTGCAGGTTGAGGTGCATCACATCCACGCCAAGATCGCCAGGCCGTGCCACTCCCGCCAGCGCATTCATGTTCGCGCCGTCCATATAGAGCAGCGCGCCCTTGGCGTGCAAAATTTCCGCGATCTCCGGAATGCGCTGCTCGAAGATTCCCAGCGTCGATGGATTCGTGATCATCAGCGCCGCCACATCTCCGGTGACCAGCTCGCGCAGCTTATCGACGTCGATCTGCCCGTGCGACTCGGACTTGATGTTTTCGACTTCGTAGCCTGCGATCACCGCGGTGGCCGGATTCGTTCCATGCGCAGAATCCGGAATCAAAACTTTTTTGCGCGGATTTCCCTGTTTTTCCAAATAAGCGCGGATCAATAGGAGCCCGGTCATTTCTCCATGTGCTCCCGCGGCCGGCTGCAGCGTAAGGGCGTCCATGCCGGTGATTTCCAGCAGGCATTGTTCCAGCAGGCGCAAGATCTTCAGGCAGCCTAGCGAAAGCTCTTGCGGTTGATAAGGATGTTCGGTGGCGATGCCGTCGAGCCGGGCTACGAACTCATTCACGCGCGGGTTGTATTTCATCGTGCAGGAGCCCAGCGGATACATGCCCAGGTCAATCGCGTAGTTCCAGGTCGAGAGGCGTGTGAAGTGGCGAATAACTTCGATCTCGCTCACCTCGGGGAATCCTTCGATGCCCGCGCGCCGGTAATTCGCGCCGAGCGCTTTGGCGGGATCGGCGGCGGGCACGTCGAGGGGCGGCAATTCGAACGCGCGCTTTCCCGGCGATGACTTCTCGAAGATCAGCCCTTCGCTTTGACTCGTATGCCGTAGCGCTTTTTTGATTTTTGTATTCATTTCCCAGTTCTTGCCCTACAAAGAAGATCGTCCCTTAAACCGGCCGTTCCAGAGCGTTTTTCAGCGCCCCCGCGAAACGTTCAATTTCCCCGCGCTTCGTGGTTTCCGTGACGCACACCAGCGCGCGCTTGGTCAACTCCGGATACGCCGTGCCTAGCGCCAGCGGTCCAATGATTTTCTCCCGCAAGAGCTGGTTATTGAGCAGTTTCACCGAACGCGGCAGCTCGATCGTAAACTCGTTGAAAAACGGTGCGTCAAACGTGCGCCGCACGCCGGGAATCTTCAGCAACTCCGAAAGCGCGAACTGCGCCTTGGATAGGTTTTGCTCCGCCATCTCGCGCAGACCTTCTTTGCCCAGCAGTGTCAGGTGCACCGTCGCAGCGAGCGCGCAGAGCGCTTGGTTGGTACAAATGTTCGAAGTAGCCTTCTCGCGGCGAATATGCTGCTCGCGCGTCGCCAGTGTGAGCACGAATCCGCGCTGGCCTTCCGAATCCGTCGTTTGCCCCGCGAGCCGTCCGGGCATCTGTCGCACGAACTTGTCTCGCGAAGCAATCACGCCCGCAAACGGTCCGCCATAACTTGGCGGCAGCCCGAAACTCTGCCCTTCCATCGCGACAATGTCCGCCTCCGTTGGCGGCTTGACCAGGCCGAGCGAGACGCCTTCCGCGATCACCACGACAAACATCGCACCACCCGTGTGCGTAATTTCCGCGAGCGGCGCGTACGATTCGATCACGCCAAAAAAGTTTGGCGACTGCACCACCACCGCGGCTACATCCTCTTTCAATGAAGCTTTCAGTGCTTTCACATCCACCGTTCCGCTGACCGTGAACGGAATCTCTTCTACGCGAAGCCCCGAATTCTTCGCATAAGTCTTCAGCACTTCGCGATACTCGGGATGCACGGAGCGCGCTACCAGCACGCGCTGCCGGCCCGTCACGCGTTCCGCCATCAACACCGCTTCTGTTGTCGCCGTCGATCCGTCATACATCGACGCGTTTGCCACTTCCTGGCCCGTGAGCTGGCACATCAGCGTTTGAAACTCGAAGATTGCCTGTAGAGTGCCCTGGGTGATTTCCGCCTGATAGGGCGTGTAAGAAGTGAGGAACTCGCCCCGCTGGATGAGCGCGTCGGTTACCACCGAGCGAAGGTGATTGTAAACGCCCGCACCGAGAAAACTCGTGTAACCGTTCGAATTCTCCGCCGCGCGCTCTTTGAAATATTGAATGATCTCCGCTTCCGAATACGGCCCGGGAATTTTCAGCGCCTCGCGCAGCCGGAAGCGTTCAGGAATGCTGGAAAAAAGTTCCTCAATGGATTTTGCGCCGACGGCGCTGAGCATTTCTTGTCGCTCGGCGGGACTCTTCGGGAGGTAGCGCATCAGGCCGAAGCTTCCTGACCCTTGGCGGCGATGTAGGCTTCGTAGGCAGGCGCGTCCATCAAGCCGTTGAGTTCCGCCGCATTGGTCAGCCGCACTTTGATCAGCCACGCCGCGCCATGCGGATCGGTATTAATTTTCTCCGGCTGGTCGTGGAGTTCGCCGTTGGCTTCGATCACTTCGCCCGCGGCCGGCGCATAAATTTCACTGACGGCTTTCACCGATTCCACCGTGCCGAAGGATTTGCCAGTTTCGATCTTGGCACCCGGCTTGGGCAACTCCACGAACACCACGTCGCCAAGCTCATGCTGCGCGTAGTCGGTAATGCCAATCGTCACCAGTCCCTTTTCCACGTTGATCCATTCATGCTCTTTCGTGTAGCGGTAGTTCTTCGGATATGCCATCAGACCACTCCTTGGAATCGGTTCCAGCCCGTCAGGACACTTGCTGAACCGCGGTTTTCTTCGCCCGCTTGTAAAACGGAGTCGGGACCACTTGCGCCTTGCATTTCTGCCCGCGAATTTCCACATACAAACTCGTTCCGATCGCGGAATACGAAGGCGGCACATATGCCAAAGCAATATTTTTCCCCAGCGTCGGCGAAGGCGAACCGCTCGTCACTACCCCAATCGCCTCGCCCGCTTCATTGCAGCAGCAATATTCGTCGCGCGCAATTCCGCGGTCGATCATCTCAATTCCCACTAGCGTGCGCTTCAAACCCGCCGCTTTCGTTTTCTCGAGCGCCGCGCGCCCCACGAACTCTCCCTTTTCCATTTTGCAGTAGCGTTCCAGCCCCGCCTCCCACACATTAATCTTGTCACTGATCTCGTGTCCGTACAGCGCCATCTTCGATTCCAGCCGCAGGGTGTTGCGGCATCCCAGGCCGCACGGTACGATCCCAAATTCGTGCCCTGCTCTGATCACTTTATTCCAAAGCATCTCGCTGGTCGCTACATCGGACGGAACGTAAATTTCAAATCCATCCTCGCCCGTGTATCCCGTTCTCGCGATCAAGGTATTCTTCAGCCCGCAGACCGTTCCGTGCGTGAACCAGTAATTCTTGATGCCCTGCAGGTTCGCGTCCGTCAGCTTCTTCATCACCTCGATGGCGCGCGGCCCCTGAATCGCCAATTGCGTGTAAGCGTCGCTCAACTCCTCGACCGCGCAATCGAAACTCTTTGTATTTTCCCGCACCCAGCTGATGTCTTTCTCGCGCGTCCCGGCATTGATCACCAGCAGATAATCATCTTCCCCCAGCCGGTGCACGATCACGTCGTCCACAAACGTGCCTTCGGGATAGAGCATCGCCGAATAATGCGCCTGGCCAATGGCTAGCTTCGAGGCATCATTCATGCTGATGTGTTGCACTGCCGCCAGCGCCCCGCCGGGCTTCCCTCCGTTGTGGATGCGTATGTCGCCCATGTGGCTGACGTCGAACACACCCACGCTGCCGCGCACGGCCTGGTGTTCTGCGATCAGTCCGCCGCTTGATGGATATTCGACCGGCATGTCCCAGCCGCCAAAATCGACCATCTTGGCGCCCAATCGGCGGTGCAACGCGTTCAGCGGCGTCTTACGAAGCGCGCTTTTGTGTGGAGTTGCGGCGGAGTCCATTCCAATGGCTCAAGCAGAAATCGATACTAGCACGCGGGTTCCAACCGGTCAAAGAAGCCGCCACGAGGGCCACGATGGCGGCAGGTCAAAGGAACGATTGCGGCGTTTATCAGCCGGGTAGACGTTGGCGGCATTGGCTCTACGGTGATAGGCGCACAAAAAAAAAACAAGCTGAGTCGTTACTTCTTCTTTTTTTTTGGACTCGGAAATTCTGCCCGCCTGAGGAGTGTTCGCATTTAGGAGTTAAGTGACTCGCCGGGACCTCTCACCTTCACCTTGCCCAACCTCCCATGCTCAGGTACAGTTTCCGGAGAGGCCCCATGCAAGGTCCAACCCATTGCGCGCAATGCGACTTGCCGGAAGAGCGCTGCACCTGCGAAAAATACTGCACCATCTGCCAGGGGCAAAACAACGTGCGCTTGTGCATGGACGGTCTCTACTATTGCCCGGATTGCCGGGAAGCCTGCGAAGTCTCACTTGCCAGTAGCCGTGGCCGCTGAACCCCAAATTTTTCGCTTGCTCCTCGATTCTGACGCGCGCCTGGCGGCCGCTGCCGGAGGTGTGGTCCGCTATCTCGCCGATGTCGCCGGGCTCGAGAACGATGCTGCCGCTCGCTTGCAAGCCGCGGTGATCGCTGCCTGCGCGGAGGCTTTTGAGCATCTGACCGTGCCTCATTCGCAACTGCAAGTCACCTTCACGCGCTTTCCCGACCGCATGGAAGTTGCTCTGTCCCGTCCAGGCGAGGACTCTCCGGCGATTGGCCTTGACGCCATCGCTGGGTTTGCCACGCAAGTTACTGGCACGGGCTCCCTCAAAACTGTTTTTGCCGGATTCGACCGCGTCCAATACGAAACGCACGACGGAGAAGCCGTCACTCGCTTGACAAAATACTTTGGCCAAGTCGCTCCCAAAATTTAGTCGTCGCTTAAAAAGAAGCTGGCCAGACAGCTTCGCCGTCTGGCCAGTTTCCTTTTCGCTGTTACAATCCGTCGCGCTTTACATCTTCAGCGCGAACGTGTTCTTGCGAATAAGTGTCGCCATCTGGTCGTCGCTCAGCGACATTCGTATCGTTAATCGATCGCCCGCCGGAGTCACCCTAGCTTGATCGATAAGAGCGGCCAAATCGGGGTTGTCCTTTTGCGCTTGATACTTTTTATAAAGGAACCCCGCCTGCACCAACTGCGCTAGTGTGTTGGCATCCTCCGTTGTTCCGCAAACCGCTTGAAACTTTCCGTCGAGCCCGCTGCTGGCTTCCACGTTGATAATCATGTTCTGCATCCGTGCCACCAGTTTCGCCGCTTCCGGGAACTGCCCCACTTCCGGCGCCAGTTGCTGCAGCGCCAAACGCGTATAAGCGGGATTCAGCACGGCCCAGACCACGCCGTTTCCGTTAGCCTCGTTGATCAGCGGAAACAGTTTATCGTTGTTCATCAAACCTTCTTCACCGCCAAACCGCACCTCGATCATCTTTTCGAGAACCGCGCGATGGCCAAAGGCCGCGGTGCTGGAATCGAGGAAAAAGAAAAACAAATCGCTCGCTCCCGAGCCCGTTCCGAAGGCATAAAGCGTGTAACCCCGTGCCTTAAATGTCGGAAGTTTCTGCTGCTTGAAGAAGGCTTCCGTGGAATTCGGATTGTAAGTCCCGAGTGCCACGCCAACGATCTCTTCACCGGTGGGAACGTCCGTTGAGCCCGGGCCTTCGCTCTTTGCCGTCAATCCCTCGGCCACAAGCCCCCAAGCAAGTTCATCGACTTGCGAGTTCGGATCCACTCCCGCCGAGGCCAGAAATTTTTCGAATTGCCGGAAGCGTTCCGGAAGCATTTGCTCCTGCAGTTGCGGAAACCATTTCAGCGTCCGCGCTTTTTTCAAGTCCGCGTAGGCAAATTCTCCAATCTCCTTGGGGAAGAGCGCAATAATGTCCGTGCCAAGGCGGCCGGCCTGCGCCGGTTTCCCCGTCGCCAGGGCCATCACCACCAAAATGCCGGCGGCCACAATTCTGCGGATCAGCAAACCCGTCCGAGTCTGCGCCGCACCTGACTTCTTTCTTGCTTTCACGTCGTGCTCCTTTCAAATGGGGCAGAGGGAACTATCAGTCTACGCCGTTGTCGCGCGCGGCGCATTCCCCAGACGTTCCCGCAACGCCGCAATCTTCGCGCGCATGGCGGCGGCGTAGGCCGTATCCGTCAGTCCTTCGAGATTGATCTCTACGTTGGCCATTGCTCCGCGCCCGCCCGCTTCCGCCATCAACCGTGCTACTTCCAAGTCTGACCGCATGGATGCGGGTACAATGGCGTGCAGTTGTCCGAGCCGTTCGAAAAGTTCAACAGTTCGCTCGGCCACTTCCAAAGGCACTTCCGCTGCGCCCTTGGTCGCTTTCTGTAGGACTTCCTCGCGCTGTTTCGTTTCCTGGGCATCCCCTTGCGGTAACTTGAACGCCGCCACCACCGCTTCATACGAAGCGGCGTCATGGTCAATCGCCCTGGCAAGTTCGTCCGCGATTCTCCGCATTTCGTCCAGAGCGGCCGAGAGTTGGTCCACATATCCCGCTTGCGATTTCTTTCTTCGCGAAAGTCCGGCGACCATCTGCCCCAAGGCGGCCGCCAGCGCTCCCGCATAGGCCGAGACGCTTCCCCCTCCCGGAGTGGCCGCGGGCGTTGCCACGGCATCCAAAAATGGCCGCGCCAGAGCCGCCAGTTTTCCGTCCCTTGCCGCCTCCATCGGCGCGCCGCTAAGCGCGGCCGCCAGTTTGTTTTCAAACACTTGCGCGGGAGAGAAGTTCTCGAGTTGCAGGAAAAAGTCGGCCGTCAACTCAATCGCTTTTTTCGGCACCAGCCCGACGATTTCGCTCCCCACGGGCATCACGCCGTAGCGTTCCGCTTCACGCTTCACCGCCTCATATACTCGATGCATCGGTGTCTGCTCGAAGTCCGTCAAGTTGATCGACACTTGCGCCAGGTTGCGCGCTTTCAGTTCCACGCCCATCGACTTCACATATCGAAATCCGCCCGATGAGAATCGGATAGCCTTGGCGATTTTGTTCGCGATGCTTACATCGGAGGTATTCAAATTCACGTTGTAGGCAATGAGAAACTTTCGCGCCCCCACCACGGTCACACCCGCCGTCGGATGCAACTTCGGTTCTCCAACATCCGGCTGGCGGTCGAGATTGTGCTTCATCTCTTCGCGCAGGCCTTCAAATTGCCCGCGACGAACGTTTTCAAGGTTCACGCGGTCCGGCCGCGTCGCCGCCGCTTCGTAAAAGAACACCGGTATGCGGTAGCGCTTCCAGATTTCGTTACCGACGCGCCGCGCCAGCGCCACGCAATCTTCGAGGGTCACGCCCTCGATGGGAATAAACGGCAGCACGTCCGTCGCCCCAACGCGCGGATGGGCCCCGCTATGTTTCGTCAGGTCGATCAGCTCCATGGCCTTCCCGGTTCCCAGAATGGCTGCTTCCGCCACCGCGTCCGGGTCGCCCGCCAGAGTGATCACGCACCGGTGATGGTCGGCATCCATCTCGCGGTCCAGCACGTACACCTCCGGCACGCTGCTCATGACCGCGACAATGGCATCCACCTTCGCTGGGTCGCGTCCTTCTGAAAAATTGGGCACGCACTCAATCAGTCGCTTCATTTTTTCGGTTTCTTATCCTGTTGTCCTGCCCAGTTTGCGGGAAGTTTCCTCGGGCGGTCTGGCAATGTCGGCCTTTCATACACGAACACTGGCTTCTTCGGATTGTTGGGCGCCCCCGGGGCTTGGCTCGCTGAGCCCGGCGTTGGCGCCGGGCTCAGCGACTCTTGTCCCGGCGGGCCGAATCTTTTTGCTGGCCTCGCTCCCCCCGGCAAAGGTCGCAGTGGCCACTGCGGCCCGATCATCGGCTTGAAGTTCGGTGACAACGGCTTCGCCATCACTTGCCGCGTTTGCACGGCTTGCTTGGATTTTTCCCTCTGCCCAGCGCCCGCTTGTTCTTGGCGGTAACGCCTCATCACCCACGCAAACCAAATAAACCCTCCTACCCACAGCCCAGTAACGACAGCATCGTAACCGCTTAGACCGCCTGCTTTTCCCAAGATTATGATGGCCAGGGAAATGGCCACTACAAAGCCATAGAAATATTCTGCGAACAAGCTCCTGGCTTTCCGCGGCCCGATCTTCACAAGCCGTACTCTCTTTATCGGCCTCTTCGAATAGTTAGATGGGGGTTTGTTCGGCTGCATGGATCACGCGACCACGCTTCACAGTCATCCAGCAATGGCTCACTCCAAAATAATAGGGAATTTCCCGGTAGTCGGCCACCTCGAATACCGCGATGTCCGCTTGTTTGCCAACCTCCAGCGATCCAATCGTTTTATCCCGCCGCAGAGCGTATGCCGCATTGATGGTCGCCGCGGCAATCGCTTCCGCCGGTGTCATGCGCAATTGCGTGCAAGCCAGCGACAAAATCATCGGCATGCTCAGTGTCGGACTCGTTCCCGGATTGTAGTCCGTCGCCAGCGCGACAATCGCTCCCGCGTCAATCAGCGCTCGTGCCGGCGCATATTCCTTCAGCCCCAGATGAAAATCGCAGCCCGGCAGCAGCGTTGCCACGGTGTCCGATTTTCCCAGCGCTTGGACATCGCTTTTGTTCACCCGCTCCAGATGATCGCAACTCGCTGCCCGCATCAAGATCGCCAGCCGCGCCGCTCCCGTTCGCGAAAGCTGCTCCGCATGCACCCGCGGCTCGAGCCCCCACTGCCGGCCCGACTGCAGCACGCGTTTCGATTGCTCCACCGTGAATGCCCCGCGGTCGCAAAACACATCGCAAAATTCCGCTAGCCGGCTCTCGCCAATCTCCGGCAGCAAGTTTTGCTCCATGAACTTAATATACTGCTCGGCTCCGCCGGCTTTCCCCTGGTACTCCGCTGGCACCATATGGGCCCCAAGAAATGTGGATACGATCTCCAAAGGCTGCTCTTTCGCCAGCTCCTTGTGCAATCTTAGAATCTTCAATTCGCTTGTAACATCCAGCCCGTATCCGCTCTTCGCTTCGACCGTCGTCGTCCCGTACGCAGCAAAAAGTCTTAGCGCCGCCAGCGCCCGTTTCTTCAATGCCTCATTCGTAGCCGCGCGCAGTTTCTTCACCGAATTCAGAATCCCGCCGCCCTTCCGCGCAATCTGTTCATAGCTCGCCCCCGCAATTTTCAACTCGTACTCTTCCGCTCGGCTCGCCGCGTGAACGAGGTGCGTATGCGAATCAACAAATCCCGGCAGCGTCACGCGCCCACCTAGATCGCTCTTCTCCGCCGCCTGCGCTTCCGGCAGTTTTTCCACTTCCGCGCGCGTTCCCACTGCCGCAATCAACCCATCGCGCACCAACAGCGCGCCATCCTTAATCAATTCAAGATTGGAAAGGGTATTGCCCCGCCGCGGTCCGCGCCCGCAGAGCGTTAGCAGTTGCGATGCACCCGTAATCAGAAGGGAATCCGCCAAGGCTTACGTATTATGCCCAAAACAAAACCGGCAGGACAGGCTTTAGCCTGTCCTGCTCGGAAAACTGTTTCTTCCGCTGCGAGCTCGATTACGCGCCCGCCGCTTGCCCCCTGTACGCGGGCAAAAACACTTCCCGCGCAAATGTCTCATACGAAGTCGGCGTCGTGTTCTTCGTCGATCTAGGTTCCAGCATCTTCACGTGTCCACGATTAAGGGCATTCGCCAATTCCAGGATCGACTCCGCGAAATTCCTCGACATCCCCGTGGAAATCATCCCTTGCACGATCTGATCATCCGGCGGCCGCACGTACTCAAGCCCCGGCTTCCCGATCACCCCTGCGACGATGACGGCGATCTCCTGGTAGGTCAAGTCCCGCTGTCCCTGCAGTTCATGTGTCTGCTTTCCTTTGAAATCAAGTTTTAGCAGCGCCTCCGCGGCAGCCGCTCCGATGTCCTTGCTGGCGATCATGGGGAGTTTCACGTCGGCAGCTACCGGCCCGGCCATCTTTTGAAGGTTCCGGATGACTCCCGCTTGAGGCAAGGTATTTTCCATGAAGTATCCGGCTCGCAGATGCAGAACATTCAACCCCTTGATCTGGCTCAATTTCGTTTCCATTTCGTGGAGTCCCACAATCGGCCCAGTCTTGTCCGTTTTGTCTGCTCCAACACTGCTCAGGGTGACCGCATGCTGCACTGCGGCGTTTTCCAGCGCTTTGGCGATCACGTTGTTCGCCTGGCTCTGGAATCCGCGGTAGTTTTCGTGGGTTGGATCAGGCGGAATCATGACGTACACCGCCTCTGCCCCGGTGAACGCCCGGCTCAGCGCCTTCTCGTCGGTGACGTTGGCCGCGAATCCTTCCGCTCCCCGGCTGATAAACGCCGCCAGTCTTTGGTTATCGCGTCCCACAACGCGAACTTTCTTCTTCTTGCTCAGCAGCTCGTTAGCAACTATCGTGCCGGTGTGTCCGGTAGCTCCCAGAATTACGTACATGACTTCCTCCTTGCTTGGTCTTGCTGGGTGTTGGTTAGGATGCCACGAAGGGTGCTTGCGTCAACCGCTAAATCATAGGAATTTTGACGCTCGTCTTTTTTGCAAATTGAATTGCTTCCGGATATCCCGCATCCACATGCCGCGCGACACCCATCCCGGGATCATTCGTGAGCACCCGTTCGATGCGTTTCGCCATTTCTTTCGTTCCGTCCGCTACCGTCACCTGTCCGGCATGCTGCGAATACCCAATCCCCACTCCACCGCCATTATGAATGGACACCCACGACGCCCCGCTCGCGGTATTGATGAGCGCGTTCAGCAGCGGCCAATCCGCAATCGCGTCTGACCCATCCCGCATCGATTCCGTCTCGCGATAAGGTGAGGCCACCGACCCGCAATCCAGATGATCCCGCCCCATCACCACTGGGGCTTTAATTTCACCTTTAGCCACCAACTCGTTCAGCGCCAGCCCAAATTTGTCCCGCTCGCCGTAACCCAGCCAGCAAATCCGCGACGGCAGCCCCTGAAACTTCACCCTCTTCTGCGCCAATTTAATCCAGCGCTGCAAATGCTCGTCCTGCGGAAACATTTCCATTACCAGTTGATCCGTCCGCGCAATATCGGAAGCCTCTCCTGAAAGCGCCGCCCACCGGAACGGTCCTTTGCCCTCGCAAAACAGCGGCCGGATATAGGCCGGTACGAATCCCGGAAAGTCATAAGCGTTCTTCACGCCCTGCTCGAACGCGAACGTTCGAATGTTATTTCCATAATCAAACGTCACCGCCCCCAGCTTCTGCAAATCTAGCATTCCCTGGACGTGCGCCGAGATCGCCGCCATCGCATGCTGCTGGTACTGTTCCGGATTTTTCTTCCGCAGCTCCAGCGCCGTTTCCAGCGTCATTCCATTCGGCACGTATCCGCCGATGGGATCGTGCGCGCTGGTCTGATCCGTCAGCAAATCCGGCACTATCCCGCGCTTCGCCAGTTCCGGAATCAAGTCCGCACAGTTTCCCACTAGCCCAACTGAAGTGGCCTCGCCTTTGCGCACCGCATTCTTCAAAATGCGCAGGGCTTCATCCAGCGAAGTCACCATCACGTCGCAGTAGCCCGTCTTCACGCGCCGCTTGATGCGCTCCGGGTCCACGTCAATCCCCAGGAACGCCGCTCCATTCATCGTTGCCGCCAGCGGCTGCGCTCCGCCCATGCCGCCCATTCCCCCGCTCACCACCAATTTCCCCGCTAGGTTCCCGCCAAAATGTTTTTTCCCGGCCGCCGCGAACGTTTCGTACGTCCCCTGCAAGATCCCCTGCGTCCCGATGTAAATCCAGCTACCCGCTGTCATTTGCCCGTACATCAGCAATCCCGCGCGGTCCAGCTCATGAAAGCGGTCCCAATTATTCCAATGTCCCACCAGATTCGAATTGCACAGCAACACCCGCGGCGCATACTCATGCGTCCGAAAAATCCCCACCGGCTTCCCGGATTGCACCAGCAGCGTCTCGTCTGCCTCCAGCGTCTCGAGCGAACGCACGATGGCGTGAAAACATTCCCAATTCCGCGCCGCTTTCCCCGTCCCCCCATACACCACCAGCTCTTCCGGCTTCTCCGCCACCTCCGGATCCAAATTGTTCATCAACATCCGCAGCGCCGCCTCCTGCTGCCACCCCTGGCAAGAAATCTCCGTCCCCCGCGCTGCCCGAAATGGCCCTTGCGACAATCCGGCATCCGCCTTAGTTCCCGAGGCCGTCCCCGCCACCGTCTCTGACATTTTCCCACTCATCAATTTCCCTCTGCGCCGCCCATACTAGCCCACCCGGCCCCTTTTTTCACTGCGCTTCCTCCGCGGCCGTAGGTAATGAAACCGCACCAAATAAATCTTCTCGCTTCGGCCGTGCTTCGCCACTTTCAGCAAATCCAGCACTCCCAAAAATCCTGACTCGCGTGCCAGTTCAGGAGTAATGTCCGGAAACCCTATGGGCTCAATCGAATCGATCTCGATCGCTCCTTCCCCCATCGGGTAGCGCTCCCCAACTCGCACGTGCGGACGCCACCAGAACCGCACGCTGCACGTGATCTCCCCTCGCCGAACCCCCTCGCGCAGCCTCTTTGTGAACTCCATGAACAGATTTTACTCTTCCTCGGTTGCTCTGTTCGCTTGTATAGAAAGCTTCAGTGCTTCGCCGAGGCGCAGAAACATTCTGCTTGCGGCTTGCACTCGCTCGCGGACATCGACTCCGTCAGGACCTCCATGCCGGTCAGGCCTTTGATTCCGCCCGAGCAGGCTATGCTTTTCGTCGAGGAAGTCCACCACCGGCTGGCTCTCGTTTCCCTCTCACCCGAGGAATACTTCGCGGCAATTCGGGACACCGCTTCGCGTGGTTTCAATAGCGGCCGCATTTTCGATCGATTGCTCTCTAGCGTGCGCCGCCAAATGCAAGGCCCAGGCCATCTACACCTGGAATCTCAAACATTACCAGTCCCTGGCCCCCTGACCTCGCTACTCGCGTCCGGACCCCGTGACCCCACCACCGCCGTTTTAGCTCTTGGGAAGGTCGGCGCGTTTTTGCAGTCCACGCCCTAACCCCTGGTGGCCAACAAGCTCAGCAAGATCTTAAAACGAAAGCCGGCCACTCAGCTGGATTTGACGGCCAGGCGTCATCGCCATAGTGATAGTCCCAAACTGCGGCTCATTGACATAGCGGTTCGGTGTGCCGAGATTGACTTTATTTAGCGAGTTGAAGGCTTCGGCGCGGAACTGAAAATTAGCTCTCTCCGTGATGCGGAAAGCGCGCGCCAGCGCGAAGTCCAAAGTCTCTAGCGGCGGGCCGTACACGGAGTTGCGGCCCACATTGCCGTATGTAAAGGCTGGGGGAGCTGCGAACGCCGCGGGATTAAACCATTCGCCGGCGGTACGAGTTTCCGGCCCGAAAACGGGTTGGCCAGTAACGTTGGCGCGGATGGGATTTTCGCCCAGCACGGTTCCGGAATTCGCGGTATCACCGAACACGGAGATGGTGAAAGGCATACCCGATTGGGCCTGATAGATGGCCGAAAGATGCCAATCCTGGGTGATGAGGCGAGCCCACTCCTGCTCCCGGACGGCGGGAATATCGTAAACGCTGCTCAAGGCGAAACGATGGCGCACGTCGCAGCCTGGCCCCTTTTCAAGATTCAAATCCAGGTTGTTTTGCGGAATGGAGGCTTCATCCATCGGCGAACGGAAGTCCGGAGCATTGGTGAGATTTTTGGCCAGGGTATAGTTGGCTAAAAAGCTGAGGCCGTGCGAATAACGCCGGCGGACATTCACGTAGCCTGCGTCGTACCAACTCTGCGCCGTGTTTTCCAGAAGATTGATAGTACTGACGGGAAAAGTCTCGCTTTGCACCACGGCGGTGGCGCTGCTCGGGGTCAACACGGTTCCTGGCACAAACGTAAGGGTCTTGAACGGGCGCCTCGGCCCCAACGGCCCCGGTCCAGGAAGCGTGTTGTTGATCAAATGCGCCCGTTGTAGGTGGAAACCGCGCGCGCCGATGTAGCCCACTTCCACAGAAGTATTTTTGCCCAAGCTTTTTTGCACCGACGTATTCCATTGCTGCACGTACTCGGCGGGCGCGTGCGAATCGAAAGCCGTGAAACTCACCGTGGTGGGCGTTAGCGTTCCCGCGCCGAGAACCGGAGTCCCGAAATTCATCCCCGTATTGAACAGCGACGCTGGCGGAGTGAAGTTATCCGCTTGCTGCGTCTCCGGGAAAACGTACGGAACGTTATGGCGTTGGTTGCACCAGGTATTCAGATCGACCGGCGTGAAAAAGATTCCATAGGCGGCATGCCACACCAGGCCCACGCCGGGAAGGCTCTTGGCGATTCCCAGTCGCGGCGCAAAATTGTGCTTATTGGCGTACATGAGGCCCTTCGGATAGCCCAACTCGCCGCCGATGAACACACTGGGAACGCCATTGTTGAACACCAGGTTCGTGTTGGTGTTTTCCTTGTCGTAGAGCGGACTGGTGTACTCATAGCGCAGACCAAGATTGAGAGTCGTCGTGGGCGTCAGCTGCCAGCTGTCTTCCGCGAAGGCCGCGCTTCCCCAGGCTCGCAAATCCATTTGTGGAATGCCGGCCTGGCGCTGCTTCACGGTGGGCAAGCTGAGCAGCATGCTGGCGAGTCCTGAGCCGCTGCCGTCATTGAAACCAAATTCGGTGGTGTAACCCGTGGTGTACTGGTAGTAGCCACGATTCTGGAAGAAACCCCACATCGGCCAAAAATAACGGTGGAATTCGCCCCCGAATTTCATTCCGTGGCGTCCCCGCTGCCAAGCGTAGGTGTCGCGGAATTCCAGCGTCGTGTCCCAGGCGTGCATCGGCGTGGCTGCAAACGTGTCGCCGATCCCCGTATATCCCTGAACCGCAAACCACGGCGCTCCCCAGGCGTTCTTGCCGCCAAACCCGATGCCCTGGATACCGAGTTGGCCGACGATGTCGTTAACGGCGTCATTCTGAGACGTGCGATCCATGGACAGCCGCGAGACAGCAGCGGAGAGAGTGTTCACTTTAGCGGCCGAGAAAACGTGATTCCACGAGATTACCGCTTGTTGCGAAAGATTGTTGAAGTTCACGCCGAACCCAGGCAAGTTCTCGGTCGTGGAGGTCATGCCGCTGCTGGGCGAAAATCCATTCTCGCCGCCCGCGGAATAGCGGCCTAGAAGTGTGTCTCCATTCGAAAAATTGTGGTCCACGCGAAACGTCCCCTGGTCCTGAAAATGAGTCTCGTTGCGGACATCCAGGTAATTGTTGGAGTCCGCCGCCCCCGCCATCATCATCATGTTCGGCGGCGGCACGTAGTGGAGCAGAAAGGCCTCGAGAAGAGGATTGATTCGGCCGGATGGAATTTGATTGTTGTTAAACTGCGAACGCGTGTACGGGAAATTGGAAGGCCCGGTCGGCAGACTGGGGTTGTAATTCGGATTCTTTACGGCCGTGGTCGGGTCGAATATTTTGAAGGGGCTCATGCTGAAATCGCCCATAATTTCCGCTTGCGTGGGCACCGTCAAAATCTGGGCATCCGCTTGTGCCAGCCGCAAGCCCTCATAATTGACGAAGAAAAACGTTTTCTTTCCCATGAGCGGGCCGCCGAAAGAAGCCCCATAATTGTTTTGTACCAGGTGATTGTTTCCCATGGACGCGAAGGTGCTCGCATCCATGCCCCCGTTGCGAAGAAATTCGTAAACCGTTCCGTGGTATTGATTGGAGCCGGAATGCGTCACGATATTGATCTGACCGCCGCCTGCGCCTCCCATGTCCGCGGTGTAGCTGCTCGTTTCCACTTGAAATTCTTTGACCGCGTCTGGCGATGGGCTCAGGTTCTGCGTGTTGAAGGTCGGATCGGTGTTGCTGGCTCCATCCAGCAGGAAAAAGTTCGCGTTCGGGCGGGCGCCCCCAAGCACCACCGCCGATCGCTGGCCCGGCCGCCAGTAGAGAGGATTCGTCGTGCCCGTCTGTGCTCCAAATCCCACGTGCGCCCCCGGCACGGTTAGCACCAGGTCAATCAGCATGCGCCCATTGAGTGGCAATTCGCGAATCGAGGAGGGCTCGACAACTTCACCGACACTCGCGTCCGCGGTTTGCAAAACTTCGCCGCCGGCAGTGACTTTTTCTTTCTCCGCGATAGAACCCACCCTCAGGGTAATCTCCACCGCCAATTTTTGGCCGACTTCTAGTCGTAGAGATTGCATTGCGGTAGCGAGCCCGCTCGCTTCCACTTTTAGTTCGTAATCATCGGGCAAGAGGGCCGGGGCCTCGAAGAGTCCTTGCTGGTTCGTCAACACACGGCGAACCGCTCCCGTGCTTGCGGCCGTTAACTCTACGGTGGCGCCGGCAACGGCGAGATGCTGCGAATCCGTTATCGTTCCCGTCAGAACGGCGTAGTTGCTCTGCCCAAACCCAGGCAATGCCAGCCCCAGCAGAAATAGCGCCGCGCAGATTCGCTTCATGTCGTTTGTCCCTCCACAAGAAATGCACGCCCAAACGAGCGCGTTCCTCCGGGCACAGGAAACGAGCGCTTCAGTCTCGCGAGATATGTTGTCAGCCCCGGGTGGCCGAAACTTTAGGGGCAAGGAGATTAAGCAGCAATAGTAGGAAACCATTAGATTGCTGCCGGATGATCGCCAGTGTACGGCCGCTTCTACGCCACGATCGCGAACGGCTGGCATTCGGCCATCCCGATAACAGTGCAGTCATCTTTCTTGCCGGACAGATCCGGGCCTCTTCCGGCCCTCAGCTGCCAGCGCCGCTGGCTCTTCGTCATCTTCGTCACGGAGCGATAACGAAAATGTCCCTCGCGGATGTATACTGCGCCCAGGCCCCGCAGCGTCCAACGGTTCAGCCGTAACGGATCCGCTGGGCATTGCCGAAGGCGAAAGCTTCTGCTGACCCAAAAGCTTTTGTGAGCGGGCGACCGAGCAGCAAGCGCCGCCCGTTGTGAGGGAAACAATGGTTACAAGACGTGAATTTCTCGATGCACTCGCAGTTAGCACCGCTGGCTTGGCCGTGGGAACAACCGCTAAAAGCTACAGCCGGATTCTCGGCTCGAATGAACGTCTCAACTTTACCGTCATCGGGCTCAATGGCCGCGGCTACGCTCATCTCTCCTCGCTCAAGGCCAACAAGGGCGCTGCCCGCATCGCCTATGTCTGCGATGTGGACGGCAACATCCTTAGCAAGTTCGCCGCGGCCACGGAAAAAGAAACGGGTGAAGCCCCCGCCACCGAAAAAGATTTTCGCAAGATTCTCGAGCGCAAGGATGTCGACGCCATCACCATCGCTACTCCCGACCATTGGCACACACCGATCGCCATCGCCGGCTTGCAAGCCGGCAAGCACGTCTACGTGGAAAAGCCCTGCAGCCACAATCCCGCCGAGGGAGAAATGTTGGTCCAGGCGCAGCAGAAATATGGAAAGCTCGTGCAAATGGGCACTCAGCAGCGCTCTTCGCCGCACACCATCGAAATCGTCCAAAAAATTCATGACGGCATCATCGGCAAGCCTTACCTCGCCAAAGCCTGGTACAGCAACACTAGGAAATCCATTGGTACCGGCAAGGAAGTTCCCGTGCCCGCGCAATTAGATTGGGATTTGTGGCAAGGTCCTGCGCCGCGCCGCCCCTATACGGACAACATCCATCCCTATAACTGGCACTGGTTCAGAAACTATGGCACCGGCGAGACCCTCAATAACGGCACCCACGAAGTCGATGTCTGCCGCTGGGCCCTGGGCGTCGATTTTCCTCAGAGCGTCACGGCCTCAGGCGGCAGATACCAGTTCAAGGATGACTGGCAGTTTTATGACACGCTGATCACCAGCTTCGTCTACGAAGACCGCATGTTGTCCTGGGAAGGCAAGAGCTGCCAGGGGATGCGGTATTACGGCCGCGATCGCGGTTCGGCGATCATGGGAACCACGGGCACCGTGGTTGTCGATCGCGATGGCTACGAAATCTTTGACCTCAAGGGTAAAAAGACCGGCGATTTCAAGGTTGGCAGCACAACCTCATCCGCTGACCTCCAGGGCCGCGATTCCATGACCGACCTGCACTTCGCCAATTTCATCGCCGGAATCCGCAATGGTGAAAAGCTCAACGCGCCGATCTCTGTCGGCAACGTCGCCGTCACCATGCTGCAGCTTTCCAACATCGCCTGGGAAGTCAATCGCGAACTCCATCTCGACCAGAAAAGCGGACGCATCCAGGACGATCCGGAAGCCATGAAGATGTGGGCGCGCGAGTACGAGAAGGGCTGGGCGATGCATGTGTGAGTTCCCCGGCTGCTGCCGAAGTGATTCGCCGCTTGCGAAAAACATGTTTTCACGCCGCGATTTCCTCCGCTCCAGTGCGGTCGTCGCGGGAGCGTTCGCTGCTGCAAATGACCTGCTCGCGTTCGCTCCGGAGCTGCCATCCCCTGAGGAAGCCTCTCCGATTCGCCTCGGCCTAGCCAGCTACACCTTCCGCAACTTCACCCGCGCGCAAGTGATCGCCTTCCTGAAGCAGCTCAACGTGCTCGCGCTGAACGCCAAGGACGTGAAAGATCATCTTCCGGCGGATGCGCAGCAGGAGGCCGCCGCGCTCGCGGACTATGCCGCCGCTGGTATCACCATTCACGCCGCCGGAACGATCTATTTCCCGAAAGACGAAGACGCGGACATCCGCGCCAAATTTGAGTACTGCAAGCGCGCCGGGATTGGCGTCATCGTCGCCGGCGACCCCGCGCCGGAAACCCTGCCGCGCATTGAAAAATTCGTGAAGGAATACGACATCCGCTTCGCCATCCACAATCATGGCCCGGAAGACAAATTGTGGCATTCGCCGCTCGATGTTTTGAAGGCCGTAAAGAGCATGGATCCGCGTATGGGCTGCTGCATTGACGTCGGCCATACCGTTCGTGCCGGCACCGATGTAGTGCAAGCGATCCACGAAGTCGGTCCCCGCCTCTTCAACATGCACGTGAAAGACCTGGCGGACTCCCAGGCGAAAGACAGTCAAGTCGCGGTGGGAGAAGGCATGATGCCCCTAAGCAAAATCTTTGAAGCTTTGATGGCCCAGAAGTACAAAGGCTTCGTCGATCTCGAATACGAAATTCATCCCGACGACCCCATACCCGGCGTAATCGCCAGCTTCGCCTACATGCGCGGCGTCCTAACCGGCCTGGGCTATCCCAGCCGCGGCTGAATCCTTTGCTGCTTTTCTTTTTGTCCTGCCGAAAACGGCGGGGATGCCATTAAGGAGTTTCCATGAAACGACGCGATTGGATCCGAGCTGGTTTTGTTGCGGGTGCCGCGGCCGCGCTGCGCCCTCCGCTTGGGAAGGCCCAGAGTGCGGCGCAGTCTTCCGAGTTGACGCCGGCGCAAAGCGGTGTTGACGCTTCGAAAGACCTTGCGGCGCCAGGCTGGAAGCCTCTGTTTCTGGACGACCACCAGAACGAAACCCTTATCGTGCTCAACGACCTGATGATCCCGGCCACGGACACTCCCGGCGCCAAGGAAGCGCTGGTGAATCGCTATATCGACCTAGTGCTGGCTGCCGAGAAGCCCGAGACACAACGAGCGTTCCTGAATTCTCTCGCATATCTGGATGGGGAAAGCATGCGGCGTTTCAAATCGGCGTTTCGCTACCTGTCGCGCGAAGACCAAGATGATTTGCTGCACTCGCTGGCGTATACCGTTAATGAGAGCAGATGGACGGGTGAGGCGGATGCGCAGCCCAATGTCGGTCGCGTTCATTTCGAAGCGCTAAAGGGGCGCATCATGATGGCTTACTACAGCTCACAGCTTGGCGAGAAGGAACTCGGCTGGGACGGCGCATTTGCGCACGGCCCTTATGAAGGCTGTGAGCATCCGGAAGGGAATCACAAATGACCATGCATTACGCAGCGCAGGACCCTCTCGAGCAAACCTACGATGCCGTAGTTGTGGGATCTGGCGCCACCGGCGGCTGGGCTGCGAAACAACTTGCCGAGGCCGGACTGAAAGTCGCTTTGCTCGAAGCCGGCCGCGCGGTCACGCCAAAAGAATTTACCGAACACATGCCGAGCTACAAGCTCAAGTATCGCGATCACTCTCCCGAGATCGTGCGCACGCGGCCCGTGCAAAAGCAGTGCTACGCTTGCATGGAATATAACTACGAGTGGTTTGTCAACGACCTCGAAAATCCTTACAGCACGCCAACTGGCAAGCCCTTTACCTGGCAACGCTTGCGCGTGCTCGGCGGGCGATCACTGGTCTGGGGCCGCCAGAGTTACCGCTTGAGCGATAGTGATCTCAAAGCGGCGAGTCAGGACGGGTATGGCGATGACTGGCCGTTCCGTTATGCCGATCTCGCTCCTTACTACGACATCGTGGAGAAGTACGTGGGGATCAGCGGAGCGGCCGAGGGCCATGAAATGTTGCCCGACGGGCAATTTCTGCCGCCCATGAAAATGAGCTGTGGAGAAGTTCAATTAAGACAGCGCGTGAAAGCCCAGTTCGGACGCACCGTCACGATCGGGCGCACGGCGGTACTCACACAAAATCATAATGGACGCGCCGCTTGCCACTATTGCGGCCCTTGCGAACGCGGCTGCAGCACGTTTTCTTATTTCAGCAGCCCCTTTACCACCGTCAAGGACGCGCTGGCCTCCGGTAACTGCACGCTGATCACCAACGCCGTCGTGAGCCATGTCAATATGGACAATCAGACGAACAAAGCGAGTGGAGTAACCTACGTGGATCGCTTGACTCGACAGGTGAAGGAAGTCCGCGGAAAGACGGTCATACTTTGCGCCCAGGCCTTAGAATCCAGTCGCATCTTGCTGAACTCCTCGACACGCGAATATCCCAATGGACTGGCAAATTCGAGCGGCGCGCTGGGCCGCTATCTGATGGACCATGTCACGGGAGGGGGTGCCTACGGCCATCTGCCGGATTTCAAAGTTCTTCCCAATGCCAACGAGCCGCAACGGCCCAACGGGATTTACATCCCGCGCTTCCGGAACACTCCCTCTGGCGGCAAACATTCGCGGTTTCTGCGCGGTTATGGCTTCCAGGGCGGAGCCGACGCTGAATTCAACTTCAACGCCGAAGGGTACGGAACGTCGCTCAAGACGGCTGTGAAACAGGGCGTTTACGCGATTTCTCTGGGGGCTTTCGGGGAATCGCTGGCGCGCTGGGACAACTACTGCGAAATTGACCGCGATCTAAAAGATGCCTGGGGCATTCCGGCTTTGCGCATTTCCATGACCCATGGCGACAATGAAGCCGCCCTGATGGAGGACGCCGGCGCTACCGCTGCGGAAATGCTGGAAGCGGCAGGCGCGAAAGATATTAAAGTGCAAGCGAAAGTGGAAATGCCGGGCATGGCCATCCACGAACTGGGGACCGCCCGCATGGGGAACGATCCGAAAAAATCCGTGCTCAATGCCTTCAACCAGACGCACGACGTAAAAAATGTTTTTGTCATGGACGGGGCGAGCTTTGTGTCATCCGCGTGCCAGAACCCCACGCTTACCATGATGGCCATCACCGTCCGCGCCTGCGCCAACCTGATTGACCGTTTCCACAAAAGCGAGATTTAATGCCCATTCGCCGCGTTGCACGGTTGCATTCCGTAGGGTAAAGTGAGCCAGGCCATGAACTACGGGACGCTTCCCTCGCGCTTGCTGAATGCCATCGACAATCTTCCGAACCCGCGGGCACAGATGCTCCGCCGCGCTGGTGGTTGGGAGGCTATTTCTTCCGAGGAGTTTCTGCGGCGTGTTGCTGGTCTCGCGACTGCGTTGGTGGAACTGGGGGTGAAGCCGGGCGACCGCCTGGGACTTTTTTCCGCCAACCGGCCCGAATGGCACACGGCGGATTTCGCCATCAACGGTTCGGGGGCGATTACTGTGCCGGTGTACTTCAACGAGTCGCCGGAGCGGATGACGTACATCTTGAAACATTGCGGCGCCAAGGTGGTTTTCGTGGTGGGCGCGGCGCAATTGCAAAAACTTCTGAACGTGCGCAAGGAGCTTCCCGAACTGGAGCAAATCCTGGTGGCGGACGCCGGGGCGGACGTCCCCATGGAATGTTTGCGCTACGAAACACTGATCGCCAGCGCGAGCGCGGCGGATGTGTCTTCGTATCGCTTGCGGGCGGCCCAAGTTCTCCCCGGCCAGCTCGCCTCGCTCATCTATACTTCCGGGACCACCGGCGAGCCCAAGGGCGTGATGCTCACGCACAGTAATTTTTGTTCGAACGTGCACGACGTGGGCCACGACTTTAGTCTCGATCCCGCCAAGGACGTGGCCCTCTCGTTCCTTCCGCTAGCGCATGTTTACGGCCGCACGCTCGACTACATTTACATTTTCCAAGGCGCTGCTCTTGCCTACGTCGAGACGGTAGAAGCTGTCGCGCAAGCTTTGGCCGAGATCCGCCCCACGATCATCGCGGCGGTGCCGCGGTTTTTCGAAAAAATCTACGCGCGACTGGTGGAGCAAGGCTCGAAAAATACCGGCGCGAAGAGGATGATTTTTGACTGGGCGATGAAAGTGGCGGAGCGAGCAACGCCTTGGCGCGCCACGGGAGCCCCCACGAGCATTTTCTTGAAGACCCGGTGGAAACTGGCCGATACGCTTGTTTACAAGAAAATCCGGCTGGGGACCGGCGGCAATTTGCGCATCGTCTCTTCCGGCGGGGCGCCGCTTTCCAAGGCCCTCGCGGAATTTTTCTGGACCGTGGGCATCCCGATTTATCAGGGCTACGGCCTGACGGAAACTTCCCCGATCGTCTCGAGCAACTACCCCGAGAATCGCACGGGCAGCTCCGGGAAACCGATTCCCAATGTGCTGGTGCGCGTGGCCGAGGACGGAGAAATTCTCGTCAAGGGTCCTTGCGTGATGCAGGGCTACTATAAGAATCCAGAAGCCACGCGGGAAGTTCTGAGCGAAGACGGCTGGTTCTCGACGGGCGACATCGGGTACGTGGATAAAGACAACTATCTCTTCATCACCGACCGCAAGAAAGATTTGATCAAAACGGCAGCGGGAAAATTTGTCGCCCCGCAGCCCATCGAAAACGCGCTGAAGACCAGCCCGTACATTCTGAACGCGATGGTGGTAGGCGATAAACGGAAATTCATTGTCGCACTCATCGTCCCCAACGCGGCCACCGTGGCCGCCAAAGCCGCTGACCAGGGAATCAAGTTTGCCAACAACGCGGAACTGGCTGCGCACCCCTGGGTGCACGCTTTGATCGATTCGGAGGTCAAGCGGCTGACGATTCACCTGGCGCGGTACGAAACCATCAAGCGTTTTGCGCTGCTCCCGGAAGATTTCACGTTCGACAACGGCAGCCTAACGTTCACGCTGAAACTGAAGCGGCGCGTGGTCGAAAAACAGTATGCCGACATCATCGAATCTCTCTACGCCGACGTGGCCGAACCCCGCCCCATCTTGCAGGAATAGCCCCGCGCCGTTGGTTTGAAACATGCACCTGGCGGCCACTCTGGCTGTTCTTTCGTACAGTTCACCCGATCGAAACAGAGGCTTGTCTGGGCACTGGCTCCGGGCAACTTGCGTTCGTAAACTGGAATCGAACTGAACAACGCCCCCCTCAGTCCTCGACCACATTTCCCGGCAAGCATTTTGTTGCTGGATGAAGCATCCGGCATATTGCGGTAGAAAAAAACTTGGAGGGAAACAGTGAGCTTCGGCGCAAACTCAAGAACGAGAAATTGCACTTCAAGGAGTAGCCGGGTGTTCCGCGCTGTTCGGTTGGGGTTCGCGGCCCTGGCCCTGGTCGCGCTTGGTCCCACGTCCTTTGGGCAAACTCCGATCCCGGCCGTAACTGGGCCAGCCGAGAAAGACGCTGGAGGGTTCACTCCCGGTTGGACACTAGGAACCAAGTTCGAAGGAAGCTACAGCGGGGACTGGGGTGTCTACGACTTCGCGTCGGCTCTGGGCTACAACTTTTCGCGGCATTTTGGAATCGACGCGGGGGTGCCGATTTATTTTGTGACCACGCCAACCACCATTAAGAAGAATAATCCAGGGGCGGTTTCCAGCCTTGGAATAGGGACGGCCTTTACGGACTTGCGGTGGAACTATCCCAACCCCTCGCTGAATTTCAGTTCGGCGGTACATCTGACCGCTCCCACCGGAGAAACCAAGAAAGGTCTCAGCACCGGCCATGCGACGTGGAATTTGGCGAACCACATGGACCGCGCGTTCGGAGATTTTTCTCCGTTCCTGGACTTCGGCGCCGGCAATACGGTGATGGACACCAAGTATTTCCATCGCCCATATATCACGTTTGGGTACAACGCCCAATTCAACGGCGGGGTGGAATACGATCCGGGCAAGTTCAGTTTCTCTGCCTCGGCATACGACGTCGCACCTTGGGGAAACCAGACCGTGATCAGTCGGGTATTTCGCTGCGGCGCGGCGGGCAAATGCGGCTCTGGCGGACCGACAAGAAACCGCCGGAATTTCACTTCGGCCAACGTTTCCACGGGCGGCGCGGACCTGGTGCGCGACAACGGCTATAACGCGGGGATTGATTTCAAACCGGCGGATTACCTTGATCTGGAATTCGACTACAGTCGCAGCGTTCCGCTGCAACTCAACAACTATTCGTTTGGCATCGGCGTGGATCTGAGCTGGCTTCTGCGGCCACGCGCCCAATGAATCAGGCGGTGATTTGTCCGCGAGCCTCTGAAGGTCTAAAATCTTGATGAGGTCAGCCATGCCGGACAATCTGGTGATTGCGGGACGCGCTTTTAACTCACGCTTGATCGTGGGAACGGGGAAATACCGCAGCTTTCAGGAAATGGCGCGGGCGCACGAGGCCAGCGGAGCGGATATGGTTACCGTCGCGGTGCGGCGCGTCAACCTGACGGACAAATCGAAAGAATCGCTGCTGGATTATATTGACCGCGAGAAAATCTTTATCTTGCCGAACACGGCGGCTTGTTACACGGCCGACGAAGCGATTCGAACGGCGCGGCTGGGGCGCGAAGTGGGGCTTTCGAATTGGGTGAAGCTGGAAGTGATTGGCGACCAGCAGACACTTTTTCCGGACACCGAGCAACTCATTGAAGCTACGCGGGTCCTGGTCAAGGAGGGTTTCGTCGTCCTGCCGTATACGAACGATGATTTGGTCGCCGCGCGCAAGCTGATCGATGCCGGCGCCGCCGCCGTTATGCCTCTAGCCGCGCCCATCGGTTCCGGACTCGGGGTGCAAAATCCGGCGAATCTCCGCATTCTCCGCGAACGCATCACGGAAGTTCCGATGATCGTGGACGCCGGGGTGGGCACCGCTTCGGACGCCGCCGTGGCCATGGAACTCGGAGCTGATGGCGTGCTAATGAACACCGCGATTGCCGAAGCGCAGGACGCTGTCCTGATGGCCGAAGCCATGAGGGACGCGGTCATTGCGGGACGCAAATCCCACCTTGCCGGGCGGATGCCCAAGCGGCTATACGCTTCGGCGTCGAGTCCGATGTCCGGGGTCGTTCGCTAGACGGCTTTTGTCATGCGGCTTGACCACAAGTTGGCCGAGGTGTTGGCCGACTATTATCAGTTCTATCTGTGGGATTAAGGCCTGGCCTCTCTCGCTCCGGAAGACTACACGGGAGAAGACGTCGCGCGGCGGATCAAAACCGGACCGCACGGGGTTGTGGTGCGGCCTGAACGCGACATGAGTGTGCCGGTGGAGATCGAGATTCACGATTCAGAACCAGCTTAGGAAAGGCTCCTGGCAGTTAACCGTTGTAGCGCGCCTTCCGTCAGTTTGGCGAAGCTTGGGATTTGGCGGCAGGTTTGACGCCGGATTCTTTTATCATTTCCGCAATTTGTTCTTGCATGTGCTGATTCATTACGTCCATCTGCTTGCGCATGAGCGGCATCATGGACTGCATGGCTTCCGCAGTGATGGCGGGCAGTTCTTGGATTAGCTTCTGGCCGGTCGGAGAAGAATAGAACGCCACCAGTGCGTCGATATCGCCTTTAGTCAAGTGCTTCTGGTAAGCGGGGATCATCGCTTGCAGCATCTCTTCAAAAGGCAAGTTTTTCATGTAAACGTCCATGACTTTATTCATGCGCTCTTCAAAGTCAGGCGGCAACTTATCTTTGTCCTTCAGATAGCGCTCGTGCATGATCTGATGCATGGGTTTAGACATGGCGTCAATCATTTTGGTCATCATTTCGCGAGAATGCATTATTTCAAGGTATTTCTGAATGTCTTCCTTGGTGGCCGGTGCGTCGACGGGGGATTGCTGGGCAAGTACGGAGAGGCCGAAAACCAAACAAGCAGCCAATGCCAGGAAAATGCGCTTCATAAAGGACCTCCCCAACTGAATTGAGAGTAAATCAGATATGCGGGGATGTCACCCGCCTTTTTGTAACGTCCTGATGAGCCCGAAGCGGGGAAGAAATGACGATTGAGCAAGCCAGTTTTTGCGCCTGTACTGAAAGTCGGCACCCCTGACCATGCGGGCTAAGGTGTTTACCGCACCTAAAAAGTAAGGTCTTTCCCCTACTAACCCTTGTGGAACCGTTGAGTTAGAATCCATTTCATGGGCGAAGATTTTGTGCCATTACTGGAGATAGCCACGGGGACTAGGGAAAGGCCCTGAACAAACAGCTATGGCGAATTCTGCCCCCGGACCCATGAATTCCAGCCCTCCTACAGGTGCGCCGAGCGTCTTCTGGTCCCCTGCCTCCAAACAAATTCTCATTGGACTAGCGGTCTTAGCTGCTTACATTCTTGCTGGGAAGCTCAGCCTTCGACTGGCCTCGGTCCATCCGAGCGTCAGCCCGGTGTGGCCCCCAACGGGAATTGCCTTGGCCGCCTTGGTGGCCCTCGGTATGCGTTTTTGGCCTGCTATTTTCCTAGGGGCCTTTGTTGTCAATCTGACGACAGCGGGAACCGTCCTTACTTCTCTGGGCATATCGACGGGGAACACACTTGAGGCCGTCTTGGCCGCGTATTTGGTCACGCGGTTTGCCAATGGACGGCATGCCTTTGAGAGCTCGTGGGACATTCTGCGATTCGCTTTGTATGCCGGAATACTGAGCACGGCCGTGGCCGCCACCTTCGGCGTCACCACCCTAACGCTCGGGGGATTCGCACACTGGAGCCAGTACGGGCTCATGTGGCGGACGTGGGGGCTTGGCGATGCCGCAGGAGCCCTCATTTTCACTCCATTCCTGCTTCTCTGGTCCCTGCAGCCCCGGCCGAACTGGTCGCGTCGACAACGGATTGAGGTGGCCTTCCTATTTTTCTCCACACTTTTGACGTCCGGCATCATTTTCGGCCCATTCTTTCATGCCCAGATTAAGAACGATCCTTGGACCTTTTTGTGCATGCCGTTTCTGGTTTGGGCGGCCTTCCGTTTTGGACCCCGCGAAGCTTCAGCCATCATCTGCCTTCTATGCTCGGTGGAAGTCGTAGGCACGGTACACGGCTACGGTCCGTTTGTGCGAGATTCGACGAACGACTCTTTGCTGCTCTTGCAATCCTTCATCAGCCTTGAAGCCCTGATGATCCTCATCTTTGGCGCGGAAGTATTGGAGCGACGTCGTCAGGAGGAGCACGCACGCGTCATGGCGGTCAGCGATCCACTGACGGGGCTGGCCAACTACCGGCTGCTGATCGACCGGCTCGGTTCGGAGATCAAGCGTTACACGCGGGACAGTCGGCCTTTTTCCGTGCTGCTGCTGGATCTGGACGGATTAAAGAAGATTAACGATGTGCATGGCCACGTGGTGGGCAGCCTGGCCCTCTGCCGTATGGCGGAGGTGCTGCACTTGAGTTGCCGGGCGATCGATACGCCCGCGCGTTATGGCGGAGATGAGTTCGCCCTCGTTTTGCCGGGAACCTCCTCCGAGGATGCCCGGCGGGTTGCAGAACGCATTTCGCAACGGCTCTCGGAAGACCTCGAAGTGCCGAGGCTTTCCGTGAGCATCGGCATCGCGGAGTATCCGCGAGACGGCCTGAGCATTGAGCACATTCTGAGCGCGGCGGACCAGGCGCTTTACAACGAAAAGCACAGTCTCCGGGACCGTCCGATGGTCGCCCAGTCGTCCTAGCTGGCGCTTTCGGGTGGCGCGAGGCAGGGCAAACCATCGTAGACGATGACTCTCTTTATGCTTTAGGCTGGCGTGGCTTTTTTAGCTTGCGCGCTGTCGAAGCTCTCGCCGTAAATGGCCGGCACTTTGGAATCCATGCACCGGAGGTAGGAAGAGAGCTGGCCGCGATGATGGATGGTGTGGTGCAGGCCAAACATAAGGAACTTAACGGCCGGCCACTGGAACATGCCGCGAAAATCGACGATTTTTACCAAGTGTTCGGCGGGCACGTTTCTGAGAGCTTCGAAGTTTTTTCTGTAGCGCTGTTCATACCACGCGGCCACTTCAGCGGGGGTCTTGACGCTTTCCGGAATCATCGCGGGGTTGGTATCGAACACGCCGTGGATCACCGTTTCGACGAAGCGGTTGTCGGCTGCGGCAATGTGGCGCGCCAGTTCGATGGCACTTCTTGAAGCGGGATCCGGCTTGTAGTCCACCTTATTCGACGGAACCGATTCGAGAACGCCCTTGGTGATACGGCTCTCATTCTTCAGCGTTCCCAAATAGACGTCATGAAGCAGGAATTTTGCTTGATCCGCGGTCATGGTGTCCGCCATGGCTATCCTCCTCCTGAATGCATTTGGCGTTCGCCCGTGTGCGGGGGCAGGCGCAGAGCTCACGTTGGGCGACGGTGCCAAGATATGATGCAAGACTCAGGATTTCGTTGCAAGGTAAGGATAGCAAGAAGGGCGGAGCACTGGGGCATACGATGAGCGTGGAAGAAAAGCGGCGGCGAGCCGTGGCCCTCCCCAATTAGAGCGTTCGGAAGAGAAAGTGCCAGGCGACATCGACGGCGGCGTGGACCATGGCGGAGGCGAAGATGGAACCGGTCTTCTGCCAGGTCCAGCCATAGAAAAAACCGGCGATGGAGGCCAGGAGCACGTAGCGCCAATTGGGAAAGCCCATGTTGGTGATGTGCGAGAAGCCGAAGAGAATAGAGGCCGTCCACCAGCCGGCGAGGTCGCTATGGGAAGCGCGGGAGAGCATGTTTTGCAGCAGGCCGCGGAAGAGAAGCTCTTCGGGCCACGCGGTGAAGAACAAAACGCCGAGGGAAACGAAAAGAAACGAAGTGAACTTCGACCACTGAGGATCGAATTGAATGAAGTGAATGGCCTGGCCCAGCGGAATGGCGATCGCAGCGAAGACCATGAAACTTGCGGTGATGAAGAAGCTCCAGTGATGGCCCCAGCCGATGGAGTAGCCGATGCCGTGGACACGGCGAAGGAGCAAGAAGCAGGCAAGAGCAATGTTCACCGAGACCAGCACCGTGAAAATGTAGGCGAGACGCCCACCTGGATACGGCCAGAGCCAATGCGCAAGCGACCATCCCCGGGAATTAGGGAGCGGCTTAACGGCCAGCCAAATGAACAAAATGGTCGCAAAATCCTGCCAGGTGCCGGGTGGCTTGTGCTCGGCAGAAGCGGCCAAAGCTAGCGGGATGAGGACTAGCGCGGCACAAGCGGCGACACGCGCGAACGAGAGAGTATCTGTCCCCAGGGCGTAAATCAGATAGGCAAGGAACACCGCGGCGCCGAGCAAGTATCCGCTGGTCGAGCCGAAGCGCGAGGCCAGGCTATCCTCCATACCGCGCGCGGCAAACAGCAGCGTCACCAAGAAGAAAAAGGCGAAGGCGGTTAGCGTGGCAGCGAAAGCGCGGCCGCCATAGTCTTGCCAGACGGAGTACAACGCGCCGGTGAGAGTTAGCACGGCCCACAGGCCGAGCATGGGGAGCGGGCCGAGTTGGCGAGTGGCAGGCAAGAGAGAATTGTAACTGAAACACGTGGCGCGCCAAATTCAACCGGCGGCGCGGCTCGGTGAGATGGCATTTCAGCAAAATTGGCGGTTGATCGAGGGAGGCGCTATTCGTAACGCAGGGTTTGTATTGGATCGACCCGGGTTGCCCGGCGTGCAGGCAGATAGCAAGCGGCCAGCGCAACGGCAAAGAGAAAAACGGTGACGCCGGCAAACGTCGGGAGGTCGGTAGCGGTCACGCCAAAGAGCAGGCTGGCCATCAAGCGCGTCAGTGCGAAGGCGGTCGCCAACCCGGCAACAATTCCAGTCGTCACCATCACGGCGCTTTGTCTCATCAGCAGTCCGAGGACGTCCCCACCTTGAGCGCCAAGCACCATCCGTAAACCAAATTCCTTCGTGCGTCTGGCTACCGAGTACGACACCACGCCGTAGATGCCGACCGTGGCGATAGCCAGGGCCACGACAGAAAACAACGAGAGTAGCAGCGTAAGGAAGCGTGGCCGTGACTGCGCGCGAGAAAGCACATCCTCCATCAGCCGGACGTCCGCCAAAGGAAGGGAAGGGTCGATCTCATTCAACTGCTTGCGCACTACGCTTGCCAGCAAACGCGGGTCGCCCGCCTGCGCCCGCATCACGACATACATATCCGAATTGCCTGCGCCTCCCGGCTGACGGTAGGGCAGATATAGTTCGGTTCCCGCCGGCCGGTCGAGCCCGGCATTCTTCACGTCGTCCACGACTCCGACGATCGTGCACCAATCTTTACTTCCTCCCGGGCGAATCCGCCTGCCGATAGGATTCTGGAGCGGCCAGAAGGTCATCGCCATGGTGTTGTTGATAATGACGACTTCGGGCGCGCTTTGAACGTCGCGTTCGTCAAACAACCGTCCATCCATTAGCCGAATGCCCATGGTCGTAAAATAGGTCCTGCTCACGGCTTGGTAAAAATCCACGTTCTGAATGGGGCCGCCCTCGGTCTGGACAAATCCCTCGATATCGGTGTCGTTCATGTTCGGCGGGCGCAGCGGCGCTAATCCGGACACCAGCGCAGCGGATGGCACCCCAGGAAGATTCGTCAGCCGTTCATCGAGTCGCGTCCAGAAACCCGTGATCTTCGCATTGTCGGTGTACGTGCCGCCGGGGAGTGACACCCGCATCGTGATGACGTTCTTGGGATGGAGACCGGTATGAACTTCCTGCAGTTTCCAGAAAGCTCGCAGCATCAGGCCACAGCCGATCAGAAGGACCAGGGCCAGCGCTAGTTCACCAGCTACCAGGAAGCGGCGGAAAACCTGGGTTCCGGCCGCTGCCGTGGTGCTGCCCGCCGTATCTTTGAGCGATTCGGAGATGCCGCTCACTAGCAGAGGTAGGAGTGGCGCTAATCCAAAAAGAACACCGGTGAGCAAGCTGGTCCCAAGAGTGAAGAGCAACACGCGCCAGTCCATCGAGATTTCATCGGCGCGGGGAAGGCCGCCGGCGTTGGTGAGCTGGACCAAGCGCACGCCTGCAAAGGAAAGCGCTACGCCCAGAATGGCGCCGCAGAACGCCAAGAGAATTCCTTCGGTTAGGAATTGCCGCGCGAGGCGCAGCAGGCCAGCGCCGAGTGCCCCGCGAATGGCAATTTCGCGCCGGCGGGCTTCAGCGCGCGCCAGCAGAAGGTTTGCTACATTCACGCTGGCGATGAGCAGAACGAAAGCCACGGCACCGAGTAGCATCAAGAGTGCCGGGC
This sequence comes from Candidatus Cybelea sp., assembly GCA_035510055.1. Taxonomy (GTDB): domain Bacteria; phylum Acidobacteriota; class Terriglobia; order Acidiferrales; family UBA7541; genus Acidiferrum. The sequence goes on along the minus strand of DATKHV010000065.1, from coordinate 86,676 downwards.
GAACGCTCGCAACGACTTCTGCCTGGAGAGGAAAGCTGACGATGGTGTGCTTATGGGGGTCGAAGCTGTGCGTTTTCGGAGCTCGCTTCTCGCTGTAGCTTTGAACGAGCGAGGCCAGTTCTGCTTGAGCCGGCGCGCCGGTGACGTCCGACTTCAGCCGTCCCAGCAAATAATAATTGTGGTCACCGCGGCCACCGGGATTCGCCGGATCCAATCGCAAAGCGGTCCAGATCTGCGCGGGATCTTGCTCGCCCGGTGGAAACTGAAAACCTTTGGGCATAACGCCGATGATGATGCACTTTAGGCCATCGAGGTAGGTGTTACGACCGACGACGTTAGGATCGCCTGCAAAAACGCTTTGCCAAGTGCCATAGGAAATGTCGGCGACCACTGGCGCTCCCGGGACATCGTCCGACGGCGATATCAGACGTCCGGCAATGGGGCCCACGGCAAGTGATTCCAGTAATCCGCCACTTAGGTACGCGGCCGTGACGCGCACCGGTTGCGTTTTGCCGGCGAGATTGGCGCCTCCGGTAGTCCACGCGTCGAGTGACGCCCAGGAATGCGTATCGCGGCGCAGATCCAGGAATTCGGGCCCGGAAGTCCAGAAGCGATGCAGACCTCCGTTAGGAAAGGTGGGAAATTCGGTGTAGACGCGAATGAGTTGTTCAGGATGAGAGTAGGGCAGGGGCTCAAGGAGCACAGCATTTACCACCGTAAAGATTCCAGTGGTGGCGCCGATGCCGAGCATCAGGCACAGCACCGCGGCGGTGGTAAAGCCAAGATTCTTGCGCATCATGCGGACGGCGAACTGGAAGTCTTGCCAAAGCGTATCCATCTAGAAGGCTCCCCATGCACTAAAGTTAGGTGCGAAACCAGCAGCATGCTCCCGGCTGCGGAAGGTTGTTTATCAACAAGTGCAGATCATCTTACTCGATGGAGAGCTTCCCGAGAGACCCCCATCTCACGTTTCTCCTTTGCGGAAATGTTTCGAGCGTCTATGATGCGCAGTCACGCTGGGCGCGTCCGTCGGCGCACTGGCCAGCGCGTCGCGACAAAAATGAAACGACTGGCGTACATCGACTGGATGAGAGGGTTGGCGTGCGTGCTGATGTTTCAGACGCACTGCTACGACTCGTGGATGAGCCCGGAGGCGAAGAAGTCGTCGGCGCTGATAGGATGGTCGCGGCTGGGGGGGACGCTGCCTGCGCCGTTGTTCATTTTTCTGGCGGGTGTGTCCTTTGCGCTGGTGACGGAAAAATTGCGCGAAAAGGGAATCGCGCGAAACGCGATCGCCAAGCAAACGATTTTGCGCGGAACAGAAATTTTTGGGATGGGACTGCTGTTCCGCGTGCAGGAATTTGCGCTAGGTTATCCTTGGTCACCGTGGACGGATCTGCTCCGCGTCGACGTCCTGAATATTCTAGGGCTTGCCATGGTGCTGATGGGGGTGCTGTGCTGGGTCGCGGGGAGCGGCGGCGTCGCCGCGGCGAGAATTCGCACGCTAGTAGCGGGAATTTTTGCGGCGGTGATTGTGGCGATGGTGACACCGCCGCTTTGGACCACCTACCGACCGAAGTTCTTGCCGTGGCCGCTCGAGTCCTACATCAACGGCGTGCACATCTTCAAAGAACCGCAGCCATGGCTGTTTCCCTTGTTTCCGTGGTCGGCGTTTGCGTTCGCGGGACTGGCGGTGGGATTGTTCCTGTTTTCGGATTTTGCCAGGCGAAGGGCAGGGCTGGCATTCGCGGCGTTGGGTGGCGCGGGAATTTTTGCTTGCTATTTGTCCATGGTGTTCGATTCGTCGCGTGTGCGGCTGTACTCGGTCTACGATTACTGGCACAGTAATCCAGATTTTCTGCTGATGCGCTGCGGAATCCTGCTGGTGATTCTTTTTTTGGTTTACGTATGGTGCCGGTGGGGACTCGCGCAAAGGGGGTTTAGTCCCATCATTCAGCTTGGAAATACTTCGCTGCTGGTGTATTGGGTGCACATTGAATTTGTTTATGGAAGATTTTCCATTTTGCCAAAAGGGCAGTGCAGCGCGCTGAAGGCCACGGGCGGACTGATTACGATTTTCCTGGCGATGCTGGCGCTTTCTCTGGTTCGCACGACATGGAAAAAGTGGCGGGTCAGGGCTTTACAGCCGAATCCTGCGGGAGCTGCTGCGCCCGGGGGATCTTAATGATGACTTCGCCGGGCCGGGCAAGGCCCAGCTCGTCACGGGCGATTTTTTCGATTTTGTGGGGATCGCTCTTCAGCTCTTTGACTTCCTGTGCGAGCTGCAAGTTTTCCTTGTTCAACTGATCCAGATCTTTAGTGACCTTTTCAATTTCCTGCTGGGTGCGCCGCATGGCCAGATAACCGTGCATACCGAATATATCGTGCACCACAAGGACCAACACAAGAAGGCCGACGAAGGCGGCCCCGTACTGGCGCAGCAGCGGCTGAATTTTGTCCTTGGCGGGCGTCTTTTTCAGTTTTGCAGTACCCATTGTGACGCATCTCGTGTTAACTTCGCCGAAGCGGCGGCGCTTTCGGCTTCGACATAGAGGCGCAGTAGCGGCTCGGTGCCGGAAAGACGCAGCAGCATCCAGGAACCATCTTCGAATACAAATTTTGCGCCATCGGTGCGGTCGATGGATACCACTTTCCGGCCGGCGAGTGTCGAACTGTCCACGGCCACCCGTTTAACAGCATTTGCTTTTTGTTCGTCGGAAAGATGAAGGTTTTCGCGAACCGGCCAGAATTCGCGGCCAAGCTTTTTGTACATGGCGCGGACTTGCTCGCCGATGGAAGCGCCGCGCGCGGCAATCATTTCGGCTACTAGCAGGCAGGCCAGAATGCCGTCTTTTTCCGGGATGTGGCCGCGAATGGTCAGGCCAGCGCTTTCTTCACCGCCCATCGCGATTTTGTCTTCACGGATGAGCTGGCCGATGTACTTGAAGCCCACCGGCGTCTGATAAATCGTTTGCCCTTGGGACTTGGCGACGGCGTCGATCATTTGCGTGGTCGCCACGCTGCGAGCGGCGGGCATTTTCCAATGGCGCGTTTCGACGAGATGGTCGTAGACGAGCGCGAGGATCAAGTTGGGCTGGATCCATGTACCATCGCGATCGACGATGCCGAAGCGGTCGGCGTCGCCGTCGGTGGCCAGGCCCGCGGTGGCTTTCGAATCGATCACGGCTTTGCGCAGCGGCGCGAGGTTTTCTTCCGAGACGTCGGGGCCGGTGCCATCGAAAAGGCAATCGCGATCGGTGCGCATGGCGTGCACAGTGATACCGTGATCCGTGAGCGTGCGGTCGAGATAGCCTGCGCCGCAACCGTGGAGCGCATCGACAACCAGCGAGGGCTTGGCTTTGCGGAGCTTGTCGAACTGGACGAGCTCTTCGAGGCGCTTCAAATAATTTTCGCGCAGATTGACTTTTTGGCCGTTAGCAGTATTCGATGCGTCGTGCGGAAGGGGCGGAACACCACCCTTGGCGGCGAGCTGCGCGGCTCGGGCTTCGATATCCTTGGTGACTTCCGGCAGGGCGGGGCCGGCGTCAGCGGAAGAGAATTTCAAGCCGTGATATTGCGCGGGGTTGTGGCTGGCGGTGAAGTTGATGGCGCCGTCGAGCTTGCGGCGCATGATTTCGAAAGCGACGGCGGGCGTGGGGGTGAAGGTTTCACATAGCACCGTTCGAATGCCGTGGTGCTGCAAGATGTCCACAGCGAGCTGGGAAAATTCTTCGGAGTAGAAGCGCGTGTCGTAGCCCACGAGGATCGTGGGCTCTTTCGTCTTGGCCTTGGCGTGTTCCGCGATGGCGGTAACCGCCAGGCGGACGTTGGCGAAGGTGAAATCGTCGGCGATAAGGCCACGCCATCCGGAAGTGCCAAACTTGATTGGCGACGCCGTCCTTAATCCCGCGCTAGTGCTCATGGCGCGGTATTTTAGTCCTTCGCGCGATAGCGTGAAAGCTATTATTATGTGGGACCGATGAATCGCCGGGAGGCAAGAAACAAGCGGATGGTCCTCGTCACTTGCCCGTCCGTTGCGGTCGCTCGCAAGATCGCGCGGGCCGTGGTGGGAAAGCGTCTAGCCGCGTGCGTGAATACAATTTTGAGTCCAGTGGAGTCGGTCTATACGTGGAAGGGAGAGGTTGAGCGTGCGCGGGAGTATTTGCTGGTGATGAAGACAACAGCGAAACGTCTCGCCGAATTAGAAAAGGAAGTGGCGCGACTTCACAGCTACGATGTGCCCGAGTTTGTCGCCCTGCCGATTACAGAAGGGTCGAGAGAATATTTTTCGTGGATGGATGAAAGCGTCAGCAAAGCACGCAAGAATCGCAAATAGCCCTCAATTCCTTAGGAAATAGCCATAGCCCCTTTACTTTCAACGGACATGTTGCGGCTATTTTCATGGTTCGCTTGTGGCTCGAAAGAGCCATGAGTTATTCGTAGCGCAGAGAAACCATCGGGTCTACGCCGATAGCGCGGCGCGCGGGGAGATAACCTGCGCCTAGCGCCACGAGCAGTAGTAGCGCCGTGAATCCAGCCAGAATTGTGAAGTCGACGGTGACCACGCCGAAAATCAGGGTCGCCATTGTCCGGCTGATGGCTATGGCACATGGCACGGCAATCGCCAGGCCGATGGCGGTGAGCTTCAAGGCTTGCCCGAGGATCAGTTTCATCAAGTCGCGCGGGTTGGCGCCTAGGGCCAAGCGGATGCCGATCTCGTGCGTTCGCTGGGCGACGCTTTCCGCGAGCACGCCGTAAACTCCGATCGAAGAGAGCGCCAGCGCCATCAGTCCGAAGATTCCCATTAAGATGCCCATGATGCGGACGATGGCGATGGAATCGGCGATTTCTTCTTCGAGAGTGTTGACGCCATGCAAAGCGATTCTCGAATCGATTTGGCGGACAGCGTCACGCACGCCAGAGGCATAACTCGTTGGACTCGACGTGGTTCGCAGGAGCAGAGTCATCGAGCGCTCGAGCGACTGAGCGAACGGCTTGTAAATCACCGGACGCGTGATGGGGTTCCACCAGTTCTGACGCACATCGCCAACGACGCCCACGACGGTGAGCCAGGGCTCGGTCGAATCGGCGGCTCCCAGCTGGATGCGGTGGCCCAGTGCATCGCCTTTCGGCCAGAAGCGTGAAGCCATGCCGTGGCTGATTACTACGACGCGGGCGGCATCGGCGTTGTCCGCGTCGGAGAAGGTGCGGCCGGCTACTGAAGCTATTTTCAAAGTGTCAAAGAAATCAGGACTGGCAATCTGCAGATCGGCGGACGGGGCTTCAGTGACCTTGAGCGCAGGCCGGCCTTCAATGGAAAAGAACGTCGTTTCATTGTCGACGTTGCTGGCGGGAGGATTGCTGACGAGCGATGCGTGCTGAACGCCCGCCAGCGAGGCCGTACCGCGAAGAACTTGCCGATAGAAATTCGCGATCTTCACGTTGTCCGTGTAAACCTTTTCCGGCAGGGAAATCTCAACTCGCAGAACGCTGGCCGGTTCGAAACCTTGATAGACGCTCGCGAGACGAACGAATCCTTGAATCGTCTGGCCCGCGCATACAAGCAGGATCAGCGCAATCATGACTTGCGCGACGACCAGAGCGCTGCGCACCCGGCGCTTCGCGCGAGTTACGATGCCGGTGCTCGTTTCCTTGAGAGTCTTGTTGGGCTCCACGCGGCTGGCGTGGAGCATTGTGGCCAGGCCGAGACAGAGTCCCACACCCAGCGCCGCAAGCGTCGTGAAGGCCAGAACGCTTCCGTCCACGCGAATGCCGTCCCATCCGGGCACCCACTTGGTCCAGCTCACTGGAATGCTTGTGCGCAGTGCCTGCACGCTGGCGAACGAGGTCGCGATGGCCACCACTCCCGCGGCGGACGAGTACAACAGCGTTTCCAATAGGAAGAGTTGCCCTAGGCGTCCGCGACTCGCGCCGAGGGCCGAGCGCAGAGCAATTTCTCTCTGGCGGCCTATCATCCGCGCGAAAACCAGATTTGCCAGATTGGCGCACGCGAGCAGCAGCACGAACCCGGCAGCCGCCTGAAGCAAGAGAAAGAGCGGCAGCGTGAACATGTAAAGTTCTTTTCGCAACTGGAGCAGCGTCGTTGCGCGGCCCGCGTTGGTCTTTGGATATTCCCGTTCCAGCCGGCGAGAAAAGCCGGCCAATACGGAATTAGCCTGAGAAACGGAAACGCCAGTCTTGATCCGTGCCAGGGCGCTGAGAGACAGTTGCCTGCGATCCGCCCTCTCCGCAAGAGTCAGTGCTAGGGGCACCCACAATTCCACAGGCACCGGAAAGTCAAAATCCTTGGGCATGATTCCAACGATGGCGTAAACACGACCGTTCAACGAAATAGTCTTGCCCAATAGCCGCGGATCACCGCCGAAGCGCCGCTGCCATGAACCGTAGCTCAGAATAGCAACCTGGTCCGCGCCGGGCTGTTCTTCTGCGGCGCTGAAGAGTCGGCCAGCTGCGGGAGCAACAGCGAGAACATCGAAGAAATTGGCGGACACTCTGCAGCCGAGAATGGGCTGGACATCTCCTTCCGTGCCCAAGCCAAAGGATTGGAAGCTGTAGGTCGTTAGGCCCTCAAAAATACCATTCGATGAGCGAAGGTCGTCGGCGTCCGCCGGCGCGATATATCTTGCGTCGTAGCCTTCGTCAATGCCGCGGTCTTCCCAGACGCGGACAAGCGAATCGAGATTACGGAAGTTATAAGGATGGAGAAGCAGGGCGTTAACCATGCTGAAGATGGCAGTGTTGGCTCCAATGCCGAGCGCCAGCGTCAGCACGCTTACGATGGCGAAGCCTGCACTCTTTCGGAGAGAGCGGAAACCGTAACGCAGATCGGCTAGCAGCATTTCGATGCGATTCACGCCGCGGGCTTCGCGGCACTCTTCTTTAAACTGTTCTATGCCTCCAAATTCGAGCAGGGCAGCACGGCACGCTTCTTCGGGAGACATGCCGGTTGCCCTATGCAAGGTGATCTGACGCTCCAGATGAAAACGCAATTCCTGATCGGTTTCGCGTTCAAGGGTGTCTTTGCGGAACAGATTGCGCAACCGATTCGAAACGCTTCGCAGCCAGCGCATGGTCAACCTCCGAACTTACGCCGTCTTCAGGACCTGTCCGATTGCCGCGGCGAGCCGCTCCCAGTTCGCTTGCTCACTTTGCAGATATTTCTTGCCGGTTTTCGTCAGGGAATAATATTTGGCGCGCCGGTTATTCTCGGACTCGCCCCACTCGGCTTCAATCCAGCCTTGTTGCTCCAGCCGGTGAAGCGCTGGGTAGAGCGCGCCCTGGTTCACTTGCAGGACATCTTTCGAAACCTGTCGGATGCGCTGCGCGACTGCCCAACCGTGCATGGATTCGAGAGCGATGGTCTTGAGGATCAGCAGATCCAGCGTGCCTTGAACGAGATCGGTGGGCTTGCTCATAGCGCTCCTATCACTTACTGAGGGGAGAGTGTAGCTGTGCTCTTGTCAATAAGCAAGGGGAGAGGGTGGTTACACGTAAAGCAGCGCTTGGTCGAGGTCGGCAACGATGTCTTCGACGTCTTCGATGCCCACCGACAAGCGCACCAAGCCTTCGGTGATGCCCACGCGTTCCTGAAATTCCTTGGGCATGGAGGCGTGGGTCATCATTGCCGGAAGCGAAATCAAAGTCTCGACGCCGCCAAGACTTTCCGCGAGCGAGCATAGCTTAACGTGATTGAGGAACCGCCGGGCGGCCTCCAGAGAACCGACATCGAAGGAGAGCATCGCGCCCGGGCCCTTTTGCTGGCGGCGGGCCACTTCATGCTGCGGATGCGAAGGCAAGCCAGGGTAGAACACTTTTTTGACTTTGGGATGGGCGTCGAGATGGCGCGCTACGGTGATGCCGTTGGCGTTGTGTTGGAGCATGCGGACCGCTAGTGTCTTGATGCCGCGCGAAACCAGGAAGCAATCCATAGGAGACAAGCCGGTGCCGGCAGAGCGCTGAATGAAATAAATCTTTTCCGCATCTTCGGGACGGGTGAGCACCACGGCGCCACCCGTGGAGTCGCTGTGGCCATTCAAATATTTCGTCATCGAATGGACCACAATGTGTGCGCCCAGCTCGATAGGCCGCTGCAAATAAGGACTAAGAAAGGTGTTATCAACGACGACTGTTAGGTTACGCTCGTTGGCAAGCTTGGAGACCGCCGCGATATCGGTGACGCTGAGAGTAGGGTTCGCGGGTGTTTCGAGGTAGAGCATTTTCGTGTTGGGGCGCAAAGCGTTGCGCACCAGATCAGGCACGGCCGTGTCCACGAAGCTGAATTCCAGTCCAAAATGCACGAGAAGTTGTGTGGAAAGGCGGAATACGCCGCCGTAAACCGCTTCGGAGAGGACCACATGGTCTCCCGGGCGCAACAAGCGGAAGACCGCGTCGATCCCCGCCATGCCGGAAGAAAAGACGTAGGCGCTATGGCCGCCCTCCAGTTTGGCCACCGTGCGTTCGAGGGCTTTGCGGTTGGGATGGTTGGTTCGCGCGTAGTCGTAGCCTTTGTTCTTGCCAAGCTCTTCGTTGATGTAGGTAGAGGTTTGATAGATGGGTGCGACGATGGCCCCCGTGGCCGGATCGGACTCCTGCCCGATGTGAATGGCATTAGTGGCAAAACCCATTTTGCTCTCCTTGCGGCTTCTATTCGGACCCTAGTCGAGTGTGTATGACGTCCGGCGCTGACCGTCGCGGTGAATTTCGGTGTTGAAGCGTCGCGATCTTGGCTGCCGAGTAGTTTCTTGAGAACTTACAGGAGCCCTATTCATGAGTCAAATGGCCTGGGCTCGTGGTTTCCATGCGGGCACATCGAAGGGCAGCATCCGAGCTACGGATGGCATCCAACCTTTATGTGGTGACACTTGACCAGGCCCGCCGTTCCGTGGACCATGGAGTTCGAGAATCTATGAATCTTTGCTCAAAAGTGCTTGCTTGCCTTTGCCTTATTGTCGGCGTGGCGACGGCCCATCGGGTGGCGGCGCAGAATTCGCCTGCGGCCCCGTCCAAGCCGCAGTCTCCATCGGCTGCAAGCGCGGTTCAAACACGGATCACGATCGAAGTCACCGGCGGCGACAAAAACGTTCCCGTTGAGAACGCCAGCGTGTACGTGAAGTTCGTCGAAGAACACGCGATCAAGAAGAATAAGACGCTGGAAATAAATGTAAAAACTAGCCGGGAGGGCGTCGCGCACGTTCCGGACGCGCCCTTGGGGAGAGCTTTGGTCCAGGTGGTGGCGGAAGGATGGAAGACCTATGGGCACTGGATGGACATAAACGACCCAAGGCAAACGATCAAGGTGCATCTGGAGAAGCCGCCGAAGTGGTACTGAACGAGAATTTACACGCGATCGTTGAGAATCAACAGCTTACGAAAATAAAAAGAAAAATTTACGCCCGCCGCCCGCCAAAATTTATTTTCTTGCCATTCTGAAACCTTTCTTAGGTGAAATGGGTATGCGAAAAAAATAATGTTGCGCACAGTTGCACACAAATAGTGCAAAGAGGAGAAGAGTGTTGAAGGATGAGAGGTTAGAGGTGCGGGCAATAGGATTTCCACACACATATCAACATTTATGTTGAAATCTTAATAGCGTAGAAATATTTTTCGCAGACTTCGGCACGCTGCTTGCCCTATGGCCGGCAGCGCGATTTTGACCCATACGAAATTGGGATGGTAGAGTACCAATAAGGCCACCAGCAATGACGGAAACTTACGACGGACCATTTTCCTTGCTCCAAATGTTCTGGGGCAGCATCACCGCCCGGCCGCTGCGAAGCTTTTTGAGTGTGATCGCCATCGCTATTCAGGTGATTTTGGTTTTAATGATTGTGGGCCTGACGTCCGGCGTGATTTCCGAATGGGGAAAGCGAGTCGAGGGGGTCGGCGCGGATATTCTGGTGCAACCGCCAAACGCATCGATTTTCTTCGCCTTCTTAAGTGTCGGGATGCAGGAGTCCCTCGGTGACAAAATTACCAGCCTTAGCGGCGTGGACGAAGTAGCGCCAACGGTCATCCTCACGGAACCAAAGAACTTAGTGATGGTCTACGGGATCGACTATAAGCGCTTCAACGCGCTAAGCCGGGGTTTCCTGTTTCGAGACGGGAAGCCGTTCGAGGGGCCGGACGACGCGATCGCCGACGATATCATCGCGCAAACGCGCCACTTGAAGGTGGGAAGTCAGATCTCGCTGTCCAATCACGTGTTCACGATCACCGGGATCGTCGCCCATGGAAAAGGCGCGCGCTTCTTTATTCCCCTTCGCACAGCTCAGGAAATTGCCGGGGCGGAAAAACGCGTCTCGATGTTTTATGTGAGAAGCAAAGGAGATACGGAAGCTACCCGTGCGCAGATCCTTAAGCTGATGCCGGAAAATAGCGTCCGCTCCCTGTCCGAATACATGACCCTGATGAATTCGTCGAATTTGCCGCAGTTGCGCCCTTTCACGCGGACCATGGTAGCCCTGGGAATTGTCGTGAGCTTCCTGGTGGTCCTCTTGAACATGCACACCATGGTAATGGAGCGTACGCGAGAAATCGGCATTCTCAAAGCGCTCGGTTTCTCCAGGTTGGATGTCGTACAAATGTTGTTGGGGGAGACTCTCATTCTCGCTTCTCTAGGGACAGGTTTGGGAATCGCGCTTACGTTCCTTACGCAAGCCGTTCTGAAACAAGCAAAACCCGACCTGCCGATCTTGATCTCTCCCTCCTGGCTTTTCGCCGCCGTCGTCCTGGCCCTCCTGGGCGCCTCCGCCGGCGCCATCTATCCCGCCCTGCGGGCCGCCAGCTACGACCCTGTCGTTGCCCTGGCCTACGAGTAGGCTTCCGAGTCGCAGAGTTTACAGAAAGGCCTTGTTCCGTATTTTTTTTGGTGACACAGGACAAAACCCGTGGGAAAAATGGGAATGGAGCCTCTTCCATGGATAAGCACTATCAGGCCTGTATTTTGGAACGCCGGGACCTCTCGAAGGATCTGTGGATCCTGCGCGTCGACCCCGGCGGACCGTTCGAATTCCGCGCCGGGCAGTACGCCACCCTGGGAGTCGAGCAAAATGGGAAACCCGTCGAAAGGGCGTATTCCATCGTTTCCTCTCCTTACGAAAACGGGCTGGAATTCTTTGTTGAGCTGGTCCCGAATGGTGATTTGACACCGAATCTTTTCCGTCTAAGCAAAGGCGACACGCTGCTGTGCAGAAAAATCGCCAAAGGAAGATTCACTCTGGATTTGCGCAGCGGGAGAACCAACCACCTGTTGGTGTCCACGGTGACGGGAATAGCCCCATTCGTCAGTTACGTTCGAACCCTCTATCGCGATTGGAAAAATGGCGGCAATCCCCTGCCCGGGAGTCACAAACTTTTCTGTCTCCAGGGTGCTAGCCGTTCCTGGGAGTTCGGCTACCGCGAAGAACTCGAAGCCTATTCGAAGCAAGCGCCCTGGTTCGAGTATATGGCGACGGTGAGCCGGCCTTGGGAGGATCCAGACTGGCATGGCGAAACGGGACGAGTGGATGACCTAATCAGAAAATATGCCGATCGATGGGGACTGCGGGCCGAAGAGACGACCGGATACCTGTGCGGGCACCCAACGATGGTGGAGAATACCCGCGGCATACTATACCGAGCGGGTTGGAAGAAGGAGACGGTATTCGAAGAAGTTTATTTTCAGCAAGCCAAAGACGAACACGCGGTAGCGCGCTAAACGGTAAGAACACTTACGGTTCTTGCGATTCGGAGATCTCTTCAAAACAATTCTCGCGTTTTGAAACCATTTTAACAGCCAACCAAAGACTATTGGTAATGAGCGCTTAGGCGCCGGAAGCTGGTTGCCCGAGCTGGATGGTGACGTCTTCAATGGTTGACAACGGGCAGAGGACGTGGACTTTTTCGTCTGGCGCGTCGATATCAATCTGTAATTTTCCTGTGTGCGTGCGCACCCGGACGTGTTCATCCCCATCATCAACGTCGACGAATTCGGCTTCGGGATATTTTTTCAATTCTTTTGCGATGGCATGAAGAATGGGCATGGTTTCGCGCGCCTGGTCGCAAGCGTGGTGCAAGTGTTTTTCGCCAACGAAATGCAATACCATGGGGACAGCGGCGGCCGGAACCCACAGGTGAACGTGAGAGCCGCCGGAGCGGAATTCGTCGACGTCAATGCGGATCACGCCTTCGCGCATGGTATAGGCGCCCGCGAGGACCAGTGTGCCGCCGAGCCCGAGAGCTGCCTTGGCGAGTAGCACCATGATGGTCTCCCGTCAGTCCGTCACGTTCTTGGAATCCAGCCAGACGCGGACGGTATTTTCGTGATCCTTTACGGAAACTAGCTCGGTGTCGCCTTGCGCGGAGAGGGCGTGAAGCGCGGCCACGAGGTCCAATTCATCCTTGCCGGCAGAAAAAAGCGCGTCGATGACCTTCATGGGTATTTTGACTTCCACTTCGGACTTTTTGGAATTTTCCTTATCGAGAACATGAACGATTAGGTGGTTGCTCTGCTTGGCGACGCGCACGTCGCAATCGTTGCTCTCGACGGTGACGAATTCGCCGTCTTTGGTGGTGCGGATGGCATCGACGAGCGCGCGGAGGTCGACGTCATGGACATGAGCATCGTCGATTTTAACTTTGCCGGCGTGGAGGTGGTCCTTGTTGATGGCCGGGAGGACTCTTTCGGCGAGTTCCAGAGGGACGTTGACGCGGACGGTTTCACCTTTGGCATCCGAACTGACAACGCGGACGTGCAGCCAGCGATCTTTTGATACCGAAGTCGTTGATTGGGTGGGGCTTGCCGGGGCGGTGGCAGATTGCGCCGAGGTGCCCAGGGGCCAAATGACAAGAGCCGCCGCAGCGATCAGTGCGGTCTTAGAGAGGAAACGGCTGTTACGGTCGGACATGATTCGAGCCTCCTGACCGGCGGAGTGCCGGTTCTTGAAGATAGGTACGAGGGCCCGGCAAAGAAAGTTTCCCCAAAATAGGGGATTTAAGACATGGCCACGCGTTTGCGGATGAAGTCCACGATGTCCTGGGTGGAAGTGCCCGGTAGAAAGATTTCAGCGATGCCGGATTGTTTCAGGGCCGGGATGTCGGCTTCGGGGATGATGCCGCCAACCAGTACGGTCACATCGGTCATGCCCTTTTCGCGGAGGAGTTTCATGAGTTGGGGGCAGATGGTGTTGTGCGCGCCGGAAAGGATCGAGAGGCCGATGATGTCCACGTCTTCCTGGACGGCGGCGGAAGCGATCATTTCCGGAGTTTGGCGCAAGCCGGTGTAAACGACCTCCATACCGGCGTCGCGCAAGGCGCGGGCGATAATTTTAGCGCCGCGGTCGTGGCCGTCAAGGCCCGGCTTGGCGATTAGCACGCGAATCTTCTTTTGTGTCATAAGCCCTTATCAGTATGCCCCGGATCCGAAGACAGACCGTGTCAGTTTGCTAAGCTATAGCGGCAGGTTGGCTCGACAAGCTTGAAATGCGTGTGCCACTTTGGTTCGACTGGTTCGACAAACTCTGAGTATTGGCTGTTTGCCTGGCTGATAACCTGCAGCACATAGTGACCCGGCAGGGCTCGGAATGCAAAGCGGCCTTGGCTGTCCGCGGTTTCCTTGCGCACGGCGAGTTTAGCGACTTCATCCAATGCTTTCTCGAGGGCGAAGCAGAGTTTTGTGTCCGAGAGGTTATTGAAATTCGCCAAGTTTGAGCGAACCATTTCGTCCTTACTCTCGGCCGGGTAAACGCGAGCGTTGGCGTCCTTTTCCTGCTGGTTTTGTTGCTGCAAGCTAGCGAGCGAAGTAGACAAGCGCTGTTCTTGCTCTTCTGTCACCTTATAAAGGGTGACACGAGCGCCCGAGAGCGGCACAACATTTCCAGTGGAACCGGCCGCGGACACTTCTCCGGTGATTTTTGCAGTTTCCTCCCAGCCGATGACGAGAAGCGCAACAACAGCCAGGCCGACGAACAAACCAAGATATTTTTTTAGGAACGTCATGAACCGGCACCTCGATTCCGCCTAAAGTTCGTCCGCGCCCGGCTTGTAAATCATTTGCGAAACCACTTTTGACCAGCTAAGTGATGGCGACTTCTTCGTACGTGCCGAAGACGTCGCGGAGGGCGTCGCAAATCTCGCCGAGTGTGGCGTAGGATTTCACGGCCTCGTAGAGGAAAGGCATGAGGTTGTCTTGGCCATTCGCAGCGGCGCGGAGGGCCTGGAGGCGCCGATCGACTTCGGCCTGCGAACGATCGGCGCGGAGCTTTTTCAGGCGGGCAGCTTGGCGGTGCGCCACCGTTTCATCAATTTGCAGGATGTCGAGAGGCTTTTCTTCGGCCACGAAATCATTTACGCCGACGATGATTTTTTCCTTTTTATCGACGGCCACCTGGTAGCGGTAGGAAGCTTCCGCGATTTCGCGTTGCGGGTAGCCGCGCTCGATAGCGGAGACCATGCCGCCCATGGCGTCGATTCTGTCGATATATGCCCAGGCGCCACGCTCAACTTCGTTGGTGAGAGTTTCGACAAAGTACGATCCGCCGAGCGGGTCGACGGTGTTGGTGACACCGGTTTCATGGGCGATGATTTGCTGCGTGCGCAGGGCGATCGTTGCGGCAAACTCCGTGGGCAAGGCCCAGGCTTCATCGAGAGAATTGGTGTGCAGCGACTGCGTTCCGCCAAGCACCGCAGCCAGTGCTTGAATCGCGGTGCGAACGACGTTGTTGTAAGGCTGCTGCGCCGTCAAAGAACAACCAGCCGTTTGGGTGTGGAAACGCAGAGCCCACGAGCGCGCATTCATTGATTTGTAGCGCTCGACCATGGCTTTGTGCCAGATGCGGCGGGCGGCGCGATACTTGGCGATTTCCTCGAAGAAGTCATTGTGCGCGTTGAAGAAAAACGAAAGTTGCGGCACAAATTGATCCACGTCGAGGCCGCGGCGCATTCCCCATTCGACATACTCGAGGCCGTCGCGCAAAGTGAAAGCCAGTTCCTGAATGGCGGTCGAACCGGCTTCGCGGATGTGATAGCCGCTGATAGAAATGGTGTTGAATTTTGGCGTGTTCTTGACGCCGAACTCGAATGTATCAATCACCAGGCGCATCGAGGGTTCCGGCGGATAGATGTATTCCTTTTGCGCGATGTATTCCTTCAAGATGTCGTTTTGCAGCGTGCCCGAGATGGTTTTCCAGTCCGCGCCTTGCTTTTCAGCGACGGCCAGATACATGGCCCAGATGACGGCGGCGGGCGAATTGATGGTCATCGAGGTGGTGACATCGGCGAGAGGAATTTTGTCGAAGAGCACTTCCATGTCGGCGAGCGAGCTGATGGCCACGCCGCACTTGCCGACTTCGCCCTCGGAGAGCGGGTGATCGGAGTCGTAGCCCATCAGCGTGGGCAAGTCGAAAGCGGTGGAAAGGCCGGTCTGGCCTTGGGCGAGAAGGTAGCGGAAGCGCTGGTTGGTATCTTCCGCGGTCCCAAAGCCCGCGAACTGCCGCATCGTCCAGAGGCGGCTGCGATGCATGGTGGAATGAATGCCCCGGGTGAAGGGCGGCTCGCCGGGGAAGCCTAGATCGCGGTCAGGGTCCCAATGGGGTAGATCGGCTTTCGTGTAAAGCCGGCCAATGGGATACCCGGAAATCGTGGTGAATTCAGATTGTCTCTCGGGGCTTTTCTCGAGCGCCGGCTCGAGGGTGTTCTTCTCCCAGGCTTTTTCTTTCTCCGAAGGTGTGCGGTTTGCCGGCGATGTTTCCGCAGGCGGAGCGGTTTCGGTGCCTTTGGATTCTTCGCTCATCTGCAATGCCCTCGCGGGGATTAAGGAAAACGAATCGCGATATCGCCAAGATTCATGCTATGCGAAAGATCGCCAAGGGGCAAGCCTGCCGTATAGAGGTGCTACAGAAAAGGGAACCGGACAGGATGCGCTAAAAAAACAACGGCCCGGACGACGGTGTCCGGGCCACTCGAGGAAATGCCGGAGCTATTTTTGGCCGGCGCCAGAGAAGAGTTTGTCGGTGCCAACGACTTGACCGTGCAAAGTGCCGGGAATGAGCGTTTCGCGTTCCACTTCACCGGACTTGGCGTCGGCGATCGTGACGTGGTTGACCTCGAGGGTGCGGCCGACCGCGCGTTCGTAGCTGGCCTTGGCTTCTTCAAGGTTGGCTAGGGCCCGCAGCTCGGTGCCCTGCGCCGCAATCAGGTCACGTTGGGTCTGGATTACCAGGTACGTAGTGGAGGCGCCAAGTTGATATTTTTTCTGCTCGGCGTCGAAGGTTTGCTGCTGCAATTCGCGCGCCTTACTGGCGGCTGCGACTTGGGCACGGTCTTGCCTCAGCGCGATGTACGAGTTGCGGACATCCAAAAGCGCGGCGTTTCGCAATTGCCGTTCCTGGGTTTCCAGTTGCCGTTGCAGCAGCAGAGCGCGAGCGTGGAAAGCCTGAGCCGAGCGGTTGCGCAGCGGGAGGGTTAAGGTCAACTGTCCGATATATTCAGGGAAGCGGTTGTGAAAGATTTGGCTTTGCGCCGTGCCGAAGCCCTGCTGAACGTGGCCCGCGACGGGAGCAGTGCTGGTCGGCTCGAAGATCGGGGTTGCCACGCCCCCAACATCCACAGTGATGGGGTTGCCGTTGGCGTCTACGATGGGCGCCAGCGGATTGCCTACGGTTGTCGGGGTTCCGAAAAGGGTGGCATTTCCTGCCAGCCCGTTGGACTGATAGATCGCGTTCGCCGTGAGGGAGGGTAGAAGGGCGTTCTTGGTAGCTCGAACGTCAATCTCGGCGTTCTTTAGATTGTAGATTTGTTCCTGAAGTTCAGGCCGCTTCGCAAACGCTTCCTTAACGGCATCTTCGAAGGAAGCGCTTTCAATGTTGGCGGGCTGCGATGGTTTGTCGGTGGGAATGATCTCCACATTGATGATGTTGGGAGCGAGCGGGTCTTTGGAGATGAAGTTTTTTAGGTTTTGCTCGTCCTGGAGCTGGATTGTTTGGGCCAGGACCAGGGCTTGTGTGTCCGTGGCCACTTCGGATTCCGAGCGTGTTACCTCCAGAGGCGCGAGACTGCCGATTTCAAGCTGCTTTTTGTTGTCTTCATAGAGCTTCTGCGCGACTTCCACTGCCTGCTGATTGACCTTGACGTTTTCCCGGGCGTAAGCGAGCTCCCAATATGCCGTGATGGTGTTCGTGATGGTGGTGATGGCTTGCTGGGCGAAGTCCCAGTCCGCAATTAGGCGATTGTTTTTGGCGATGCGAATGTTACGAGTCCAGATTTGCTTGCCGAAACCGTTCAAGAGAGGCTGAGAAATGGAAACCGAAAGCGATGAAGTCACGTTAGGGTTGAAGAAGTTGGCGATGTTGGCGCTACTGCGCGTGTTGTTCCAATTTACGGTGAGGTTCGTTCCGGTCTGAAATGTCTGCGAATATTGGTTAGTGAATTGAGCCGAGTGCGTAACGACGGAGGCAACGCCGGTAGTGCTGGAGGTGCCGGCGCCGGAAGTGAATGGGTTGTTGATGGGTACGGTAATATCGGCGACACCGGCGCTGCTCGTGATCAAGGGATCGAAGTTTTGAATAAAGAAGGAGAACGGGTTGGGGTTGGTCGTGGAGGCGGAAATCTGCACGCCAGGCGTGCCGAATCCGGAGTTGCCGGCCTGCGCGTTGAGGAGGCCCGCGTCGGAGATCCACGGATAATACCGCCTGACAGCGATGTCCAGGCTGTTTTCGAGCGCTAACTCGATGGCGTCCTGGAGGCTGAGTTCGAGCTTGTTGTCATGAATGAGCTGATCGACGCGTGGGGAATTGGTCAGCACGGGTTCTTCGACGTGAATGGATTCGTACGGCTTTATGATGTTGGGGAAGGCTCTCGGACCGCGCGTGTAATTGTGACTCGCAGCGCCGAGCGAAACGACCGGCGCAATGGACGAGCCATCCGGGGCCGGGGGAGTGTTAGGAACAGGGTTCGACGGCGGATTTTGCGCGGGGCTTTGCGCGAAAGCCGGGGAAATCGGGCCCACGACAAGCAATCCCGCCAAAAGGGCAGCAAGCAGAGATTTGGCCAACCGTGGAGCCGCCCGTTTTGCCGCACTAAAGGAGATAGACCCTTTGATGGCCGTCGACAAAATGGACCCCTGGGCGGTCCGCCTGAGAATTCTCATAGTGATATTCCCCCTCGATGTTTCTGTCCCTATGGGACGTTTTCATTTTGACCTAACTCTGTAAAACGCTAGAACTAGTGAATTTGTTTCACGAAGCCGGCTGGTTTAGAAGCAGGCACACCCGCTAACCTTGCGGAGTGCGCCTAGCCGCGGCCACTTCGCAGATGTTTCGGATGGTCCAATCAGAGGGCCACGAACAAGGCTTTACGCAATTCAGAGACGAATGGCGACAGTTTAGCAGGAGCGCACTTTCCGGGAAAGGTCCAGGCACAACTGGGCAGGAATTTAATGAGCGATCAACAAGCAGGAAAATAGCTCCGGAACTGGACACTCGCAGGCAGGAGTTCAGGCCCGGAGTCGAGATTAGCGGTGCCCGCGATCGCGGAAGAGTTCTTCGGTTCCTATGACCTTGCCATGAAGAGTTCCCGGGATAAGAGTTTCCCGCTCCACTTCGCCGGTCTTGGCATCGGCAATGGTGACGTGATTCACCTCGAGGGTGCGGCCGAGGGCGCGTTCGTAATTGGCTTTGGCTTCTTCGAGGTTCGCAAGAGCGCGGAGCTCCGTACCCTGAGCGGTGATGAGGTCGCGCTGGGTGAGAATAACGTTATAGACCGTGGAAGCGCCGAGACGGTATTTCTTCTGTTCCGCGTCAAAGGTTTGTTGCTGGAGTTCGCGGGCTTTGCTGGCGGCTTCGACCTGCGCGCGGTCTTGCGTAAGCGCGATGTAGGTGTTGCGCACGTCGAGGAGCGCGGCATTTTTCAATTGCCGCAACTGGGTTTCAAGCTGACGCTGGACGAGCAAAGCGCGGGCGCTGTCGGCTTGAGCCGAGCGGTTGCGCAGTGGGAGGTTTAGCGTGAGTTGAGCCAGGAACTCGGGAAATTGGTTGTGAAAGACTTGGCTCTGCGCGGTCGTGAAACCTTGCTGCATGGTTCCGGCGACCGGTGTCCGGAGAACTGGCTCGAAAATCTCGCCGCCATTGACGATGACGGGAACACCGTTTACATCAACAATGGGGATGCCGCTACTACCGGCCACGACCGCAGTGCCCTTGATCGGCGAATTTCCAGCGAGTCCAACGGAACTGTACTGTGCCGAGAGCGTGGCCGCGGGCAGCAGAGCCTTGCGCGTGGCCTCCACGTCAATATCGCCGTTTTTCATGTTAAGGACCTGCTCTTGCAAATCCGGCCGCTTTGCGAAAGCTTCCTTGATGGAGTCTTCAAAGGAGGCGGCTTCAATCATCTCCGGCTGTTTGGGTTGATCGGTGGGGAGGATTTCGACGTGGATCAGGTTGGGAGCTAGAGGATCCTTGGAGATGGCGTTCAGCAGAATTTGTTCGTCCTGGAGCTTGACGGTCTCGGCAACGATAAGGTTCTGGTGATCGGTGGCCAGTTCAGACTCGGCACGGGTGACATCGAGCGGCGCCATGGTGCCGACGCCGAGTTGCTTCTTGTTGTCGTTGAAAAGCTTCTCCGACACCGTTACAGCTTGTTCCTCGACCTTGACGTTTTCCCGCGCGTAGACGAGCTCCCAGTAAGCCGTGATGGTATTCGTGATGTCGGTGATGGCTTGCAGCGCGAAAGCCCAATCGGCAATCTGACGGTTATTTTTCGCGATGCGGAGGTTGCGAGTATTCACGGCGCGTCCGAAGCCGTTAAGCAATGATTGCGAGAACCCGGCCGTCAGCGTGGATTGCACGGCGGGATTGAAAAAGTTGGCGGACGAAGTCGAACTGCTGCGAGTGTTGTTCCAGCTGGCGTTGAAGTTCGTTCCCGTCTCGAAACTCTGCAAATATTGGTTGGTGAATTGCGTCGAGTGGGATTTCAGCGCCGTGAGACTGGCCGTTCCGGTGCCGGAGATGAAGGGGTTGTTGACGGGTGTCGAGCGGTCGTCGACGGACGCGCCGCTGTTGAATTGCGGATCGTAGGAAAGAAAGCCCAAGTTGGCCGTCGAAGAGGCAAAATCCGCTCCGGGTATGCTGTACCCTGTGCCGCCAGCCTTGGTCCTGAGAATGCCGGCGTCGGCAACCCACGGATAATAGCGCTCGACGGCGATGTCCAAGTTGTTCTCGAGCGCCAGTTCGACGGCGTCCTGCAGACTGAGCTCTAGTTTGCCGTTGTGAATGAGCTGGTCGAGCCTCGGTGAATTGGTGAGCTCGGGCTTTTCAATGGAAATGGGCTGGTAGGGCTTGAGCAGACTGGGGAACGCGCGGGGACTACGGGTGAAATCGTGTTTGGCGAGACCGAGAGAAGCCACGGGAGCGATCGTTGAAGCCGGGGCCGCGGCGGGCGACGTCGTAGGAGCCGGCGCCGGGCTTTGCGCGAAAGCCGGTGAGATGGGGCCGCCGGCAAGCAGGACGACCAGCAAAGTAGCAGTCAGGGATCTTGCCCCTATCGAAGCCGGACATTTTGCCGCCACACTTGAAGCGAGCTGGTTGAGTTTACGCAGCGAGATGAAACGCCGGGCGGTACCCCAGAGAGTTTTCATGATGGTTTTACTCCTCGAGTTTCTGTCCTTGCGGGGACGTTTTTGATTTTCACTAGATTGTGGAACGTGTTGCAAAACCGTGCTGTCACAGGGAGTTGGCCGGCGTGCTGCGACAGGAGGTGATGAATCCTGGGGCGCGACCGGGAGACGGGACCATTCCGAGGGCAGCCGTCGAAATTTGGCTCGGAAGGCGGTCACCAGGTCTTCATCTTTGCGCCGACCGGAAACGGAAAGGGCAGTCTAGCAAGGGCTCGATTCCTTGACAACGAATGAGACGGCGGCTAGGCTGCTGGGGTTTCGACAGTTAGGATGTGGCGGCGGTGGGTTGGAGTGGAATGCTGAAACGCGAAGAATTGCTGAAGCTGTTCGAGACGGCGGGCGCAATTCGCCATGGGCACTTTGAGCTGTCCAGCGGACTGCACAGTGGCACGTACGTCCAGTGCGCGCTGGTTCTGCAGTATCCGCGGTTTGCCGAGAAACTGGGGCAGGCGCTGGCGGCCCTTTTCTCCGATGCCCGGATTGACGCCGTCGTATCGCCGGCGATGGGCGGGCTGATTATCGGGCAAGAGGTTGCCCGGGCTCTGCCTGAGCAGAAGAACTCGGCAGGTATGGGAACGCCGGCGCTTTTTGTGGAGCGCGATGCCAGCGGCATGTTGACCCTGCGGCGGGGATTCTCGCTGGCTCCTGACCAGCATGTGTTGGTTGTGGAAGACGTTTGGACCACGGGTGGCTCGACACAGGAAGCTATTCGTGTTGTGGAAGAGGCCGGCGCGCGCGTCGTGGCGGCCGGCGCTTTGATTGACCGGAGCGGGGGCAAGATCGACTTCGACGTGGAAGCGCAATCGTTGATCCAATTGCCCATCGCCAGTTACGAGGAAGAAGATTGCCCGCTTTGCCGCGGCGGCAGCGTGGCCGTGAAGCCCGGGAGCCGCTTCGTGCGCAGCGCACCATAGCGCCGATCAACAAACTTGCCAAATCTCATTCCTCTTCTGAAGACGGATCACTGAAACCGATGACGTACTCTCCATGCGCTATTTCAAGCTGACTATCGCCTACGATGGCACCGATTTCCACGGCTGGCAGATGCAAACCGGCAAGCCCACAATTCAAGGCGAAATCGTAAACGTGCTCCGCCAGCTCACTCAGGAGCAAGTTGTATTGCACGGCACCGGCCGAACCGACGCCGGTGTTCATGCGCTTGGCCAAGTCGGCAGCTTTCGGACGCAAGCGCATCTCTCGGCGAACGATTTTCAGCGCGCGCTGAACGCCTTGCTACCGCCCACGATTCGCATCTTTGGCGCCGAGGAAGTTGGCCCGGATTTCAACGCGCGCTGGTCGGCACGGGGCAAAACTTACCGGTACCGCTTATATCGCGGGAGAATTGTGCCGCCGATGATCTGGCGCTACGTCCTCCATTACCCCTTTCCGCTCGATGAACATGCCATGGGCGATGCCGCGGCCCGCTTTGTTGGCACCCACGATTTTGCTTCCTTCGCCGCCTCGACGGGCTCCGAAGAGGACGACAAGGAGAGAGCCACCGAGCGCGAAATCTACTCGGCGGAATTGGTGCGTACCCCGGATAACGAAGAGCTGGTTTTCACCGTTCGCGGGCGGTCGTTTCTTCGCTACATGGTGCGCAAGATGGTAGGGACTTTGCTCGACGTCGGTCGCGGCAAGCTCACGCCAGCGGACATCGAACGATTGTATGAATTACGGGACCGCTCCAAGTCCGGCCCCACCGTGCCTCCTCACGGCCTGGTCATGGTCGAAGTCCAGCACGCAGAAGCCTGGCACATCTGAGCAGGCGCGGTGTTGGGGTTTGCCCAGCAGAGAGGTTGCGACCTGCTGGCACCCGGCCGCCCGGCAGAAGATCTTGCCCGCAGCGCGGTTAGCTAATATACTTAGCTAACCATGTATACCGTCCACCAAGCCAAGACCAACCTCTCGAAGCTTCTTCGCAAGGCCGCCCGCGGTGAGGAAGTCATCATTGCGCGCGGCAAAACGCCAGTCGTCAAACTTGTTCCTGTACCTCATCAGAAAAAGAAGCGCGTCCCCGGCCGCTGGAAGGGGAAAATCTCCTATACTCCTGATGCCTTTGCGCCGCTTACTAAGGAAGAGCTCGCCGAATGGGGAATCGCATGATGCGAGTGCTTCTGGACACGCACGCCTTGGTGTGGTGGCTCGAAGCCAAGGGGAGTCTTTCCCGCAAAGCCAAGGAGACGATCGAAGAGTCGGAAACGGTTGTGTTTGTTTCTGCCGCTTCGGGCTGGGAACTGGCGATTAAGACTCAAATTGGCAAATTCAAGTCTGCTCAACTTGTGACCGGCCTCGAGAAGGAAATTGAAAAGGAAGGCTTCATTGAGTTACCTGTTTCAATGAAGCACGCTCTGCTGGCAGGCAGCTTGGACTCTACACACAAAGACCCATTCGACCGCTTGTTGATTGCTCAAGCGCAAGTCGAGAGAGTCCCGATCGTAAGCAATGATAAAGTGTTCGACGGATTCTCC
This sequence comes from Candidatus Cybelea sp., assembly GCA_035510055.1. Lineage (GTDB taxonomy): Bacteria > Acidobacteriota > Terriglobia > Acidiferrales > UBA7541 > Acidiferrum. The sequence continues at coordinate 63,543 of DATKHV010000065.1, read as the reverse complement.
GTTCACCGGCTATGGTAGTTGTAGGAGTGCGGTGCGGCCACCTTCCGGCCGCAAAATCGGTTAGAATTCCGCTTATGGCGGCTACGGCCATTCCCATCGACACGCTTCCCTCGATTAACCCGGCCACCGGGGAAGTGCTTGCGCACATCGAGCGGACCCGAGCTGCGCTGCTGCCCGAAATCGTTGTCCGCGCGCGTGTCGCCCAGGGTGAATGGGCAAAGGTTTCCATCCAAGACCGATGCGCAAAATTGCGCGGCCTTCGCGAACGGATTATGGCCTCGCGCCACGAACTGGCCGAAGCCGTCGTCCGCGAATCCGGCAAGCCACGCGCCGAAGCTCTATTCGCAGATATTTTCGTTGCTCTCGATTCCGCCGAGTATTGGTCCAGGAACGCGGGGAGCGCTCTTCGTCTACGGCGTGTCCCGCATCACAGCACCGCCGCGAAAGCCAAGCGTGGATATCTGGCTTACGACCCGCTCGGTGTGATCGCCGTCATTTCTTCGTGGAACTATCCGCTGGCTATCCCGCTCAGTCAGATTGTTCCCGCAGTCGCGGCAGGAAATGCCGTGGTATTGAAGACCAGCGACTTTACGCCGCAATGCGGCGCGCTGATCGAGAAACTTTTCATGGACTCACGATTTCCGCAAAGTCTCGTCACCGTAGTACAAGGGGGCGGGGAAATAGGCCAAGCGCTAATCGACGCCTCGCCGGACAAAGTCATGTTCACTGGCAGTGTCGCCACCGGGCGGCGCGTCGCCGAAGCTTGCGCGAAAAAACTAATCCCGTCCGTGCTCGAACTTGGTGGCAAGGATGCCATGATCGTTCTGGCGGACGCGAATCTGGGGGTGGCCTCCAGCGCCGCCGTCTGGGGTAGCTACACGAATTGCGGCCAGGTCTGCCTTTCCGTGGAGCGGTTGTTCGTCGAGCAATCCGTGGCTGCAAAATTCATCGCGCTCTCTGTGGAAAAAACAAAAAAGCTCCGGCTGGGCCCGGGAAGCGATCCGGCCACAGATGTTGGCCCGCTCATTCGCCCGCAGCACGTCGAACGGATGTGCGATTTGGTTAGCGACGCGGTCTCGCGCGGCGCGAAGGTTTTGTGCGGCGGGAAAGCGCGTCCCGACCTAGGCCCCAATTTTTTCGAGCCCACGGTCATCTCTGGCGCGGATGCCTCCATGAAATTGTTTCAAGAAGAAACCTTCGGGCCGATCCTCGCCATTCAAGTTGTGAAAGATGCGAAGGAAGCGGTTGCGCAGGCCAACGATTCACCGTTTGCGCTTGCCGCAAGCATCTGGACGAGTGACCAGCGTCGCGGAATGGCGCTCGCTTTGGAGCTCCGGGCTGGCGCGGTCATGGTCAACGACGCCATCAGTTACTTCGGCATAGCGGAAGCCCCGCATGGTGGCTGTGGCGCGAGCGGTTGGGGGCGCACGCATGGGCAAGCGGGGCTGCTAGAGACGGTCCAAACAAAATACCTTGATGTCGACGGTTTGCCCGGAAGCGAAAAGCCCTGGTGGTACCGCTACGGTGCAGATTTGGAGCGCGCCGCGGACGCTTTTCTCCAATTTGAATTTTCCGGCGGCATGGGCGCGAAGTTGCGCAACGCCCGCGGCGCCATGAAAACGTTTTTCCGTGACCACGGATTCTAGAGAGGAGTTCCATGCCCGAAGAGACTTCAGCCGCACCCAAGATCAAAACGCGCAAACCGAAGCAGCGCGCTTGCGATGAGAAAGACGAGAAGGGCAAGCTCTGCAACGGCCACTTGAAGCGTTACTACGATTACCCCAAAGAAGTCGCGGAGATCATTGGTCCGAAAGCGGAAATCTACCGCTGTGAGTTCTGCAAGACGCTCTATCGCCCGGATCCCGCGCAGCAGCCGCAGAGCTACACCTTGCGCAACTAGCGCTTCGAGTGCGCAGCCAACGAGGCCACGCTTTGCAGCAGAACGATTGGATCTACGACTGGAATGCCTCCACGCCGCCGGCGATCCCCGCCGGCACGCGCGTGCTGATGAATGATGAAACGCTGCGCGACGGTTTGCAGAATCCCTCCGTCTCTGACCCCAGCATCGAAGAAAAAATCGAAATCCTGCACTTGATGGAATCTTTGGGAATCGACGCGGTCAACATCGGTCTACCGGCCGCCGGGCCGCGCGCCTTTGCGGACACCGAAGCGCTGGCTCGCGAGATTGCCACCAACCGCATGAAAATTAAGCCTAATTGCGCGGCCCGCACCCATGAAAATGACATTCGCCCCATCGTGGAGATTTCCCAGAAGGTGGGAATCGCCATCGAGGCCGCCACGTTCCTAGGCTCCAGCCCCATTCGCCGCCTGGTAGAAGATTGGACCGTGGATCATCTGGAGCGAACGACCGAAAAAGCCGTGAAGTTCGCGGTCGCAAACGGACTTCCATCGATGTACGTCACGGAAGACACTATTCGCACCGACCCGGGCACGGTGAAACGCCTGTATTCGGCCGCCATCCGCAACGGCGCGCGCGCTATCGTGCTTTGCGACACCGTCGGCCACGCCACTCCTAACGGTGCGTTCAACCTTGTGAAGTTCGCCATCGATGAAGTTGTGAAACCGTCCGGCGAAAAAATCCGCATGGATTGGCATGGCCACAACGACCGCGGCCTCTCCATCGCCAATTCCTTGGCGGCCGTTGCTGCCGGCGCGCACCAGGTCCACGCCGCCGCCAACGCTCTCGGCGAACGCGTCGGCAACACCCCCATGGAGCTAATGCTCGTCAATCTTCGCCTCATGGGTCTCCTCCAGCAGGACCTCTCTCGACTAAAGGAGTATTGCGAAAAAGTAGCCAAAGCCACACACACGACAATTCCGCCGAACTATCCCGTCGTGGGTCATGACGCATTTCGCACTGCCACGGGCGTTCACGCCGCCGCGCTCATCAAAGCTTTTCGAAAAAATGATCTCCAGCTCGCCAATGCCGTTTACAGCGGCGTGCCCGCACATCTTTTCGGTCTTGACCAGGTGATTGAAATCGGCCCGATGAGCGGCAAGTCCAACGTGCTCTTCTGGCTGGAGAAGCACCGCGTTCCCGCGGACGAGGCCACGGTCGCGCGCATTTTTGACGCCGCCAAGCAATCCCCGCGGGTACTCTCCGACGCGGAAGTTTTCGCTCTTTGCGGCGAGGCCGCACGCCATTGACACCGAAACGTTGTTTTAACCTCACGGTGAAACAAGCCCTCGTTTGCGTTATTCTTTTGGCTATGCCGGTTCGCTCCGTTGCTTCTCCCCATCTAGCACGTCAGGCCCCAGGTTCACGGCTTTCCGACAACGCGCGAGTCCGCGCCGCTCTCGACTGGTTCACGCCCAATATTTCCTGGGTTAACGACCAGCAAGCACGCATCACGGAAATCCCAGCGCCCTCTTTTCATGAAGGGCCACGCGCCGCGGCTGTCCGAGAGCTGCTGTCCGAAGCCGGATTGCCCGCGCAAATCGACAAGACCGGCAATGTTATCGGCGAGTTGCGTGGCGAAAATGAAAAAGAGATGGTCGTAATTTCCGCTCACCTGGACACGGTTTTTCCGCCTGGCACGGACGTGAAAGTACATCGCGACGGCAGCCGTATGGTTGCGCCTGGCATCTCCGACAATGGCAGCGGCTTGACCGCGTTGTTGGCGGTGGCGCGCGCCGTCGAATTCGCGCACTGCAAGCCGCGGCGCACCATTCTTTTCGTGGCTAATGTGGGTGAAGAAGGCGAAGGCAATCTTCGCGGCATGCGCGCCCTTGTGGATGCCTATCGCGCAAAACTCAAAGCCGTCGTCGTCCTTGACGGTTCCGGCACCGATCACGTAACCACCAAAGCGCTGGCTTCGCGCCGCCTTGAAGCGCTGATCACCGGTCCGGGCGGGCACAGTTGGTCGGACTTCGGCATGCCCAATCCCATCAACGCTCTGGTGCGCGGTTCGGTGCGCTTCATCAACACCAAAGTTCCCGTCAGCCCACGCACCACCTTTAATATAGGACAGATCGAAGGCGGCACCTCAGTCAACTCCATTCCCTATAAAGCCAGCTTGAAAGTCGATATCCGCTCCGAGAGCGAAGACGAACTTGCACGCCTGGAATCCGCCCTTCGTGAGTGCATCAGCATAGGCGTTCGTGACGAGATGGATTCCACCCGCGACCGTTCGAGAGGGAAGCTCGACTGGAAGGTCGAACTACTGGGCAGCCGCCCGGGCGGAGAATTGCTTCCGGAATCACCTCTCCTCGCTGCACTTCGCGCCGCCGATGAGTTTGTCGGCAACCAATCCCGTGTCGAGCGCTCCTCGACGGATGCGAATATTCCGCTGTCTCTCGGAATTGACGCCATCTCCATTGGCGCCGGCGGCAGTGGCGGCGGAGCGCATTCGCTGCAGGAATGGTACGACTCCGCGGGCCGGGAAATGGGCTTGAAACGCGTACTCCTCACAATTCTCGGAGTTTCTGGAATTGCGGAGGAAAAGGCCCGATGAAAATCCGTAATACTCAAGTCCGATTCCTTGCCGGCAGTCTCCTGTTCGTGGTCATGGCTCTCTTCGCCACATTTGACGCGAAAACGAGCCGGGCACAGAAAGCTCCAACCACAACCTATTACACTCACGGCCGCATTTACACCAATGATCCTGAACATCCGTGGGCCGAGGCTATGGCCGTCAGCGAAGGAAAGATCAGCTGCATCGGCAAAACGGACCACGTCATTCTCGATTGTGGAGGCGGCCAGGAAGGCATGGAGACCGTCAATCTAAAGGGCCAGTTTGTGATGCCCGGCTTCAATGACGCGCACGTGCACCTTGGTGGCGCGGGGGCCGACATGCTCGCTGTCCCGCTCGCCGGCGTGCCTTCCGTCGAAGAAATGCAGAAGCGCCTTGCCGATGCCGTGGCGAAGCACAAACCCGGCGAATGGATTACCGGCGGCGGCTGGGATCACACCACCTGGCCGGATAAGAAATTTCCGAATCGCCAGCAGCTTGATGCCGTCGCGCCAAAGAATCCCGTCATTCTCACGCACATTTCCGGACACGTCGCCGTTGCGAACTCCCTCGCCCTGAAGAACGGCGAGATCGATAAGAACACTCCCAATCCTCCAGGCGGTGAGATCGAACGGGATGCCAATGGGGAGCCCACGGGCATGTTGAAAGAAGGTTCAGCCATGTCTCTGGTTAAGGATCGGATTCCCGACCCTCCCGTGGAACAGCGGCGCAAAGGAATCGAGCTCGTCCTAAAAAACGTCGCCAAAAATGGCGTCACTTCCGTCCAGGATTTTTCCGAATGGGCGGATTTTCAAGTCTATCAGCAGCTGAAAGAAGAAGGGAAACTCACCGTGCGCATCACGGAATGGCTGCCGTTCAATCTGCCACTCGATGATTTGCAGAACATGCGCGCCCAGGGCGGCGCCAAGGATCCTTGGTTGAAAACAGGTGCCTTGAAGGCTTTCTTGGATGGAGCCCTCGGCTCTCGTACTGCCGCGATGCTTGAACCCTATTCCGATGATCCTTCGACTTCCGGTATCCTCACCATTGATCCCGAGAAGCTCACCCAGATGGCTATGCAGCGCGACAAGGCCGGGTTCCAGCTTAATTTCCACGCCATCGGCGACCGCGCCAATCGTATTGCCCTCGACGTTTTTGAAGCTGTCGACAAGGCCAACGGCCACCGCGACCGCCGCGACCGCATCGAGCACGCTCAAGTCGTTGCCCCCATGGACTTCACTCGTTTTGCCGAACTCCACGTCATTGCTTCCATGCAGCCTTCGCATCAGACCACGGACATGCGCTGGGCCGAAGACCGCATTGGCCATGAGCGCATTTTGGGCGCTTATGCCTGGGCCACCATGCTGAAGAATGGCGTGCGCCTGGCTTTTGGCACGGACTACGACGTCGAGCCCATCAGTCCTTTTCGCGGCTTGTATGCCTGCGTTACACGCGAAAGCCCCGATGGCGGCCCGAAAGGCGGCTGGCAACCTCAAGAGAAAATCTCCCTCGAGGATTGCCTCCGCGCTTACACCTCAGGTTCCGCGTACGCTCAGTTCGAGGAAGGGAAGAAGGGCGAACTGAAACCTGGCGAGTACGCTGACTTCATTATTCTGTCGAACGACCTAAGCAAAGTTCCCTCCGCACAATTCACCGAAACACAAGTCCTCCGCACTGTCGTCGGTGGCCGCACGGTTTATCAGAGCAACTGATAGGTCCAGGCCCTCTTCTCCTTGCTGCTCGTTTCCTCGCTAACAACAACAATAGACAAGCTATTAGAAAATGGCGCTAGGGTGGATTTGGCGTGGACTTTGACCCTGCGGGGGCCGCGTTCATGGCCTGATGCAACCGTGCATGGCTCTGCAAATGAGGAATCTATCTGGAAGAATATAAGAAGGAACGGTGGCTAGTACTCACAACCAGCGGCGATTTAGATTTGCTCCATATAAAATTTATTTCGCGTTTAGGGCAAAAATCTATTGACAAAACATCGCTTGGGCAATATATACCTCCCATAGAATCTTGTGGTTACACGGTCGGTAGTCTGGATCGATTTGCTGCGCGAGTGGTTCCAACTGTCGGTTGTAGCGGTGGAGTGCTTCTAAGGGCGCCGCGACTTTTCGTGAATGTTACCGGCAGTGTAACTATGATAGTTCGTATAAATACGTTCAAACATAGATACATCGCGCCTCTAGTCGTTCTAAAGATTGTGTAAATCACAGACAATTTAGAGTTTAGGTGCTGGAGTCGTGGTGGTACGGAATTTGCTTTTGTTTTCGGCAAGTTCAGTTTCGCGAGTGGGTTTCTGACCTATGGGGTCTTCCAAATCTCTTCGTTTTGTGCCTTTCGGCATTCCTCAAGTCGGGGTGTGTGAAGTTCAAGTGGGCCAGGCAGGGCCCAACCAGGAGGTAGTTGAATGCTAAGCAAGCGAGTGGTTTTGCTAGTAGTTGCTCTCTCTTGTCTCTTTACTTTGACGCCGTCGGCCCTCTATTCGCAAGCCAGTAGCACCGGCACCGTTGCCGGCCTCGTTACGGATTCCGCCGGAGGGATCGTCGTCGGTGCCACGGTCACCCTTACGGACAAGGCCACCAATGCGCCCAAAACCACAATTTCGAACGACGCGGGTCGCTACATTTTCATCAATGTCACCCCGGGCATGTATGACGTCAAGATCACAATGAAGGGCTTTCGGCAAGTCGAGGTAAGCGAGCAGGAAGTTCTCGTCGGGCAGACCCTCACTTTGAACGTCAAGCTGGAAGTGGGCGCCATGGCCGAGACCATAGAAGTAAAGGTCGCGGCGGGTGCCGAGCTGCAGACCACCAACGCCACCATCGGGACCACCATGAGCGGCGAAACCTTGCTCGATCTCCCCAACCTTAATCGTGACGCCACTTCACTGCTCACCTTCCAGCCCAACACTGCTCCCGCTGTTGGAGGTGGCGATGTTTATGGCGGACAGGTAGCCGGCTCCTTGAGTGACCAAAATACGTACATGCTGGATGGCGGCAATATCACCAGCGATCTCGAGGGCGACAACAACTACACCGATAACGGGGTCGGTGGCATGGGCGCCATGCCTACTCCGCTCGAGAGCATTCAGGAATTCAAGGTGGCCACCAGCAATCAGACCGCGGACTTCGCCACGTCCGCCGGCGGCCAGGTGATGTTGGTAAGCAAGCGCGGCACAGATTCTTTCCACGGTTCGGCATACGAATTCTTCCGCTCCCAAGTACTTGATGCCAACACTTGGGACAACAATCGCCACGGGAATCCCATCGTGAAGTTTCACGATAACCGCTTTGGCGGCAGTGTCGGCGGCCCCATGCTTCCGGGTAAGAGGTTGGGCGGCAAGACTTACTTCTACGCTTTTTACGAAGGTCGGCGCTATCCTGGAACGGCGACAGTGGAAGAGTGGGCGGTGCCATCCGCGCTGATGCGGCAAGGCATCCTCCAATACAATGATTGCAATGCCGCCTGCCAGGCGAATTCTACCACAAGCCCACCAGTGCTTACCCAAGTTAACCTGAAGACTTCGACTGCCTGCGGTCCCGCGGGAGGAGTCGCGTGCGACCCGCGCGGTATTGGTATTAGCCCGGCGGTGTCCCAGTTGTGGAATACTTACTTGCCCATGCCAAACGATCCGAGTTACAACTCGAACGGTGCCGACGCCCTGAACATCCAAGGCTACCGCGCCCCCTTGAGTCTTCCAATCAAGGATGATTACGGTATGGGCCGCATCGATCACGACTTGGGAGACAAGTGGCGGCTTTTCCTTAGCTACAGAGTATTCCGTGAAACGGCCCCCAGCACAAACCAGATTGATATCGGAGGGTTACTGCCCGGCGACAAGCTCGGCGTCCCCGCCGCGGCTTCCACCAACCCGCGGCATCCGAGTTATTCGGTAGTGGGCTTGACCGGCACCCTTACACCCACCTTGATCAATGAGTTTCATATCAGCTACCTTCGCAACGACTGGAGTTGGGGTCGGCAAGGCGTAACGGACGCGCTCTCCGGCGTTCCGGCTGGTGTCGAGTTCCAGGACTCCCATTTCGGCTGCCTGTGCCCCATCAACATGGACACCCAGGACGCACGCAATCGCGTCTGGGACGGGCACGACTGGAACTACAACGACACCCTAAGTTGGAGCAGGGGCAACCACTTCATGCAATATGGCGGCAGCATCATTCATTGGTGGGATCACCACGTCCGCGACGACCAAGTGGTCGCGGGTCTTCCGGATTTGGTTTATCAGCTCAACAAAGGCTCGGGGTTGGTGACTTCCGCGAACAACCGGCCGATCGATCTTCCCAGCAGCCTGAACAGCATTTGGGATACGCAGTACGCTGAGACATTAGGACTTATTGGCACGGAAGCGCAGTTGTTCGTCCGCGGCGGGACCGACTTTCACTTGACCGGTGCCAAGACCTTTGCAGACACTTCCATCATCGACAGCTACAGTCTGTACTTCAACGATTCCTGGAAAATCCGTCCAACTATTACCCTCAACTACGGTTTGGAGTGGGGCACGCAGATGCCGCCGTACGAAATCAACGGAGTACAGGACATTGCTGTGGACCAGAGCGGCGTGCCCATCAACAGCACGCAATACCTCCAGAACACGGTGACCAACGCCTTAAACGGGAAGGTTTACAACCCCAACATCGGGTTTGAGCCCATCGGTGCCGTGGGTGGTCATCCCAAGTATCCGTTTAACCCCTACTACGGCGGCTTCAGCCCACGTGTTGCCGTGGCGTGGAACCCCAAGTTCTCGGAAGGATTCTTGGGCCGCCTCACTGGCAATGGCAAGACGGTCATTCGTGCTGGATTCTCTCGCTTGTACGACCGCAACAACGGTGTGGACTTGGTGCTTGTGCCCCTCTTGGGATACGGCTTCGGGCAGACTATCCGGTGCACTGGCGCATCACCGGTCAACACCACGACCATGGCCGCGACCCCGACCTGCAACGGTAGCGTTAGCACCACTCCAACCAACGCCTTCCGTCTCGGCGTCGATGGCAACACCGGGCCCTTCCCGGCCGTCCAGCAAACTCTCCCAATTCCCGCGGTGCCTGGCATCAATTCTCCTGCTGGCTCCAACCTATCGTTCCTCGATAGTAACTGGCGGCCCGGCGTGAACAACGGGGTCACTTTCGGCATCCAACGAGAGCTTCCGGACAACGTGGTCTTGGAAGTGGCCTACGTAGGCAAGTGGTCCACTCATCTGTACCAGGGCTTGGACTTAAATAACGTCCCTTGGATGATGACCCGGGGTGGGCAGACTTTTGCCAAGGCTTTTGCCGCCGTCTGGCAGGCCGATCATGGTGGGACGGCCGCGGCTTCGCAGCCCTTCTTTGAAAATAGCCTGCCGGCGAGTTACCTTATGTCCACCAACACAGCAATCAGTAAATACAACACTGCCAACCCGACCGCCACTCTGCCTATGTGCACAACTCTCACGTGCGCGGTCCAGACCAATGAAGGCGGCGGGCCCCTGGGGACGGCCAACATTTCTACTGAGTATGTGTACGGAGTATGGGCGGATCTAGATCGGACATTTACGTTTGGATCGGCCCTCCCCGCGACCACCCAGGGGTATAACTCCATGATCGCGAATTCCACTTCGGGATTCTCGAACTATCAGGCTGGCATCGTTTCAGTTCAGAAGCGTACCGGGCACGGCCTGATGCTTAACGGCAACTTCACCTGGTCGAAGACTTTGTCCACCGTGGGCATCAACCAGGAATTCACACAGGCCAACGCCTCCGTGCCCTTTAATCTGCGCTACGACTACGGACCGGCGCCCTTTGACACCCGGTTTGTACTGAATCTGCTTGCAACCTACCAGTTGCCTTTCGGCAAGGGGCAGCGTTTCGGCACCAACAACGGAATCCTGGACCGCATCATCGGCGGCTGGAGTTTCTCTCCGATCTTCACCTGGAACAGCGGGCTGGTGATGGAAACCTACACCGGCTCCTGCGACGAGTATGGGCAAGGAAACGTCGCTTGGTGCTCCGGCCTTGTGCCTATGATGTCCGCGGGCAGCTACAGCCACAGTCCTCACTACGGGGTTGTCTCCAGTGGAGGAATTGGTAGCCAAGGTGACGCGGCGAACGGCGGTTCCGGCGTCAATCTGTTCTCCAACCCCCAGGCGGTCTACAACACCCTACAGCCGATAGTCCTGGGCCTCAATGACGGTCGAGCCCACGATCTCGGTCCGCTCTACGGGCAGCATCGCTGGAACCTTGACTTTTCCCTCGTCAAGACTACTCGAATCACCGAACGCGTGGGGGCGACGCTCTACGGTCAGTTCTTCAACGCGCTCAACCACATGGAGTTCAGTGATCCGGGCCAATACGGGTCTGCCGGGATCGATCTCCAGAACCCAGCGGCCTTTGGTGTCCTGAACAGCCAATTCAACAACCCGCGGCAAATTGAAGTCGGCCTGCGGATTGGCTTCTAGAAAGGGGAGATGGCCCAGACCAATAAACCGCGGCAAGTCGAATTCGGTTTCCGCTTCGCGCTCTAACCTCTTGTGGGTCTAAATACTCTCTTCAAACGGGGAAGGCCAACCAGCCTTCCCCATTTTCATTTGCAGACTGAAAACACAAGACTGGAGACTGAAGACTGAAGGCCGAGAACTGGTTCGGCGGCCGTTGGAGTAGTACTTTACGTCGACAGCGTCGAGCATGGAGGCGGTGGCGGGGACGGTCTTTTCGATTTAGTTGTGGTGGGCGGCGAGTGCTTTCTGAATTTTGCTGAAGCTCCGACAAATCCTTGTCCGCTTTGCCCCACAGTTTTTCCGCGGCGGAACGCGTTCCCCCGCGTCCGCTGAATTGCCGTCCTGCTCTGCCGCGAAGCCATACGCGAAATGGCCTCTCGCGTAATCTACGTTGTGCAAATCATCTGCTGTGCCAGTGTGCCAGGAAGCCTGCCAGTTTCCAGTCCCTGGCGTCGCGCGCACTCTGCGCCATCCATTCCACTTCGAATTGCGTTGCGATCCATGTATCGGGCCCAGGCATCGCTTGAGTCGTCTTTGCCATATCTGCCGTGTTTTGTTCCCGTAAGAGAATCCCCCGCACAATCTCACCAAAACACAAGTCCTTCGCACCGTCGTCGATGGCCGTACCGTTTACCGACACCGCTAGGAGCTAGTTTTCTTGCGCCACTGCCGCGTCGCGAATAGCTGGCCAGCAGTTCTTGCCTCCGAAGAAGCCACATCGGTCCTGATAGTACTGCTACCACGATTCACTGGCCGCGCTTTCCTGCGTCGTTTAGTTTTGGTTGATATAGCGCTTAGTTCGGGAGTCGGATAAATAGTGTTGACAATGTTGTCGCACCGCAATATATAAGCCCCCATCGGTTGCTGTTGTTACAAGTGGTTGCACAAGTTCCAGTTGAAGTCAGCGCATTGGTTTGTCCACAAACAGGGTGTTGTGTTCTGCGAAGGGAGATCTATGAATTAGTGGGCGCCGCTGTATTGTCTATAGAAGTCCATATAAAAATATGGATAGACATAGGCGAGAAACGAGGTTGCTTTAGACAAAGTTTACGTAATCCACAGAACTTGCTCGTTTTGTTTTTCCCGGGGCATGTGGTCAGGCACTTGCAAGCTGGGTTTCACAAGCATTAAGGGTCGGTGGTTTTTTCTTTCTATGGGGAATTCCAAAAATTTCGTGCACGAAGACTCTTCGGGTTTGGCACTCGACGTTTGTGGCTTCGGGTGTCGGCCCTGTCTTTCTAGGAGGTAGTTGAATGTTAAGCAAGCGAGTGTTTTTGCTGATCCTTGCTCTATGTTGCCTGTTTGCTTTCGCTCCATCGGCCTTGTTTTCTCAGTCCGCCTCAACGGGGACGGTTGCTGGCACGGTCACGGACCCCTCCGGCGCGGCGCTTGTCGGCGCTACCGTCACCTTAGTCGATCCTGCAACGAACGACTCGCGAACGACGACTACCAACGACACGGGACGATATATTTTCGCCAACGTGGTTCCTGGAACCTACAATGTAACCATAAACAAGGGCGGATTCCGCGTTTCCAAGCTCACCGGTCAAGTCGTTACCATTGGATCGGCGCTGACCCTCAATGTCAGCATGGAACTCGGCTCGGTCAGTCAGATCGTCGAAGTTACCGCCACGGGAGCTGAGCTGCAAACTCTGAACGCCACCGTGGGTAACTCTGTCTCGGGCGATCTCCTGCAGAATTTGCCTTCAATTCAGCGGGACGCCGCCACTTTCGTAACGTTGCAACCGGGCGTTTCTCCCGATGGCAGCGTGGCCGGCGCTGTGGTCGATCAGAGCACCTTCATGCTCGATGGCGGTCAGAATACCAACGATATGGACGGTAGTATGCAGGTCTACACGCCAAGCTTCGCGGGCGATCCGACCGGCGGCATCGTCAAGAGTCAAATTGGCGGCAGTCCCACGGGCGTCATGCCCACGCCCCTCGATAGCGTTGAGGAGTTCAAAGTAAATACCGCCAACCAAACTGCCGACTTTAATAGTTCGGCCGGCGCGCAGGTTCAAGTGATTACCAAGCGCGGCACCAATGCCTGGCATGGTTCCGCCTACGAATATTATTTCGACAACCACTTCAACGCCAACACTTGGGATAACAATCTGAGCGGTACACCGCTTCCGAGTTATCATTACAATCGCTTTGGCGCTTCGGGTGGCGGCCCGATCATTTCAAAGAACATTCTGGGCGGCAAGACCTATTTCTTCGCCAATTACGAAGGCTTCCGCTGGAATAATTCGCAAACCTACGAGGCGGCGGTTCCCTCCGCCAACATGCGGAATGGCATCGTGACCTTTGCCGTGTGCAACGCGGCATGTCAGGCGGCGGGTGGTCCCGCTCCGGTCACTACTAACTTTAACTTGCAGTCCGGGACCAATTGCGGATCGAACGCCACCACTGCTTGCGACCCTCGAGGCATCGGAATTAATTCCTTGGTCCAGCAGATGTGGAACAAGTATGAGCCAATGGGCAACGACCCGAGTTGCGGCGGCCTGCTGGGTTCGCGCTGCGACGGCGTCAACGAAATAGGATTCAAGGCCAATGTTTCGGTTCCCCAAACCTCCAATTTTGGAGTTGTTCGCCTGGACCACGACTTCGGTTCCAAGTGGCATTTCAATAGCAGCTACCGATACTACAAGCTGATTCTGGCCACCACCAGCCAGGTGGATATCGGAGGTTTCTTTAGCGGCGACACTTTGGGAACACCCTCCGCGCTGTCAGTACGACCGCAGCAGCCGTGGTTCTTCGTGGCGGGGCTGACCACCAACGTTACCTCGAATACGACCAACGATTTGCATTACAGCTTCCTTCGCAACTACTGGTCATGGTCCGATCCCGGCGGTGTGAACCAGTTCTCCCAACTTGGCGGCGCCCTGGAGCCTTTCGGCGAGTTTTCAACTACTGCCCTCACTCCTTACAACGTGAACACTCAGTCCGTGCGCACGCGCTTCTGGGACGGCCACGACAGTTTCTTGCGCGACGACGTCACCATTCTGAAAGGCAATCACCTCTTCACCTTCGGTGGCGCTTATCAGCGCAACTGGGACTACCACCAGCGGTCCGACAACGGCGGCGGAATCAATTACCAGCCCACTTACCAACTTGGAGATTCGGCGGGAGGCGGTCTTGTGGACTTCTCTTCCACTACGCCTTCTGGCGTCAGCGCAACGACCTGGGCCCGCGTGAATGCCGCAGTCTTGGGCATCGTCACGGATTCACAAATCGCGTATACCCGCTCAGGTCCCACGCTTACACTAAATCCGCCGCTTACACACGCGTTCGACCAGAGTACGATTCCGTACTACAACGTTTATTGGAGCGACTCCTGGCACATGAAGCCGTCATTCACCCTGACGTACGGCTTGGGCTGGACGCTCGAAATGCCGCCGACAGAAGCAAATGGCAAGCAGATTGAGCTAGTGGATTCCAGCGGCCAGCAGCTCCAAATTTCGTCATATATTAAACAACGAGAGGCTGCCGCCCTTGAGGGTCAAGTGTACAACCCCCTGGTCGGCTTTGCGCTCGTTGGGAACACAGGGGCAGGACAGAAATACCCCTATCTACCTTTCTACGGCTCGTTCAGCCCCCGCGTCGCCGCGGCCTGGAACCCGAAATTCACCGATGGATTCTTGGGTAAGGCGTTCGGTGGCAATAAGTCCGTCATCCGTGGCGGCTACAGTCGCGTATACGGAAGACTTAATGGCGTCGACCTGGTACTCGTTCCGTTGCTGGGTACCGGACTCATCCAGGCAGTGCAATGCCGGAATAACAACATGAATGGGACTTGTGTTGCCCCTGCCGGGGGCCTCACAGTTGCCAACGCTTTCAGGGTTGGAACCGACGGCAACAACGCGCCGATTCCAGCGGCTTCACAAACTCTCCCCCAACCGACCATTCCTGGCGTGAACAGCGTCGCGGCCGGCGCCGGCGAAGCCCTCGACCCGAACTTCCGCCCCAACGTTGTGGATTCGTTCGATTTCACCATCCAGCGCCAGATAACCAACAAGATCCTTCTCGAAGTCGGTTACATTGGCCGGAGGATTACCCACGAGTATCAGCCTATCAACATCAATGCCGTACCCTACATGATGACATTGGGTGGGCAAAGGTTTGACAAGGCCTATGCGGCAATCGAGCAGGGGCTAGGGTGCGCCACCTCCTTTGCTGCGTGTGGTGCAAATATTCCGAAGACCGCTGCCGCTGCAACGGCATACGCCAACACCTTTACGGCGCAGCCCTTCTTTGAGACGGCTCTCGGAGGACCCGGCTCCGCCTACTGCACGGGGTTCTCAAGTTGCACGGCGGCCGTGGTCTACAAAGAGGGTTTTGCCAAGAGTAACTTGGTCACTCAGAGCGTCTGGAACATTTGGAGTGATCTCGATAAAGGTGCGTTCACCTTCCCACGCAGCATGCTGAACACACCCATACCTGGCGGCGGCTTTGGTACCGCCGGGCAGATGTCCTCCGGGGTCGGCGTGAATGCCAGCCTCGGCCATGGGAATTACAACGGCGCTTTCGTTTCCATGAAGGTGACACAATGGCACAACGTAACGCTGCAGGAAAACTTCACCTGGAGCAAGGCCCTTGGCACGGGGGCTCTCGTCCAGGCCACCAGCGAGTACACCACGAACGATCCCTTCAACATAAACAATGGCTATGGGTTGCAAAGCTTCGATCGCAAGTTTGTATTCAACACCTATGCGATGATTGAGGACCCCTGGTACAAGGGCCAACATGGTCTCATTGGCCACCTCGCAGGTGGTTGGTCATTGTCGCCAATTCTTGCCATAGGCAGCGGCCAGCCGCTTGGGTGTGGCACCTTTACCGATGCCCAATCTTTTGGCGCGGCTGATGGTGCAAACTTCTTCACAACCGAGAATTGCATTCTCACCCAGAAGTACGGCGGGGGCAATGCCTCGCTCCACAACATTCCGGGCGGCGGTGGGTACAACATCTTTGCCAACCCGGACGGCGTGCTGAGTACTCTCCGCCCGCCAATTCTGGGTCTTGACAACAACACTGGCGGCGTTGGCGTATTCCGGGGCTTGCCTTACTGGAACGTGGACGTGAGGTTGGTGAAAGACATTAAGTTCAGCGAGCGCGTTGGACTGCAGTTCCAGTATGTCGTCACTAACGTGTTTAACCATCCCGTGTTTTCCGATCCAGCTGTGGGAGACGCCCAAACCGGCGAAGGCGTTGATCCAACTGTTGGCCCAGGTTCCAGTTTCGGTGTTGTGAACAGCCAGGGCAACAACCCCAGGCAGATGCAGTTTGGTCTTCGCCTGACCTTCTAACTTCTTCCGACCTGTTCTCTTAAACGCGCACCACTAAACGGGGAAGGCCACAAGGTCTTCCCCGTTTTTCATTTTTTAGGCGCTCTTGCGCTGCCGCTTCCTCCTTGGATTCCGGCGCATCCATCCGTTAATATGCCGAGGATTCGAATTGTGCTGACATCAACATGGGTAGTTAAGATACCTTCTAGGATGCGCCCGGGGGAAAGGGCTTCGAAGCTTCGTTTTCACGTTCGCTCTACACTCGCTGCAGAAATTTCATAGAAGCGACGTGTGATATATTAAAGAACGGGGGTAGTTTTGGGCCAAAATTCTCTGGCGCGGAGTGTGGGAGCTTTTTTCCTGCTTTCTGTTGCACTGCCGCTCCAGGCGCAGTCCGATAAAGGTTATGTCGGTGCGGAAGCATGCGCGAAGTGCCATGCCGAAATCAATCATAATTGGGCTGAATCGCTTCACAGCAAAACCATGCAACCCGCGAGCGAACGGAGCGTCGTGGGAGATTTTTCCCAGAGCAAAGTGGTGTTGCGTGGCTCTCCTTTTTTTCTGCAGCATCAAAATGGCCAGTATTTTATTACCGAATCTATTTTGCGGGGCGACGCTTGGGAACACCGTGTGGAGTTCACCCTCGGCGATCGCCGGTTTCAGCACTACCTAACCACGCTTCCTGATGGTCGCATCGTTCTTATCCCCGCCACATGGGACATAATCCGCAAAAAGTGGCTCCACGAGATTGACATCGGAAATCCCGAAGAGGATTCGGGGGTTCAGGTCCAGGTCTGGAACAAAACCTGCCACTCCTGCCACGTAAGCCAGGAACATAAGAATTTTGACTTGCAGCACAATCGCTATAACACAACGTGGCAGAACTTTGGGGTCAACTGCGAGCGTTGCCATGGCCCAGGAAGAGACCACGTGGCCAGGGCCACCGGCGCCAAAGCCACGGACTCTGCGACGCGCATCTTCGTCAAGAGTGCAATTGTCAATCCTGGGCGGCAGGACCCGATCATCAGCACTATGATTTGTGCACAGTGCCACTCGCTTCGCGATATCTACGTAGATGAATTTAAGGCTGGCGCGAACTACTACGATTTCTTTCTACCGGTAATGGAATATCGCCTGCCGACATCAGAGGATCCAGCCTATTGGCCTGACGGGCGCCCACGGTGGCTCTCGAACGAGTCAATTGCACTTTGGCAGAGCGAATGCTTTATGAAAGGGGGCGCCACGTGTGTCACCTGCCACTCCGACCCACACAGGATTAATGTTAATAGGAATCAGCTCCTTCGCCGGGGAAACAATACGTTTTGCACAAAATGTCATATGGCAATTGCGGCTAACGTTTCGAAGCACACACATCACGCACCAAATAGCTCCGGCAGCTCATGCGTTGAGTGCCATATGCCGCCCGCGGTAATCGGCCTTGGGGGGTGGATCCGTGATCACTCGATAAGCGTTCCGGCTCCCGAGAATACCATCCGACACCACATTCCGAATGCGTGCAATCTTTGCCACAAAGACCAGAAAGCGGAATGGGCGTCGCAGCAAGTAAAAGCTTGGTACGGCGACCAGTTGCGCGAGAAGTTTATATTCCGCGCCGATGCCTTTACGCAGGCGCGAAATGGCGACCCGGGAGCGATTCCAGCGCTGCTTAAAATATTATCCAATTCATCGGCAGGGCCCTTGATCCGAGCCAATGCCGCTGGATATCTGGGGAACTTTCCAAGCGATCCTTCGGCGTATGATATCGTGGTTCATTCCTTCTCGGATCCCGAGCCGTTGGTCCGGGCGACGGCGGCAACCGCGATTAAGCCGCGCGCGGCACAGAGAGCTGCATTGGCTCCTGAGCTCGTCTCGTTGCTTAGAGATCCCGTCTCCACTGTGCGGATGAGCGCAGCCATCGCGCTAATTTCAATGGGAGTGCGGCAGGTTCCAGACCAGGATACCGAGTGGTTCGAGCGCGCCAAGATGCTTTACCGCGCGCGTGCCGAACTCGAATCTGACGATGCTCAACAGCAGTTCGCCGCTGGGAGATTCTTTTTCCTGTCCGGCGATATGGATAGCGCTGCGGCTTTCTTTCAAGAGAGTTTGATACTCGACCCCACGATTCCCGCGCAGTACGATCTCGCCCGGACTCTGGCTGGGAAAGGCAATTCCAAGGAAGCTCGTCAGATTTTGCAGGCCATCCCCAACAATGACCCGCAATATGCCTCGGCACAGCGATTTCTCGCGTCTCTTGAACTAAACGACGTCAATCAGGGCGACACGCCGTTGAAGAGCACGGCGACCCAGGACAGCGACGAAGGCCAAGCCGCGTTTTTCGGCGGCCAAGTCTTATATCAGAATGAAAATTATGGCAGCGCACTGAAACAGTTGGAACTAGCACTGCACTTCACGTCCCAGGCGGCGTGGGCAAGGAAGGCCCAAGTCTATCGCGCCATTTGTTTGGAGAAGTTGGCGCGTACGCAAGAAGCGGAAGCCGCAATGCTGGTGCTTTCCCGAGATGCTGCGGCCCGTGACGACGTTGAGCTGCAGCTTGCATTTGCTGAGTTGCTTTACGAAACCGGACGTGAACAAGAAGCCCTGAAACGGATTGACGAGCTTATCGCGGCTGTTCCGAAGGCTCCGATGGCCTATTTTTGGCGTGCTAAGGTGTTGCTTCAGTTCCACCGCACTGACGAAGCCGCGAGCGCGGCGGAAGAATCAGTTCGCCTGCTGCCGCAGCTTCCCCTTGCTCACAACCTGTTAATCCGGATTTACCAGACGCAAGGCCGCACCAAGGAGGCGGCGGAAGAGGTGCAATGGCTTCGCAACTACGAACGGCTCAAGGAATGACTCTTATCGCTTTGCTTGCTGCCGCCGCCAGCTTGCGCGCGCAGATCCATTTTGAAGACATCGCTTCAAAAGCCGGCGTGAAATTCGAGCTGCGCAATGGCGCTTCCGGTGAATTTCATCAACCGGAACTCATGCTCGGCGGCGTGGCCGTCCTTGATTACAACAACGACGGCTGCATGGACATCTTCTTCACCAACGGTGCGGAGATGCCGTCCCTGAGGAAGACCGGTCCTCAGTATTCTAACCGCTTGTATCGCAACAACTGCGATGGCACGTTCACGGACACTACGGAAAAAGCCAGCGTGGCGGGCGATGGCTATTCTATGGGCGTAGCCGTCGGCGATTACGACAATGATGGGTATCCTGACATATTTGTCACCGGTGTGCACCGGAATATCCTCTATCACAACCTAGGTGACGGTACTTATGAGGACGTAACGGAGAAGGCGCACCTCGGCGGAGTAGATCCGCATTACGGTAAGCTGTGGTCGGTGTCAGCAGCTTGGGTTGATGTAGATAATGACGGCTGGCTCGACCTGGTGGTCGTCAATTATGTGCAATGGGACCCGAAGCTTGAGCCCAGGTGTGGCTCGCCGCAGCAAGCGCTGTACTGCCACCCCAGCGCGTATCATGGCACGCCCGTCCAACTCTTTCGCAACAATCACGATGGGACCTTTACGGATATCACCGGACCTTCTGGACTTGGCTCGCAGATCGGTAAGGGCATGGGAGTCGCGATCGCTGATTACGACGGCGATGGCCTGATGGATATCTTTGTGGCCAATGATTCCGTGCCTAACTTTCTATTCCATAATTTGGGCCATGGGAAGTTCGAGGAAGTCGGAATGATGGCTGGCGTGGCGCTCAACGATAGTGGCCGACCAGTAGCTAGCATGGGAGCAGACTTTCGCGATTTCGACAATGACGGGCGCCCTGATCTCATCTTCACCGCCATGCGGACCGATACTTACCCCCTGTTTCGGAATACCGGCAAGTCCCCCGTGTTCGAAGACGACACTGCTCACTCAGGCATCGCGCTCGCGACCCGCGTGCTGACGGGTTGGGGCATTGGTTTGTTTGACTTCGATAACGATGGCCTCAAAGACGTGTTTACAGCTAATGCGCACTTTCCGGCACTCGATGAATACCTGGGCACGGCGGCGGCGCTGCCGAATTCTCTATTTCGCAGTCGAGGCGATGGGCGCTTCGAAGATGTTTCCAAGACGGCTGGCGACGATTTTCGGCTTACGGGCCAATATCGAGGCGTCGCCTTTGCCGATTTCGACAACGATGGCCGACTTGATGCCGTTGTTTCCAATGTGAATGGTCCGGCGCGGCTGTTCCACAACGTCACCCCGAATGCCGGGCACTGGTTGGCGCTGAAGCTGACCGGTACACGCAGCAATCGCGATGGCATAGGAGCAAGGATCGCGGTTACCCTCGCGAACGGCCGTAACCTCTACAACCATTGCACCACGAGCGTGGGCTACGCATCGTCAAGCGAACCTTTGGTGCGCTTTGGGCTCGGCGAACAAGCGCTTGCCAAACTGATCCAGATTCGTTGGCCCAGCGGACAGGTTCAGGAAATTCACGACGTTACTGCTAATCACGTCGTGAACATCCGCGAGCCATAATTGACTTGGGTTGGCTTCAAAACCTGAAAACTGGTTCAGCGGCCGTTGGGGTAGTACTTTACGTCGACGCGGTCGCACGCGTAGCGGCGGCCGTGCCGGTCTTTTCGATTTAGCGGCGCGCGGCGAGTGCTTTCTGAATTTGCTGCAGCTCCGGCAAATCCTTGTCCGCTTTGCCCCACAGTTTTTCGGCGGCGGCAAACGCCTTCCCCGCGTCCGCTGAATTACCGTCGTGCTCTGCCGCGAGGCCATACGCGAAATGGCCTCCCGCGTAATCTACGTTGTGCAAAATCATCTGCTGTGCCAGGAAGCCCGCCAGTTTCCAGTCTCCCGCGTCGCGCGCGCTCTCGGCCATCGATTCCAGTTCGAATTGCGTCGCAATCCACGCATCGGGCCCGGGCATCGCTTGCGTCGTTTTTGCCACATCCATTGCCAGGGGCTCGCCCTCAGCTGTGTTTTGTTCGCGCAAGAGAATCTCGGCCCGCAGCACTGCGGGGTAGGGAAGCGCCGCGATTGCCCTTGGGGGAAGCTGTTCGGTTTCTCTTTCCGCCAACGTCATCTCCTCCTTGGCTTCCCCGACCGAGCCCATGCCGAGCAGCGCTTGGCCTGCCAGGGTGTGCCCGGCAAGGCGCGGCAACGGCCACTCGCTCTTCGTCAATTCGTGCGCGGCGTCCAGCGCTTCCTGAAATCGCCCGCGGCTCAGCAGAAACTCCGGCCAGGATTTGTGGTTGTACTCCAGAAAATCCGTATACGCAGGCGCGGCAAATGTCTCGTGAAAAAGCGTTTCGGCGGATTTCATCTGCCCGAGCGACTGGTAGCACATCGCCAGCAAAGTAAGGTTGTGCGCGTGGTGCCAATCGTAGCGCGCTGGTATGTTCTCCGTTCGATAGTAATTTTCCTCCAGCTCCTTGGTCTTCAGAAACTCGCCGATAGCTTCCTCCGTACGCCCGCTGCGCATCAGCGCGTGCCCGTGCATGTGATGCGCGTGCGGAATCGCGGGAGCCAGCCGCGCGTACGTGGCGCTGGCTTCCAGCGCATCCTTTAGCCGCCCCATATTTTCGTACGCGTGCGCGCTGTAGTGCAGCGCGGCAAGATTGCCTGGCGCCAGCGCTAGTGCCGCTCTGTAAAAACCCAGCGCGTCCACGGCGGCCGTTTGTCCGTGGGTTACAGGACTAGCTTCGTCCGCCAGTCCCCGCTGGATCCACATCCAAGGGTCGTTGGGATTCGCTTTCAGTGCGGTGTTGATCGACTTGCGGTAGTTGGCGTAACCATTGGGACTCCCAGGGTCCGCCATGAATTCGACTTCACTCTCGCGCACGGACAGCCACAGTCGTTCCCGCTCGCTCATCCCCTTTTCTAGTGTTTTCGCGCGTCCCAACGTGGACTTTGCCAACCCATAGTCTTGCAATCCAATGAACGTATCGGTCAAGCCGAGATAGGCCATCGCCAGGTCTGGATCCGCTCGCAATGCCTGGGCAAATGATCGCGCCGCCTCAATCCACACGTAGGAATGCAAGTATGCCAGCCCTTGATCGTAGAAAGCCTGGGCTTCCGGCGAATGCGTGGACACTTTTTCGTGCAACTCGCCAATTCCCGTGCGCAGCGTCACGGGGCGCTGTAAAATTTCCATTGGAACCGGGCCTGCCTGCGAATGTCCCGCATGCGGCGATTGTTGCGCCTGCACCGCGGCGCACGAAAAGAGGCCAGGGAAAACCATCGAGAAGACCCAGCAAGCGACTCGTTTCACCCACTCACCTCTTTGTTCCCGAGCGTGCGCGCAAAAGCCGTTCAAAGTTCCGAGACCTCCACCGTCCGAACATAGTATCCCGAATCCAGCCGTCGGGTCCGCACTCCCGGATCTCCGACGGCCAGCCGTATCGAATACGTTCCAGGTTCTTTAGGCGACCAGGCATGCGTCCAGAAAGTCCATGGATCACTCTTCGCTTGCGCAAATCGGTCCACCGGCGCGTAGTCTTCTTCCGGATTGAATCGGATCAGTAACTTCTTAATCGGAGCACTCCCGCCCCACGCGATCCCCGCCACCCGGTACTTGATCTTTCCTTCGACAAGCCACTTCTCAACTCGAATGGGCATGGCCGCCGGGTCAATCACTGCCGGCTGATAATCGCGCGCCAGTGCCGGCAGGCCGCGCTGGTGAGTCCTCGCCGCGTACTCTTGCATCTGCGAAGTTGCTTCGGCGGCGTCCTCCACGAACGTGATTCGTTCCACCCACTTGATGCATGTGCACCCATACCAGCCCGGCACCACTAATCGAATCGGCGCTCCATGATCCACGGTCAACGGTTCGTCATTCATTTCCGTCGCCAGGAAGGCTCGTGCCGCCTTCAGTTCTTCCAGGGAGAATATCCAGCTGGCTCCGGGAACGGACGTTCTTGATTTCGTCGCGTACCGATCGAATCCAGTGATCAAAACGCGCGCCGTGCGCGGCTTTGACGCAATCCCGCTATTGTCCAGAATTTCAGCTAGCGGGACGCCCGCCCAGCTTGCCACGCTGATCAATCCGAAATGCACCAGCGGCACATTCCCCGCGCACTCCATCAAGTGCAGGCCCTGCGGCTTCGCTGCGCGTCTCAACTCTTCGATCGTCCGGCTCTGCGGCCTATTCAAGAGTCCATCGATGCGCACCCGCCACATTTTCGCTTCCGGCAGAAATTCAGACACTCGCGTCCGAATGTAGAATTTCTCAGTCGGCGTAACCCCATCATTCAAAGACACGCCAGATAAGTCCGTATACAACCGCCCATCAAGTTCCGTCCCCTGAGCCCTGTCCATCTCCACGCTAGGTTCATGAATGAAATCCACCAAGCCAAGCTCTTGGCCGCCTGAAAAAGCGTCCCGCTCCTGGACGCGGGCTCTCGCAGGCAGGATTATCCTGTCAAGCCCAACTAGCAGGACACCGCCGGAACTCACAGCCATTCTGGCAAATTCTCTGCGCGTCAACATCTTTCCCCATTCGCGACGCATCCGCCTACGGCTCACGAACTGTAAGTATCTGATCGGCTCTTACGTTCTTGAGAACCTGGTGCGTGCCGCTGCGCCAGAATAACTCAAATGTTTTGACAACCGCCCGCCACCACTACCAATGTTCCCAAAAAGAATTTGGATAACACTACTGCTTTAGCGGCCGTTGGAGTAGTACTTGACGTCTACCGCGTCGTACATGGTGACGGTGGCGGCGTGCGTTTTTTCGTAGGCGGTGATGTCGGGCTCGTGCTGGAGGGTGGTGCCGATGTCATCTAGACCCATGAGCAAAACTTCTTTGCGCGACGGAGCGATTTCAAATTTGAACATCAGGCCGTGTTTGTCGGCGATGGTCTGGTTCGGCAGATTCACGGTGAGCGAATAGCCTTCTTCTTTTTCGGCGCGCTTGAAGAGTTCGTCCACTTCCGCTTCGCTTAGCGTGGCGGGCAGCAAGCCGTTCTTGAAACAATTATTGTAAAAAATGTCGGCGTAGCTGGGGGCGATGATGACTCGGAAGCCGTAGTCCTTCACGCCCCAAGGAGCATGTTCGCGGCTGGAGCCGCAACCGAAGTTAGCACGCGCCAGCAACACGGATGCGCCTTTGTAGCGCGGAAAATTCAGCACAAAATCCAGATTCGGTTTTTCGCCGGGCAAATAGCGCCAGTCGTAAAACAGGATTCGCCCAAATCCTTCCCGCGTCAGTGCCTTCAGGAATTGTTTCGGCACCATCTGGTCGGTATCGACATTAACGCGATCGAGCGGCATCACCATGCCGGTATGCGTGTGGAAGGGTTGCATGCCTAGTCTCCAATCCCTTCAAACGCTCTGATGTACTTCAACTCTGTCCAATAGGCTGACCCTTTTTTAAAACGGTCCAGGCGGTTCGAGGAAATCACATCATAAACGATGCCACGGCAATCTTCATGCTGATCGCATTCGCAGACCGCGAGAACCTTAACATCCGCGACTTCGCCATCTTCAAAGGTGATATTTAACTTCTTGTCTTGATAATCGCGAGTAAGCTGCAGCGGCATCAACGTATCACTCCACGGGCGCGACATCGAGGTCGCGGACGTCGACGAAATGGCCGGCTATGGCGGCGGCGGCGGCCATGACCGGGCTGACCAAGTGCGTGCGGCTGTCTTTGCCTTGGCGGCCTTCAAAATTGCGGTTGCTGGTGCTGGCGCTGCGCTCTTGGGGGGGCAGGACGTCGGCGTTCATGCCGATGCACATACTGCAGCCGGCGTCGCGCCACTCGAAACCTGCGTCGCGGAAAATCTTGTCGAGGCCTTCTTTTTCGGCTTGCGTCTTGATGCCGCGCGAACCGGGGACAATCAGCGCCTGCTTGATACTTTTTGCGACGTGTTTGCCAGCGACAAAATGCGCGGCGGCGCGCAGATCATCGAGGCGCGAATTGGTGCATGAGCCGATGAAGACACGGTCCACGGGAATATCGACGATGGGCGTGCCGGCTTTGAGGCCCATGTATTTCAGGGCGCTCTCGGTGGCTTTCTGATCGTTCGGGTCCTTGAAGTCATGCGGATCGGGGACGCGCGAAGTGACGCTGGTAACCATGCCAGGATTAGTGCCCCAGGTGACTTGTGGTGCGATCTGCTCGGCGTGCAACTCGACAGTCATGTCAAATTTCGCGCCGTCGTCAGTGCGCAATTGCTTCCAGCGCTCCACAGCTTCCTGAAACGCTTTGCCACGCGGAACAAACGGGCGTCCGTCGAGATAGGCGAAGGTAGTTTCATCCGGAGCGATCATCCCGGCGCGCGCGCCGCCTTCGATGGTCATGTTGCAGACGGTCATGCGCCCGTCCATCGAGAGAGAGCCAATGGCTTCGCCGCCATATTCGGCAACGTGGCCGTTGCCACCGCCGATACCGATTTTTCCAATGATGGCGAGAATGAGGTCTTTCGCCGTGACGCCCTTGGGGCGCTTGCCGTGGACAAGAATGTGTAGCGTCTTAGAGCGCGATTGCACGAGACATTGCGTGGCGAGGACGTGCTCGACTTCGCTGGTGCCGATGCCGAAAGCCAGCGTGCCAAACGCGCCGTGCGTGGAAGTGTGGCTGTCGCCGCAGACGATAGTCTGGCCGGGCTGAGTGATGCCAAGTTCCGGCCCGATGATATGGACGATGCCCTGATTCTTGCTGTTCATGTCGAACAGGCGAACGCCGGATTCGCGGCAATTCTTCTCAAGGGCATCGAATTGGAGCTTGGCGTCGTTGTCGAGAATCGGGAGGGTGCGGTCGGTGGTGGAGACGGAATGGTCCATAACGGCGAAAGTGAGATCGGGACGTCGGACGTTACGCCCTTCGGCGCGAAGCCCGGCGAACGCCTGCGGCGAAGTGCCTTCGTGGATGAGATGGCGGTCAATATAGATGATAGAGGGCTGGCCGGGATCTTCACGAACCACGTGGGAGTCCCAAATTTTCTGGTAGAGAGTTTTAGGCGTCATGAGAGTTCAATCAAATTCTAGCACTCCTACGGCGGGGTGCAAATGGAGGCGCGCCGGAAGAAGAGGTTAACCGTCGACAGTTGAAAGTTGAAAAAAGAATTGGAATTAACGCAGAGACCCCAGAGAGCACAGAGTTCACCGAGCGGACGGACGCGCACACGGCGCGGTTCTCGTGGCGCTCTGTTGCAGAGCACAGCATCGCTTGGCGGTCGGTACAAAGGCAAGAACGGGGTCGCGCTGAAGCGCGCCCTTAGACGTGCTTGGAGACACTCTGGGGGTCGTCCTTTACGGGTGCGGCGGGGTGGTGGTGGAGAGTGGATTCTCGCTAGCGGCTGGTGTCGTCGATCCAATACTCGCGTCTAAATTTTGTCACGCGTTGGGGGCGGCCCTTTGTGGACACATGCAGGGCGTGCAAGCCGAGCGTGGGATTCGCCGGTTGGAAGCTTAGAACGTAATAATCGGGGATGTCATTCGACAGAGCGATCAGGCCTGCCTTCAGATCCTTAGCGTCGTGGAAGTGAAAGAACTCCCCGCCGGTGAGTTGGGCTAGAGATTCCGCGGTGTTCGTACGGAGGGCGTTGCGAGCAGTGAGAAAGCCCATGGTGGCCAGCCGCAGAGGCGGAGCAAGCTGACTGATGCAGTCAAGCACCTGCTTGCTGTAGTGACCTTCATACTCGGAATCGGCCCCAGTGCGGCTGAAACAGCCATGCGCGGGTCCGGGGTCGTCGCTGCTTAGCTTTGAAGCCTCGTGCGAGACTGCCGAGCGCGTACTCGAAAAAGCGAAGGTGTATATCGCCGTATTCGTATCGCTGACCAGGTGCAGAGCCTCGTTCAGTGTTGTCTTACTGCCTTGATCGATCGTTTCGCTAAGCAACAAAATGGCGCGCCGATAGCGCGCGGGTTGCTCCCGCAGCTGCGCGACGGCGAACGCAACGGCATCTAAAATGGCCGCATCACGGTCGCCCCCGGAAAGTGTTGCAAGTGCTTTGGAAGCGTCTTCTGTTTTCGTCGTGAAGGGGGCTATCAAGTGGGGCGTACCGTCGAAGCCGATGACGGCGACGCGGCGCTCTAGGTTGCCAATCAACGCGTCGAGGACAGAGTCGAGTTGTTGATAGTCGGCGAGATGGCTTGCGCCGGCGCCGCCCGTCTCGACCACGATTGCCAACGCGAGCGGCTGGGAATCAGTATCTTGTTCTAGCGTGAGAAGTTGCGATACACCGTTATCGGTGAGAAGGAAGTCGCCAGCCTTGAGGTCAAAGACTACATGTCCGCCTTTAGTGTTCACAAAGACCGGGACCATAACCAAATTGGAATGTACCGTCACGGTAGGCTGGCCCGCGCTGCTCTCTTGCGCGATGCATACACTGGTGAGGCAAAGCAGGAATATCAAACTGGAAAGAGATTTTATAAGTCGGATTTCGCGGATTGAAATCCAAACAGCGAGAAGGCGAAGACCTCGAGAGTTGGACAGTGGGTTCGTGGTAGGCACCCGATCAGTTCGGTCAGTGAGACTGGAAGGATGATACAAAAGGTTGCTTTCAGGCGTCGAGGGGGGGCTTGATATAGGCGACGCCGTGGCGGTAGAGGCCGGCGGTGGGGATGGTTTGGGAGAAGACGATGCGGATGGGGACGAAGATGGCGCCGGTGCCGGGGGTGTAGGGGACGGCGACTTCGACACGGGATCCTTCTGGGTATTGATTGCGGCTGCGGAAGCTGAGGCCGCCTTTGGATAAGTCTTCGCAGACGACGATTTCTTCTTGGAAGCCGCGGCGGCGGATGCAAGCGAGAATGCGGGCCTTGACGCGCGTGCGATTGCGGCGAGGAATGACGCGTTCTTCGACACTGGGCTGGCCGGAGCCGTTCACGGGGGCGGTTAGCTCGGAGACGGATTCGACCCAGATGGAAGGAGAATCGCAAAGACGGCAAACGCGCGCGATGCATTTGCGAATCTCGAAGGATTTCAACTGAAGTTCGTTCAGATAGACGACTTCGCGCCGTTGGCAGAAGCTGCACTCCATGAGAAGACGGGCGAGAGCTTCCTCGGCTTTTTGAGGGGAGGGGAAGTCGATATCCCAGAAGTCGGAGCGCGGATCGAGAATATGGATGGCGTAGAGGTAAGTGTTGGGCGGGTCCTGATCGATTTCGGCAACGACGCGAGCGCGGGTGTTTTTCCACATGTCGCCGTCGAGGTGGCGGCGGAGGTGCAGCTCTTGGCCGGTAGAAAGCTTTTCCGTGAAGCGGAGGACACCGCCACTGCGGCTGACGAGCATGGTTTCCGCGGTTTCCGTGATGGTCTGGCCGGCGGACGTAACCCAGGAAGCCTCCACGGGCATGCGGAAGCTAACGCGGTCACTCTGCCGGAGACCATCGGATAGTGTGCTCATGGCGCGGTATGAGAATCCTGTAGTCAGGCTAGCACGGGGGGCAGGGGCTTTGTGGCGAGGAGAAGGGCCAGATTGTCGTTCCCACTAATATCTTGCAGGAATGAGGATTCGGGGGGGCGGGAAGGCGATGCTGTTGTCATTTTGGAGGAATGGTTGGCTTGAAAAACACGAGAGATAGAGAAAGTGGGGCAAACTAAAGGTACGGGATGCGCGCCAGATAAGTCGTGTGCTGCCCGGCCAGAATGACTGTGAGCAACGTAATTTCCATGGACGACCGAACAACGAAAGGCGAAGCGCGAGGCATGTCCTTGCGCGACCGCCGGTATTGTATTCGCTATCCGTTTGCCGCCGATGTGGAACTATTGGACATGGAAAACGGGACAAAGACCGAAGGGGTAACATCGGATATCTCGATGGGCGGAGTATTTGTGTGCACCAGCAAGCCGCTGCCGTCTAATGCGCGGCTACGGGTGACGCTGACACGCAAGGATCAAAAGATGGAAGCGCTGGGAGTGGTGCGCATCGTAAAGCCGCGGATTGGCATGGGCGTCGAATTTATTGATTTGGAATCGCCGCACCTCGAAGTTCTGCGGCGATGGGTAGAACAACTTAGCAAGTCCCGCTGACAATTTGTAATTATCCAAACATCTTGAATGGAGCGAGCCTGTTTATACCGGTTACCGCGGAGTATTGCGGGCGCGCGTTATGGCTTGGTGTCGAGGGGATGTTTACTTCTTTCGTAGAATTCGTTTTGGAGTTTGAGGCTCTGGTCGTCGGCTTTGGCGGCGCGAATGGCTTCGATAGTGGCGGCGATCCAATTGTTCATGTTCCATTCACCTAGCTCGCGAGTGGCGACGGAGCCGTCGCCGGAATAGTGATTGGGAAAGCGGGCATACCACCAGATACCAGTGTAGATGTCTTCGGGCAAGTTGAGGCGCTTCTGGTCGCTGCCGGATTCGCTGGCGGCGCGGTCGAGATGAACCAAATCCGGGCGTGCGACCATGGTGTTGGAGGTTTCGTTTTCACCGGCGTGATAGTCGATGCCGGTGGATTTTTTGGGAGGGCCGCCGGGCTTGCTGCGTTCGCCGTCGAGCGCGTAGACGACATAGTCGTGGGGCCTATCCAGTTGGGCTTGGGCGAAAAAGGGAAGCAGATGCTCGTTGCCGCCGTGGCCGTTGACGATAAGGATTTTCTTGCAGCCGTTGCGGGCCATCTCGTCGGTGGTTTCCTGGAGCAGCTTCAACTGGAGTTCCATGCTATAGGCGACGGTTCCCGGCTCGTGCTTGGCCTCGAAAATTTGTCCGAAGTAATATTCCGGAAAGACGACGGCAAATTCCTGCTCCACGGCGTGCAAGGAGGCGTAGCGCACGTTGAGCAGATCCGTACCGAGAGGCAGATGCGCGCCGTGCTTTTCCAGGATGCCGAACGGCAGTAGGCAGGTGCCTTGGGCTTGCTGAATCGCGGCGCGGAAGTCGGCGGCGGTCAGTTCTTCCCACTTCGGGGAGAGTTTGGACTGCGCATGAATGGAACCAGTAGCGGCGAGAGATAAAAGGAAACAGCAGACAGTGGCACGCTTCATGGAACTCCTCCCGGGGCACTTTAATCGCTTGGCATTCTAGACCGAATCGATGTCCTCGAGGCGCCGCTTTTTGGGCTCGATACAGAAGCGGAGGACGACAAGGATTTGTACCACGAGAAAGCCGACGCGGTCGAGACGCGCGCCGGAGTGGATGGTCAGGAGAGAGGTCATTTCTTTCTGGCGAGGGCCAGGCTGCCTTTGGCCAGGGCGCGAACGGCGAGGCGGCAGTTTTGGTCGAAGGAATTCTGCTGGGCGTTGAGAAAAAAGGCTTTGCAGCGGCGAACAGCGGCGGGTTCGAGCCGCAGGATGCGCTCGACGAGAGCGTCGGCTTCGGCGGAGAGCCGATCGGCGGGACAAACTTCTGAGATCAGACCAATTTGCAAAGCGCGGTGCGGGTTAATGGATTCGCCGAACAGAACCAGGGGGAAAGCGAAGCGAGGGAGAGTGTATTCGCCCAGATAGGACATTATGGCGACGGGCGCAAGGCCGTGGCGCATCTCGGGGAACCCCAGCGAAGCGTGCTCGGCGACAAGAGGGAAGTCACACAAGATGGCGAGGCCGAAGCCGAAACCGCAGGCGTTGCCCTGGACTTCCGCGATGCTGATCAGGGGAGAGGAGCGTAGTGTGGCTTTAAATTCGAGGATGCGAGCCGATTCGCGGCGGATGGCCACCGGTGTGCGCCCCGAGCGCTCGCGTCCAGTACAAAAAACGTTGCCGAGCGCCCGAATGCGCAGAACGCGGGCGCGTGGCTTGGATGCTTCTTTAAGAAGCTCGGCGAGCATGGCGTCAAACATGGCGCCGGTCACTTCATTGCCGTGGGTGGAGTTGTCCAGAGTGAAGGTGAGGACGTCGGGGGTGCGCTGGATTATGACGCCGTTGGCCATGGCAGGAGCGCTAGGGACGAGTGGTTTTCGGCTAGTCATGTCGGGCACGGTATACAAGGAAGAGAAGACTGTCAAATGGATCGGTTGGACGGGGTTGGACGGGGAGTCGAAGGTGTTCTCGCGCCAATGTCTAGCTCAGATGGCCAAGCGGGTCTTCAGTTCAGGGCCGTCAGGCACCGCGTCTGTGGCTCTCATCTCCCGGAACAAATGCAAATTGGACGACATCACGAGTCCCGGGCTTAAGTGAACAGCCGGAGGGAAAGGCACTTTGTTCGTGAGGTTGTCGGACATGAGCCGGACAGCCAACTGACCTTGTCGGTGCGGTTGCTGGTAAATCGACGCGGTGATGGTTCCTTCCTGGAAGTAGGGGGACATTTCCGCGAACAGGTCCGTGGTAATCAGTTTTATCTTTCCTGCAAGGCCTTGCACTTCCAGCGCTCGGCAAACCGGCAGGCAATTCACGGTGTTCACGTAGAGCCCTGCGATGCCGGTGACACGCCGCAATAGCTCGGAAGTTTTCTGGAAGCTTTCTTCTTCGTCTTCGTGCCCTTCAATGACGCTTACGATCTTGCCGCCCGCGCAGTGGCGGGGAAAGGCTTCCGAAAAACCATCGGTTTTCTTGCGGTGATCCTCGGCGGAGAGCATTCCGGCAACCACCGCCACTTGCGAATCTTGCGGAAGGATTTTGCCCATTAATTCGCCGGCGAGGCTGCCATTCAGCGATGGTTCCACGCACACGATGCTGGAACGGCGGCTCTCGGGAGCGTCGGTGGAGACGCAAACCACGCGAATGCCTTTGGTTTCCGCTTCGTTAATCAACGGAGTCAGATCCTTGGGATTTCCAGCGGTGAGAATAATACCGTCGACGCCGTTTTTTACGAGCTCCTTGAATGCCGTGGTATCTCCTTCGCCCAGCACTTGAACGGGGCGATTCACGAACTGAATCCCCAGTTGGCCGACACGGCCAGCTTCATCCAGGACTCCGCTCCAAAGCTGGTCGTAGAAAAAGTGAATCTCCCGCGGCATGCATACGCCAACTCGAGCGCTGCTTCTGGCAACCGAAAGCGCTCGCGCGGCCAGATTAGGTGTGTAGCCAATCTGCCGGGCAACTTCTAGGATTAGCAGGCGAGTGGAGTCCTTGATCCCGCCGCGCCCGTGCAAGGCGCGATCGACGGTTCCAATGGAGACGTTGGCCATTTCGGCGATCAAGTGGATTCCGCTTTTCTTCTTGGCCAAGGCCGACGTTCGCGTTCTTTTTAAAGTGTGACTCATGAAATTCATCCGCGCATAGCTGTGATCCGCCGCTCTTGATCCCGGCGTGTAATCGGGCGGATGGTTGCCACTAACAGCGGTTTTCGTATGCCGAAACGTTTCACTTTTCAACCACACTTAATTTGGTTTCGATCAAATCCACGGAATTCCCCCCCGCCAAGATTCTGAAAACGCCCGGCTCAACCACGCGGTGCATGTCACGGTTCAGATAGGAAAGCTCTTCGGGACCAAGCGTAAACTCCACAACTCTGGTTTCGCCCGGGTCCAGCGCAATCCGGCGGAAGCCGCGCAGTTCCTTAACAGGCCGAGTGACAGAACTGACTTCCTGCCGAATATATAACTGCACCACTTCGTCGCCCCGAACTCTGCCGGTATTGGTGACCGCGACCGAAACCGTGGCACGGCCCAAAACCCCAATGGCATCCGGGACGGCTTGGACATTCGCATACTGGAAAGTGGAATAGCTCAGTCCCCAGCCGAAAGGGAAGAGCGGCTGCGTTGAAGCGCCCAAGTATTCGCGTTTCGCTGAAGGTTTTTGGTAGTAATAGTCCGGCAGCTGCCCTACGGAGCGTGGCACGGTGATAGGCAACCGCCCGGCAGGATTGTAATCCCCGAAGAGCACGTCCGCTACCGCAGTTCCGCCCTCCTGGCCCAAATACCAGCCATCGAGAATGGCGGGAACATGTTCCGCAATATAATTGATGGAATTCGGCCGCCCATGCTGCAAAAAAACGATGGTTGGTTTTCCAGCAGCGAGCACGGCCTTCACCAGATCATCTTGATTGCCCAGGAGCTCGAGGCTGTCGCGGTCCCCAGGATGGAAGGGAGCCCAGGCTTCACGCGAGGTTTGTTCATTTCCCCCAAGGGCCAGAAGGACGAGGTCGGCCTTTTCCGCGACTTTCGCGGCTTCCGCAATGCGAGCCGCATTCAGCGTTGCATCGCCCAGGGTCACTTTGTCTGCTTCCCAGACCGGATCGGTTTCCGTGATCTTGCATCCTTCCGCGTAAAGCACTTCTGCTGAAGAGCCCACCTTGTTCTTGATTCCTTGAAGAACGCTGACGCCGCGCCCCGGTTGGCTGCTGTAGCCGCCAAGATGGACGTCCGCGGCGTTGGGGCCGATGACGGCAATGTGCTTGTACTGGCCCTTCGCGAGCGGAAGCAAGTTGTCTTGGTTCTTGAGAAGAATGATGGCTTCATGAGCGGCTTTTAAGGAAAGCTGCTGATGTTCCGCATTATTGGTGATTTTTTCGGCAGCGTCCGGATTCACGTACGGGTCATCGAAAAGCCCCAGCTGAAACTTCATTCGCAGGAGGCGAGCCACCGCGCGATCTACCGAAGCTTCCGAAACTCTCCCTTGGTGTATTTGCTCGAGCAAGGTGGGATACGTGCGGGGAAAGGGCAACTCCACGTCCACGCCCGATTCGATAGCCATCTTGGCGGCGTCTTCATCCGAGGCAGCGACGTGATGAATGGTACGCAACTCCGTGGCGCCGAAGTAATCGGAAACCACCACGCCCGTGAACCCCCATTCATGCCGAAGTACGTCTTCGAGTAGGTGCCGATTGCTATGGGAGGGGATGCCGTCAATCTCATTATAGGAGGGCATGACCGTTCGCACGTGCGCTTCGGTCACCGCAGCTTCGAACGGTTTCAAGAAATATTCACGGATCACGCGTTCGGAGTAGTTTCCGGGCGCAACATTCGTCCCACCCTCGGGCTGGCCATGAACGGCGAAATGTTTTGCCGTGGCCAGCACATGAGATTTGTCAATTTCCGGACCGGCTCCTTGCAGCCCATGGATTGCGGCGACGCCCATTCGCGAAACCAGGTAAGGATCCTCTCCATAGGTTTCTTCGGTGCGGCCCCAACGCGGGTCACGCGCCAAATCAAGCACCGGCGCCAAGCAATGTTGAGCTCCGCGGGCGCGCACCTCCGCGGCAGTAGCGTTGAATACGTCGCCCACTAGAAGAGGGTCCCACGTGGAAGCCAATGCAATGGCTTGCGGATAAGACGTTCCTTTCGGTGCGACGTGGCCATGAAGGCATTCGTCATGGAACAAGATCGGGATCCCGAGGCGGGTGTTTTCCTTCACCCACTTTTGCATGGTGTTAGTGAACTCCGCCATCGCGCGCGGACCACGCTGCTCGCTGGGGCGCGACATTTCGCCAAGGCCGTACTTCAGCAAAACGGCGGCGCGCTCGGGAAGAAATGTTCCTTTATCGTCCACGAAGAGGTCTTGCCGGTCTTTGAAAAACTGGGGATTCTCCCAAGCGCTTTCCAGTTGCGCCAGTTTTTCTTCGAGGGTCATGCGGGAGAGCAGATCCGCGACTCGCTGGTCCGTACCAAGCTTAGAGTCGCGATAGGGAAGAGGGCTTTGCGGGCGAGCGCCGTCGCAGGCCAGTGTGCAAATGGCAAGGAGAAAGAGAGCCGTCCTTGCGCAGGATGATATGGAGCACATGGCCCCTCCAGAAAAAATGTGAATCCTTGCAATTCGAAATATGCATGGTACTATACCACCGTCGTTAACGTACACGCTAAAGTCTTTTATTCATTTTGACTTCTTTTTATCGTTCCCGGGCCACCGGCATGCATGCGGTGTGGTCCTCGGCGAAATCTTCCTGGTGCTATAGTGCACCGAACAGGGCAACTTTTGGTAACGTTTTTTTAGCAAGGCCAGCTTAGGCGCGAGGCATGGCAATTTGGGAAACCGTTCGCGTTCGGTTTCAGAGCCCGGAAGCATTGACCAGGGAGCAAGTCCATGACCAGCAATGATCTTTACCAGCCGAAACCCGAACATAAGTTTTCCTTTGGGCTGTGGACAGTAGGGAACCGCGGGCGCGATCCATTCGGCGATTTTGTCCGGCCGGTGGTTTCCCCCGTGGAAATCGTAGCGATGCTGGGCGAAGTGGGGGCTTGGGGCGTCAACTTGCATGACAATGACCTGGTGCCCATCGATGCGACTCTTGCCGAACACGATGCGATCGTGCGCGAGTTCAAGAAAGCCTGCGCCGAAAACAATATTGTTGTTCCCATGGCCACTGTCTCGCTTTTCTTTCATCCCATCTTTCGGGACGGCGCTTTTACCGCCAACGATCCGGAGGTGCGCGCGTACGCTTTGCAAAAGACCATGCGCGCCATGGATCTCGGAGCGGAATTAGGCGCGAAGATTTTTGTGTTGTGGGGCGGGCGCGAAGGCACCGAAACCGACGCCTGCCGCCGCGCCGACGAAGCCGTGAAGCGCTTGCGCGAGGCGGTCAACTATCTTTGCGAATACAACATTGACCGCAAATACGGTTTTAAGTTCGCGCTGGAAGCCAAGCCCAATGAGCCGCGCGGGGACATCTATATGGCGACCACGGGCCATTACCTCGGGTTCATTCCTACGCTTGATCATCCGGAGATGGTAGGAGTAAATCCGGAGGTTGCGCACGAGCAAATGGCGGGGTTGAATTCCATGCATGGAGTGGCGCAAGCCTGGGAAGCCGGAAAGCTTTTTCATATCGACCTCAATGACCAAATGCCCGGGCGCTACGATCAGGACTTGCGCTTCGGTTCCGCAAACTTCAAGTCCGCGTTTTGGCTTGTGAAGTTCCTGGAAGACGTCGGATACTCGGGGCCGCGTCATTTTGACGCGCATGCGTATCGCACCGAGGATTATTGCGGCGTGAAGGACTTTGCGCGCGGCTGCATGCGCACCTATCTAATGCTGAAAGAGAAAAGCGCGCGCTGGAACGCGGACAAAGAAATTCATGCCATACTCCAGGAGATCGCTGGGGACGGGAACGGTTTTCTTTCTGGGGGACCATATTCGCGAGAGGGCGCGGCGGCCTTGCTGGCGCATGTTTTCGACAAAGAAGCCATCTGCAAAAAGCGGCTGCCCTACGAGCGCTTGGATCAACTTACGGTGGATCTTCTGGCCGGCTTGCGATGAAAACGCGGAAGTTGCGTATGGTTCATTCGGGTGCGGCGCCAATTTGTGACGCGGGTCATTCTTTTTGTTCGCACTTCAAAAAAGAAGTGATGATCTAAATCCCCAGAGGAGAACTCCGGATGACAATGGTTGCCGCGATGTTTCTGGCCGTCGATATGAAGTCCCGGATCACCGGCTTGGACTGGGCTGTGATCGCCTTTTATTTCGGCATTCTCCTTTGCGTGGCCTGGTGGGTCGTTAAGAAAGGCAAGGATTCAGCGGCGGACTATTTCTTGGCCGGGCGCAATTTGAGCTGGTGGATCATTGGCGCTTCGATCTTTGCTTCCAACATCGGATCGGAGCACGTGGTCGGCCTGGCCGGAGCGGGCGCGACGAGCGGAGTAGCGCTGGCGCACTATGAATTGCACGCCTGGTGCCTGCTGGTGCTGGGCTGGGTGTTTGTGCCGTTCTACATGCGTTCGATGGTTTTCACCATGCCGGAATTCTTGGAGCGGCGCTTCAGCACAAACTCGCGATACGTTCTTTCCATCGTCTCGCTGATCACTTTCATCGTCTCGAAAATCGCGGTGGGGATTTTCGCCGGCGGCGTGGTATTTGGCACGCTGCTGCCCGAGTTGCGCTTGCACATCGCCGGTATGGAAATTGACAGCTTCTGGATCGGCTCCGTGCTGGTTATCGCGCTCACCGGACTTTACACGGTGTTGGGCGGGATGAGGGCTGTGGCGTACAACGACGCTGTCCAGGTTTTTGTGCTGATCCTTGGTTCGGCTTGTTTGACGTTTTACGGATTGCATCAACTGGGAGGCTGGAGCGAGCTGCGCCACTGGTGCGGCTCGGACATGTTCAACCTTTGGAAACCCCTGATACCTGCCGGAGTGCAGGGCAGCTGGTCTCCAATTCTGGAAACGAATGCCGCCGGCAAGGTCATCAAAGAAGCTTGGTACTTCAACGACTATTTCCCATGGTTGGGCATGCTGTTCTGCGCGCCCATTATTGGGCTGTGGTACTGGTGCACCGACCAATACATCGTGCAACGAGCTTTGGGCGCTCCCAATGAAAAGGTGGCGCGCCGGGGAAGTATCTTCGCGTCTTTTCTGAAACTCGCTCCGGTTTATTTGTTCATCGTGCCGGGCTTGGTGTGCTTTGCCCTGGCACGCAGCGGCAAGATTCCCCAGCTGGCCGGGATGATCGGACCCGACGGCCACGCCATTCCTTCGATGGCTCAAGGCGCGTTTCCAATGCTGGTGCAATACCTGCTTCCCCCAGGCCTGCGAGGCCTCGTTGTAGCCGGACTGCTTTCGGCCCTGATGGGCTCGTTGGCCGGAGTGTTCAACGCTTGCTCAACGCTTTTTACCGTGGACCTCTACCAGAAGTGGAAACCCGACGCCACGCAGCATGACCTCGTTCGAACGGGACGCATCGCCACCACCGTGATGGTGTTCATCGCTTTTGCTTGGATACCGGTCATCAAGAATGCCTCGGGACTTTACGGGTACTTGCAGGCGGTACAGAGTTATCTGGCTCCGCCTATTTTCGTGGTGTTTTTCCTGGGCGTGTTTTTCAAGCGCTTGAATGCGCAAGGCGCGCTGTGGTCCATGATCGTGGGCTTCGTGCTTGGCATCTTCCGCATGCTCGTGGACACGCCGGTGACGCTGGGGTTGCGCGGGCTGCAAAACGGTTATGAGCACGGCTCGTTTCTATGGATCGTCAACAATATTTATTTTCAATACTTTAGCGTTTTGATCACTCTCATTTCGGCGATTGTCATGGTCGTGGTCAGTTATATGACTTCGGAGCCGGACTACGCGACGCTGCAAAACCTCACGTTTGCGACCAAGACGAAGGAAGACATTGCGGCTACACGCGCCAGTTGGGATTGGCGGGAAGTCGCGGCATCGGGCCTGGTTCTCGCGTGTATCCTCGCATCGTATTTGTATTTCAGAGGGTAGCGCCTTCTAGTTTTGACGGTTTTTTGCATGATTTGCGAGGCCGTCCAGCCAGCGGCGCGCGGTGGCGGCTTCCGGGAGGTTACCGTGACGCTTCAGAAATTCGCGGAGAGTCTCGGCTGCGTCGTCGTAGCGCCCCACCGCCGTGAGTGACTGAGCCACGAGAAGCTCGATCTGAGGAGCCTTTCCGTTGGACTCGCTGAGCGCGAGCTGAGACGTTTTCAGCGCTTGGTCATATTGCTGGTGATGGTAGTAGGCTTTGCCGAGGGCCCAATGCGTTTCCCACCCGTCTGCGCCGCCAGATTCCAACTGCAAAGATTTTTCGAGCAGAGGGATGGCCGCTTCGTATTTTCCCTGGTCGGTCAGAGCCATGCCAAGCGCGGAAAAAATGCGCCCGTTCGTCGGATCCATCTGCGCGGCTTTTTCCAGAACATCCTGAGCTTGGGCCCAGTTGCGCTGAGTTAGGTAGAGCACGCCTTGCACGAAAAGCACGTCGGGATGCCCGGGGGCAAGCTTCATAGCTTCGCTAACATATTTTTCGGCGTCGGCCAGTTTGTTGGCGCTTAAAGCTTGCAAGCCTTTGTCGAGAGCTTCTTTGGCTTTCGGGGCGAGAAGCGGCTTGCCGGGGACGCCCGCGGTTTCGTTTGGAGACGACTCCCGCTCGAGGTAAACGTCGACTTCGAATTTCATGGCGACAGGCACGGTCACATCTTTTTCCACGGCTTTGTATCCAGTAGCATCCACAACCAACGTGTACGTGCCCAGGGCGCGGAACACGAAAAACGCCCGGCCGTGGGAGGCAGCGGCTTGGTCGGTGGGAACCCCATCATGGTAAAGCTTTACGCTTGCGGGCGCGGCGATTGGCTCTCCCGAACTGTCGCGCACCGTTACGGAGAGTTCCGCGCGGTCACCGCGGGGAATCAATTTATCATTTGCGCTGTCCTGGCATTGGGCCGGAGGAGGGGGCAAGAAAAGGATGGAAATCACGGGGAGAAGAAATCGCGCGGTCCGGAGCGGCGTTTCGGGCATTGCAGGGCACCTAACTGCCGGGGAACAACTGGGGAAAGAGTAGTACCGTACACCGAGGGCGTCAAGAACTACCCGGGCGCGAAGAAAAGACTTTGATGTGATTCTTGGAACGTCCAAGAAGGGCTGTACAGCTCCCATTCGATGGAAGACCATGAGCACAAATGGGTTGCAAAATGGGGTGGAATCGCTTAAGACATCGTGGAGCTCGGCTTCTTCACCGCGGGCGGGCGCTTCTCGATCCACAAAGATACTTCTGGATGGCACCTCGTTCTGCGGTTTCTGCAGAAATGGTGGAATTTCTTCGCAGTCTGATTTCTCAGCGTCTTTTCATGTGCCTCTCCAACGCTTTCACGCCCAGGTGCCGCTTGATGGACCAGGACATCACTACCAGGGCAAACGCGGACAGCAGCCCACCGAGCAAAATGCCTTCCTCCGCGTAGGGCCCAGAATTGCGCACGGATTCCCAGAGACAGTATGCCCCCAGCAGGAGTACGGCCGACGAGCACACGCCAAGGTACTTTCCCGTTTTCATGTCGGCCGCTTCCCGATTTCGGCGAGCAACTCGTGAACCTTGTTCACTTCGAGCCTCCTAGCGCGCTCGAAGCGCAGCAACTCATCCTCGGACACCACTTGTTCCCCGACGCTGAACATCAGCGCGCCATTTCGCCTTCGGTACGGCCCGTTGACGGCAATCCCATGAGTTCGCATGATTTGCACGGGGCAGTTGAGGGCTTTGCAGTGCTTCTGAAAGGCGAGGATAGCCATGACACATCCTTTTGGGAGAGTACCTCAAGTGTATGTTGAAGATACCGTATATGACAAGAGACTTACTTAAGGACATATAAGAAGTTCGCAGCTCCTTACGTGCTTACTTCCTTGCCTCATCTTCTTCCGTTGTATCATTCCACCTCATGAACATCCTTTTGAACGAAGTCGAATGCCGCGTTCTCGGCGCACTGATCGAAAAAGAAATCACCACTCCCGAATACTATCCGCTTTCTCTGAACGCCCTGGTCAACGCCTGCAACCAGAAATCGAACCGCGACCCCATCATGCATCTCGACGAAGCCGTTGTCCGCCAAGCCTTGCATTCGCTGGACCGGCAATCCCTGGTGCGCTACGTCAGCGCCTCGGACAGCCGCGTCACCAAATACGAACACCGCCTCCAGGAAGCTTTCAACTTTTATCGTCACGAGATCGCCATCCTCTGCGTCTTGCTGCTCCGCGGCCCCCAGACTCCCGGCGAACTCCGCACCCGCACCGAACGCATGCATGCGTTCGACGATTTGGGCGCCGTGCAATCCAGCCTTCAGCACTTGATGAAGCGCGAGCCGTCGCTCGCAAAAGTCCTTCCCCGGCAACCTGGCACCAAGGAATCGCGCTATGCCCATCTTTTGTCCGGCGACGTGGAGGCGTTCGAGCCGAAGTCCGACGACGAAACGAGCGCAACCACGAACTCCGCCGACGCCGAGCGCATCGCGCTTCTGGAAAAGGAAGTCGCCGAACTTCGCAAGAACGCCGCGGATTTTGAGCAGCAAATCGTGGATCTGCGCCAACAATTCGCGCAGTTCAAAAAACAATTCGAGTAACCAAGCTGGAGGCAGGCTCTTACCAATTTCTCGATTTAACCCCAGCTCAAAAATCCGTCAGCGAATCCGTGGGCAACGCGACGCGCACCGCGTTCAACACGGCGGCGAGATCGATGATTTCCTGCGCGACGGCTCCTGCAATGGGCGGCAGGTATCCGAAAGCAGCGGCAATCATCCCTAAGATGCTCAAAGCCATCCCGCCAACAGCAGATTGCAGCGCAATAGCACGCATGCGCCGCGCGATGTGCAGCAACTCATCGACCCGGCCGAGCGAAGTTTCCAGGATGACGGCGTCGGCAGCCTCGGCCGTAATATCGCTCTGCACTCCAAAGGCAATGCCTACAGTTGCTGCTTTCATCGCCGGCGCGTCGTTGATGCCATCGCCAAGAAACAGCGTAGGAGATCGCGACGCTTCCTTGCGGACGATCGCAACTTTGTCTTCCGGGCTCTTCGCCGAATGCAGTTCGGTGATGCCCACTTGCTGAGCCAACATCCGCACTTCCTGGTCGCGGTCGCCGGAGACGATCAGGACGCGGTTGACCGCATGGCGTGGCCCCAAATGTTTGATGAAGGTGTGGCTCTCCTGGCGGGGCTTGTCGTGGAATCGAAAAGTTGCGGCGTAAACGCCGTCGAGAAAAATTAAGCATTCCAGCCCGGCGGTGACCGGGGGCAGGGCGAGTCCGCGGTCGATTACTTTCTTGCGGTTCGTAATCCAAACGAGATGGCCGCCGACTTTTCCGCGCAGCCCTTCGCCGGGGCGCTCGCTGATTTCCGAAGCAAGTTCCACGTGCAGGTTTTCGCTTTGAGCGGCTTCGAGAATCGCCTGGGACAGCGGATGTTTGGAGTAGTTCTCCAAGCTGGCGGTAATTCCTAGCACGCCGTCCCTAGCAAATCCGGGAGCGCATAGAATTTCCGACAGCGAAGGTCTGCCGTACGTCAGCGTTCCCGTCTTATCGAAAATCAGAGTGCGGCAACGATCGATCTGCTCGAGCACGGCCGGATTTTTGATGATGATGCCGCGGCGCGCCGACAGCGAAATCGCCCCAATCACCGCCACAGGAATCGAGATGAGAAGCGGGCAGGGCGTGGCCACGACGAGCACAGCAAGAAGGCGGTGGGATTCGCCGCTTACGGCCCAAGCTATACCCGCGAGCGCCAGCGCCAGCGGCGTGTACCAAGCGCCAAGCGTGTCTCCGAGTCGGCGAATGCGCGGGCGGCGTTGCTCCGCGTCTTGCATGACTTGCATGATTCTCGCGTAGCGCGAATCCACGGCAAGTCTCTCCGCACGAATTTGCAAAGCGGCATCGCCATTGATGGAGCCCGAGAGCACTTCGGAGCCGGGCGTCTTCGCAATTTCGAACGGTTCACCTGTGAGGTAAGCTTCATTCATTTTTCCGTGGCCCTCGGTCACAATTCCGTCAACGGGACAAATTTCGTGCGGGAAAATGACCAGATGGTCTCCGATGGCTACGTCCTTGAGAACTACATCAACGAGTCCGTTTGCGATTTTTCGATGGGCGGCTTGCGGCATGCGTTTGGCGAGCGCATCCAAAACCGAAGAAGCGCGTCGCCTGGCGAATTCTTCGAGGGCTGTTCCTCCCGAGAGCATCAGAATGACGATAGCAGCAACAAGATATTCGCCAAGGATCACGCCGGTAACGATCGAAACTCCAGCGAGGTGGTCGGACCCAAATTCCCGCGCAAAAAGTTTTTGCGTCAGGGGAACCAAGAGAGGTATTCCGCCGGCGATCAAGACGACAATTAGCGGGGCTTGCCAGGCGATTCGTGGAGAATGCAGAAGAAACCTCAGGATCAAGTGGAGAAAGATGCCCGTCAGCGTTAAGAAGGCAATGTTATTCGGCTTCCTCAAAACGCTGAACATGACGATTCTTTCCGCTTGAGCTGTAATCAAAGCGAACAGCGCTCAAAGTTGGTCACGTACCGTCCCTCATGCGGCCGTCAGCGATAATGCACCGAGGCTCGGGCGT
Source organism: Candidatus Cybelea sp. (assembly GCA_035510055.1). Lineage (GTDB taxonomy): Bacteria > Acidobacteriota > Terriglobia > Acidiferrales > UBA7541 > Acidiferrum. The sequence goes on along the minus strand of DATKHV010000065.1, from coordinate 20,759 downwards.
ACTTCGAATTGTCGCGCACCTGGACGGTTTGCGACCGTGACTAACGTCACGTGCCGCGGTGACTTGTGGCACAGAAGTCCTAAACGCGAGCAACCGAGAACGACGCAGAACAGATAGATGGATACTTCAAGTCACGTTGAATGGTAACCGTGGTCACTGATTTTGCCGCGAGAAGAGAGGTAAGAAGGACGCGTGGAAGAACACGGACTGCCAAGGGAATGGGTTGGCGTGGCTGCCGGGCGCGGAGAAAAACGGCCAAGCCCGCAGCTCTGCCTCAGCGGAAGACCAGACGGAGGTTTGACCTGGCAGAGCTAGTGTTCTTCTCTATGAGGCAGCAGTGAGGCCCGAACTCCACGCGAGGCACGGCCAGTGCGGGGACACACTGGTGTCTTCTCGGGGGGAGAAATACTTCGTCGTCCCCCGCTGCCTCAATACGAAGCAAAACGTCGCCTCTGGTGAGGCGGAATGAAACGGAGGAGGGTCGGATGAAAAATCTGTACAGCACGGAAAGGTTGTTCGAAGACTTGTTTGATTTTCGCCGTGAATTCGACGAAATGTTCAATCGTATTTTGACGGGCAAGACCGGGGGGCTGGAGCTGCCCGAGTTCAAGAAGGAGTTCAACATTTCTCCCGCGGTGGAGACTTACGTGGACAAAGAAGCAAAGAAGTATGTTTGCCGCGTAGCGTTGCCAGGCGTAGTGCCGAAGGAAGTGCAGGTTCAAGCACTGGGGAATCTTCTCGTGATTCGTGGCGAGAGGAAACTGACTCACAGGAAGAAAGAAGCAGAGCTTTTCGAAGAGGAGATCGCTTACGGCGCGTTTGAGCGGACGCTCACGCTGCCCGAGGGCGTGAACATCGAGAAACTGACAGCGGAATACGTCAACGGCGTGTTAGAGATCACCGCGCCGGTGGCGGCGGCAGCGTTGCCGCGCAAGATTGAAATCAAGACGACAACGCCACTCGCAAAGCAGATGGCCGCCTAAGACGCGGCGGGACAACGCGGCCCGGAATTCGAGATTCCGGGCCGTTCTCTTTTTGCATGTGTCCTTTACCTTGGAGTCGCGGGCGAGTCTCTAGTTACAGCCGCGGTCGCGCACGCGGAGGCGCCCACTTGGGCGCAGGAACAGGAGATCAGACCTCGACGAACCGGTCATAAATCCGCGGCCTAAACGGAAAGCCGCCGGGATCGCGATGTCATTACGTTGATGGATGCTTCAGGATATCCGCCAAAGCATGCAAGCGTGCCGAGTCCACTTGAGTTTTCACACTGGCGGCGGTGTTTTCCAACGATGGCGCCAAGTGCTGCAACTTCGCCAGTGTCCTCTTGCTCATGTGCGAACTCTCTGCACTTTGGATCGCCTTCCGCAGAGTTGCGATTTGATCTGTTGACAAGGTCTGCGACCGCGACAACTGGTCCAGGTACGCCTTGGCCACCACCAGCTGTCGAGGCCACACGATTTTTTGCTGGTTCTGCACATTCAGGTCAGGCACTTGAACCACCTTCGCGGCGTCGATTTCGTTCTGCGTCAGGAACTTGGTCGGGGTCAGTTCACAGACGTCCAGGCCGCGGGCAATCTCTGAACCGTAAATGTAGCCATTGTACCAATACGCCGACCATTCACCGCCCAGTACTAGCGTCTTCGGATCAATTGGCCCGCGATCGAAATAGGCAATTTCGAAAGGTTGCGCCGGGTCGGTGAAGTCCACAATGGAGATGCCTCCTTGGTACCAGGCCTGCACTTCGATATCGCGGCCGGGAACTGGAATCAGCGAGCCGTTGTGCGCCACACAGTTCTCGGTATCGCCCTGTGCGGCGGGCAGCTTGTAGTAGTTCGCGAAACTTAGCTTGTTGTCTTGCAAACGGAAGATGGCATTCGCGCCCCACTTGTTCGGATCGTTCGCGCGGCATCGTGCTCCTAGTCCGCCGCCCCACTCGTCAGTGAACACGACTTTGCTCCCATCGTTCGAGAACGAAGCGGAGTGCCAATACGAATAGTTCGGATCGTTCACAGCATCCACACGCCTCGGATGTACCGGATCCTTGATGTCGAGCAGAAGCCCGTTTCCCGAGCACGCGCCCGCCGCCAAGCCAATCGCCGAGTACACCGTGATGTCGTGGCACTGGTTCGTGTCCGCGGGCTTCTCCTCTTTGCCGTTCTTGCCATGAGTGCCGCCGTTGTTCAGGCCGTTCAGTGCGCCGGTTCGCGGGTCGATGAATACGCGAGGGCTGGAGACCACCTTGGCGTCTTGCGGCGCCGCCACCGGAACCTTGATCACGTCGATGCGAAACAGCGACGTGTTGGGGTCCTTGTCTGGCTTTTCATCGGAGCATTCGGCCAGCTCTTCTGCCTGACGCACAAACGATGTGCCTGACACGTAGATATAAACGTTGTCTTTGTCGTTCGGATCGGTCACCAACGTATGCGTATGCGATCCCCGGCACGTCTGCACCGCCGCCACTTGCTTGGGATTCTTGATGTCGGAAATGTCGAAGATTCGCACGCCGCGGAAACGGTCCTTTTGTGCTGCCGGGGGACGCCGCTTTTTTTCTTTTTCCTGCTCCGCGGTCGGCGGAGGCTCCGGTGGAAACCCCTGCACGCCGCAATCCAGGCGTCCATTGGGCATTTCCACCGACATGAACAGCAGGTTTTTATACGCTGATACATCCCCCTGCCCGCCCGGGCACACCAGGGAAGTCAGCAAAGTCGCGTTCGCCGGATTGGAAATGTCAAAGATATTCACACCATAAAAGTTTCCCTGGAACAGATGTTTGCCCTGGAACGCCAAGTCCGAGTTCGAGAAAGCAAGCTGTGCAATCACCAGTTGCAGCGGCTTTGGCATTTTCGATGCCCTGCGCATGCCGAGCTGGCCGATCACCTCTTGCACCTTCGGATCATCGGGATCGGAAGCCCCCAGTTGAAACGCGTCCGGCTTTTTGAGAAGTAGCAGGTGCTTGATGCCCAGCGAGGCTTCCCCCGCGTCATATAGCCCCGGCGCCAGATTGGCGCGCGGATCGTTCGCATCCGACCCCGCCATCCCCGGCGGTAGCGCTGGAGCCGGCTCCGGAGCAAACGGATTCTTGTCCTCATCATCTTCCTTGTCGGCTTGTTGCGCCGGTGGCGGGGTTGCAGGGGTCTGCGCCCGGAGCCGGCTCACACCGGAACACAAAAAAATCGCCGCCACTACCGCGCGAAAAGCAAGACTCGGCATTCGGTTCATCGCTTCTCCTCTAAAGTTTGTTTCTCTAACATAGCTTGCATAATCCCGATCTCCGCCCGTTGCCCAGTGTCCACATCCGTCGCGAAGTTGAAAAGCTCGGCATCCTGCCCGGCACCCGCGGTGTCGAACAAATCCTTGACCATGGTCAGCGCGCCGCCGTGGTGTTGAATCATTCCCGTCAAAAATAAGCGGTCGAACTTGGCGCCCCTCGCCTTGCGCAGCGCTTCCATCTGCTCCGCCGTAAGCATACCCGGCATAAGCGGCATCGATTTGCCGGACATATCCATGCCCGGCATTCCCGGCATCGCCATAGAGACCGATTCTCCCCGAGCCGCCAGCCACCGCTTCATAAATCTAATTTCATCCGACTGGGAGCTGCTGATTCGTGCCCCTAGCGACCGCAGATCCTTGTTCTCTGTATGCGTGGCCATCATCGTCGTCATTTCCACCGCCTGCGCATGATGCATGATCATGCCTTGCATGAACCCCACGTCCGCTGGTGACCTCGCCGGCAGCGTGCCCTTTGTCGACGGCGGCAGCGTCCTGCTCGGCTTACCTGGCGCACCAGGCTGCACCACAACAGGCGTCGTCGGATCAGTCTGCTGCTGGCGCGCACTGGAGCACAAGAAATCTGTTGGAGCGCTCGCGGCGAGCAACATGCCGCACAGCACCGCAGATCTCCTTGCCGAGTGAAGCTGATAGGAAATGCCAAGTCGAATGTGGGAAGTGGACCCGTAGAGGAGGTGCGCAAAATCAAAGGCCGCGATTTGTTCCACAAACTCCAACAAGGGCCTGAACCGGCTATTCCCAGGTATTTCCGAGAACGAGCGGTAGAAGTGGGTAATTCTTCGCCAAGATTTGCTCTTTACTTTGTACACGGTGGACTAATCCTATGTCAGATTTTGCCAAATTAAAACGGGTCTTCTCTCTGATAGACTATGCGCCCATGAAAACATTCCTCATTCGAACCCTTTGCTTACTGGTGTTCCTGGCGCCCCGGGGAGCCGCTCAAGAGATCATTCCGCTCTACCCCGGCACGGCGCCTGGCTCGACGCAGGAGAACTATCCAGAGAAAGAGTACTTCTCGAAAACCTGGAACACTGAAGTCGTCGCTAACGTGACCAAGCCAACGCTGACCGTATTCAAGCCTTCGCCGGAGTTGAGAAACGGCACCGCAGTGGTGATCTGCCCGGGCGGCGGTTTTCTGGCCCTCTCGATCAACAGTGAGGGTGACGATGTTGCCAAGCACCTGACCGCGAAAGGCGTAACGGCTTTTGTATTGAAGTACCGCCTTGCCCACACCGGCGAGGACGCCACGCAGGAATTTACGGCGCTGTTTCGAGACAGGCAGAAATTTCAAGAGATATTAGACAAGGTCGTTCCGTTGTCCATCGCCGATGGGTTGGCGGCGGTCACTTATGTGCGGCAGCACGCGCCGGACTGGGGAGTTTCCCCGGATCGCGTTGGCATTATCGGATTCTCCGCTGGTGGAACGGTTTCTGCCGGAGTGGCCTTTGGTTATGCACCGGAGGGCAGGCCCGCCTTCGCAGGCCTGATCTATGCCGCCGGGGGCAGGTTTAGAGATTCTCCCGTTCCAGCGGATGCGCCGCCGGTGTTTGTCGCGGCTGCCACCGATGATCAACTGGGACTCGCACCGGACAGCGTCTCCTTGTACGAAAAGTGGACCAGTGCTCACAAACCGGCCGAGCTGCACATGTATGCCAAGGGTGGCCACGGCTTTGGAATGCGAAAGCAAAACCTCCCTACGGATCATTGGATCGATAGGTTTTCTGATTGGCTGGAGTTACAAGGTTGGCTGAAGAAGTAACGACCAAGACTTGTCGGTGATTGCGGCTGGCTACCTGCTGATCAGTTAATCAGGGGTCTGCTTGGTGTATATTTGTGCAGTTTCATTGTTTCCCTTCTTGGCTGCTGACCACTTGAGCTAGTAAAGGGAAGAGCACCAATGAGGTTTGGACCTTGGTGTATGGTATTCCACAAAGGCGAAGCTCCGGTATTTAAACAGATCTTGGACATGGGAACCTTCTTCGATCAGTCCCTCAAGGCCTGAAGTACAGAAAAGGGATGATGTAGAAGACCAGGAACATGAAAAAGGCCGCAATGAACGCGATGCCGCCAAGCCACGCGAACACAAACTTGCGGTCGCTGGTGCCGGGCGAAGGCGCGGAAATCCCTACAATGTAGTGAAGCCCCCGGAATAATTGGGCGAGGAATTTGATCATAGCGGCCTCCGGATAGCTTGGACGAATCGCTCACGGTAATTCTTGGCGCCTCAATTCACTGTTACAAAGCGTCTTACCGAGCCGAGGCTGCAGCGTCTTCTATTCACGGGCGAATACGCGCAATCCCAGGATCTAGAAGCGTACGCTCGAACGGCTCCTCCTTTTCGTGCATCTCCTCGATGAAGTCGAAGAGCAACAAGATACACCCATGCGGGCACCGACGTCACTCAGCCCGAGACAGTCCTACCCATCACTCGCCCCGTGGATCCCTGGCACGCGCCTGGGCGGTGAGAATCTTTACCTTGCGACATTAGCGACGAAGCTTAGATGAAAAGGTTATTGGAGTGAGCAAGCAGCAGGATTACTACCCACCAGCGACGGCACCTAAAGTGCCAGTCAGCGTTTCGTGAACCTCTCGCGGAAAAGTCTTGAAGCTTCGGCCGGCGTCATTTTCCGGACGCGAATGCGGTTAGGGCTGCTTTCGAAGAGTGACTTGCGAACCGGCTTGGGATACTGCGTATGGAATACCAGGTCCCAAATCCCGCTGGTGATCCCGTAACCCTTTTCCATCCCGCGCGGGCTGTGATGATACAGATGGTAGCGCTTGAGATGGCGGAAGTAGCGATTGCGAGACTTTCCGAAATGCAAGAAATAATGAAGCCACTCTTCGCCGACATAGCTTTCGACGACACCTGCAAGCAGGGCGGGCAGGGTATACACAGGGAACAGAAAACTGAAAGGCGCGGCCACGAAAAAGAGCGGCAAGATATCCTTCAACTCGCCGCTGATGTGCCACCCATCAAAAGGTCTGTCATGGTGTTCCCAGTGAAGAGGATCGAGCCGCTCGTGAAGAAAGCGGCGAAGCAATCCTTGGCCCGGAGGAAAGCGGCCGTGGAGGACGTAGCGATGAAAAAGATACTCCACCAAACTCCACACGGGGATTCCGGTTAAATAGAAAGCCATCCCGAACCATGGATGATGACTGCCGAAACCAACAAGCAGAGCCACGAATAGCGAATACGTGGTGTAGAAAGCCGTCAGCGGATAGAGCCTTCGCCGTGCAATTCGGGATTGTTCGCGTTTGTAGGCTTCGAAGGAACCATCGGTTAGGCGATAGCCGGTTATGGTTGGCGCCAAGCCTGCGGACACAAATCACCTCCTAGGGAGCGCATCCCACTCCTTGCAGCACTACTATGGTGGATTTCCGACTACTCGAAACTGCCGGTTACGCCCTGGAAGCCATGCATCGCCTGTTTCCAGAGCCACTTCATGACGCGAGCCGCGCTGTAGCAGTAGGCGACGTTATAGCCGAGCGTGGAAAAACATTGCGGCTCGCAGCCTTGCTTCATCTCCGCGAGTTGTTTGAGGTCGAACTTCTGGTTTTCGACGGTGCCCCAATCGAACTTCGCGTTGTACATGGGAAAGCACGGGGCGAGAGTTCCGTCCGTGCGAACGATCAACCAGTTCTGTCCGGCGCGGCAGCCCCAGTGTTCGCCGACACCGCGCATGAAGCCTTTCATGTTCTGGAGCCGGGGGATGGAATCGACCATCTTCCAGCCCTGGCGCTGTTTGTCGATGAGCCAGTCCAGAAGATCGTCGACGACCGGGAAGTCTTGCGGGCGAATGTATGTATCGTTCTCGTGCAAATGCTGGAAGTGGTTCTGCGCCATCATGGGGGCTTCGTTGATGTGGAAGGTGATGGAGATGCCGTTGTCGTGAGCGATTTTGGCCAGCTCTTTGACGTCTTCAATGTTGGTTCGGCAGATGTTGGTGTTGAAGAATACGGTGTATCCGTAGCGGTATTGCCGTCTGACGAGATAGTCGAAATAGGAGCGCACGTGCTCCAGCGCTTTGGGCAAGCCTGGCTTCTCCTGGATGGTGTCCACGGCGAAGTTGATGGTGGCAATCCCCGCGTCGGCCAAGCGGTCCGTAACTTCCGGCCGCAGAAGCCGCGCATTCGTGGCCAGGTAAACCCAGAAATCTTTCTTGGCGGCGTAATACACGACCTTGTGGACGAAATCGGGCCGCAGGAGCGGCTCGCCACCCGTGGGCGCAAGAACGCGGCAAGGTGTGGAGTGCAGCCAGTCAATGGCGCGCCGCGCCGTGTCTTCGGTCATACCTTTCACACGATTGTCGTAAGACCAGCAGTAATGACAATCGAGATTGCATTTCCATTCGGTGAAGAGGTAGGCGATGATCGGCTGGAAGTCTCCTGGAAGCAATCGAGACTTGAAGTAAGGAAACATCCAGCCTTTCATGGTCTTCAGGATCTTCGAAGCAGGCCAATGACGCTTTCCCGTGCCGACGACGGTTTCGTGCGCGGAGATATCTTGTTCATCGAGATCGTGAAACAGCTCTGGATACTGGGGAAACACGGCAGCGGGCAACGTCTCGGCTTTCGTCAACTCCGGCCGCTGTGACGAAGGATCACGCGAAGAGTGCTGCAGGAGTTCGTGCAGAGGGACATCGAGTCGGAACGGCTGATTGGGCAAAGTAGGGAACTGCTGCAATTCAGACATAGCGCCTCCGAGGCTTCTTGGCCCTCCATGGTGGAAGGCTGGGAAAAGTTAGTTTTGCACTTCACCAACTGGCGATTTGATTCTCGATCCTCGTAGATGGACACAAACTATTTTAGGGAGGATCGTAACGGCCCCTCTCATCGCGGCCAAAAGCCCTGTCCAGACAGGTCTCTACCCAGCCGCCGAGGTCCCCAAGGACTTGTTGAAAAGGGCATGCCAACGAGTGCGTGACTCCGACAACTCTTTTGCCCGGCGCCAACACCGCCGCCAACGATCGCAAAATTGAGATGCTCCGCCTGAATACGCTTCATCACGGTGACATGGTCAGCTCCCTGCATTCCGCGGTGGTTGCTCGTGAAAGAGGAGCAACACGAAACCGATGAGGGTGAGTGCCGGGAATGCCCCAGCAACCCAGCCCGATTTCAGAACGTCGCGAGAACGTTAAATCTCAAGCGTGCCGAGAGCCAATAAGTGCCTGCCGCGCGGCTTGATCCTGAGTTTGGCCAGGCATTGGCAGCGGCATATCCATGGCTTCGTGTCCGGCGTGGGCTGAACTTGCCGAGGGGTCATGGGGTGAAGCCTGCAGAGAGCTTAGCGCGAGCAGTGCCGCCAGGAAGAGGCCGGCGACTGCAAATCGACCGGACGCCTTTGCGTAGGCCATCGCCAGCTCTTTGTGACTATGTTTTTGTCCGCGAGCACAGCGACACGGAAAACCGCTGATGGGACAAAGCGAAAAACTGCCGCCGTGCAGACACACAACCCCTTTCGTCTGGACCCTCCGGCTTGTCGTGCCGGGCGGCCGACAAAACATGCACTTGCACTTCACGTACTTGCCCTTGGATTCTCGATCCTAGTAAAGAGACACAAAAAGTTTTGCGGAAGAATTCCACGCCTGGTAGAACGAGACGCGAGTCGAAAATGCAGGCAGGGCTCGCTGGGAATTTGTATCTTTCTCTTCCATTCGGGTATCTAACACCCTAAGAGGAGCCGTCTCGTTGCGCATGCGCCTTGGGCGCGAGGCTGTGTGGGGATGAAGAATTCAAGTTTTGCCATCATTACCGGCGCTTCTCAAGGGTTAGGAGAAGTCTTCGCGCGCGCTCTCGCAGGGCGCGGACAGAACCTGATTCTCGTTGCCAGATCAAGAGACAAGCTGGAAAATCTGGCGAGCGAGCTGAAGAGGTCGCATGCCATTCTCGCCGAGGCGCTGGAACTTGACCTTGCGTCTGATTCGGCGGGCCCGCGCCTCGCTCAGCAACTACGCGATCGGAAGCTCCAGGTACACCTGCTTGTCAACAACGCGGGCTTCGGCGTCCGCGGAGAGTTCTTGAACCTTACCTTGCAACGTCAGATGGAAATGCTGCGGCTGAATAATGCTGCTGTCGTCGAGCTCACCTATTCGCTCTTGCCATTGCTGATGGAACATCCTCAAGCGGGGATCATCAACGTGTCATCCACAGCGGGTTTCCAGCCGATTCCCTACGCGAGCCTCTATGCCGCGACGAAATCGTTTGTGACAAGTTTCTCGTTAGGACTTCAGGAAGAACTTCGGTCGAGCAGAGTGACTGTGGTCACGCTCTGCCCCGGCCGGATTATTGCGAATGGCCACAACGGAGAAGCGAAAAACAGGAATCGAAAGTTGGGCTTCGCTTATCAATCGCCCGAGGATGTTGTGCGAGACGCTTTGGAATCGTTGGCGAGCGGCGGGGGACTGGTGATCCCCGGTTTTGTAAACAAACTCAGCGTTTTCGCGCAGCGTTTGATTCCACGCCGAGCGGTACCAGTGCTCGTCGCAAAAATGTCGCGGCAATAACCTGGCGTGCGTCCCGGAGAAATGGCCGGGACTGGTTGCCTCCACTGGGCATTGCTTCCCAGCGCTTGTGGTGTCCACGAATAGCGTCTTTGAAACGAAATGATTTGCCTCTAGAAATCGGTTCCTACATCTTCACGCCAACCATTTCATTGTGAGCTCGTTCATTTTTTGTGTCGTTCTGCTTTCTCCAAGCATCAGACGCATTGCGAATTAGTGAAGTCCGGTGAGTCAACCACGCGATCCGGGCGCAGTTGTATCCCATTCCGAAGGGCTAAGGGAACTGGTTTTATGGGCCGTTTAGAACTGCGTGCGTCGCAACAAGCCACCAAACACCTGGTCGGCGTTTTGCTGGCTTTGGCTCTGAGCGTTGGCGCCGGCGCGGCGCGAGCGATGACCGCGCAGGGAGAATCGACGCAATCTTCTGGTGGAACAATCCAGGGCGTAGTGACGGTACTCGGCCAGCAAGCGGAAGCAAGTTCTCTCGAAGGCATCCGCGTGGAGTTAGAGGAGAGCTCTCAGGATGCTGAGCTTCTTTCCGCCCTGACGGATTCCATGGGACATTTCGAATTTACGAAGTTGCCCGCGGGCACGTATACCCTTCGTGTAAACCAGCAAGGCTTCAAGCCGTTTGCGGAAACGGTTTCGCTCAACGCGAATCAGAGCGCAGTTGCCAACATTGCCCTGGCCTTCGATACGGTCGTGGAGAAAGTGGAAGTCAAGGAACAGACCGCAAGCCTGCCAACAGAAAAGTCTTCTCCGGCTTCAACCATCAATAACGCGCAGCTGGAAACGCTGCCGCTGGCGCAGCAGAAGTTCCGAGACGCGTTACCGGTAGTTCCAGGTGTGATCCGCACCTTGGACGGAAAACTGAGTGTAAGGGGCTCCTCCGAGAATCAAGGAATGCTGCAAGTGGATTCGGCAAAGATGGTCGACCCCGTGACAGGGTCGTTCTCGATTCCGGTGCCCATCGACGCGATTCAGGCGGTCAATGTCGAGAAGACTCCGTTTAGCGCGGAGAACGGGGGTTTCTCCGGCGGACTGACGACCATCGAGACCACGCCGCCTCCGAGCGATTGGTTCTACAAAGTGAAAGATTTCAACGTCAGCCTGCGCGGGAAGAACGGTCACTTCGTCGGCGTCTCGCAAGCGACGCCACGGGTTTCGTTTGGCGGCCCCGTCGGCGATGGCGGCAGATGGAGCTTCTCCGAAGTATACGAGTACGACGTCAGAAGAGATCCGGTGCGCGGGTTAGCCTGGCCGCAGAACGAAATTAAATCGCAAGGTTTCAATTCGTTCACTCGAGTTCAAGCGATCCTGTCTCCGGAACACGTGTTCAATGCCGACGTAAATGTTTTCCCGATGCGCACGGAGTTCGCCAATATAACCGCACTCGTGCCGCAGACGGCTGCTTCGGATTACGACCAAAAAGGCGTCTCGGCAGGAATCTCGGACTTTCACAGCTTTCAGTCCGGGGCGTTGCTCCGGATCGCGTTGCGCTATACGCGGTTTGATAGCAATGCCCACGGCCAAGGACCGGTGGACATGCTGGTGAATCCCGAAGGATGGGAAGGCAATTTCTTTAACTCCTGGACGAGGGCCGCCAATCAGTTCGAAGCGTACCCAACATTTCAGTTTGCGCCCAAGAAGTGGCTTGGCCGGCATGAGTTTAAAATTGGCACCGATGTGACGCATCGGTCTTATGACGGCAATAGCCTGTCGCACCCTATTCAAGTGTTGAGGCAAGACGGGACGCTCGCGGAAGAGATCCGTTTTGCGAGCAACGGACCGCTAGGTGCTTCGGCCACGGATGTGGAAGAGTTCATCGAGGACCGCTGGATGTTGAACGATCACCTATCGATCGACGTAGGCGGCCGCCTGACCAGCCAAACCGTGGGGCGGACTGGGGCGCTCGGACCGCGTGCTGGCTTTGCTTATTCGCCGGGAAAAAATCAGAAGACGGTCTTTCGTGCCGGAGCCGGACTGTTTTATGACCGCGTTTCCTTGCTGGAAGCAGACTTCGTTCATAATCCGCAGCGGACCATAAGTTTTTTTGACGAAACGGGCCAACTCTCCGGATCGCCTATTCCTTATGTCAACGCCTTCATCGGCAATGGCGCCAGCTCGTTGGCGTCGCGAGTGCGGTCGGGGCCCGGCTCGAGTCCGCGCAGTTTCGTCGGCAATATCGAAGTGGACCGCCAATTGTGGGGCAACGCGGTCGTTCGCGTCAGCTATATCTACAGCCAGACGCGCGATTTGTTCGTCGTGAATCCAATTCCTGGCGTTTTCGGAAGTGCTGGCCTGCTGGGCCTTTTTCCTGCAGGCCAAGCGAACTACCATGAATTTGAAGCTACGCTGCACTTTCAACCGGTTCACGGCGCCGACCTGAATGTCAGCTACATTTGGAGCCGGGCGCGCGGCGATCTGAATACCGTATCGAACATTTTCCTCCCGTTCGAGCAACCCGTGATTCGCCCGAACGTTTCGGGCATCCTGCCTTCGGATGTGCCGCATCGCGTGGTCAGTTGGGGGGTCATCCACCTTCCATGGTCGCTGACGGCGAGTCCAGTTGTTGACGTCCACACAGGCTTTCCTTACTCAAACGTTGATGTGCTGCAGAACTATGCTGGGGTGCCGAACGGCGCGCGCTTCCCGACGTTCTTTTCCGTCGATACGCAGGTTTATCGGGATTTTCGTCTGCACCTGCCTTTCCTGGAGCGCGGAAGTAAACACAAAGTTCGCGTCGGGTTGTATTCGATCAATCTCACGAACCATGGCAATTTTCGCGAAGTGTATAACAACATGAGTTCGCCGTTTTTTGGCCAATTCACTGGTTTTCAGCGCCGCGTGGATGGCTTCATTCTCAGTTTCGCTGACTGAAAGTATGGCGCGGAGGCTTTCGGGAAAAATACAGAGAGAGGGGAGGTCATCAACTATGGCCATTCAGCTTGAACGGTGGAAAAGATTGGCTGCTATCGCTTGTGTCTTGGGAGCGACTCCAGCGGCGTTGTTTGCGCAAAGCCAGAACTTCGCCGGCCAGACGGCGGCGGAAGCAGACCCTGCGGGCTTCACGGCTCCTATAGGGCTGACAGGCGACGACGTCATCGCAAAAATGCTGGAGCGTAATCGCTTGCGAAACGAGCAGTTGCAGCGGTATTCGGCGGTGCGAACATACGAGATTAGAAACCTGGAAGGGAAATTGGCGGCACAGGCAGTGGTTCGTGTCGATTACCAGGCACCCGACAAGAAAGTGTTCAAGAAGACCTCCGAAAAGGGCTCGGGGATCGTGCGTCACTTGGTGTTCGACCGCCTGATCCAGAGCGAGGGTGAGACATCTTCTGGCCGTGAGCACCACAACAGTGCGATTACCGCTGCGAACTATACGTTTGCGCTGGCGGGAGAGGAGGAAGTTGGCCCTTATCACTGCTTCGTTCTCGAAGCCATTCCGAGACGCAAAGACAAGTATTTGTTTGAGGGGAAAATATGGATCGATGCAGCGGATTTCGCGGTTGTGAAAATCGCTGGGCACCCCGCTAAGAAACCGTCCTTCTGGATCAATGGCGCGGAGTTTGTCCGGCAATACCAAAGAATTGATGGTTTTTGGGTTCCTTGCCGCGACGAGACGACTGTGGAGGTAAAGATCTACGGACGAAGAGTATTCACCGTCGATCATCAACAATATCTGATCAATACGGATAGCCCTCTTACGGGTGGGAGCGAAGACACCGGAGGGAACGTGCTTGCCCCACCATCCTCGACGTTGCGTCCATAAGCATGGCGACGATGCAAAATATTTTATTCCCTGTGGACTTCTCGCCGTCCTGCGTGGCCATGTCCGCCTATGTGAAGAGGGCAGCCGCTATTTTGGGGGCTCGGGTGACCCTGGTTCACGTCTTCGACCTTTATAGCCATGACGCAACGCAACTTTATGTACGGCCGCTTTCCGAAGTCGCTGAAGAGCAGCAGAAGGTTGCTCGGGACAGACTTGAATCGTTCCTTAAGTCTGAGTTTCCTCGCGCCGAGTGCCCGAGAGTCTTGTTGTCTGGCGATGCCGCGACGCAGATCACGCAGCTCGCCCGGAAGAATGGATTCGATCTCATCGTCATGCCTACACACGCGGGCGTCTTTCGCCGGGCTCTGCTTGGCTCGACGACGGCGAAGGTGCTCAACCATGCGGATTGCCCGGTATTGACCACGCAGCACGCGGAGACCATTTCACCAAGACAGCTCGAACATCGGGAATGGGTCTGCGCCATTGGCTTGGACTCAGATTCGCAAAGGGTTCTGCGGTACGCCAGCCAGGTTGCGCAGGTCGTGCACGCGAATCTCTCGCTCGTTCATGCGATTCCCGCGAGCGGGCCAGAGCTGCCAGTCGAATTGGATTTGCAGGAGCGCTTGCAGTCGGAGAAAAGGGAAGTTGCGAGCCGCCGCATCGCGGAGCTGCAAAGTGCCGCTGGTTCGCACGCTCGGGTCAGCATCGCTATCGGCCCGATTAAAGACCTGCTAACTGAGGCGGCCCGCCGATGGCATGCGGATGTGCTGGTAATCGGAAGAAGTCCGCAATCCGGCGTGCTGGGGCGCTTGCGGGATCTGAGCTACGCGGTGGCGCGTGACGCTCCTTGTCCAGTGCTGAGCGTCTGATTGATCAGGCGCGTGCGGTGGTGACGCCGAGTTCGCTCCGAACGATAGGCGCAACAGCGGTGCCGAGGATTTCGATGGCCTGCAGCATTTTTTCGTGCGGAAGCGTCGAGACACCCATTTGGAATGTAATGCGAGAGATGCCGCCGAGAACTTCATTCACATACAGGATCTTTTTGGCGACCGTTTTAGCGTCGCCGATCAGCAACGCGCCGCTGGGGCCGCGCTGGGCGTCGAACTGAGCGCGCGTGGCGGGTGGCCAGCCGCGTTCCTTGCCGATTTCAGTAAAAGTGTGCGCATAGCCTGGAAAGAATATTTCCGCAGCCTCCTCAGTGCTGGCTGCGAGAAAGCCAACGGAATGAAGACCCACTATAAGTTGCTCGGGGGAATGACCGGCGCGGCGGCCAGCTTCGCGGTAGAGGTCTATGAGCGGGCGGAAGCGTTTAGGCTCACCGCCAATTATGGCCACCATAAGAGGAAGCCCGAGCCTACCCGCGCGAACGAAGGATTCGGGGGTGCCGCCGACACCGACCCATATCGGCAGCGGATCCTGAAGAGGGCGAGGGTAGATTGCCTGGCCGGTAAGAGCAGCGCGATGTTTGCCGGACCAGCGCACTTTCGTGCTTGCCCGGATTTTCAGCAGAAGATCGAGTTTTTCCGCAAAAAGCGAGTCGTAGTCTTCAAGACGCAGACCGAACAGCGGGTAAGACTCAACAAACGAACCGCGGCCGGCGACAATCTCAGCGCGGCCACGGGAGATGAGGTCGAGAGCCGCGAACTCCTGAAAAACGCGCACGGGGTCGGAGGCACTCAAAACCGTGACGGCGCTGGTGAGACGGATATTTTCCGTGCGCGCAGCAGCAGCGGAGAGAATCACCACGGGAGCCGAGTCCAGGAACTCCGCCCGGTGATGTTCGCCGATGCCGAAGACGTTCAAGCCGACGCGATCAGCGAGCTCAATCTCCTCCAGCAGGTGGTGCATGCGTTCCACCGGGCTGAGCGTCAGGCCTGTGGCCGGATCGGAAATGGCGGCTGCGAAACTGTCGATACCAATCTGCATCTAGGCAACTCCTAGAAGGCAAGCAACGCTTCTGCCCGGGTTAGATGCGTTATCACGATACTCGTTACAACAAGTACAATGCCTGGGGCTGCCGGAGCGAAAACGGGCAACCGTGACACGAGTACTTAAGCGGGCAGGCCTTCTCGAACATCCCTGCGCGGAGCACGGACTTTGCCGCCTTCCGCCTTGGTTTGCAGGTGGGCGTCCTCCTGCTGCCACTTCCGCGCTAGGTCGTCTAAGCCGCTCAGCACCTTACTGATGTCCTTCATGCGATCGGTGATGCTATAGGTTACCGAAGGGGGGATGGTCGGCTCATAGTCGCGGAAGACGAAACCTTTTTGCTCGAGAACGCGGAGGCGCTCCGTCAGCACTCGTGAAGAAATCCCTTCCACTTGCCGGCGCAGCGCTCCAAAGCGCGTGGGGCCGTTGGTGCTCAGAACCCACAGAACGTGCATGGTCCAAGGGCGGGCCAGGATTTCCAGCAACTCTCCGAAGGGGCAACCGTGTGGTTTTTTCGCAGCCTGTCGCATGGCCGTTCCTCACTTGGTTACTTTAAGGTTCCTACTGTACAAATGCAAGTAGTTATTTATAGTAACCAAAGGGCGCTTCACAACATCGAAAAGCCCAAGGAGGAACAAACATGGCAACGAATGCAGTGGCAATTTCCCACGGTACGGAGACCAGAAGCTTTTCCCAGGGTGCGGTGGTCGTTTTAGGACGATTTTTCTTTGCGCTCATCTTCTTGTTGGCCGGGGCTAATCACTTTAATAAGCAAACCATCGGCTATGCGGCTTCTCAAGGCGTGCCTTTGGCTTCCATGGCGGTTCCGCTTTCTGGCGTGCTAGCGATCGCAGGCGGCCTGAGCATTTTGCTGGGCTATCGGGCAAAACTTGGCGCCTGGCTCATTGCGATCTTCCTGGTTCCCGTCACCTTGATGATGCACAAGTTCTGGACGGTCGAGGATCCCATGATGGCGCAGCTTCAAATGATTCTGTTCATGAAAAATGTCGCCATGCTCGGGGGCGCCTTGCTGATTTCTCAGTTCGGGGCAGGCCCGTTCAGCCTTGATGGCCGCTCGCGTTGACGGTGTCCAGCAACAGAGAACCAGAATGCACAATCAATCTGAACCACTCGGTCTTGCTGCCATGAAAACCCCCATCTCACGGGAGGCCCTCGATCAGGTATTTCGCGAAGCGCGGACACACTCTGCGTGGCTTCCTGAACCCGTGCCAGCCGAACTCCTGCGCCGGGCTTACGAATTGGCCCGTCTTGGGCCAACCAGTGCCAACGGCTCGCCTGCCAGATTCGTTTTTCTGACCACTCCAGGAGCCAAGGCACGCCTCAAGCCAGCGCTTGCTCCCGGCAATGTCGACAAAACCATGGCTGCTCCTGTAACCGTCGTCATCGCTTGGGACACCGAATTCCACGAGAATCTTCCCAGGCTCTTTCCACAAGCTGATATGCGCGGGTATTTTATCGGGAAGCAATCCCTGATTGACCAGACCGCCTTCCGCAACAGTTCGTTGCAAGCCGCTTATTTCATTTTGGCCGCGCGCGCTTTGGGCTTGGACTGTGGTCCGATGTCCGGTTTCGACGCGGATAAACTGAACGCGGAATTTTTTCCTGATGGCAAGTGGAAGGTCAATCTTCTCTGCAACCTGGGTTATGGAGACCCGACGAAGCTCTTCGCACGCAATCCTCGGCTGAATTTTGAGGAAGCATCCGTGGTTCTGTAGAGGTCGCAACCTCGCCAACAAGCAATCCATCATGGGGCGGCCGGGGTGCCGGATACTCGCGTGTACCTAGAACCGAGGCCTGATCATCGAATGGGATCGCTCGCTTAAGTGGCGTGCGCCGCCGTTAAAGCGTATGTTTATCTCGAGCGGATCATGAACCGGGACCAGGATGGAGAACGTGAAGAGCCCAGAACCACGACTCAAACCGGACCCCGAGCCCAGTGGCGCCGCCGGCGTCGCTTGGCCAGCTGGCTCGGAATCCAAACAAGGACCGAATACCACAACCCCGTCGCAGGCGGAATCCCTCTTAGCCGCGGAGAAGCGAACGCTGGAGATGATGGCCAATGGCGCCAGCCTGTCCGAGGTATTAAACGATTTGTGCGCCTCCATCGACGCCCACGCCCCACCTACTACTTCAATGGTCTGTTTGATGGATCCGGATGGCAAGCAGCTGCTGCCGGGTGCCGGCCCTCATCTTCCCGCCGCATTTACGGCGGCCATCACACCATGGCCGATTGGTGCCAACAGAGGTTCTTGCGGCACCGCCGCCTTCACAAAACAACGAGTGATTATCCCGGATATTTCCAACGACCCGCGATGGCCCGATGAAGCTCGCGATTTGGCCCTAAACCACGGTTTCTGCGCGGCCTGGTCTGAACCGCTCATTTCGAGTGACGGCGAGGTTCTTGGCACCTTCTGCATGTCGTATGCGGAGCCGCGGATTCCAAATAGTCGAGATCTTGAATTAATCGAGGCGGCCAGCCACATTGCGCTCATTGCGATCGAGCTTGAACGATCGCACCAAGCCATCAAAAAGGCTCTCGTTGAAATTAAGAACTCTGAAAATAGGCTGCGAACCATCATCGACACCATTCCGGCGCTGGCTTGGTCTGCCCGTCCCGACGGCTCAGCTGAATTCTTCAACCGACGCTGGCTGGACTATGCCGGCCTCTCTCCACAACAGGCGTCGGATTGGGGCTGGACGGTTGCACTTCACCCGGAGGACCGCGGCCGGCTCGTGGATTATTGGCGACGCGTGATGGCTTCTGGGGAGGCTGGCGAGATTGAAGCGCGCCTGCGACGTTTCGACGGAGAGTATCGCTGGTTTCTATTCCGTGCGAGTCCATTGCGCAACGATTCGGGAAGGATTGTGAAATGGTATGGAACGAACACGGATCTTGAAGAGCGGAAACGTGCTGAGGATGTCCTCCGGTCGAATGAGCAGAACCTACGTCTGATCCTCGACAGCATTCCCGGATTCGTGTCTACCGCCAACGCGGCGGGCGAGGTCGAACTCGTCAACCGCCAAGTCGCGGAATATTTCGGCAAGACGACTGAGGAATTGAAGAATTGGGCCACGACCGACGCCCTCCATCCGGATGACCTTCCTCGCCTGACCGACGCCTATAGGCACTCGATCGAAACTGGGCAGCCGCGTGATGTGGAGACTCGTAGCCGTGGAGCCGATGGCGTGTACCGTTGGTTTCACCTACGATCTCTTCCTCAGCGTGATGCCGAAGGTCGCGTTGTCCGTTGGTACACTTTGGCAACGGATATCGACCAACGCAAGCGCGCTGAAGCTGAATTAGAGAAGGCTTTCGGAGAAATCAAGCGGCTGAAAGATCGCCTTCATGACGAGAACGTGGTCCTCAGGGAGCAAATCGATCAGGCCTTTATGTTCGAAGAGATCGTGGGCTCCTCGCCCGCCTTGAAAACGGTCCTTTCCAGCATCGTGAAAGTCGCTCCCGCCGACTCTACGGTGCTGATTACCGGTGAAACAGGCACCGGGAAGGAACTGATTGCGCGAGCTATACATAAGGGTTCGCAACGCGCCGGCCAGGCTTTTATCACCGTGAATTGCGCCTCGATTCCTTCTTCGCTCATAGCCTCGGAATTATTTGGCCACGAGAAGGGGGCCTTCACCGGCGCTTTGCAGCGGCACCAGGGCCGCTTTGAACTGGCGCATTCCGGCACCATCTTTTTGGATGAAATCGGTGAGCTTCCCGCGGAAACTCAGATTGCATTGCTTCGAGTACTCCAGGAGCGCCAATTTGAACGAGTGGGGGGTAGCCGCGTCATTCCCACGGATGTTCGAATTATCGCAGCTACTAACCGCGATTTATCGGCTGCGATCGCTGCGGGAGCCTTCCGAGCCGATCTCTTTTACAGGTTAAACGTCTTCCCGATCCATGTGCCGCCTCTCCGGAACCGTAAGGAAGACATCCCGATGCTGGTCGAGTACTTCGTGAGGCGCTATGCGGAGAAGACCGGAAAGCAAATCAGCAAGATCGACAAAAACACCCTCAAGCTATGCCAGTCCTATCAATGGCCAGGCAATATTCGTGAGTTGCAAAATATCGTCGAGAGATCCGTAATCCTTTGTACCGGGGATACCTTTTGGATCGATGAGGCCTGGCTTTCGAGCCAGAACGCACCGCGCCCGGAGCCATCTGGTCCACTCACAAAGACCCTCCGGAGCTATGAGAAGGAACTGATTGAGGCGGCTCTTGCGGAAAGCAACGGGAAGGTTGCCGGGCCAAATGGAGCCGCTGCCAAACTTGGAATTCCGCGGTCCACACTGGATTTGAAAATCAAACAGCTCAACATAAAGAAAATCACTGTTCGGTAGTCACCTCGCTAACTCCCAGAATTCTGGCACTTCCTAAGTTTCTGTCACTCAAATTTCCTTTTTGACCTTTGTTTTCAACGAGATCCAATTGGGCACTCGTTTGCATTCCTCGAGATCTGTACTCGGATGGAAGGAACGCAGTGCAGCACAGCCGCGACTGCGATGTGGCCTGATCCATGACTTTTAGGATTGAGACTGCGACGCGAGGGGGATTCACAGTGTTCACCCTAAGCGGCCGAATCGAAACACCGGCGATAGCCGAATTGAGAAGGCTTTTTGATCTCGAAACGAACTACCGCGACATCGTTGTAGATCTGAAAGACGTGAGTTTAGTCGGTCGCGACGTGATGGGTTTTCTCGCGCGTTGTGAAGCGGATGGCGTGAAGCTTGAGAACTGCACTCCCTATATTCGCGAATGGATGGAGAGAGAAAAAGATTGAAGTTGGCCTCGAGCGGAAGACATAGGCGAGAACACATAGATGAAAGGCACATACAAAGCCGTCGAAGTTTCCGCACCGGGCCAGCTTCGCGTGGTGGAACGCTCAGTTCCTGAACCTGGACCCGGTCAGGTTCGGATTCGCGTGGAAGCATGCGGAATCTGTCACACCGATGCCGCCACGGTCACTGGCATTTATCCAGGTCTCACTCTGCCGCGCGTTCCTGGGCATGAAGTGGTTGGCCGCATTGAAGCGCTGGGCAGCGGGGTCTCCAAATGGAAAATCGGGCAACGCGTTGGCGTCGGCCTCATTGCCGGTGAAGACGGGGTATGCGAACCATGCCGCCGCGGAGACGCCGTGAATTGTGAGAACCCTGTGGTTTCGGGCGTAACCACGGATGGAGGATACGCGGAAGTAATGATCTCTGAAGCTCGCGCCATCGCTTCTGTTCCGGACGAACTCACATCCGCA
>DATKHV010000064.1:0-4415 GCA_035510055.1 Candidatus Cybelea sp. | reverse complement strand
CAACTCCATTCCCACGGAATTCAAAGAAAAAACCGTAATCATGGATATCGGTGGCCAGTCGGAGGAGATTCCCAACGACTACGTCTGGATCTTCGCCGGCGGCGAACCCCCCACCGCCTTCCTAAAAAAAATCGGTATCGGCTTCGGCGCCCAAGACCTAACCGCCACCGGCAGCAAAGAAGCCAAAGCCGCCAAAGAAGCCAAAGCGGCCGCCCTTGTCCACGCGTGACTTTAAGCACCGAATCGCCTCAGCTCACTTGCTTGACTCTAGAAGAGCAAGTGCGGCCTGAAGCCACTTACACCTTTGCCGTTTCAGGCGCAATCGCCCCAATATCCCTCCCAAAAGCAGATTCCTTCGTGTAACAGCTTTGGGTCTTTTCGCGGAGAATTTCCCGATCCAACCAGCGATTCTGATCTAGGGTGGCAACCCGCTTTTCACGCGGGAGCAACTCAAGAAATATTAAACGTCCCCGGCCGCTCCAAGCAATGCATGACCTTTCTGAAGGGCCTCGCAAGTCCTGGTATGGTCAAAGCTGGCAAATGTAGCCGAGCGGTTGTAGGATGATGGCGACCTCAAAAGGACCGCGTCCACTGATTGTTCGCGGACGGAAGATACCGCACCGCCGAGGGTAGAGTTGGCCTGCTTCGACCCCTGTCGCAAGCGAGTTTGCTGTCGCCGGCGCGACCGCTGGAAGCTGAAGACAGCCACGCTTGCGACCCTTTACGTCTTTCATCTGGCCCGGCCGTGGCAGCGCGCCTATGTCATCGGCGCTGTCATCGCTCTTTGTCTCAACGTTTTTGTTTTGATCGCCCAGTTTTTTATGAAGATTTCCGCGCTAAAGGTGTTGGCGCCCACACAATCAGAACCATCGTTCCTCGGGACGCAGGTGGTGGTCGTGTTGATTTTCATTGTTCTCGGCCTGGTGGCGGCCAAGCGCCTTCCTTCAGAAGCCGTCAACACCGTCTGAGAGTCCCCCTATGGCTCACGCCGCTCCCGATCAGCCAGAATGCTGGCCCGCCCTTGCGCTGGATTCTTGGAAAGAAACCTGCGCCACGCTGCACATGTGGACGCAAATCGTGGGCAAGGTCAAGCTGCGTCTCACGCCAGTCGTGAACCACTGGTGGAATATCCCTTTATATGTAACGGCCCGCGGTTTGACGACATCTCGTATCCCTTACGGCGAACGAGCATTTGAACTCTGGTTTGACTTCATACGGCATCGGCTGGTACTGGAGACGAGCGAAGGACTGGTGAAGACTCTTCCGCTCGAGCCGCGCTCTGTGGCGGAGTTCTACCAGGAATTCATGGAATTGCTTCGCTCGGCGAAGATTGCAGTCAAAATCTGGAAAATGCCAGTGGAAATTCCCGATCCGATTGCTTTCGATCAAGATCGCGTGCACGCTTCCTACGACCGCGCGTCGGTCGAGAAATTTTGGCGCATCCTCTTATCCGTGGACACGGTTTTCAATCTGTTCAGGGCCAGATTCATCGGCAAGTCCAGCCCGGTGCATTTCTTCTGGGGAAGTTTCGATCTGGCGGTCACGCGTTTTTCCGGCCGCCGTGCGCCCGAACGTCCCGGGGCCGATGCCATGACTCGCGAAGCTTATTCGCACGAAGTGAGCAGTGTTGGCTTTTGGCCTGGCGGCGGCAACGTCAAGGGCGCGGCGTTCTATTCCTACGCGGCTCCTGAACCGCCGGGATTCAAAGACAAGCGTAGCGGCCCGGATGCGGCGTTTTACGACCGGCAGCTCGGCGAATTCCTGCTCCTCTACGACGAGGTGCGGAAGGCGGAGTCGCCCACTGCGGCCTTGCTTGAGTTTTGCCAAAGCACTTACGAAGCGGCGGCAACGCTTGGCAACTGGGACCGTGCTGCTCTTGAACGGTAGCAGCACCCACCGGCCGTTGTCCATTCGTATAGCCTTAGATGGGCCTAGTAAATCGTTTTATCATAGCATATGATCGGCAATCGATGTTTTCAATGCCGGGCCGGTTCGGTAGGATAAGAGTCTTACAATCTTTGCGAGGGAACGTAATGGTGAAAAGCAAATTCACAAGGCGCGAACTCCTCGTACAAATGGGCAAGATAGCTGCCATTTCTTCGCTGCCGACAATCACGCTCTTTCCGTACGGCTGCGGGCGTGGAAACTTTTCCCCCTCTCCGGCCCCAGCAGGGGACGGGTACCCGGGGACGGACGACCAATTGCTCGAGGAAATGGAGAAGGCTGGTTTCCTTTTTTTCTGGGAGCAGGCTGACCCGACGACGGGCCAAGTCAAGGACCGCGCGTTTGCGGCGGGCAACGACACGCGCACGGTATCCAGTATCGCGTCGACGGGGTTCGGTTTGACGGCACTCTGCATCGGCGATCAGCGCGGTTATCAACCGAGCGCGGCCATCGCAGCGCGCATTCAGGCCACACTCAGCTTCGTCTTGAACCATCTGCAACCGAATGGGATGAACGGGTTCCTCTATCACTTTGTGGACATGACGACGGGGGCCCGGGCGTTTAATTCGGAAGTCTCTTCCATTGATACGGCTATCCTGCTCTGCGGTGTGCTGATGTGCCGGCAGCATTTTTCGCAAGATGCGCAAATCTCTGGCCTGGCCACAAAAATTTACAACAACGTGAATTTCGCCTGGATGCTGAATGGCGGGACGACTCTTTCCATGGGCTGGAAGCCCGAGACCGGTTTTCTTTCGGCGAGGTGGAACGCTTATTGTGAACTCATGATGCTGTATCTACTGGCGATGGCTTCGCCGACATTTCCAATTCCAGCGTCCAGTTGGTCAGTATGGTCGCGCCCGACGATCCAGTATCAAGGGCTGTCCTACATTTCCGGGTCGGACCCGCTGTTCGTGCATCAGTATTCGCACGCGTGGTTCGATTTCCGGGGCAAGAAGGATGCCTTCGCGAACTATTTCCAGAATTCGATCACCGCAACACAGGCGCACCGGCTGTTTTGTATTTCGCTTGCCGGACAATTCTCGGATTACAGCGCCGATCTTTGGGGAATCAGCGCTTCGGATTCGCAAAAAGGCTACGTGGCGTGGGGAGGTCCGTCGGCGCACGGAACGCCGATTGGACCCGTTGACGGCAGCATCGTGCCTTGCGCCACGGCGGGCTCGCTGCCCTTCGATTTTGCGGACACCATTCACGTGTTGCGATGGATTCGCGGGCACTACCCGCAAGCCTGGCAGCGCTACAGCTATGTGGATGCTTTCAATCCGCTGACCGGCTGGTACGACACGGATGTGATCGGAATCGATCTCGGGATTTCTGTTTTGATGGCGGAAAATCAGCGAACGCAGTTTGTGTGGAACACTTTCATGAAAGATCCCGCGGCGCAGAGTGGAATGAACCTGGCAGGATTCCAGCCGGGGTAGGAAGCGCGCTACTTTCCCAATTCAATCAAAGCGAGCGCGTGAGGCTCGAGAGTCAGCGTCAAAGAGCCGTTCTGGGGTGTTTGCACTTGCGCGGCGGGAAGCGCGGCGGCCTTACGGAGGGCTTCGATCTCGGCGAGCGTGGGGAACGCGGGGCGGCCCATTTTGTTCCAGGCGGGAAGTGGCGAGCCGTGTTCGACGTCCACGATGGTAATGCGGACGGAGCTGGCGCTTCCGAGATTCTTGAAATGAAACGTAAGCGTTTTTGGGGAACCGGTTTCTTCCGGGAGGAAAAGGTTCCACGCGGCGATGGCCAGCGAGCCGTCTTTGCGGCGCGTGACCAGCGCCGAGTCCGAGTTTACCTCCAGCCGCGCGTCACCGAGTTGATGGAGAAGCGCGAAGTCGTTGAACGCGGCCTTAGGGACGCCGCGCTCGGCGAGCAAACCGAATCCTCCGTAAAATGGCGTTTTCACCACGCCTTGTTCTTCAAAAACATCGGAGAACGTCCAGTAACTCATCATTTCGGTCATGCCGTCGCACTGGCGAATGGTATCGGCCATCCATGGTCCCATGAAGGCGGCGTCCGTCACGGCGGGCTCGTTCATGTAGCTAGCGTTGAATTCGCTCCAGATCAGCGGCGTGTTGGGATAGGGAGATGCGGCGATTTGATCGTGAACTTTCTTCACGGCGCGGCAGACCATGCGCGTCCGCGGAATATTTTCGTGCGTCCCGAAGACGTCTTCGGCGCGATCGTTGCCATAGACGTGGGTGGAGGCGAAGTCCACCGGAACATTTTTCTCTTTGCAGTGCGCCAGGAAGCGGTCCACCCAGGCCGCTTGCGCGGTGGCAGGACCGCCAACGCGGAGGCGCCGGTTTACGCGTTTGATGGCGCGAGCGGCGCGGTCGTAGAGCTCGAAGTAGGTGGCTTCCTTCGGGCTGCCGGCCCAGAAATCAAGGTTGGGCTCGTTCCAGACTTCGAAATACCACTCGGCGACTTCGTCGACGCCGTAGCGCTCGACGAGATGACGCGTGAAG
>DATKHV010000063.1:0-57715 GCA_035510055.1 Candidatus Cybelea sp. | reverse complement strand
ATTCGCCTCGCGTCAGAACGAGATCGAGAACCTCAACAAACAAATTAGCGATCTGCAACAGCGTCTGCAGAGCAGCGCTGGCAAGCTCAGCCAAGAAGAAGAAGCCCGTCTCCGGACAGACGGTCAGCGGAAAGCGCAGCGTCTCGAGCGCATGAACAACGAATACCAGGAAGACGTCAACGCCGAGCAAGCCGACGTGATCGATCGCATCGGCCGCAAAATGGTTGACGTGCTCGACCGCTACGCGCGCGAAAATGGCTACGTCGTGGTCCTTGATTCCTCGGCGCAGAACACTCCGATTCTATTTGCCTCCACGCAAATTGACGTCACCCAGGACATTATCCGTCTCTACGATCAGGCTTATCCCGTCAAGGCGGGCGCAGTCACTCCAGCAAAGCCCGCCGCGGCGAAGCCCGTGCCGGGGACCACTCCGCCCCCGGCCACCAAGCCGTAACGCGGGCTCCGCAATCGCTCGCTGGCTCGCAGCATAGCAGATGCAGGCTGGGGAGAATTCGTTCGCATGCTTGAGTACAAGTGTGCGTGGTACGGAAGGAAACTGATGAAAATCAGTACCTTCTTTCCGAGCAGCAAACTCTGCGGTAGTTGCGGTCAGGTCTTGGATTCTCTCCCACTCGGCGTTCGCACCTGGACGTGCGACTGCGGAACAACCCATGACCGAGACTTCAATGCCGCTCGCAATATATTAGCCGAGGGCATTCGGCTAGCAGCCTGTGGAGAGACTGTAAGACCCGAGAGCAATCTTAGGCTCGTCTCTGTGAAGCAGGAACCACTTGGGAGTTGTGCGTGATGCGCACGGCTTTCAAGAATCCCCCGCCTTTAGGCGTGGGGAGGATGTCAAATGGCTTCTCTGTGGCGGGTGTGGTGTGGTGTGTGTGTGCGGTGCGGTGTGCTAACCGCAGAAGGGGCTGTCGGGCCGGGCGGGCACCCTACAAGGAGCGCACCAGTGTTTCGAGTCGGCGGGAGATTTCATCGGGTGGCATGCTCGGTGGAAATCTAACCGGTACGCCGATGCGGACGGTGATTTCGCCAAGGTGAGCGAGGCGACGATGTTCGCGTTTCATCTGCCAGACGCCGTCGAGACGCATGGGAACGATGGGGATGCCAAGATTTTCTGCCAGCAAGCCGACGCCGCCTTGAAAAGGCGCCAAGCGGCCGTCTTCGGAGTTGTTCACTTGGCCTTCGGGAAAAACCAGCACGCTGTAGCCGCGGTCAACCGATTCGCCGGCAAAGCGGAAACTTTCGCGGAAACCCGAAAGCTGCGGCAGCGGAAAAACGTTGAAGAGCAAAGTGGCCAGCCCGTAGCCAAGTTGATAAGCCCAGCGCCGCGCGAAGAACCACTTTCGCGGCGGATTACGCATCTCTTCTAACGTCTCGCCACCCATGGCCGTGGCGAGACGATGCCGGAATCGCCACGGTAGCGCCGCCAGAATCAGCCCAATGTCGGCGCGCCGCGTGATGTGGTTTGAGACGAGGAGGACTGGCCCACGCAAAGCGCGAAGATTCTCGCGGCCCACGATCTGCGGATGGCCAAGGATCTGCGTGGCGGGCCATGCCAGGGCGTAGTAGACCGCGAGCCGCAGCCAGCGAGCGGGTCCGCGTTGCGTCCAGCGCGGATAAGTGTACTCGGAGCGGCGCGCGGCCGGTTGTGCGAGGACCCGCTCGACGTCGGCAACGGTCTGGGCATTGGCGAAATCCGTTTCGTTCAGTTCCACGTGAAACTTTTCTTCCAGGGCGCTCAACAGTTCTACCCGATCGAGGGAAGAAAGGTTTAGCGGCTCTGCAAGGTGCCGGCCTGCTCGTGCGTCTCGTCGTTCGGAATTGCCGAAGTTCTTCAGTAGCTGCTCAATGGTGCCGCTTGGCGACGAGGGCGGACGGAAGTCCGCCCCTCCAGGCTCGGGGCCGCCAACTCGCCCGCTATGGAGGATTTCGGCGGCGCGCGCGGCGATCACCGAAAGGCGCGGCTTGCCGGTAGGTGTGCGCGGGAAATCAAGGTCGGGCCAGACCAGCCACGTTCGCACCCGCTGGTATTCAGCAAGCGAAGCGTTAGCTCCGGCAATCGCGGCCCGCGCGGCGGAGTCGCGAGCATTGTTCAAAAGCAGCGTCGCGCAAGGTTCGGCATTCCCCCCGCGACGCCAGGGAATCACCACACAATCGCGCAAGCCGGGCTGTTTGCGAAGTGCCGCTTCAATATCTTCCGGGTAAATGTTCAGGCCGGCGGGCGTGACGATCACATTTTTCTTGCGCCCGCGGAAGCGCAAGTTGCCTTGGGCATCGAGTTCGCCTAGGTCGCCGGTGCGCAGCCAGCCTTGCTCCGCGGGGCAAACACGTCCCTGCTCCCAATAGCCGCTGGAGACATTTTCGCCGCGCACAAGAATTTCCCCGTCTTCGGCAAGCTGGCATTCGCGCCCCGGGAGAATTTTGCCCACGGAGCCCTCCGTCGCGCGAAACGGATGATTCAGGCTGATCAGAGAAGCCGTCTCCGTCAGTCCGTAGCCTTGCACCACGGCGTAACCCACGCGCTTGAAAAAATCTTCGGTTCCCTTCGAAAGCGCAGCTCCACCGGAAATAAATGCCCAAAACTTCCAGCCAAATCGCCGATGGATTCGGCGAAACATCCAGGCGCGATGAAGAAATCTCCTGCCTTTTGCCCTTTCCAGAGTGCGCCGCAGCCACTCAGCCTGGCCCCGGCCTTCGCATTCCCTGGCGATTCCCGATTGCAGGAGGTCCAAAATGCGCGGCACAGCGATAAGCGCGGTGGCGCGTTGCTGCTTGGCGGTGCGCATGATTTCCGCGGGATTACTGGACAGTTCGAAGACCACCGCGGCCCCCAGCAAAGGCGGAACGAACAGCGCCATGAATTGCCCGAAAACGTGGCTCAAAGGAACCAGCGTGACGAAGCGCAACGGGTGGAACCAGCGTTCGTATTGGCGATACCCATCGATGCCTTGCTCGAGCGGTTCGAGGTTCGCCAGAAAATTGCCGTGCGTGAGCACCACACCACGTGGCTCCGCCGTCGTGCCCGAAGTGTAAAGAATTTCCGCGATCGTGCTGCGCGTGGATTCCTCTCCGGGATCCCGTCCGGCGTCGGACGCCGACACCGGACCGCTCGCGACATTCCTAAGATCAATGATCATCGAGGGTGGAGCGCCAGGTAGGTCCGCTTGCTGACGGTCCCGCAGAATGAGCTTCACCCCAGCATCCTTAATCACGCGTTCGACGAATTCGGGAGTTGCCGCAACGTCCATGGGGACAACCACGCCCCCGCGCAGTAGAATCCCCCAGAAACACGTAACCCACTCGGCGGAATTGGCCCCCCAGAGAAGGACGCGATCACCGGGGACGGCTCCGCGCCCGGCCAGCGCTTGACCCCATGACCGTGCCTTGGCATGCAGCTCTTGATACGTCAGCTTTTCCCGGCGGTAACCGCTTGTTTGGACGACAGCCACGTCACTGCCGAATCGCGCGAAATCCGCGAAAAGACTCAAAAGATTCTTTCGGGGCATAAGTGCCTTAGTTTCTTGGCCTCGTATACGGCTCGATTCTACCGCGGAAGCGGTGGCCAAGCCCTCCTCCCCGGCCGAGCGGGTCTCGTTGCGCTGCACGAAGCATTCCATAGGAAAGGGCACTTACAGTGCCACCAAGGAACAGCCCCGGGCATCTCTAGTAAAAGCAGCTAAGCGATTTTCCGGTGTTCTCGGTTACAATAGTGGCTTGTGGTTTCCGTCATACCGGGAAACCCGGGGGCGGGGTAGACCCCCTACTCATTTCTGGAGCTAAACAGGAAAATGCCCGTACCCGTTTCACAGATGTGGACGGTGGCAACCTACGTCCTCAAGCAAAAGCTGAAAGGGCGTAAGCGTTACCCGTTCGTCTTAATGCTGGAGCCGCTCTTCCGCTGTAACTTGGCTTGCGCGGGCTGCGGTAAAATTCAATATCCCGCGCACATTTTGAAGACGGACTTGAGCCCGGAAGAATGTTTCAAGGCCGTGGATGAGTGCGGCACGCCCATGGTTTCCATCCCCGGCGGCGAGCCGCTAATGCACCCGGAGATCGACAAGATCGTCGAGGGACTGGTCGCGCGCAAGAAATACATCTACCTCTGCACCAATGCGCTCCTGCTAAAAGAAAAACTTCATCTCTTCAAGCCCAGCAAATACCTGACGTTTTCTGTCCACGTAGACGGACAAAAAGAGCATCACGATTTTTCCGTTTGCCGCGAAGGGGGCTACGAACTGGCCATTGCCGGCATCCGCGAAGCGGTGAAACAAGGCTTCCGCGTAACAACCAACACGACCTTGTTCGACGGCGCCGATCCCAAGAGTGTCCGCGCATTTTTTGACGAAATGATGGAGTTGGGCGTCGAAGGCATGATGCTTTCGCCCGGCTATTCCTACGACAAAGCGCCCGACCAAAAGCACTTCCTCGGTCGCGCTCGCACGCGCCGTTTGTTCCGCGCCATTTTGTCCAATCGCAAGAAGAGCTGGCGGTTCAACCAATCCAAGCTGTTCCTGGAATTTCTGATGGGCAAGCGCACCTACGCCTGCACACCTTGGGGCATGCCCACTTACAACGTCTTCGGCTGGCAGAAACCCTGCTACTTGCTGCAAGACGGCTACGTGGATACGTTCGAGGAGCTGCTCGACTCCACCGAGTGGCAGCATTACGGCACCGAATCCGGCAATCCCAAGTGTGCTAACTGCATGGTGCATAGCGGTTATGAAGCTTCTGCCGTGGATCATACTTTCAGCGGCTTCGGCGGCCTTTGGGCGACCATAAAAGCCGAATTGTCCGTCAAGTACGATGATCCTGATGCGCTCGCGATGTTGAACGAACCGGCGAAACCTGTACACTCCTACAACCCGCTCGTGCAGATCCAGCCCGACAAGAACCAGCTTGAGGAGACGCGCGCTTGAGCGGTCCCCGCCATGCCGACCGGCCCGGCCACGTGGCTCTTTTTACGAGCGCCAGTACAACCGAAAATTCCCCGTTGCATCCCGACTCCCTCGAAGTAGTTCCGGGCACGGTTCACGAAAGCGTGGAAGGCTGGGTTCCCGCTCTGGCCACCGAAGAAGAATTGCGCACGGCTCTGGAAAAGGCCTTTGATTATCGCGGAGATGTGACCCTCACGCTCAAAGATAATTCGAAAATCGAAGGCTATTTGTTCGACCGGGTAAGCGGTCCATCCCTTTCGACCAGTTTCGTCCGTGTTCTTCCCAAAGATTCCGCCCAAAAATTGAAGATTGCCTATGCCGATATAGCGGCACTAGCCTTCACTGGGCGGGACACCGCTGCCGGAAAGAGCTGGGAGGCCTGGGTTGGCAAGTTTTGGCAGAAAAAAGCCTCTGGCGAAGGACATTTAAGCCTTCAGCCCGAAACTCTAGAGTAAGTACTCCCAGTCAGGAGCGGCCAGCCGCTTACCGTTTTACAGATCATATAACATGTTTGTTTTCTTGTAGTTAGATCATTAAAACAACCCTTCTGCCACTTGCCGAGAACCGTGGACAGATAGGCGTTGTTGTGGTACTATAGTTCTAGCGTTTGGTGCTCTTGAGATGCTTTTTTGGTCGTTCGGGGCTCTCGGTAAAGACCACCTCTTCTGTCACCAGGAAACGCATCAGAAGACGCAACGCAAGTCCCACGTCGTCAATTTCGGCCCGGCCGGGATTGTGCTTGTGAGGCTAGAGAAGTGAAGGACCAGGGAACAGTGAAGCGGTTTAATGCTTCAAAACGCTTTGGATTCATCCGGCGCCAAACGTTTTTCGCGCGCTTCTCGGCCATCGCGATGGACGGCTGTAAGACTCTCAACGAAGGGCAAGCCGTCGAGTTTGAGGTAAAAAAGGGTTCCAAGGGTCTGCCGGCTGAGAACGTTACGGGCGTCTAGCCGTGGGCTTGGCGATCGGCGCCTCCGACCGGTTCGGAGGTTTCTTCTGGAGAAGAGATTCGAATCGAGATCATAAGCAAGAGCGGAGAAGGAGGACGTTGTGCAAGTGATGCAGGAAGGTCAGACGATCAAGCATGAAATGTACGGACTGGGTATCGTGACCGCTTCCGACCAGGAACGCACCGCCGTGGATTTTGACGATCATGGGCCTAAGCTGTTCGTAACAAGTATCATGACGGCCGAACTGATCGGCGAAGCGCCCGCGACTCCGCCCAAGACCAAGCGCCGTCGCAAAGCCTCCACGGCAGCTAAAGCCGCCAAGAAAGCCGCCGCGGCAACCGCGGCAGCCAGCCGCGCGTAAGTTTCCTTAATGCCATTTCCACACCCCCGCCTATAGTCCGAGAGGAGTGTATGCGCTGGCATTTCTCACCGGCATCCCGCCCGGTTGTGATAAGTTCTGAACTATGAAGCGTCTTCCCCTCTTTCTTGGAATCATTCTGCTGGTGTTGGGCGTGATGGGACTCGCCCATCCCAGTTTCAACTATCACCAACAAGAAGAAGTCGCCAAAGTCGGCCCTTTCAAAGCCACCGTGGATGAACAGAAAACCGCCGAAGTCCCGCCGGCGGTCTCCATAACTTTGCTGGTTGTCGGCATCGTCCTTATCGTGTACGGCTCTCGAACGAAATAGTACCGCTCGCCGACAATTCCCGATTGGTACCCAATTAGATACCTACCCTGAAATTTAATGCTTACCGCTAGGCCTCGCAGTTTCTCCATGTGCATTGACTTCCTTTCCGCCGAAGCCTAAACAAGGAACATACAAGGCTCATCCCAGGGGATTCTGCTGTAAGACGGGGAGCGAAATGAAAATAGCTTGGCCAAAGTTTGTCTTGGGGGTTGGTGTGCTTCTTGCGTGTCTGGCCGTTGCTCCTTCGCCACTGCCAGCGCAAAACACCGCGGGAGTAACCGAAAACGAAATCCTTATCGGCTCGTGCTCGGCTTTGGAGGGTCCCTCGCATTTCCTGGGCACGGAGACAGTCACGGGAGCAAAGGCCTATTTCTCCATGACCAACGAGGCCGGTGGCGTCGATGGACGAAAACTAAAACTCCTCGCCTATGACGACAGCTACGATCCGGCAAAGACGGAAGCGTGTTTCAACCATTTAATGGAGCAAAAAGTTTTTGCCCTGGGTTTCTTCGTAGGCACTCCCACCGCCGTGAAGTACGTTCCCCTGGCCGAAAGTAACAAGATTCCGCTGGTTGGACTTTTCACCGGGGCGCAGACGCTTTATGCGCCGCTGCGGCATTGGGTCGTGAACGTGCGCGCCTCTTACTTCGATGAAACGCGCGAACAAATCGACGGCCTATGGGGTACGCTCGGCTACAAGAAAATCGGCGTGATTTATCCCGAGGATGCCTTTGGCGCGGCGGTGCTCGATGGCGTGAAAGCGGCGCTGAAAGCCCATGGCAGCGAGCCGGTCGCCGTCGGCTCGTACCAACGGCAGACGGCGCAAGTGGGCGGAGCCATCGACACGGTAAAAGCCGCGAATCCAGAAGCGGTCGTCGTGGTGGGTCCCTCCAATACCGTCGCGCCCATCTTGAAGCAGTCCCACGCCAAGGGGTGGAACCCGCTTTTTCTGACGGTCTCGTTCGTCGGCACCGATGAGCTGATAGCGGAAGCGGGCCCGGATGCCGACGGCACGGTGATCACTCAGGTCGTGCCGCCGTACTATCTGACGGATTACAAGACGGTCGCTCTCTTTCGCCGTGAGCTGACAAAATATTTCCCCTCCGCACAGCCGAACTTCGTAAGCCTGGAAGGATTCGTCGATGCCATGGTCCTGGTGGAAGGGCTTAAACGCGCCGGAAAAGATTTAACCCGCGAAGGCCTGATTCGTGGCATCGAATCGATCCACGATTTTGACATCGGCCTCGGCCCGCAGCTCAAATTGGATTACGGCCCAAAAGATCACAAAGGCTTTGACCGCGTCCTGCCCACGGTGATTCGCGGCGGCCGTGCCGTCCCTTTCACCGATTGGTCCACGGCCGCGCCAAAATAGTCTATCCGTGGGGCGTAAAACCCCGCCCTTATCGTGTGCCGGATTCGGGGCCAGCTTGGCACGATGAATGTAAGTGCTACATTCGGGCTGCGGCGCACGGAACTGCCGATTACGGCATGGCCTCAGTTGGTGGAGACGTGGCTGGGGACGATCGGAATGATTCCGAACTGATTCGGATTGGAAGCGCAAAAACTAGGCCATCTGATCGCCATCTCCCAGTCAGAATCGCCCACTACTTCGCCGCGGATTCGGCCTGGTCAAAGGCGTGGTAGGAAGAGCGCACCAGTGGGCCGGCTTCTACGTGTTTGAAGCCCATGGCTTCGCCAAGCATCTTGTACTCGGCGAACTCGTCGGGATGGACGTAGCGAACGATGGGCAGATGTTCCCTAGTGGGCTGCAGATACTGCCCCAAGGTGAGAATATCCGTGCCCTGCGCCGCCAAGTCCTGCATGGTCGCGAGGACTTCATCCTTTTCTTCGCCGAGGCCGAGCATTAGTCCTGTCTTGGTCGGAACCTCCGGATGCGCTTCCTTGGAACGCCGCAGCAACTCGAGCGACCGTTCATACACTGCGCCCTTGCGGACCTGCCGGTACAAGCGCGGCACTGTCTCCGTATTGTGGTTCAGAATATCCGGCCGCACGGCAAGCACGACGTCCAGCGCGTTCCAGTCCCCGCGAAAGTCCGGTATGAGCACTTCCACTTTGCAGCCAGGCACACGCCGGCGAATCTCTTCGATGGTGCGCGCAAAAATGTGCGCGCCGCCATCCGGCTGGTCGTCGCGGTTCACGGAAGTCACCACCGCGTACCGCAAGCCCATCTTGGCCACCGCTTCCGCCACACGAAACGGCTCGCCTTCATCTGGCGGGCCCACCGGCTTGCCAGAAGGAACCGCGCAAAACCCGCAAGCGCGCGTGCAGATGTCCCCCAGAATCATGAAGGTAGCGGTACCGTGCTCCCAGCACTCGCCCATGTTCGGGCACCGCGCGCTCTCGCAGACCGTGTGCAGGCCCAGCGTACGCATGGTGCGCTTCAAGTCTTGGTAGCGTTCTCCGCCAAAAAACTTCACCCGCAGCCAATCCGGTCGCGGATGCGCGTCCGGCGCGGGCACGGGCATCCCCGGCACATTCGAGATGATGTTAAAGGGTGTTGCCATCAGCGGTGCTCAATTCATTGATTTTACGCTCATACAGAGGACCGCACAAATCGCCAGACTCCGAGGCGAGGCACGGGCCAGGGACTCCTCAGGGCGGTCAAAGCCTTACGCGCCACTACGCCTGGTCTTCGCGTCGACCAGCGCAAGGAACCTTTTCCAGTATCCGCAGTATTCACTCTTTAGAAGGGCAACAACAGCCGTTTAGGACCATAATTCGGCGATGACTTTGGCCCCCGACGAGGATCTGATGCTTCAAGTGCGCGATGGCGCGGGCGAAACGCTAGGCGTGTTGTTTGATCGCTACCAAGCGCCGCTCTTCAATTTCTATGCGAAGCTGACGGGCAACCGGACGTTAAGCGAGGACCTGGTCCAGGAAGTGTTCCTCCGCATCCTGAAATACCGCCAGAGCTACCGCCCCGGAACGCCTTTCCGCGCCTGGATTTACCAGATTGCGCGCAACGCCCGCTTCGATCACTTTCGCAAGTCTCCGCGCGAGATGACTTTCGAGCCAGAAATGCTGCCCCCGGTTATTCCAACGGATTCGGCCGAAGAGCAGCAGGAACTGGAACTGTTGCAGCGCGCGCTCCAGCAGTTGCCGGAGGAAAAGAGAGAAATCCTGGTTCTTTGCCGGTTTCAGGAACTGAAGTACGAGGAAATTGCCGCCCTTCTCGGATGCGAACTCAACACCGTAAAAACGCGCATCCATCGTGCCTTAGAAGAATTGCGGAAGAACTTTCATCAACTAGCGAAGGGCACGGTGCTGAAAAAAGCCCAAGCAGCGGGAAATATCCCTCCCCGAGGAGGTCGCCATGAAGTGTGAACACATCGCGGAACTCTTGCCAGACTACCTCGAAGGGCGCTTAAGTGCCGACCAGCACCACAACGTCGAAGCCCACCTAGAACAGTGCGCGGACTGTTCGGAAGAAGTGGTCATTTGGAGAAAACTGTCGCTTCTGCCTGTGGACCAGCCAGGCCCGGAGTCGCGCGCGCGTTTTGAAGCCATGTTCGAGGCGTACCAGGCAGGTCGTTCGAATCCGCCTGCGGATGACTCGCATCAGGGAAAACGCGCCTCCACCTGGAACTGGAACGTGTTCCATTGGCTGCGCTCACCGCTGGGAGCGATGGCGTGGAGCGTGACGCTGGTCGCCATCGGCGTTTTCGCGGGCCTTCGCGTGGCTGGTCCTAAGCCTCCTTCCCCAGACTTGGCAGCTATGCAATCTGAACTGACCAGCATGAAGCAATTGGTTGTGCTTTCCATGCTGCAGCAACAATCGGCCAGCGCGCGGCTCGAGGGTGTCACCTGGAGCACCCGCGAACAGCAACTTGATCCACAGGTGCTTTCGGCTCTCCTGCACACCTTGCGTTACGACCAAAGCGTGGATGTGCGCCTGGCGGCGCTCGATGCTCTCAGCCGTCACAGCCGGCAGCCGCAAGTGCACAAGGGAGTTTTGGACTCTTTGCAGCAAGAGCAATCGCCACTCGTTCAGGTGGCTCTGATCGATCTAATGCTCGAATGGCGAGACCGCGACGCCGCGCATCGGCTCCAGGAGTTGGAGCAGACACCGAACTTGAACCCCACCGTACGGCAACGCGTCGAGTGGGCCAAAAGCAAACTGAATTGAGGAGGGGGCCATGCGAAACTCGCGTTTTTTTACAGTGTTGACAGTCGGCTGTCTGCTTCCCATTTCCTTGTCCGCCCAGTCCGTGACCCTAAAAGTCCCGCAGCCGGTAATAAAAGTCGCCCCACCTCTTCCCTTGGAGCTTCCTATTCCGTCCGTATCCCCAATGACTCTCGAGGAGTCCGATCGCGACCTGCCAGTGCACGAGCAGGAGACCATCCAGAAATCGTTTTCGATGGCCGGCCTCGCGCATAAGTCCCTGGAAATTGACAACGTCTGGGGTTCCATCGAAGTCGTGGGCACAAATTCCGACCAGGCGCAACTCATGGTCAAAAAGTCTGTCCGGGCGGAATCCCGGGAAAGGCTCGAACAGGCTCAGAAGGAAGTCACCCTGGACATCACCGAGCAAGCAGGCTCCCTGAAGCTCTACGTCAACGGTCCTTTCCGCTGCCATTGCGACGATGGATGTGGCCGCCGCGAGTTCGAGGGTTATATCGTCAAGATGGATTTTCAGCTGCAAGTTCCCCGCGACATCGATATCAAGCTCAAGACCGTGAATGAAGGCCACGTTTTAGTGGGCGACACCAATGGGAATTTCCTAGTGCGCAACGTCAATGGCGACGTCGAGATGGACAACGTCGCGGGCTCGGGAACAGTGCACACGGTGAATGGCCCCGTCAAGGTTTCCTTCCGCGGGAATCCCCACGAAAATTCCGATTTTCGGACGGTAAACGGCCCGGTGGAGCTGCGTTTCGCGAAAACCTTGTCGGCGGATTTTCGCTTCAAGACCTTCAACGGCAGCATCTACAGCGATTTTCCCGTCACTGCTTTGCCGGTGCGCGCTGTTCAGGAAGAGCATCATGGCGCGAAGGTGGTTTTTCACGCCGACCGCTACACGGGAGTCCGTGTGAATTCCGGCGGGCCGGAGATCAAGGTGGAAACTCTAAATGGAGAGATACGTATTCTTGAAAATCATGAATAACCAAACGCAGCGTTTTCCATCCCTCGTTGTCGTTGTCGTACTTCTCTCGGTCGCGTTTGTCGCCGCGCCCGTCTACGGACAGACGCAAACGCCATCTGGCGTGGATCGCGTCTCCGTGAATTTGAGCGATCCGGCGCGGCCGGCGTTGGTGAAAGCGAGCTTGATCAACGGCGGAATCACCGTCAAGGGATATGACGGCAAGGAAGTTGTCGTCGAGGCTCGCGCGCGCAACGGCGAATCAGCGCGCGCGGATTCCAGCATGAAGCGCATCGTCGTTTCCTCCACCGGACTTTCCGTGGAAGAGGAAAACAACGAAGTCCGCATCTCCGCCGATGCGATCATGCGTACCATCGACCTCTCCATTTCCGTTCCCGTTCACACCTCGCTCAAACTGAGCGCCGTGAATAACGGAGACATCGTGGTCACGGGCGTGGACGGCGAATTGGACGTCAACGACGTGAATGGCTCCGTCACGCTGAACAACGTGTCTGGCAGCGCCGTCGCGCACGCCTTGAACGGGCGCCTCTTGGCTACTTTTTCGCGTGTGAACCCCCAGAAGCCCATGGCCTTCAGTTCCTTGAACGGCGACATTGACGTTACGTTTCCCGCCGATTTGAAAGCCAACCTCAGCCTTAAATCCGATCGCGGAGAGATTTTCAGTGATTTCGACGTCCAAGTTCAGGCTTCCGCGCCGCAGCAAATCGTCGAGGATGGGCGCGGCCACGGCGGCAAGTATCTGGTCAAGATCGACAAAGCCGTCCACGCCACAATTAACGGCGGCGGCCCCGAATTGCAATTTACAAACTTTAATGGCGGCATCTACATCCGCAAAGCCGGCGCCGCGCGCTGATGCTCACGCGGTCTGTCTCGAGCAACCTAGCTCTTCGCCAACCTGACCACGAAGAGCAGCCAGACCTAAAGGCCAGTTACATGCAATGCCTAAGAAACGCGCAACCGGAAACTGCACCACTACCCGCCCTATTTCAGGCGCGCCACGCGGCCCGCTGTAGGGAATTTCTGAAATTGCAGGGCATCGTGGCCGGGAATCACTCGCTCGGGTGAACCTGCCAATTCGATCATGCGCGCTTGATTCTTGATGTTGGCCGGTTCGTCCGCCTCGGAAAAGACGCCCATGGCGCTGGCCTTGTGCTCGGTGAGGTTGCGCCACAAATAGACGTTATCCGAAGCCAGGACAAAGGGCGGATGGCCATCTACACGAAGATATTGCGACGCGTACGTGTGGCGACCTCCCGTGTACGTGCGAACGCCGGGAAAAACCTCCACGTTGTCTCCATCAATCAGATGCAGCCGGCCCTCGATGTTCACTTGGACCAGCTCCTGGGCGTCCTCCGGATCGATTCCTCCGTGATGGCCGCCCGGCTGCCAAGCGTCGCCGGTGTAATAGCGGAATTCCTCCTTCTGGATCCACACCACCGCCTTGGGAAACAAATCGATGCCGCCCATATGGTCCCAATGCGCGTGGCTGATAACCACGTCGGTGATTTCCTCGGGTTTCACGCCGGCGAGTTTCACGGCTTCATCGGGCCGCAGATAATTCTTGATCGTCCATTCCTTGAACCAACGCGCGCGGTGAAATCCGCTGTCGAACAGGATGTTGCGCCCGCCGCCGCGAACGAGCCAAACCACATAGACGGTGTCGAGCTTTTCATCCTTGGGCGCGCCCCTCACCATATCGGCGACGGCATCTCCCGGAGAATCCGCATAACGAATCGCCTGGATCGAGTATTCCGGCGCGCTCTGCTCGGTTGATGCGGCTAAGAACAAAAGTGGAACGAACAGGCAAACGGAAAACAGCAGCAGACGCTTCATGGCACGACTCCGCATCTCTGGATGCAGCGTCATCGTACTGCTCTCGGGGGGAAATCTACAACGGCTGGCGCGAAGAACAAGATGAAATTTAGATGATGGAGAGCAGCATTCATTCTGGCGTATACTCGCCTGGCGGAAGAAGCGCCATGAAGCTGCTGATACTCGCTTTTCCTTTCCTCTTTCCAGCGATGGCTTCCGCGCAGAGCGCTCCTGGCAACCCTCCTCTCCTAAAGCCCAAGACCGACGAATGCTCCATTTCGGGGATGGTCGTAAAACTCGCGGGAAGCGAGCCCCTGAAAACCGCGACGGTTCAGCTTCAGAGCCTGGAGGATCTCGCGCACAGCATCTCTGTGGTAACAGACATGGGCGGCCGCTTCGAGTTGAAGGGCATTAGCTCCGGCCGTTACCGCCTAAGAGTAAGCCGTACAGGCTTTGTGACCCAAGAGTACGGCCAGAAAACCCCAAATGATCCTGGGGCGGAGATTCGTCTTTCTCCGGGGCAGAACTTACGCGACCTCCTGTTCCGCCTGATTCCGTGGGGCGTCATCGCCGGGCGAGTCCTCGACGAAGAAGGCGAGCCGCTTCCCTGGGCGCAAGTCAGCGCATGGCGCGAAGTCTATTCCAGTGGAAAGCGCAAGTTGTCGTCGGAAGCGCTCGTGCCCACCAATGATCTTGGAGAGTATCGTCTTTTTGGCCTCAAACCCGGCCGGTACTTTGTCAGCGCCAAATTTAAGGCCGGTCTTCACGTCGTCGGCCGCGGAGAAGTCCGAGAAGATGTGAGCGACGACTCCCGGCCGGAATTCATGCCCATTTATTTTCCCAATAGTCCGGATCCCACGAGGGCTTCGACGATTACGCTGAGCGCGGGAGAGGAAGTAACCTCGATTGAGATTCTCCTGCGGCCCGTGACCACGTACCGCATCCGTGGCCGCGTCTACAATATGGTTGCGGGCAGGCGTTCCGATGCCGGCGTCATCGTGCAGTTGGAGCAGCGCAACAATATCTTTTCTGGGGATACGCCTGACCGTCAACTAAATGTGGAAAGCACCGACAATTCCTTTGAGATTGCCGGAGTGTTGCCCGGCTCCTATGCCGTGAGCGCCTTTTGGTTTGGCGACGGGCGGCGATATCAGGCCAGGCAGTCCATTGAGGTAGGCAACTCGGATGTAGAGGGCGTGAACCTCACCATCATGCCAGGGATGGCAATTCCTGGACGAATCATTTGGGATGGAAAGCCGAGCATGGACCGCAATGAACTCCTGGTTAGTATTGCGCCCGCGGACTCAAGTATTTCCTTCCATTCACCGGCACGAGTCCAGGGAAGTTCGTTTGTCCTGAAGGATGTTTACGACGGAACATATCGTTTGGGAGTGCTTGGGCAATCGAAAGACTGCTACATCAAATCCATCCGCTACGGTTCGAGCGAGGCGAAGGAAGACGGTTTCACGGTTTTCCGTGGAACCCAGCCTCCGCTTGAAGTAACCATCAGTTCGCGTGGCGCTCGTGTTCAGGGGGCGGTCACCGACAAAGACAACCTTCCCGTGACAGGGGTTTGGGTCGTTCTGGTTCCTGACGAGGCGCACCGCGAGCAATCGCGTCTCTTCCAGAAAGTAGGCGCGGACCAATACGGACATTATCGCTTCGCAGGAGTTCCGCCCGGCGACTACAAAGTCTTCTGCTGGGACGAAGTAGAGGATGGCGTGTGGGAAGATCCGGACTTTTTGAAGATCTTTGAAGATCGCGGACAGAAAGTCTCGGTGGAAGAAGCCGACGCCAAGACTGTAGATGTCGTCGCCATCAGAACGAAAAGCTCCGAATGATTCAGACTCTCTCTGGAGAGAGAGGGTCTACAACGGCTGGCGCGAGGAACGAATGAAATCGCGCAGAACAGTTACGTTCGGGCCGTAAGCGCCGATGCGCCCGGCGTCCACCGGCAGTCCAAGCTGCTCGGCAAGATCGAGATCTACGCCCGCGTCGTCCAGCTCCGACAAACTGAAACCCTGCGCAGGCAGCACCCGATTGATTCCCGTCGGATACACGGGCCGCGGCGGGCGGTGACGCCGCCAAGAGCCCCGCGACAGTTCGTAGTACCGCTCCCAATCGCGTTTGTGCCAAGTGGTCATTTCATTCTGGCCCCCATGCGTTCGGAGCCAATCGATCTCTCCTCAACCCTTTTGATGCGCAAGCGGACCGGAAGGTTCGCCCGCCCACTGCCGCGCATCCTTGCTAGCAGCCAAGGAAGCAACGCCGTATTCCGGGCCTATTCATACTCTATAAAACCGGCGGCCACTCATTTTCCTTCCCTGTTGTTTCAAACACGTTACGGGGCCAATTGTTTCGCGAAGCGTCCAGGGAAGGGCGGAACGAGAAGCGCCTTCGTCCTTATCGATTGCATTGGACGAGTTGAACCGCGGAACGTAAGTGCTCGAAGGCTCGAAGATTTGACGCAGACGTGTCGCTGAGGAGTTGCTCCCGAGGACGAAAGCGCCCCGGCCGCAGCCAGGGCACTCCGCTTTCAAACCCGCACGGCCTGCTTACCAGCGATTGCCACGGTCGCCGCGATCCCCGCCGCGCCCGCCACCGCCCCCATGGCCGCCACGCCCACCGCCGCCGCCACCATGGCCGCCACGTCCACCGCCGTACCCGCCGCGCCCGCCGCCACCGCCGCCTCCGCGCTCTGCTTGGGGACGAGCTTCATTCACCACTAGGTTTCGACCGCCGAAATTCTGACCGTTTAGGGAGTTCACGGCGCGATCCGCATCTTCGTCATTGGTTACTTCAACGAAGGCGAACCCGCGCGATTGTCCCGTGAAGCGGTCGCG
Source organism: Candidatus Cybelea sp. (assembly GCA_035510055.1). Classification (GTDB taxonomy): domain Bacteria; phylum Acidobacteriota; class Terriglobia; order Acidiferrales; family UBA7541; genus Acidiferrum. Next base: position 41,346 of record DATKHV010000063.1, on the reverse strand, counting down.
AATTAGATTGACGCCCGAGGGAGTTACACCGATCTGCGAGAACCACTCGTTGAGCTGTTCTTCCGTCGCGGAAAACGGAAGATTGCCGATATAGAGCTTCTTCACCTCTTACTCCTTCTGTCCGGAACCTAAATGCGAGTCGCGGAGCGCGCTGAAGATACAGCTATCCTTTTACCGGTGGGCTGGAAAATTCAGCCTGCCGCAGGCGCGAGACCGTGGCTTCAGCGGTCTGTTGCATCCTCCCGGAAATTAACCTCATTTGCAACTGAAATTGTCCCGCGCCAGCCGCCCGTGCCTCGTCGCGCAATTCGCGCGCGCCTTCCCCCTTTGCGCCGGATTAGTGATACGATTCGCCCGGTTTGTTCCCCGCCCGAGAGGCCCTATGCGCGGCACGATGATGGATTTCCCGCTGACGCTCCCCGCCATTCTGGAGCGCGCCGGCAAAATTTTTCACCGCGTCGAAATCGTCTCGCGCAAGCCGGACAAGTCCATCGCGCGCACTTGTTACGGCGAATTCTACCGTCGCGCGCGCCGCCTGGCCGCGGCATTGACCAAGCTCGGTTTGCAACCCGGCGATCGCGTTGCCTCCATGATGTGGAATCACTCCGGCCACTTGGAAGCTTTCTTCGGCGTGCCCTGTGCCGGCGGCATTTTGCACACTCTGAATCTTCGCCTGCACCCGCACGAAATTGCCGCCATCGCCAAGAAGGCCGATGACCGCTTCCTCTTGATGGACGATGTCCTCGTGCCCCTCTTCGAGAAATATTGTGAAACGGTTTCCCATGAACACGTCATCGTCGTTCCTTACGGTTGCCCGACAGTCCCCAAAGGCTACCTGAATTACGAAGAACTCCTCGCCCAAGCCGGCGACGATTTTCGCTATCCCCGCATCGACGAAAACGACGGCGCCGCGATGTGCTTCACCTCCGGCACCACCGGCCAGTCCAAAGGCGTTATTTACTCCCACCGCTCCCTGGTGCTGCATTCCTTCTGCTGCGGACTGAACGAAGTCTTTGGCATGAGCCAGTTCGATACCGTCCTGCCCGTTGCTCCCATGTTCCATGCCAACGCCTGGGGCTTGCCATACGCTTCGACTATGCTGGGATCGCGCCTGATTCTTCCCGGCCCGAATGTGGATCCCCAGAGTGTTCTTGGCCTGCTGGCCACGGAGCGTGTGACCATCGCTTGCGGCGTTCCCACCGTGTGGATCGGCGTTCTCGATGAACTAGAGAAAAATCCCGGCCGTTGGAAATTCGATGCCCCCATCAGCGTCATCTGCGGCGGCACCGCTCCGCCTCTCGAACTGATCCGCCGCCTCGATGGCTTCAATTTGCAAATCAAGCATCTCTGGGGCATGACCGAAACCACTCCCATCGGCACCTCCGGGGGTCTCCGCTCTCACATGCAAGATTGGCCGGAAGAAAAAAAGTATGAAGTCCGCGCCAAGCAAGGCTGGCCAGCGCCTTTCGTCGAAATTCGCTTGAAGCGCCCGGAAGGCCCCGAAAACCAGTCGCAAGAGGTTCCGCGTGACGGCGTCGCGTCGGGCGAGATCGAAATCCGCGGCCCGTGGGTCGCCGCCAGCTACCATGAGTCACCCGACCAAGCGCATCGCTGGACCGCCGACGGCTGGTTCCGCACCGGCGACGTCGCCACCATGGACCAAGATGGCTACGTCAAGATCGTCGACCGCGCCAAGGATTTGGTGAAGTCCGGCGGCGAATGGATTAGTTCGGTGGACCTCGAAAACACCTTGATGGGTCATCCCGCCGTCAAGGAAGCCTGCGTTGTCGGCATTCCTCATCCGAAATGGCAAGAACGTCCCCTGGCGGCCATCGTCCTGAAAGACAGCGCCAAAGCTACCCCAGAAGAGTTGCGCGCCTTCCTGGCCGAATCCTTTGCCAAGTGGCAGCTCCCCGATGCCTTTGTCTTCGTCGACGCCATCCCCCGCACTTCCGTCGGCAAATTCAAAAAAATTGCCCTCCGCGAACAATTCGCCAACTGGAAGTGGGACTAGGGCTCTCGGACCGCGTTGCTTTTGCCTTCAAGTCAGTGTTTTTGCAACCGATGACCCTCCCTTTTCTTCACCTTACCGAAAAGCGCCGTAAAGCCCCTGGCTTTAGCCATTGGGATAGAAGGCGTGATGTGTTCCCGGTACGGATGGACTGTTAAAAGATATCTATTGGCAAACAAAAGGCGAAGGCGAAGGTGTATCATTCTTTCATGCTTTTCAGCCGTTCTCCTTACTCTGATTCCGGCCTTATGCCGATTGGCAAGCGACCCCGCAATTGCTACAAGTCATTGCCGGGGAGTACATCCTCTCTGGACCTAATCGTGGGCCGCAAAATGGACCGCCGGTTCAACGGTTGATCCTTCGCCCGCAGCACTGAACCTCATTCTGCAGCCGTTCGGGGACAGAGAATCTCTCTCACAGGTTTTTCGCTGGCCGGGCCCTCGCCAGGAAACACATGAAATCGATCACTAGGGAGGGTCTTGTCCATGCTCGCAGTGAGAAGACGGTTGTTCTTAAGCTGTGTCTTTTGTTTGTGGTGCGCCGCTAGCGGGGCCACTTTGCAAGCCCAGAGCAGCGGCTTTATCTACGTCACCAATATTGGAGGTATCTCTGGCAGTGGCGCCATTTCGGCCTACTCTATCGATAATCAAACCGGCGGCTTGCTAGCGGTCCCCGGCTCGCCCTATGCAGACCCGGGACTGCCATGGTCACTGGCCCCCGACCCCCAAGGCCGCTTCGTGTATGTCGCCAATCGCGGGAGCGACACCATCGGCGTCTACACCATTGATGAAGCAACCGGCGCTTTGACGCCGGTTGCCGGTTCGCCTTTCCCCCAGGACCCCTCGACGAACTCCGAACTCCCAGTGTCGCTGGCCGTAGACCCGGCGGGAAAGTTTTTGTTCGTGGCGAACTATAATAGTCAGACGGTCCGGGCTTATCAGATTGATCAAACGACTGGCGCACTGACGCCAGCGCCCGGCTCACCTTTTCCGGCTGAACTTAGCCCGCAATCCGTAACCGTGGATCTTTCCGGCCAGTTTGTTTACGTCGCCAACGGCTATCACGATTCCTATGGCACTATCTCGGCCTATTCCGTTGACCAGAACACGGGTTCGCTTACTCCCGTCCCGGGCTCTCCGTTCTCCGTTCCCATAGACCAGTCCAAATCCTCATTCCCGGCCCCCGGCGCCATGCCTCGTTCGGTCACCGTGCATAGCACCTCATCGGGACAAGCCCTGTACGTCGCGGATTCCTTCCAAAATGACATTTGGGCTTTCGACATTGACGGAACCACTGGCGCTCTGGCGCTCTCCCCGGCCTCTCCCTATTCTGTGCCGGGCAGTCCTTTTTCTCTAATGGCGGAATCCGAGGGCCAGTTCATCTATACCTCAAATCAAGATTCGAATAACGCCTTTACGGGCAGTGTCGCGGGCTACTCGATTGAGATATCTACTGGCTTCTTGACGCCTATACCCGGCTCGCCTGCCGTGGCCGGGTCGGTTCCCGTGGGAGTGGCCGTCGAACCCGCGGGCCGGTTCGTCTACACCGCAAATCAAGGTTCGTGGATGAACAACTTTGCGGGCACCGTTTCCGCCTACTCGATCGATTCGCACTCCGGCGCGCTAACCCCCGTTTCCGGCTCGCCCTTCGCTGTAGGGCCAGAGCCCACGGCGGTCGCGATAATCGCCCGCGGATGGCATGCGGGACCAGGGCATGGCTCAAGTCCTCCCCGTGGTTGGCAGGCAGGACGCGGGCGGCGCTGAATGTCTTCGACCACGCCCCGAAGGCCAAAGAGATTCTAGAACGCTCGGCTGGAGCGCGCAGCAGTTGTCCAGGCTAGCGTCCGCCTTAAGGTAGCGCAACGGGACTCCGGAGCTTTGTTGGCCTGTCGGGTTTGCGGTTCAGGAGAGACGGTTGGCCGGTCGGGGTCCCCCGGCGATTTGTAAGCCGGAGTCCTGCGGGTGCGGCACGGGCCAACAAGCTCCCGCACTCTATGCTGCAGATATCTACAGAGGTAAATGCAGCACAAATAATAAAATGGTCCAGGACAATTTTACATTTTTTCCCCTTCAAGTGCGATACGAAGCGTTGATGCGGACGTACTCCGCGGTGAAGTCGCAGGTCCAGTAGCGCGCCACGGCTTTGCCCGCATGCAAGTCGACAACCAGCGGAACGTGTTCGGCAAGCAGCTTGTTGCTGGCGGCACGTTCATTGAAATCGAGTGGCTGTCCGCGGCGCAGCACCGGAATGCCCGCCATTTTGATATCTACAAGGGCGGTATCAAATTTCACTCCGGAGCGTCCCGCGGCCGCGAAAATTCGTCCCCAGTTGGGGTCGCCGCCCGCGAAAGCGGTTTTCACCAGCGGAGAAGTGGCAATGGTCTCGGCAATGCGCTTCGCAGCGGCTTCCGTCTTGGCATTGCGCACTTCGATTTCGATCACGCGCTGCGCGCCTTCGCCGTCGGCCACAATTTGCAGGGCCAGCGAACGGCAAACTTCTTCGAGGGCGGCGCTGAAAGCGCGATGGGCCGAGGTGCCTGTTTTGATCGCCGGCGCGCCGGCTTCTCCATTGGCAAGAACCAGCAGCGTGTCGTTCGTCGAAGTGTCACCGTCCACGCTGATGGCGTTGAACGTGCGTCCCGTAACGTCGCGCAGCGCTTTTTGCAAGAGGGAAGGGGCGATCGCGGCGTCGGTGGCCACAAACGCCAGCATCGTCGCCATGTGGGGATGGATCATCCCCGCGCCTTTCGCGCAGCCGATGAAATGAATTCGCTTCCCGGCCATCTTGAAAGATGCCGCCGCGGTCTTGGCACGCGTGTCGGTGGTGCAAATGGCCAGCGAGGTTTCCGCGAAGGAACGCGCCGAAGGACGGCGAAACCGCGCGATTAGCGGCAGCGCGCGCAGGATTTTTTCCAGCGGCAGAGGCACGCCGATCACCCCCGTGGAACACACAAACAATTCCTGCGGAGTGCAGCCGAGGCGCTTCGCGGCTTCCTCGACCGTACGCACGGCTGCGGCATGGCCCGCTTCGCCGGTGGCGCAGTTGGCGTTTCCGGCGTTTACGACCACGGCACGCATGCGGCCTTTCGAGGCGCGCATATTTTCTTTGGAAATGAGAACCGGGGCGGCCACCACGAGATTTTGCGTGAAGACCGCGGCGGCCGAGGCCGGCACGTCGCTCGAAATGACCGCGAGGTCCAGCGCGCCGGTCTTTTTCAAGCCGCAGGCGGTCGCGGCAAAGCGGAACCCGCGCGGCAAAGAAGCTTCCGATAGTGCGTGCTCCATCAAAGGAAGGTCCGTATGATGAGCAGGCCTCTCCCCAAAGGGACCTCGTCGTCCCCGGCGATGGCGGCGAAGGATGCTTGCGGTTCGCTTGCGCGGCTGGCGTTCATGTCTTGGCTCCCGTTTTGCTGGCCTTTTTGTTGAGCCGTCCTTCCAGATCGCTAATCGCGGCGCGCACGCTTTCCGGCGCCGTGCCGCCGGGGACCTTCTTTGCGGCCAGCGCCGCGTCAACACTCAGGCTGCCGGCAAAGTCCGCTTCAAACGCAGGCGATATTTTCTTGAGCGTTTTGAGCGGTAGGTCCGTCCACGCCACATTTTGCTTCTCGGCTTGGCGCAGCACTTTGCCGACAATGTCGTGAGCCTGGCGGAAGGGAATGCCTTTGTGTACCAGATAGTCGGCCGCTTCGGTGGCCAGCAGCGCGGGGCTGGCCGCCGCGGCGGCCAAGCGGTCAGCATTGAACTTTGTGGAAGCAATAGCACCCACGGCAACCGCAAGCATATCCGCAATCTGGTCGTGCGCGGCGAATAAAGCTTCTTTGTCTTCCTGCAAATCCCGATGATAACTAGTGGGCAAGCCCTTCAGCGTTGTGAGCAAACTGACCAGCGCGCCGGTGATGCGCCCCGTCTTGCCACGGATTAGTTCCCACGCGTCGGGATTCTTTTTCTGTGGCATCAAGCTGCTACCCGTGGAATATTCGTCGGGCAGAATGACGTAAGAAAATTCCTGCGATGCAAAGAGCACCAAGTCTTCGGCGAGTCGCGAAAGATGTGTGGCGATGCCGGTGAGCGCATAAAGATAGTCGAGCGCAAAGTCGCGATCGCTGACCGCGTCCAGGCTGTTTCCGGTGATGCGGGAAAAGCCCAGCTCGCGCGCAATCGCGTGGCGATCGATCGCAAACGAATTCCCCGCGAGGGCGCCGGATCCCATGGGACAAGCGTCCGCGTTCACCGACGCATTTTCGAGGCGCGTCATGTCTCGGGCGAAGGCTTCCGAGTGCGCCAGCAGAAAGTGCGAGAGCAGGATCGGCTGAGCATGCTGCATATGCGTCATGCCCGCCATCGGCACATTCCGATTGGCTTTGGCCTGCACCAGGAACGCATTCAGCAGGCCTTCCAGGGCCAGCTGAATCTGCCGGGCCGCATCCCTAACGAACAATCGGAAATCGGTGGCGACAAGTTCGTTGCGGCTGCGTCCGGTGTGCAGCTTCCAGCCGAGCGGTCCGAGTTCTTCGACAAGAGCTTTTTCGACGAAATGATGCACGTCTTCGGCGGTGGCGCCGGACGAATCGACCCACGCGGAATCAGTCTTGGCACGTTTTTCAATTTTGTCGAGCGCTGCGAGCGTTTGCTGCACTTCCGCCGCAGTGAAAATGCCGATGGGCGCAAGTGCTTTGGCCCAGGCGCGATCAACGGCGATTTCGTATGGCAAGAGGCGGCGATCGAACGCAAACGAGCGCTGGAAGGCGTCGAACTGAGCGTTGGGCTCGCGCTCGAAGCGTCCTCCCCACAGCCGGTCATCTTTGCGTTCGGTCATAAAAGTTTTCAGTCGTCGGCGATCCGTTTGCAGTTGAACAAATTTACGGCCATAAATTCCAGCGCGATGGAAACTGGTTGCCGAGCACCAACTTAAGACTGCTGGCCTTCGGCTTTGCCTTTCGGCCGCACCGTTACGGGCAGCGCGAACAAATTGATGAAACCCTCGGCGTCCTTGGGGTTGTAACGGCCCATGGTGAAACTGGCCAAGTCTAGGCGGTAGAGCGAAAAAGGCGAAACGCGTTTTGTGACATTGAGCGTGCCCTTCCAGAGTTTCAGGCCGACGGCACCGGTGACACGCTGTTGGGCAACGCTGAAAAATCCGTCGAGGGCTTCCCGCAGCGGCGCGAACCACAAACCGTAGTAAACCAATTCGGCGTAGCGCAGCGACAGCGCTTGCTGGAAATGCGCCGTTTCGCGATCGACGGTGAGGCGCTCGAGTTCTTGGTGCGCTTTCACGAGCAGCGTGCCACCCGGAGTTTCGTAAGCGCCGCGCGATTTCATTCCCACCAGGCGATTTTCAACGAGGTCGGTGCGGCCGATGCCGTGTTTCGCGGCAATTTCATTCAGGGTGTTGAGCAAATCAACGGGGCCGCGTTTGCTGCCGTTCACGGAAACGGGCGTGCCGGATTCGAATCCGATTTCGACTTCGGCGGCTTTGTCCGGAGCTTTCTCCGGCGAGACCACCCACTGCCACATCGCTTCGTTCGGCGCGTTGGCGGGATCTTCGAGCTCGCCGCCTTCGTGGCTGAGGTGCCAGATATTACGGTCGCGGCTGTAGATATTTTTCTTGCTCTGCTCGACGGGAACGTTGTGCTTCTGCGCGTAGGCAATGGCGTCTTCGCGGGAATCGATGTCCCACTCGCGCCAAGGAGCGATGATCTGGACGTTGGGCGCGATGGCTTTGTAGGCCAATTCGAAGCGCACTTGGTCGTTGCCCTTGCCGGTGCAGCCGTGAGCGAGGCCATCGGCGCCGAGCTGCAGCGCAATTTCCGCTTGGCGCTTGGCGATGACGGGGCGCGCCATGGAAGTGCCGAGGAGATAGGTGTGCTCATAAATCGCACCGGCGCGGAGAGTCGGCCAGACGTAGTCGCGGACAAATTCTTCGCGGAGATCTTCGACGTGCGCGGAACTGGCGCCGGTGGCCAGGGCTTTCTTGCGGGCGGCTTCGAGGTCTTCCTGCTGGCCGACGTCGCCGATTACGGCGATGACTTCGCAGCCGTAGTTTTCCTTGAGCCAGGGAATGATGATGGAGGTGTCCAGGCCGCCGGAATACGCCAGGACGACTTTTTTCGGTTTGGGCAATTGTGCTTTCACGATTCCTCTCTTGCGTTTAGGTGGTGCCAAGCTGGGGCGCAGCACGCTGCGCCCTTAGAAAACTTTCTGGCCATGCAGGCAAAAACATCGCCGCACTAGAACAGAGTATGTAGGATGGCTTTCTGCACGTACATGCGATTTTCGGACTGGTCGAGGACCACCGATTGCGGGCCGTCGAGGATTTCGGGAGTGACTTCCAGGCCGCGGTGCGCCGGAAGGCAATGCATGAACACGGCGTCCGGCGCGGCGAGCGACATCAGCTGGGCGTTGACTTGATACGGCTGGAACACGGTGTTGCGCACTTGCCCCTCGGCTTCAAAACCCATGCTGGTCCAGGCGTCGGTGTAAACGGCTTGCGCGCCGGTGACGGCTTCTCGCGGATCGGTCAGTAATTCGATTTTAGCTTTGGTTTCGCGGGCCACGCGCTTGCTGTCGGCGACAACTTCGGGAAGCGGCGCGTAAGCGGCGGGCGTGGCAACGCGCAGGTGCACACCGAGCCGAGCCGCTAGATAAATCAGAGAATGGCAAACGTTGTTGCCGTCGCCAACGTAAGCGAGTTTGCAACCGCGAAGGACGCCGAATTTTTCTTCCAGCGTGAAAAAATCAGCCAGCGCCTGGCACGGATGAAATTTGTCGGAAAGGGCATTGATCACGGGGATGCTGGCGTTGGCGGCCATTTCCTCGAGGACGCGCTGCTGGTAAACGCGGGCGACGATGCCATGCACCCAGCGCTGGAGGTTGCGCGCCACATCGGCGATGGACTCGCGCGCGCCGAGAGACGCGGAAGCTTGCGTGTGGTCCAGGAATACCACGGAGCCGCCCATGCTCTGGATGCCGACGTCGAAAGTGACGCGTGTGCGCAGCGAGGGCTTTTCAAAAATCAGGGCGATGAATTTGCCGTGCAGCGTGGAAGCGTAGCGGACCGGGCGGGCTTTGATGTCCGCCGAAAGGTGGAGCAGTTCGCGCGTGTGCGCGGGGCTCCACTCCGCTCCCGTAAGAAGATCATTCGACAAGGAAATGGGCGCAACCAGAGTTGTAGCGGTCATTTTTCATTTCACCTTGCTGTGGCACGAGCGACACGCTGGGGATCCGCGGACTTGGCGGAATCCGAGGCGGAGGCCTGCTGTGGAGTAGTGGCGAGCACGAGTTCTAGGAGCCTGAGAAATTCGCGTACTTGCGCGCTGCTGATTATAAAAGGAGGGAGCAAGCGCAAGGTAAAATCCTGAGTGCAATTGATCAGCAAACCGCGTTGCATGGCCTCGCTGACGAAAGGCCCGCCTTCGACGGCAAGTTCGACGCCAATCATCAAGCCTGGGCCGCGGATTTCGCGGATGAAATCGAATTTTGCGGCAAGCTTTGCGAGGCCCGCGTGGAGCTCGGCGCTCCGCGCGCGGATATTTTCGAGGAGCTTTTCCTCCTCGACGATTTGAAGAAATTCCAGCGCGGTGGCGCAAGCCAGCGGGCCGCCGCCAAAGGTACTGCCATGCATCCCGGGGGAAACGCGAGAAGCGACTTCTTGCGTGGTCAGAATGGCGCCAAGCGGAAGGCCGCCGGCGAGAGGTTTGGCGATCAAGACCATGTCCGGCGACGAAGAAAATTTCTGGTAAGCGAAGTAACGGCCGGTGCGGCCCAACCCGCATTGAATTTCGTCGGCGACGAGGAGCGCGCCGTGTTGCGTGGCGAGGGCGCGAGCGCGATTCCAGAACGCTTCGCTGACAAGATGGATCCCGCCTTCACCCTGGACGGTTTCCATAAGCAAGGCGCAGACGGTATCGTCAAATTTCTCTTCGAGGTCAGCGACATCGTTGAAACGCACGAATTCCGCGCCGGGAACGACAGGCGCGAAGGGCAAGCGGTATTTCTCCGTGGCGGTGACGCTGAGGGCGCCGAAACTACGCCCGTGAAAGGAATTCTCCAGGGCCAAAAAGCGGTGCTTCTTTGCTGTTGTTCCAGCAGCTTCGTCAGGTTTCCGGCCATACAGACGCGCGAGCTTCATCGCTCCATCAATGGCTTCGGTGCCGCTGTTGGAAAAAAAGACGCGGTCCATGCCGGACCAGGCAGCGAGTTTGCGGGCCAGGGGACCTTGATAGGGGTTATGAAAAAGATTCGAGAAGTGAATGGCGCGTGCGGCTTCGCGGCGGATCACCTTTACGATGCGGGGATGCGCGTGGCCAAGCGCGTTCACGGCGAGGCCGCCAAGAAAATCGAGATACTTTTTCCCGGTGGAATCGAAAACGCAAGCGCCCTGGCCGTGCGTCATGACCACGGGCTGGCGCTTGTAGGTGGGCAAAAGGAACTGCTCGGCATCGAGAAGGCGCGAGTCGGGTTTGGCGGCGAGCGCGGACGGAGATTTTACGTCCCGGGCGGGTTTTACGGCAGATTTCTTTTTGAACGAAGTCTTCATCACGCCGCCGAAAGGGCCGCTTGCGCGGCGGACAGAGGCTCGCGGAGGACGCGCGTTCCCGGGATCAACGGCACGCCGTTGCCGGCAGGTGTTTCGGCGGCGTGCGAAGCCAGCAACAAAGCGTCCGGGGCGGCGCCGCCTACGATGCGAACTTCGCGCACACCGCCTTCGATGGCGCGCTTGGCGGCTTCCAGCTTGAGAATCATGCCGCCGGACACGACGCGGCACTGCACCAAGCGCTCAACCTCCTCGCAGGTAACCGCGGAAAGAACTCTCTCGCCAGCCAGGACGCCGGCGACATCGGTGAGGTAGATCAACTGATCGGCGCCAAGATATTCGGCGCAAGCGGCGGCCATGTGGTCGGCGTTGATGTTGTACAACTCCTTGTCGGAACCCAAGCCAAGGCATGGCGCAACCGGCAGAAGCCCTTGGTGCCAGAGCGATTCGATGAATTGGGCGTTGAGTCCAGTGAGATAACCGACAAAGCCCAAGCCACCTTCGACTTCATTGTGCACCATGGGTTCGGCGACGAAACAGCGGGCGTCGGCGGCGGAGATGCCCACCGCGGGCTGCCCTTCAGCAGAAATGGCCGCCGCCAGCTTCTTATTCAACAAACCGGCGAAGACCATGACGGCGACGTCGCGCGTTTCGCGGTCGGTGACGCGGAGGCCAGCGACGAATTTGCTTTCGATGGCCATGCGCTTGAGCGTGGCGGTAAAAAGACGGCCGCCGCCGTGCACGACGAGAATTTCGTGGCCCTGCTGAGCGAGAGCCGCGACTTGCCGCGCCAGAGAGCGCACCGTGGCGTCGTCTTCGAGCAATGCACCTGCGAACTTGATTACGATTCTCATTGAAGTGAGGTTTGCTCCTCTATTTGCAACATAAGGTTGAAATTTTGAACGGCTTGCCCGGCAGCGCCCTTGCGAAGATTGTCCAAGCACGAAACGATGACCAGGCGGCGACCGGAATGGTCGAGAGCAAATCCGATGTCGCAAAAATTGCTGTGTGCGACGTGCTGCAATTCCGGCAAGGTGCCGGCCGGCCAAAGGCGAACCATGGGGCGGCCGGCGTAGAACTGGCGATAGAGCGACTCGATACCGGCGGCGGTCTGCGGTTCCGCGAGCGTGACGTAGATGGTGGAAAGAATGCCGCGCGAGAGTGGCAACAGATGCGTTGAGAAAATAACCTGCGACTCACCGAGACCGGTGTGTTCGAGAATTTCCGGCGTGTGGCGGTGCGTGAAAAGGCCGTAGACCTTGAAATTTTCATCCACTTCGACGAAGTGGAGATCCCGGCGAGGATCTTTGCCCGCGCCGCTGGCACCGGACTTGCAATCGCAAACGACGCCAGCGCCGGGAGCCAGCAAGTTCGCTTGCGTCAGCGGACGCAAGGCCAGAATCACGCTCGTGGCGTAACAGCCGGGGTTGGCGACCAGACGAGCGTTGGCAATTTCGCTGGCGTACAGCTCGGGAATGCCATAGACGGCTTCGGAAAGCCATTGGGCAGGCGGCGCGGGTTGTTTGTACCAGGAGGTGAACGTTTGCGCTTCGCGAAAACGGAAAGCCCCGCTCAAATCAACGACGCGGAGACCGGCCTTCAGCAAGGACGGCGCTAATCGAGCGGAAACCTCCGGCGGCGTGGCCAGGAAGGCGGTGCCGGCGGTGCTCGAGGTAATGGCGTCAACGGAAAGGGCCCGAAGCGGCGCTTCGCCCCAACCGCGGAACTCGGGAAAAAGTTCGGCGAGGCATTTCGCACTGTTGGTTTCGCGAACATAAAAGACCGGCCGAGGCTGGATCGCGGAATGACGCAGAAGCAAGCGCGCCAGCTCGAGACCGGTGTAGCCGGTAACGCCAACAACCGCGACTTGGCGGGGATTTCTCATTTCACCAGGGCTTCGATTTTTTCCTGCAGGGATCGCCGTGACTTCTTGTTGGGGGTGATGATCAGAACCGTGTCGTCACCGGCGATGGTTCCCGCGATTTCCGTGAATTTTGCGCCATCGACGGCGGCGGCCAGAGGTTGCGCGCCGCTGGGAGGTGTTTTCAAGACCAGCAGATTTTCCGCGGGGCGGATATCCAGAAGGAATTCGCCGAGGGCGCGGGCCAGCGGGGGCAAAGGCGTGGACTCTTCGGGCAAAGCCGTGGCGGGCTTGTAGCCCTCTTGGGTCTTAATGAGGCGAAGCTCCTGCAAGTCGCGCGAAAGAGTGGCTTGCGTGACGCGCAGCTTTTGCGCGGCCAGCCCGCGGCGCAACTCTTCTTGATTGGCGATGCGGCGATCCGAAACCAAGCGGAGAATCTGGCCGTGGCGAAATGTCTTATGCGTATTCATCGTGCCGCGCAAACTTGCCCCTGTATTTTTATACAAGCGATTGCATACTCTTGTCAATCCCTTTCGTGGAAATGTTTGCCGGCGGCTCGCAGAAAAGCGGCGGCCAGCCGCCGCCTTCTATCGGGGACGCCCCGGCTTCGAGCCATGTTAGATTCGCGTCACGCGCGCGATGGGTACTGGATTTTCGTCCCGGGACATGTAACCTAAGCTAATAGCGTTATTCGGCCATGGGAACAGGTTGCCAAATTTCGGGATGCAAGAACGATTCGCCACCGGCTCTAAACGAGCAGAAGCTGTGCGTCCTGCACTTCACCCTCACGCTGGAGACCAACTGCTCGGAGATGCGGCGGGAGACGGCGCTAGGCAATGCCCCCCAGGAACGCCAGCGCGAAATCATGAAGTTCATCACCGAGCACGGGGAACGACTGGCCCGCGTGGCGACTAGCGGGCTGCACTTGACCGACGACCTGAAAGCGAGAATCTTGAGCACCTTCCTGACGCTGATGAATCTACGGGAAAATCTCGACCGCGCGAACATGCGGAGCTCGTTTGGACGCTCCGGGCACCTGCCCCGCTGAACAGCAATCCGGAAAATGGGGAAAAAGTGAGAAGTCAGGCGCCGATATACCTGGCGTAGAGGGAGCGCGCCACGGCGGGATCCTTGGTGCCTTTGAGGATGGCGCGCCCGTCGGCAAACACCGTCATTTCATAAGCGGCGATGCGGAAGCGAAGCAGAAAATCGTTTTGACGGACTTCCTCGACCAGAGGCTTCAAGCGCGCCTGGAGAACGCCGAGGTCGAGGGCGCGGGCGCGCTCGTGAATCTGGACGGAATCACGGCCGCACAAGGTGATGCGCGGCTGGACTTCTCCTTCCAGATAGCGAAATTCGCGCCGCACGCAGGCGCGGCATTCGGGATGGCGCGCCACGCCGATGGATTGCATGCGGCCAGTCCAGACATCGCAAGAGAGCAAGCGCCCGTGAAGGGCTTCGGGATGGCCGGAGAGGAGTTTCAAGGCTTCGGCGACTTCCAGCGAGGCGATTAAATTGACCAGCGGGCCGAGAACGCCGATAGTGTCGCAAGTCTCGTCGAGGCCTTGAGCGGCGGCACCGGATTCCAGAACACAAGCGAGGCAAGGGGTTGCTCCGGGACGAATGGCCATGGTCAGGCCGTAACTGGCAACGCCCGCCGCATAGATCCACGGGCGGCTAAATTTCAAGGCCACATCGTTGATCAAGAAGCGGGTCTCAAAATTGTCGGTGCCATCGAGGAGCAATTCCACGCCCGCAAGGAGAGTTTCCGCGTTGCGCGGGGTTAGATCAGCGACGACCCCTTCGACGGCCACGGACGAATTGACGGAGCGCAGCTTGCGTTCCGCAGCGACGGCCTTGGGGAGGGCGTTGCTGGCGTCGGATTCGTCAAAGAGGGTTTGCCGCTGTAAATTCGAGGGCTCAACGAAATCGCGATCGATGATCCTGAGGTAACCAACGCCGGCGCGGACCAGAAGATTGGCTGCGGCAGCTCCGATAGCGCCGCAGCCCACGAGGGCAGCGCGAGAAGCGAGCAATTTCTGTTGCCCTTCCGGGCCGATCCCGGCGAAAAGCAACTGGCGCGAGTATTTTTCCTGGAGAGAATCGTTCACCAAAGGCATGGTCCCGGCAGGCGCAGTAGAAGCACCTGTTAAACTACATGATAGCGCCAAAGGGGACGTGGCAGGCAACGTCGCCGTGCTACCCTTCCCTCTGAGCGAACGGAAACATGAAATCGCGATGGGCCAATGGGTTGCGAGGGATTGTCGCGTTTGCGCTCCTCTGGGGAGCCGCCGAAGCGCGCGGGCACACGCCGCAGCGGGCCTCCCCGGCAAGTGTGGTGAACGAAGAACCCCGCATTGTGGCCATGCGCATCGTCAAAGAAGATGGCCAGGTTTTGTCAGACTCGCCCACCGGAATCGCCGTGGAAACCGGGAAACCGCTGGACCGGGGGAAGATCGCGGAAAGTTTGCGGACGCTGTACCGTACGGGGGATTACGCGGATCTGCGGGCGGTGGTGAGTCCGGTGACGGAGGGAGTGCGATTGGATTTCGTGGTGCGCGAGAATTTGTTTTTTAACCAAGTGCGCATCGAAGGCCTTAGCGCTCCGCCGAGCGATGCTTCGGCAGCGGCGGCCATGCAGCTCGCGCTAGGGCAAGCGTACCGGCAAGCGATCGTGGACGAGGGTCTGGAACGGTTGCGAGAGACGTTGCGTGATGAGGGGTTATATCAAGCGCAAGTTTGGGCGGAGACCGTGGCGCACGAGGATACCCATCAAATGGATATTGTGGTGCACGTGAAGCCTGGACGGCGCGCTCGCGTCGCGGCGATCCAGCTGAGGAACGAGACGGAATTCCGCGATGCGGTGATTCTATCGCGGCTGAAAATCAAAGCGGGAAGCGAGATTACTTCGGCCAAGCTGCAGCGTGGGACGGACCGTATCCGGAAACACCTGGTAAAGAAGGGGCACTTGAGCGGGCGGGCGGCGGTGCGCCGGGGCGATTATGACGCCGCGAAAAACACCATTCCTTTGGGGCTGGAGGTGACGGAAGGGCCGCTGGTGAAAGTGACGATAGAGGGCGCGAAGTTTTCCCAAGGTGATCTGAAAAAACTGATCCCCATCTATCAAGAAGGCGCCGTTGACGCGGACCTGCTGGAAGAAGGAAAGCGCAACGTTCTCGAACGGCTGGAACGGCAGGGGTATTTTGACGCCGCGGTGAGCTACAAGACCGACACGCAGGAGGTGAAATCCAGCCGTGGCGCGGCCCAGCGCATGGAAGAAACGATTACTTATTCGGTGGAACGGGGGGTTCGCCACAAACTGATGGGGATAGAAATCACCGGGAACAGGTACTTCGCCACCGAATTGCTGCTGAGCCGGTTGCAAATCTTTGGCGGGGCGGTCGGTTCCGCGGGGCGGTTCAGCCGGAGGCTGGTGGATTCCGACGCGCAGTCCATGCGCACTCTCTATCAGGCCAACGGATTTCTTGATGCCAAGGTGGAGCAGCAGATCGCAGACAACTACAAAGGTAAAGAGGGCGATTTGTTTATCCGCTTCGTGATTCAAGAAGGAAAGCAGACGCGGGTGGCTGGGCTAGCGATCGAGGGGAATCATGCCTTCAAGGAAGAAGAGCTGCTCTCGGTGATTGCCTCGACTTCCGGGCAGCCCTATTCCGATTTCAACGTGACCACGGACCGGGACAATATTCTGGCGCTTTACTTTAACGAAGGATTTCCGGAAGCGACCTTTACGGCAACGGCAGAGCGGGTCGCGGCCGGGCCCGTGGCGGAAAGGACCGACCCAGCGGGGAACCCGGCTGCAGCGCCGGAAAATAAAAAGGGAGAGAAAAAAGAGCCGGAATCGAAAGCGGCCCTGGGGCAGGCGGATGCGGTGCGGCTGGTGTATCACATCCAGGAAGGTCCGCAAACGCGGGTGCGGCGGATTCTGATTGGCGGCTACGAACACACCCGCTGGGGAGTAATCCATCGAGAGGTAC
This sequence comes from Candidatus Cybelea sp., assembly GCA_035510055.1. Classification (GTDB taxonomy): domain Bacteria; phylum Acidobacteriota; class Terriglobia; order Acidiferrales; family UBA7541; genus Acidiferrum. Next base: position 24,947 of record DATKHV010000063.1, on the reverse strand, counting down.
ATATCAAGGTCAAAGAACCGTTGCGCGAAGGGGACGTGGTGGAATCGCAAAGGCGGTTGTACAACCTCGGAGTTTTCAACCGCGTGACGATCGAGCCGCAGAATCCCAACGGAACGGACCCTGAGAAAGACATCGCGGTGCTCGTAGAAGAAGCGAAACGCTACACCGTGGCTTACGGAGGCGGATTCGAAGTGCAGCGGCTGGCCAGCACGACGAACCCGACAGGATCGCAGATCGAAGCGGCGCCTCGCGGAATTCTGGAGCTCAGCAAGCTGAATTTAACCGGGCGGGGTGACTCGCTTTCCTTCAAGCTGCGCGGCAGCACCTTGCAAGGGCGAGCGTTACTAGGGTACTCGGCGCCCAATACCTTTGCCGATCCGCACTTCAGTTTTCAAGCGACGGCGTTTGCGGAAAAAACGCGAGACATCAATACCTTTACGGAAGAACGCTACGAAGGTTCGGTGCAGTTGACGGAGCAAGTCACGCCGCTGACGACGCTGCTGTACCGCTACACCTTCCGGCACGTTCTGGTATCGAATCTCAATATTTTGAGCGATGAAATTCCGCTATTCAACCAACCCACACTGGTCTCGGGATTCGGAATGACGTGGTTCCGGGATTCGCGCGACAATCCCGCGGACGCCTCGAAGGGCAGCTTCAACAGCGCGGATTTCGGGGACGCCGACACGAGATTTGGTTCTAGCGCGAGCTTCATGCGCTTTTCCTTTCAAAATTCCACGTACTACCCGATCAAGCGGCGATTCAGTTTTGCGCGGTCCACACGATTTGCCTTCTTGGTGCCTTACCGCGATACCGTTTCGCTGAGTTTCCCGCCACCCCCGGTGGGGCAGTGCCTTCCCGGGACCGTCCCCAGCGGCCCGACGCCAACGATCATTCCTCTTCCGGAGCGATTCTTCGCCGGCGGGGGAACGTCGCTGCGGGGCTTCGCGCTGAATCAAGCGGGACCGCGCGACGCGTGCACGGGATTTCCAGTCGGGGGCCAAGCCATGCTGATTCTCAACCAGGAATTTCGGTTCCCCATGCGCTTGCCGTGGGTCGGGACGTCTTTGGGAGGCGCGATTTTTTATGACGGTGGCAACGTATACAGCCGGCTGAGCCAGATCACGCTTCGCACCATGTTGCCGGCGCCCACCTTTACTTTGGCAAATCCGGCGCTTCCACCGGGACCCACAAACCTGCCGGTGTGCGCCACAAACTGCACGAACGAGCTCAATTACTTCGCGCATACGGTCGGTTTTGGGGTGCGATACAAAACGCCAGTGGGTCCGATTCGCATCGATCTCGGCTATCAGCTGAATCGGCCTTCGTTTGTGATTCCCATCCCGTGTCCGAGCAATGTCACGACTTGCCAAGTGGGCTCGCTGGGCCAGCAGGGGACGCGGCTGCCGGGCTTTCAAATCTTTTTCAATCTGGGGTCGACATTCTAGTGCTCCGGGCGGCCACTGGCGTTCTGCTGGTTCGACTACTCCTGGCGGCAGCCGGAACAGCGCCGGGGCAAGAGGTGGTGGACCGGGTCGCCGCCCGCATTGAAAACGACATCATATTAATGAGCGACATCCGGGCGCTCAGCCGTTACCAGCAATTTCTTGACGGAAAGACGGAAACGGATGCGCAAATTCTCGACCGGCTGATCGATCAGTGGATCGTGCGGACGGAGGCCAACGTTTCGCGTTTTCCCAAACCATCGGGCGCCGAGATCGCGCGCAGCGTGGAGCGCGTGCGGCAATCGTTCGCATCCACGGAGGAATACGAAGCCAGAAAAAAACAGGCTGGACTGAGCGACACAGAAGTGCAGGATATGGCCACGGCGCAGCTGTTCCTGAGCAATTACCTGGATTCGCGTTTTCGTCCCGGAGTGCAGATTGATCCGAAAACGGTTGAGGACTTTTATCAAAAGTCAGTCGTGCCGCGGGCCAAGGCGCGCGGGCAAGAACCGCCGCCGCTGGACGCCGCGCGCGACTTCATTCAGGAAGCACTCGTCCAGCGCGGAATTAATGACCAAGCCGATCAATGGCTGATCGAGAGCAAGGCCCGCCTGCATATCGAGAAATTTCTCTCGGAGGCCGCCAAATGAAAGGCCCGGGTCGCCACCCGATTTGGAACTGGATCATTCACACGCCCTGGGTGCTGACGGTAATCGCGCTCTTGGCGATGGTGGTGTTTTTTGGAAGCGGCGCGGGCAACCCGTTGTTAACCCGGCTGCTGGTGAGCCGCCTGGAAAGGGCCACGGGCGGAAAAGTTGAGTTGGGCTCTTTGTCTATCCGCTGGTTGGCCATGCAAGCAACCGTAAAAGGTTTGGTGATCCACGGGAGGGAACCAGCCGGCGTAGAACCTCTTTTTACAGCCGAGGAAGTGCTGGCCGGCTTGCGCATCGATTCCTTCTGGGGACGACGTATTTCTCTGAATGAACTGGTGGTCCAAAAACCGCACTTGCACATCTTAGTCGGAAAAAACGGGGCCACAAACTTGCCGGAACGACCGCGAGCCCCTTCAGAAAGCAAACCTCTACGCGACACGCTACTCGCCACGCACCTCCGGAGAGTTTTGCTGGTTGACGGATGGCTCCTGTACAACGACGTAAAGACACCGATCACGGTACACGGAGGGGACTTGCGGTTTAGCCTCGACGCGGGGGGCCCGCCGGAGCGCCCTTTGTATGTGGGCAACCTGGACTGGGAAACGGTGCAGTTCAATTCGAAGCGGTATCGGCCATTGCCGGTGGGTGTAAAGGCAAAGTTCACGGTTTGGCGCGAAGGCTTCACGCTCGAACAAGGAGTACTCACCGCCGGGCACTCGCACCTCGACGCCCAAGCGGAGATGAACGGCTTTAGGAACCCGCAGTGGAGCTTCCGCTACCGCGGGTGGGTGGATCTGCTGGATTTCCGGGAGACTTTGCGTGAACCGCTGGTGCCGACAGGACGCGTGGATGTTCGCGGAGAAAGTCAATTTGCGAACGGCCAGTACCAAGGCAGCGGGAGCTACTCCGGGCAGAACATCGCCCTGCCGTATGCAGTCTTTCATGCCAGCGGGCTTGCCAGCCGGGGGAGCTATCGAATCGACAACCACGGCTTGGAAGTGCCTGATTTTTTCGCCGGCGCCTTCGGCGGTAGCGTAACGGGACGCGTGACGCTACGTTTTGACGGCTTGAAATTCAGAGCCGACACGCATGTCGAGAATGTGAAGCTTGCCGAAGTCCTGCCGTCGATCGAGCACCGGGATTTTCCGATCGACGAACTGCACTGGGACGCGCGGATGACCGCGGACACGGTGGAAACCTGGAGCGGCAACTTCCAGCACTTCGAGATCGCCGTGAATACGGTGTGGGAGACTCCCGAACAAGTGGCCACCGAGCATCAACCGGTGAGCGCGGCATGGAAATTCCGCTATCGTTACGATGCTAACGTACTGGCGATTGATTCCGGCGAGTTCCGAACGCCGTCGTCGCGCGGCACCATCGATGGCCTGCTGGCCCCTCGCAACACGATGATGAACTTGCGATTCGAGACGGGCACTTTAGAGAGCTACAAAGACTTCATCGACAGTTTGCGGGGAGCTACGCACGGCTCCGCGGAAGCGGCCAAAGAAATCTCCGGGAGCGTGAAGTGGGATGGCAAGATCTTGGGGCCCTCCGGCGGACCGGCGTTTCAGGGGCACTTGAGCGGGGAACGCGGGCGTTACGGCGGCGTCTTCCTGGATTCCTTCGAAGGTGATCTGAACTACTCGCCCGAGGAGCTGAGCCTAGCACACGGACATGTCCGCCGTGGCGACATGGAAGGAGATATTGAAGGAAAACTTTCCCTGACAAAATGGAATTTCCTGGAAAAGAACGACTGGGTAGCAGAGGCGAATTTGGAAAAAGTCCCTGCCGAAAGCCTGGGACCGCTGCTGGGAATCCCGTTTCCGGTGAAGGGCTCGTTGACGGGGCAATTTCACGGGCGGGGCACGCGGGAACAGCCCAGCGTCACGGGACTTTTCGATCTGGCAGTAGGGGAAGTGTATGGACTCTCCTTCGATCGGCTGCGCGGGCAACTGCAGGTCTCTACGGATGAGATGCGCATCGCCGATGCGGAGTTGCGATTCTTTCCGCCAGGGAAAGAAAGCGGGCGCGGGGCGGGAATTATCACCGGATCGGCTGGTTACCGCTATCAAGATCAAGCCCTTTCGGCGGAGCTCGTCGGCGCGGCTTTACCTTTGGAGAATATTGAAAAACTGCAGTCGGCGCACCTGCCGGTGGGAGGGCAGGTCAGCTTTCGATTGAAGGCCCATGGCCCACTGAGAGCGCCGCTCGGAGAGGGGTCCTTTCGACTGGTGGACCTGCGGATTGGCCAAGTCGTGGTAGGGAGCTTTGACGGCAAATTGAACTCGGACGGAAAAACGGCGCATCTGGAATTAGGGTCCGCGATGACCACCGGAGAGATATCCGGCGGCTACACGCTGGGGCTTGCTCGGCCCTACCCGTTGCAAGGAAAGGTCTCAATCAAAAACATTGATCTGGACCCTTTTCTGCTCACGGCATTGCACCTCGCCGAGTTCAGCGGACACGCCAACGCGGACGGAGACATTTCCGTGAATGGCTCGTTGCTGCAGCCGGAAAACATCGTTGTGGAGGCAAATTTTTCGCGCTTGGCGATGAATTACGCCAACGTGCGGCTGGAAAATTCCGGGGCGGTTCATCTGCGGTCGACGAAGAACAGCCTGGAAATCGAGCCGGTCACTTTGAAGGGAACGGACACCAACTTACAGATTTCAGGTTCGCTGCAATTTGCAGGACGGCGCTCCGTGGGGTTGCGTCTGAATGGCGCATTGGACTTGCGACTCCTCACCGGATTTGTGCCTAGTCTCGCGGCCCGGGGTCCCGCACAAATCAACGCCGCATTCGAAGGAACCCTGGACCGGCCACGGATTACCGGCCGCGTGCATATCGAAAACGCTTCCACGCGGGTTGCTGATTTCCCAACCGGGCTCAGCGCTATCAGCGGGGACGTGGTATTCGATGCCACGCGATTGTACTTTGAGAATGTGAGCGCCGAATCCGGCGGGGGCACGCTGCGTCTTACCGGGAGTGTCAACTACGCGGAGAGCCCACTGCGCTACGACGTTACCGTGCGCACCGATCGCGTGCGCATTCGTTATCCAGAGGGCATGAGCTGGCTGGTCGGCGGTTCGCTGAGGCTGACCGGCACTCCAGCGGCGGGACTGCTCTCCGGACGGGTGACCATCGAGCGGGTCACGCTCACACAAGGAATCGAAGTGGCCGGGATGCTCGTGTCGGCAAAGGAAGGCATCACTAGCCCCACCACTAGTTCACCTTACCTGCGCAATTTGCAATTCGACGTGGAAGCCCTCTCGGCACCCGATGCGCGCATGGAATGGCCGGGGGCGCAATTGCAGGCGGATGCCAATCTCCGCGTGCGAGGAACCTGGGAGCATCCCATTCTCCTGGGACACATTCACATACTGTCAGGCGACTTGTATTTTGCGGGGAACCGCTACCGGGTCAGCCGGGGAGATTTGAACTTTTCTAATCCTTTCCGTCTAGATCCGGTTTTGAACGTAGAAGCGACCACCACCATTGAACAATATGAGATCACCTTGAATTTCAACGGCCCGGCCAGCAAGCTCACGCTGGCGTATCGTTCCGATCCGCCGCTTCCCGCGAACGACATCGTGACCTTACTGGCACTGGGACAAACCAGCTCGGAGGCCACCGCGCGCAGCGGCGGGACGACGCAAAGCGGCACGGCCGGCGCCTCGGCGATTCTTTCGGAAGCGATTTCCAGCCAACTCGGCGGACGTCTGGAACGTTTGTTTGGCATAACCCGGTTTCGCGTTGATCCGGGTCTAGCCGGAGTGGGCTCGACGAGCTCCCAACAAAGCGCGGCATCGCGCGTGACGGTAGAACAACAGATCGCGCGCAATCTGACGATCACTTATGTTTCGAACGTGAGCTCCACGCAGCAGCAGGTGATTCAAGTCGAATACAACGTGGATCGCAACGTTTCCATTGTTGGTTTGCGGGATCAGAACGGCACGTTTGGTATCGACATAAAAATCAAAAAGCGCTTTCAGTAAAGGGCCAGCGCTGCAACTCAGAACTCCGTTTCGTTATTGCGGATCTTGTTGTTGGGCGGCTTGCTGGGGAAGCGGTTGTGCTGCTCCGCCCGGTTGACCGCGGCGCTGCTGCCAGCGGCCCTGGCCCGGCCCGTTCCCGAGTCGCGCCGACTGTCCAAAATCCGGATTCTGCTGCTTTACCTCGGCCAAAGATTCCTTGGCGGCCTTGGCGCTTGCGGCGCGCACAGCGGCTTGCGTTTCGCGCCCGATTTTGGGCATCTCTGAGGCAACTTTCTGTCCTAAAGGCGAACCGTAGAACTGTAGCAACCCTTTGATCTCGTCATCCGTAAAGTGTTTGTCGTAAATGGCCACGAGTTGATCCGTGACCTGGTCGACATCGAATTTCTTCTGGTAGCCGGCGGCGAAAGCATTTACAAACGCCTGGCCTTTGTCGCTATTCGGAATGGTGGCGAGCAATTTTTCCCGGGCCTGTTCGACGGCGGTGTTCTCACCGTCCGCGACGAGGTCCCGCGCACCGACCAATTCCATCAGCGAACGGATGTCGGCTTCCTTCGCGGGGTCAACGGAAGAATTGGCTTGGGCAGAAGCAGCGCTGTTCTGAGCCGAGGCCGCGTTGGGGTGCGACGCTTGCACCGCGTTCTGAGATGCTCCCTGAATAACCAGGAAAAAAGTACCAACGTAAATGATGATCAGTGCAAGAACGGCCTTCATTGCTGCCTCCGTGGCGGTTTTGCCAGCGCTTCGGCCACGACATTGATTTTAGAAAAGGGCGGTGCGGCCGCGAAACTGCTTCGAGGGACAGTCGTGCCGCGTCGTTCACTGGCCCGGCGTTCAGGTCCGGGTACAGGTGATGAATTTCTGCTACGATCGGTCGCCATGACGAAGACGGAAATGCCGGCTGGAACGCCCGCAGGAGCTCCCGCACCTGCTGCGGTGGTCGAGAGAGAAGCAGGTCTCCAGCGCGACTTGACGCCGGGGCAGTTAGCCATGATCGGACTCGGCAGCACGATCGGAACGGGCCTTTTTCTGGGAAGCGCTATTTCCGTAAAGCTGGCGGGGCCGGCGGTGATTCTGAGCTTCGCCGGAGCCGCGTCGATCGCGCTGACGATGATGTGGGCGCTGGCGGAGATGGCGGCGGCGCACCCGGCGGCGGGATCATTTGGGCTATACGCCGAGATGTACCTTCATCCGTGGGCGGGATTTGCGGTTCGCTTGACTTATTGGTTTTGCATGATGGTGGTGGTGGGCAGCGAGGTGGTAGCGGCTGCCATCTACATGAACTTCTGGTTTCCCAAGACACCGTCGGGGGTTTGGATCGGCTTGTTTTCGCTGATGATTTTATATGTCAACACCATCAGCATAGCAAACCTGGGATCTTTCGAGTACTTCTTGTCCATGTTCAAGGTATTGGTGATTGTGATTTTTCTAGTTTTAGGGACCGCACTGCTGACGGGCGTGGGCTTTCCGAAGGTAGGCTTTAGGAACTACACGGCATACGGTGGTTTTTTCCCGAACGGATGGAAGGGCGTCGGCCTCGGTGTGATATTGGGGCTTTTCAGTTTTTTCGGAATCGAAGTGGTTGGAAGCACGGCCGGGGAAGCGGCTGATCCGAAGGTGGCCGTGCCGAAAGCGTTACGGAGAACGCTCTTCGCTGTGGCGCTCTTTTATTTGGCGGGACTGGCGCTGGTGGTCGGAATTGTTCCCTGGCCACAAATCGGGCTGAGCGAGAGCCCGTTCGTGCGAGTTTTCAGGACGGTCGGAATCCCCGGCGCAGGCCACATCATGAATCTGGCGGTGCTGACGGCGGCGCTCTCCAGCGCGGTGGCCAATTTGTATTTTGGCGCCCGCTTAGCGTTCTCCCTAGCGCGGGGCGGTTATCTTCCGGCAATTCTCGGACGACTGAGCCGGAAAGGCATGCCGGTCGTGGCGGTGCTGGCTTCGGCAGGAGGCATGGCCGCGGCGTTAGTGCTTTCGAAGTACTACCAGGATTCTCTTTTTGCTTACATGATTGGGCTCAGCACATTTGGGGCGCTGTTCGCATGGCTGATTACCATATTGACGCATCTTTCCTTCAGACATTTTCACAAACGGCAGGCAAGACCGTACCTTCAGTTGGGGCCGCCAGGGCCTTGGGCGTCCCTCGTAGGGTTGGGAGGGCTCTTGGCAGTTTTGCTTTCGACGTGGTGGGTTCCGGAATTTCGCATCACCTTGCGGGCCGGCGTACCCTGGCTGGCGGTCATCACCTTGTGCTATTTTGTTTGGAGAAGAACCCCACCCCGCGTTCCAGTCGAGGGAGAAACACCGCATGGATGAACTTCTGAAGTGGCGCGGAGAGTTTCCGATCCTGGACCGCACCACTTACATGATCAGCAATTCGCTGGGCGCCATGCCTCGGGGAGTCTACGACGGGTTGCGCTCGTACGCCGATTCCTGGGCGGAACGTGGAGTTCGTGCGTGGGAGGAGGGCTGGTGGGAAATGGCCGTGGGCGTGGGCGACCAGATCGCCCCGCTGATTGGAGCTGGCCCGGGTGAGATTTCCTTGCACCAGAATGTGACGCTGACCCAAGCGGTGATTTCTTCCTGCTTTGATTTTCGTGGACCTCGCAACAAGGTGGTGATGGTGGAGTTGGAGTTTCCTTCGATTCAGTATTTCTACCACGAGCAACGCCGGCGGGGCGCGCGCGTCGAAGTTGTTGCGACTCCCGACCACATTCACATTGATCTGGAGAAGCTGCTCGCGAGCATCGACGAAACGACGCTGCTAGTGCCGATTTCACAGGTCCTGTTCCGCAGTTCCAGCATCGTTGATGCGCGTGCCATTGTTGAGCGGGCTCACCGTGTTGGGGCGCATGTGATTCTGGACGTTTTTCAGGCGACCGGAACGATTCCTCTGGACGTGCGCGGCCTGGGAGTCGATTTTGCGGTAGGCGGAGTCCTCAAGTGGCTCTGCGGCGGGCCGGGTGTAAGTTACTTATATGTGCGCGAAGATTTGCGCGCCAAGTTGCGCCCCACGCTCACGGGTTGGAGCGCTCACCAGCGCCCGTTCGCTTTTGAAACTGGCGCCATCGACCCGCGAGAAGATTCCTTCCGCTTTCTGAACGGCACGCCGCACATCCCCGCGCTTTATGCGTGCCAGCCTGGACTGGAGATTCTCAATCGCGTTGGTATTACGGCGATTCGGGAAAAGTCCATGCGTTTGACCGCGCGACTCATCGAAGGCGCTCTGGACCGCGGCTGGCGGGTGAACACACCGGAAAATCCGGCGGACCGCGCGGGCACGGTCTCGATTGGATGCCCACATGCTTACCAGGTATGCCGGGAACTCCTGGCCCGGGAAATCCTAGTGGACTACCGTCCGCAAGCTGGGGTGCGCGTCTCGCCGCACTTCTACAACCGAGATGAGGAATGCGACTTTACCCTCGCCGAGATGGCAGAGATCCTCGAAACAGGCGTTTGGGAAAAACATGCGGCCGCGGTTACCCATGCTTGAGAAAAAAGAATACTCGACGCAATGTTTTGAAATGATTGAAAAGCAGTTGCGCCGCCGCGGAATCACCGATGCCGCCGTACTCGCGGCCATGACAGCCGTGCCGCGGCACGCCTTTGTGGCGGAGGAATTGCGTTCGCACGCTTATGATGACCTGCCCTTGCCGATCGGAAGCGGTCAAACCATTTCGCAGCCTTATATTGTTGCGGCCATGACCGTGGCGTTAGACTTGCAGCCCAATGACCGGGTTCTGGAAATTGGCACCGGTTGTGGGTATCAAGCCGCCGTGCTGTCCTGCCTGACCAAGGAAGTTTTCACCATCGAGCGGCGGCCGGAACTGGCTTCCGGCGCTTCTGCCAAATTGGCGCAACTGGGATACGCAAACGCGCATGTGCATTGCGGAGACGGCACACTCGGCTTGCTAGAACTTGCTCCTTTCGACGCCATCTTGGTTGCCGCTGCGGCTCCAGCGGTTCCCAAGCCCCTTCTTCGACAACTTGCCGAAGGTGGCCGCATGATTGTCCCCGTGGGGGATAGTGAACATCAGGAATTGCAGCTCATCGAAAAGCGCGGTAATGTTTTTCCCACCAAGATTCTAGAAGGCTGCCGATTTGTGCCGCTGGTTGGCCACTATGGCTGGCAGGAACCTTCCTGATGAGCTCAAGGGACCTCGAGCTTTCCATCATCATCCCATCTTACAACGAGGAATTGCGGCTTCCAGCAACGCTCGAGCGCATCGCCACCTACCTTGCGACATCGGGGCAGGAAGCCGAAGTCCTAGTTGTGGACGACGGTTCCCTAGACGGTACCGCCGCGGTGGCGGAATATTTTCGCATCAAGATTCCCTCCTTGCGCGTGGTTTCGAATGGCGTCAACCGTGGCAAAGGCTACAGCGTGCGCCACGGCATGCAGAAAGCCCGCGGGCGCATCGCACTTTTCACGGATGCCGACCTCTCCGCGCCGATTGAGGAAGCCGGCAAACTCATTGCCGCTTTGCAGGCCTACGACGTAGCGATCGGTTCCCGGGCTATGGACCGCAGCCTGATCAGCGTACACGAATCTCCCTTCCGGGAGTTCGCGGGCATCATCTTCAATAAGATTGTGCGAAGCATCTTGTGGCTGCCGTTCGTCGATACGCAGTGCGGCTTCAAGGCCTTCCGGCGCGAACGCTGTAGTGTGATCTTCGAGCAACAGACCATTGAGCGATTCGGGTTCGACCCGGAGTTGCTGTATCTGGCGCGGCGTCATGGATTTCAAGTGGTTGAAATTCCCGTGCGTTGGGGGCATTCACCGGCCACGAAAGTGAGCATGCTCAACGACAGCATCCAGATGTTCATCGATATCTTCACCATCCGATGGAATTCCCTGAGGGGCCGCTATCCGCGCCAAGCTTGATAAGCGCGGCTTCGCTTTGCAGCACAAAGTACTTGACAAACCTGGTTTTTTGCGTTAGGATTTTTCTATGGCCACTTCCGGACCGCTCCGCTCTCCGCAACGCGAGCCCATCCCCATCGACGCGCGCGCCGCCGATCATCTCCGCTACATCCGCGAAACGATGGAGAGCGCCGCCGAGTTTACCGCCGTGCCGGGCTGGGGAGGCGTGGCCATGGGAGTTACCGCGCTAGTAGCGGCTTGGGCGGCTTCGCGACAGGCTACGCCTCGCGCCTGGCTGGCCGTCTGGCTGATGGAAGCGTTCGTGGCGGTAGCCATTGCGGCGCCCGCCGCTGCTACCAAAGCGCACCGTGCCAACTCGGCGCTGTTTTCCGGGCCGGGCCGCAAGTTTGTTCTTAGTTTTGCTCCGCCGATTGTCGTCGGGGGCTTGCTGACCTTCGTTCTTTATCACGCCGGCGTCCTCGCGGCCCTGCCGGGTGTTTGGCTGTTGTTGTACGGGACGGCCATCGTTACCGGCGGAGCGTTTTCTGTTCGCGTTGTCCCGGTGATGGGTTTGTGCCTGATGTTGCTGGGTGGCGCTTCGCTGTTCACCCCGGCGGCGTGGGGAGACGCATTCATGGCCGCTGGATTTGGTGGCGTGCAGATGGCCTTTGGTTGGTGGATCGCCCGGCATTACGGAGGCTAGCAGGAATTGGCAATGGCTAAGTCGTCTACCGTGCGTCAAGAAAAACTGCAACGGTCTCGCGAGCGCGAAGCCTCGCTGGAAGCTATCCGCAATCCGGCGCGAGAAGCCGTGCCTGCGAACTTGGACCGGCTGATCCACGAACGAATCCGCTTGGGTATCGTCAGCGCACTGGCGGTCAACCGCGCGCTTACCTTCAACGAACTGAAAGCACTCCTAAAAACCACCGACGGCAACCTCAGCGTGCACGCCCGCAAGCTGGAAGAAGCGGACTACATCGTGTGCACAAAATCCTTCGACGGGCGCTTGCCGAAGACGGAATACCGCCTGGCGGCGGCCGGGCGCAAAGCCCTGGAGCGCTACTTGAATCACATGGAAGCGTTGATTCGCGCGACCCGCGAAGGCTGAAAGGCAAAAATTTTTAAGTTTCTACTTTGTATTACAGAGTAGTTTGCGTTACTTCCTCCGCGGCGGAGAAAGAAACATGCTCATGCAGCAACTAACCGTACGACAGCTTCCCACCGTGCCGCCGGCCATGGTCCAGGCTGCGCTCCACGTCGCGATTATCTCGGATGGCAATGGCCGTTGGGCCACTTCGCGAGGCTTGCCGCGCTCGGCCGGTCATCGCGCCGGAGCTACATCCGCGCGCAAGATTATCGAGGCCGCGCCACGGATGGGCATCCACACACTGACGCTTTTCGCGCTTTCTTCAGCGAATTGGAAGCGGCCCGCCGCGGAAGTCCACGCCATCCTGCGGCTGCTTCACGAATACTTACTCACGGAAACGACTCACTGCATCGCTGAAGGTGTGCGGCTGAGCATCATCGGGCGCCGGGATCGCTTGCCCGCCACTCTCCGCCAGGCCATAGCGGATTCGGAAGCAGCCACGGCCAGGGGCTCGCGTCTGCACTTGCGGCTGGCGGTGGATTATTCCGCTCGCGAAGCCATTTATCACGCCGCGTGCCGCTTTTACAAAGTCACGGAGCTCTCGCCTGAGTCTTTTAGCGCCGTGCTTGCGGAAGTCCTCCGGGGGGGCTCGACGGAAGTTGATTTGCTGATTCGTACCGGCGGGGAACAGCGGTTATCTGATTTTCTCTTGTGGGAATGCGCTTTCGCGGAGTTCGTCTTTTTGGACAAACGCTGGCCAGATTTTACCGTCAGCGATCTAGAGGCGGCGCTAATGGAATTTGCCAGGCGCGAACGCACGCGCGGCGCATTGCCGGATGCCATCGCCGGTTAAGAGGGGAACTCCGTAGCCCAGTGTTTTGGCGGCGCAAATCATATAATTCTGGCGGCCGTCCTAGTTCACGCGGTCACGGACGAAATCCCGGCACGGAGGACCAACTCGGGAAGCTGCAGCACCGGCTGGTCCCACCCCTCATCTGAGCGAACCCGTACGATATAGAAAATAAATAGCTTGCTAGCGTTTCGGCGGCTGGCACCCGGCCTGACGTTTTATCCTGCTCCGTCGTCTATACCCTAGGAGCCAGGGGATGGGAACCATGGGACTTGCGCTGCCTTGGAAGGCTAGAATCTCTTCCACGTCGCGCGAACGGGGGACGCGAGTGGAACCTTCCGAGCACCTTGCTGGGGGGCCCGACCAGGCCACCATGGATGCCAGGAGCGCAGATGCCGCGCTGGCTGCCGCTTGCCGGTCCGGTGATCTGGGCGCCTACGAGCGTCTTTATCTGACGCATGGCGCGCGCATGAAGAACCTAGCGAGCAATATTCTTGGCAATCCGAGCGACGCGGAAGATGCCGTGCAGGAAACGTTCTTGAAAGTGCAGCGCAGCATTGCCAGCTTTCGGGGCCAATCGAGTTTCGTCACTTGGATATACCGAATCTTGATTAACACCTGCTACGATGCGCGGCGCAGCCGGCTGCGCAAGAAGGAAATCGCGAACGATGATTCCCTGGAGACGCCGCGTCTGGAGCCGCGGGCGCCGGGAGCACATCCCACATTGCGCATGGCCCTGGAGCGTGCGCTGGAGAAGCTGACGCGGCATCAACGCGACGTCTTTCTTTTGTACGAGGTCGAAGGTTTCCGCCACGCGGAGATCGCCGGGATGCTGGAGATGACCGAGACGGCTTCGAAGAACACACTCTTTCAAGCGAAGAAGAATCTTCGCCAGATGCTCTGAACCTCCGCGCCGCAATGCCGCGGAAACACGGTGAACGACGATGAAAGTGACTTGTAGCCATCGGGATCGGATTTTTGAAGACGGCACGCCCGCCGAATGGGCGGCGCTGGAAGCGCATGCGGTTTCCTGCCCGCTTTGTGCGGAAGAGATTCGCGCTTGGCAGTCCCTGAGCGTCGCAGCAAAACAGCTGCGCGACGACTCGGACGGTCCTTCGTTCTGGCCGCGCATCGAGCGCGCGCTTACCGAAGAAGCGGCGCGAAATGCGAAGCGCGCGGGGCGCCGAAGCTGGTTTTCGTTTTTCCCAAGTTTATCGCCTGTGTGGCCAACGGTTCTTGCTGGTGCTTTCGTTCTAGTGCTGGCGATTTTCGGCGGCTGGGTCATTGTTCACCCGCAAGCGCCCCGCCGGCCTGGAAAAGACGACAAGTCGCTCCTAGAGAGCAGCGCGCTGAAGGAAGTGGAAAGAGCGGAAACGGCGTACGAGCGTGCCATTGACGGGCTCGCGGCCGAGACCAGGCCGCAACTTGAAAATCCTGCTACACCATTGCTCGCGAACTACCAAGAGAAATTGCTGGTGCTGGATAGCGCCATTGCCGATCTGCGCGCGCAAGCAGGAATGAATCCGTCGAATGCTCAACTGCGCTACCAGTTGCTGGCCATGTATCAGGAAAAGCAGCACACGCTGGAGGATGTTTTGGAGGCGAAACAGCAATGATTGGCGATTTATCCGTCTTTCGGAGGGGTCAGCTGCATTTTGCGGCGGCTGCGGGACTGCTCTCGGTAGCGCTGCTGCTCACGGCCAAGCCCGTGCGCTCTGCAAATTCTGCGCAAGAACAAGTGTCGAGGGATTTCCAGCAGACCGTAACGCTGGGCGCCGGCCAGTCCGTGCGCATCGAGCACAAGTTCGGAGGCATCAGGCTACATGGTGAGTCGGGCCGCGACGTCAAGATTTCCGCGACGATCCACGCACAAGCCAGTTCTCATGAGCAAGCGGAATCCTTCGCGCAAAAAATCAAGATCGAAGTTCAGCAGACCGGAGAAGGAGTGCGCATCAAGACGGTTTATCCGGATGAAGAGAAAAGTTGGTTTCATTCCAGCAAGCACTCTTCCTGGTCCGTCAGTTACGACATCGGGATGCCCGCTGACGCGCCGGTTACCGTGCGAAATAGCTTCGGAAGTATCGAGGTTGCCGGCGTTCACGGAGTCGCGGATGTAGAAAACGGTTACGGCACGCTCAACGTCCGGGATGCCGGCCCCGGGCGATGGAACAATGCGTTCGGCAGCATCGAAATCATCGGAGCCGGGGGAAATGTCATCGTGAGCAATAACAATGCCTCGGTCGAAGTATCGGACATAAAGGGCACTCTCGAGGTGCGCGACCGCTTTGGCAGCATCACGGCACGAAATATTCAGGGCGCGGCGACCCTCACGGGCGGCAATGGCGCGGTTACTTTGAGCGAAGCCGCCGCCGCGAACATCACCACTTCATTTGGGAGCGTCGATGCACGGAATATCCGTGGCGACCTTGCGGTGCACGACAACAACGGAAACGTGGAGATCTCCGCTATCGGCGGCGCCGCCGATATAACCAGCAGCTTCGGCAACGTCACCTTTACGGATGTGCATGGCCGCGTGAATTGCACCACGAACAATGGCCGGGTCAAGGGTAGCTCGGTAACCGGCAACTCTGTGACTATTCGCGATTCCTTCGGCAACATCGAGATGGACACCATCGGCGGCTCTCTAGACGCGGAAACGTCTAATGGGAAAATCTCGGTGCGCGACGCACGCGGAAGCGCGACGTTGAAATCTTCTTTCGGAGCTATCGAAGCCTCGAACATCCCGAAGGGAATTCGTGCCGTCACCGGGAACGGGGCCATCACGCTCACCGACATCGGCGGAGATGCTTATGCCAAGACCAGCTTTGGAAGCGTCTTGATAGAACGGATTAGCGGCAATCTGACGGTGGAGAACACCAACGGCTCGGTGACGGCAAGAAACGTGAAGGGCGATGCCGACGTGAAGACATCATTCGCGGGAGTCACGCTGGATACGATTGGCGGGCGAATCACCGTGGACAATCAGAATGGCGCGATCGCCGTCGTGGCCACGCGGCCGGCCAGCGGTTGCCGCGACATTTCGCTGAAGACCTCGTTCTCATCCATCCGCGTGCGCATTCCGGAAGGCCTGGGATACAACCTAACGGCAAGAACCTCGTTCGGCCGGATTTCCTCGGAATTGCCGGTTACTTCGACAGGCAGTATCGGGGGCGATGCACTCAATGGGACCATAGGCTCGGGCGGCTGCCAGCTGCAACTCACGGATTCCAACGGCAGCATCGAAATCGCCAAGGGTTCCTGACCGAGCGCGCCATTACTTTGTGGCCCGTCGAGCTCGATCCATTCTAAACGCTTGCTTCAGGACACGCGTGGCGGTCTCGGTCAGATGAAATTGCGTGAGTTCGTCTTCGCGCGCGAATGCCACATCGGTTACATCGCTTCCGGCATGAGGCTCACCGCGGAGACGTTCGCAGAGATAATCCGCAATGACGAAATGGAAGCGAGGCCGGGTTTTCGCTTCGGCGGTCGTAGAATCGTCCCCCAGGAAAATTCGGTCGAATACCTCGATCAAGTCAAGCACGCGAACCTCAACTCCTGTTTCTTCCAGCAATTCCCGCACGACCCCTTCCTGCAAACTCTCGCCGAGCTCCAGAGTGCCGCCCGGGATGGACCATTCCCCAAGCAACGGCTCGCTGCCGCGGCGAATCAAAAGTGTCCTGCCCTGTTCGATAATCACGCCTCCGATGCCAACCACTGGCCGTTCGGGGTATTCTCTAGAAGAAGCCATTTCGCGTGGTCCTTATGCCCATAGCATGTGGCGTTCAAAGCAGGGCCGCCATGCGCGGGAGTTGACTTCATACGCTGCGGTATATAATACGCTGCACAGGGGGGGCGTGGTCTTCGTACCCCCCGCTTCAGAAACGACTATACGGAGGGTGGAGCCGTGATCCGTTGCCCTGAATGTTCCGCCGAAATCGATGTCGATGAAGACGAAGTCGAGGAAGGCGAGATCCTGAGCTGTCCCGAATGTGAATCCGAGCTCGAGGTTTCACAGACTCATCCGGTCCACCTGAACCTCATCGCCGATGATGCGGATGAAGAAGACGACGAGGAAGACGAGGAGAAGACCGGGGAAAACGGCGACCTCATCGACGATGATGATGACGAGGAAGACGAAGAGGATGATGAGGAGTAGCGGGCCCATCCCGCGCCGCTTGGCATCTTACGGTCCTGGGAGCGCCTATCTAAACGTGCCATGAGCGACACCACGCACCGGAAGCAGCGGATTGCCATTCTCTCGACGGCAGGGCTTGTGGCCTTCTTTTTTGCAGCATTTGCCCACGCGCAAGAACCTCCCCCGCCTCCACCCACTCCCGCTCCCACGGCGCCGGCACCCGAGGGCCAGCCGGGTAAAAAAAAGTACAGCCACGTAAAAGACTATCTGATTCGCGGAACGGTCTTTACGGAAAAAGCCTTTGCATTTCCGGGAGTGCAGCTGCGCATCCGGAGGGTGGGAGAAAAGAAATTTCGCTGGGAGAGCTACACAAATTCCCGGGGCGAATTTGCTGTCCGTGTGCCGCAGGGCGCAGACTATGAAATGGTGATCCGCGTGAAGGGCTTCGCGGAACAGACGCGCACTATCGATACGAAAACCGGCGCGAACGAGGAAAACCTCGTGTTCCGAATGCAGCCGACTGGAGGAGGCAAAGGATGAGCTGTCGGCGAATCTGCGGTCTGGCGGTGATTCTCGCGCTCTTTGCCGGCGTGGGGGTGGCGCAAGATAAGAAGCGCGAAGCGCAGCTCCGCACGGTGCGCGGCGTAGTGGCAGACAAGTCCGATAACCCGCTTTCCGGCAGCGTAGTTTTCCTGAAAAACCTGCGCACCAATTCTGTTCGTAGCAGTTACACCGATGACACCGGCAGCTACCGTTTCAGCGGCTTGGATCCCAACGCCGATTACGAACTGCACGCGGAGAAAGAAGGAGCCAAATCAGCTACGCGCACGGTCTCCAGCTTCGACAGCCGCAAGGACATCGTTCTGAACCTCAAAATTGACAAGAAAAAGAGCTGACTCCCATCCACTCCCCTGCGGCGAAGCGCTAGTTCGGAGACGCGCCAGAGTAACCGTGCCATGGGAACTACCTGCGATGATTGGCGGAATATGAGCTAGTGGATGACCTCCAGGTACAACCTTCTCTTTGTGCGAAGAATCTAAATTGTGAAGCCTCATCGTGGAAACGGCGACATCTCTTTTGTTGCGTAATAGCAAGTCCGCCGGGAGATAATTAGAGCCGTGAACAGACCAAATGGGATGAGGCGGTATATTGCACTTTTACTGTTGACTGGACTCTTGGTCGCGGTTGCGCCAGCGCTGGCACAACCGCAAGAACCCCAGCAGCCAGCCCCAGTCCCTTCCGAACCGAAACCCGCAGACGCGAAAGATGGTAAAGAAAAAGACAAACCGGACGGGACGGTTGGGAAGAGCAAGTTGGAAAAGGAGACTGGAACTGTAAACGATCGCATCTTCGAGGTTCTGCCGAATTACGGGACGGTGGAGAACGCCAATGAGCTTCCACCGCTTACAAGCGGGCAGAAATACAGGTTGGCGACCGCCAGCGTTTTCGATTGGGCATCCTATCCGTTCAACGGCGCGCTCTCGGCAATCGCGCAAGCAAGGAATGATCCCAAAGAGTGGGGACAAGGTTGGGCCGCCTACGGAAAAAGGTTCGGTGCGAACTTTGCCGACAATAGTATTGGCACCTACATGACTACGGCGATCTTCCCCAGCCTACTCCACGAGGATCCCCGTTACTACCAGCTGGGAAAGGGAAGCTTTGGACGCCGCGCCTACCATGGCGTTAACCGACTTTTTGTCACCCGGACGGATTCGGGGCACGATCACTTCAACTATTCTGAATCGGTTGGCAATGCCGTGGCCGCAGCCATTTCCAATATTTACCATGTCCCAAATGATCGAACGGCTTCTCGAAATGCCACCACGTTTGCTTTTCTGATTTTGTACGACGGCTTGTCCAACGAATTGAAGGAATTCTGGCCGGATATCCGTCGAAAAGTGTTTCACAAGAATACGCCGTAAGCCGGGGCCGCCATCACTTCCGATGACCCGGCTGCACTTCTGGCGCCAGGACCTGCACTGCTCTGGGTACGGCTTCGATTTCCACCGGTGTCGGGCCGATGATCTCGCCATCGCCATGAAAGAGCCGGGGCTTGTCCGTCGTCAATCGCACGCGGTTTACGCACCACCGTTTTATGCTGGAAGTTCGAAGTTCCCCGCTCCGCATTAATGGTGGTACCAACCTCAACGCGCGTAATATGCCGATATCTTCGATCAGGACAACGTGGATCAAGCCATCGTCGAGGGTCGCCCGGGGGGCTAGTCTCAATCCGGCACCATAGGTCGGTGAATTTAAAACGGCTGCAACCAATACTCTGGCTTCTTGGGGGATGAGATCACTACCGGGAAATTCAACGCGAACTTCCAGGGGCACGAATCCTAGCAGCGCGCGCAGAGCTGATGCGATGTAACGAGATCGACCAGGAAAACGACGGAACGCTCCGCTGGCGTACTGCGCGGCCTTGGCGTCAAGTCCAATACCTCCTCCTCCCACATACAAGCGCATTCGCCCTTCCGCTGTCCGCACTCTTACGAGATCCACAAAACGCGGCCTGCCAAGCAGGGTAGCTTCAGCCGCTTTCCAGGGATCGTCCGGCAGACCGAGCGCGGCAGCAAAATCATTTCCCCCTCCGAAAGGAAGCACACCCAACAAAACATCGGCGCCGAACGCGGTATTTGCTAGCGCCTGAAAGGTTCCGTCCCCACCCATCGCAAAAAGCGCGCGCTTTCCTTGTGAAATGGCATTTTGTGCGAACGACTCGAGCTCGGCCGCGCTATTCGTTATTAAAAATTGCCCGTGAACGTGGAATGACTCGAAAAGTTTCTGAAATTTTGACAGCTGCGAGCGCGCTCGGCCAGCGCCGGCAGCGAGGTTAACGAAGACGATAACTTCGGATTCACGCAGGATGCTAAAAGCTTCGCGGCTGTCAGTCATCCTGGACCCCTCCACTTCAGCCGAAGCTCTTGTGCTCTGCGTTGCAAGGGACCTTGTCGGGGTCTCTCTTTGGCAGTTCGTTCGCCGGTGTGGGAGTGAGCATACTACCTCTTAGTCAGGCGCACAGTTAGACTGACGCGAGAGCGACTTTAAGACTATTTTGTAAGACACCGACGGGGGGTACTGCTAAGTAGTTTCCTTGCCGGATTGATCACAACCAGCCTTAACCGGCGTGATCGCTCTCCCGGTGCTGATGACCATTGCGGGAGTCGCGCCATGGCCTTGTCGATATCACGTAACTTAACTTATGGTAGTCCTATGACCCCAAAACGAACCCGAGTTAGCCTCAATCTGGTATTGTTTCCAAACCGTGATTAAGCGGATCCATGTGTCTGGCTATAGGTCTGTTCGGGACCTCGACCTCGAATTGAAGCCCATTAATGTCCTCACCGGCCCGAACGGCTGTGGAAAGTCCAACCTTTACAACTCCCTGGTCTTGATGGCGCGCGCGGCGCAAGGGCAATTGGCGCGAGCGATCGCCGCGGAGGGCGGCACGCCCAGCGTGTTCTGGGCCGGAGGCGAGCGCGTTCGTTATCAGCGCAAGAAACCTCCCAAACGAGTCGTGCTTGGCTTTGAAGGGGAGAAGTTCAGCTACGAACTGCAAATCGGTCTCCCGTCCCCAAACGAGCATGCGCTGGAAACCATGTTCACACTCGACCCCCGCGTAAAGGAAGAATA
Source organism: Candidatus Cybelea sp. (assembly GCA_035510055.1). Lineage (GTDB taxonomy): Bacteria > Acidobacteriota > Terriglobia > Acidiferrales > UBA7541 > Acidiferrum. The sequence goes on along the minus strand of DATKHV010000063.1, from coordinate 4,288 downwards.
TATCTGGTACATCTGGCCCCCAACGTCAGCGCGTGCATCTGACGCGAACCGCCGTGTGGCTATGTTGAAGCGCGACGAACCTTCGGCGTGGCTGCGCAACACGGAAGGCAGTATGGTTACCTATCCCTTCCAGATTTCGAAACACGAGTCCGTCCTGTCGCAGATCATTGATCCGCACCTCTATCCGGAAATCTCGGCAATACGCCAGCAGGTCTTGAGCTGGCGTTTTTATCATCATTTCCGTAGCGACCTGGATTCCCCTGTGCGGCAACCGCAAATTGGTGTCTATACGCCGGTTCTTAGTCACGATGGCTCGGACCTTGCGGCTGCTCTCCAGACCATTCTTGAAATCGGCGATGGTGCTGCCCTTCGCCAGACCGTGGCGGAGGCCTTTGGCGGGGCGACTCTCCTGATCGAAGCGATGGATACCCGCTTCAGCATAAAGATGAAAATTCCTGGGCTGCTGCGTCCCTTGCAGGCGCAGGAATTCTCGGACGGACAAGTGCGGTTCTTATGCTTGTGTGCGGCGCTGCTTAGCCCTCGTCCGCCTTCGCTATTGGCGGTCAACGAACCGGAGACGAGCCTGCATCCGGACATTCTGGATGCCCTGGCGCACTTAATCGTTCGGGCATCGAAAAACGTCCAGCTCTGGATTACCACGCATTCGCAGCCCTTGGCTGACCGCATCGAGAAACATTCCGGCGTGCCGCGCGTGCGCCTCCGTATGTCCGACGGCGAGACTCAAGTCGAAGCGGATCGGAAGGGCGCCTGAAGGGTTGAGGGTCATTCAAATAACCTAATCCGACACGACCGTTCAGGCGAGCGAATGGATGGTCAGGGTCAGTATTCCTTGAACGCCGCATAATGGTCGCCCGCGTTTCACTCGCTTGGCAAAATCAGGTCCATCAGCCTATATCACAAAGAGTTTCATGTTGCTTGCACAAAATAGCCGAGCGTCATCCGACAGCCGCATGTCCTCGCTCCCTTGTGTCCAAAATTGCCGCGCTGCGTCGCGAGCGCACTCCCAAACATCCAACGTATTCGCAGTGGCGTGCGGCAGGACAAACTCGCGCGGTGGTACTTGCCCATCGCCCGCGGGCGCATACAGCATTGAGACTTGGTCGAATGCCGGAGCTAGACGCAGACGAGACCCTTCTGCAAAGAACAGTATGTTGTACTGATGTCGATCCGTATTTGCTATGAGTGCTCCAAACGCATCAAGCCAGGAAAGCCGCCGGGCATCTTCAACACTCAAACGCGCTGCCTCTTTCAGTGTAACAGCCGCGTCCGCCCACGAGTCCGCGAGATCGTCGTGAGCAGACGCAAGACTTATGACCGCACCCCTCCCGCGCACCCCGAGGCGATCAAATCGCTCACTCTCCAGAAACCAATAATCAGGCGTTTCGATGACGTTTGTATTCGCGGTCGGGATGCCATGGGACGCTGCAACGTGCAACGCAATTCCTTCTAGGATCAGCAGATCGCACCAACGCCTAGCGGCCATATCCCCGACCCCTCCGCGGCCAGCGAATTTGACGAGCATATGCTGGTTGCCAATTAGCACGCCGAATTTCGGTCGTTTTCCCCCTGCCGAAGAACCCGGCGGATGACCTGCGATGGTTGCCTGTGCAAGAGCCGGGTAATCATCGCGGCTTTTGGAAACGAGCTTAATGCCCTGCCATCGAGCGAATGATTCTTCGCCTACAATCAAATTGCCCGGTAAGTCCTCTCCCCGTCGGGACATCGCGAGCAAAATGTGATGGTCAGACCAGTCGGATAATATCGGCGGTAGCCTGAGATCGGCATGGACGGCTGCGAAGTGTCGGCCCAAGAAGCCTGAAGGACGAGCGTCAGCCAATTCTGCAGGAAGCCCATCCGCGACCGTGCCTATCGGCGTCCAGGCCGTCTGATGAGCGGCAAGTGTAATGAGTTCTCCCGCAGTGGCTGCTGAGCCAGATTCGCTTATACGGAATAGCGGAAACCGTGGACCTTCCAGATTTGGCCATGTCCGACGCAAGCCGTATTGCGTCGCCCTGCCTCGACCAATCCGTAGGACCTCCGGTCCAGCTTCTCTCACCATGCGCATAAGAGTGGATGGCGACACCCCCAGCCGCTCCCGGAGGTCAGGGGCTGACAATACGCCACGGTCCAGTTGGGCAATAATATCGCTAGCCATGAAATGATTATACACCATGATTTCTTCTGCTTTCCTATTTGTTTTAAGATATTTAGATCTAGATGCGAGACGATTAGTGAAATGATTTATAACACGATTTGTGAAACGATTTTACGATGACCAAAGCCTTGGAGTGCCAGCGTAATCGTGCGCTCGTTGGCAATGCATAAACTTTGACGCCTCTGCCGGAATCGAGAACAAACAGGATACGATTCTGCCTCAGAAGTATTCAAGACCGTCCGATCACCGAAAACGCCTTGTGCCACATTTTCAGGGCCGTTTCGCCATGGCCTAGACTTGCGAGCGCCAGGATAGCCTGTTGTGTCACGCCGTAATGTGACGTGCTTAGCGTCTCCAAGCGACAGCCAACCACCGCCACCGCGGGACCTTGTGAAGGCGAGTGTGTAGGTGATCGCGGCAAGCTTTGCGAGGTCAAAACGCGCGAACCCGCCCGCTAGGTCCGCAAGATGGACTGCGTCCATGACAAACCAACGATGCCTCGCGAAGTACCTTAGAAAGACTTCGGCTTGCGATTCCTGGCCTTGAGAAACTAAATCAATCAGCCAGAAACCTACCAAATTCACGACACGATCGCGATCCGAGGCATTCTCAAGTGCCGAAGTCGTGACCTTTGAGACTGCTTTCATTGTCGCGGGTAAGGACCGTGGCGTGGGAAGGCTAAAGCGCTCGTCGAGCTTCGACCTCGCCGCGGTCCGCATTTGTTCTCCGTTTGGACTCTCTTCTGTTTTTGCTTTGCGGAATTCAAGATCTGCCAGCCTTGGCAGTTTCAGATTAAGATGCGCAAACAGTTTCCGGGCTTCCTCGACTAGCGTTAGATCGTGGTTGAGCGAATCTCCTGTCATTGTTGCGTTATGGCTCCTTCAACGGAATTGAGATGCGCAAGTCGCTCCGACTCCGCGATTGGCAACGAGCGCAAGAACTAGTGCGCAAGTGGGACGCAGGGGCTCGAAACCTCCGCGAGCGAACGGCGAGCAGTTTTAAGAAGATTCGGGATAGTTTATCCATGATGACTTCCAATCGCTGAGGAGAGTGTGGTCCTGGCGAGATTATAACGTATGCTCAAAACCTGCCAAGCTAACCTGCTCGTGGTACTTCTGCTCGTGGACCCGTACAAATTGTGGCGTGGTGGACCACGCCAAATTCTTCAAGGCACTAGGGCAGCGCATCTGGGAGCTACGCCGAAAGCGCCGTTACAGCCAGGAAGATATGATTTCCTTTGGTTTCTCAGCGCGCCATTGGCAGCAGATCGAGGCGGGACGACCTATCACAGTTACGACTCTTCTCCGCGTCTGCGGTGTCTTGAAGATTCGGATTGATCGTATGGTTCGTGGATTGGACAGAGGGATTTATCGAAACTGACGCTTTCGCTTCGCCTCGGGTTTACGAGGCTATGAGCTAGCTGAGAAATGCCCACATCAGATTGAGGGGACATAGCGGACACGGACGGAAAAACGAGACCACCCCCGTGAGCGTAAATCCTGATAGCAACACTTGAGCCATCCCCCTTGACAGCAAACCGTGTGGCCTAACGTCTCCCCGTGCAAAACAAGTCTTTAGCAGAAATCTATTCATCCAAGACCGACGACGAACTTATCCCACGAGCGGCCGGTCGGAGATCGCGATTTACGATCACGTCCAGGTCCGCAAGGCCGAGGAGCTGCGGATACGACCTGCGAATCTCACTTTGATTGTCGAGAAACTGGCAAATTTCCTTGCCATCTACGCTGGCGAAGTTGCCTTTGAAACCACTCTCTGTCGCAATCCGACTCAGATCATCACGCATTTGAGCGGTCAGAGGCACGTCGGTTAAAAGGATAGTTGTTCGTATTCCGATGCCGTATGCGCCCACGCTGCATTTCGTGACGCAGGGCAGATTTCAGAGAGGACCGAGCCGCACCTACGCCCTGTTCCTCGAAGTCGATGTATTTGACTTGAAACAACCAATTGCCGTCCCATCGGCACTTAGAAGATGGAAACTCAGCGGGCCCGGCGAACGTCGAGTCTCTTCCTTGGTCCTTTGATCCTCCAAATGAAGTTACTCCCGGTCCGATGATCACTTTTAAAAGCGATTGCGAGCAGTTCGAAGTTATA
>DATKHV010000062.1:0-27837 GCA_035510055.1 Candidatus Cybelea sp. | reverse complement strand
AGGCGCGAGAGATCGTGCACAGCCTCCGCAGAAAAGAAAATCAGGTCGGCATTCTTCAACAGCCTGCCGGCGGAATATTGCGGAACGCGGTCGGCCAGATCGTGGAGAAATTCGGCGTCTTCTACTCCGAGCACGGCAATGCGCTGTCCCGGCTTCACGCCGAGCTTGTCAATCAGCAGCCGATGCGAATAGTCGCGCTCCGGCGGGCGTAGCTTGGATGGATCTTTGCGCGGCACGTTAGTTCCCGAGCGTGACGTTCTCACCGAATTTGGCGGCAAGATCTTTCAGGTATTGGTCGATCGTGGCACGCAGGCCGAGAACGACTTGCGACACAAATCGAAAGAAAGGATTGCTCACTGTTCCGTTTTCCGTGATTCGCAAAGTGGAACCGTCACCGGACGGAGCGATCTCATACGTCCACGTTCCGCCAAACGGCAGATTCGGGTCCGCAATGTGCACAACCAGCCGTCGCGGCGGAACTGATTCGTCCACTTCAAGAGGGATTCTCCCCGCGCCTTTGACGTACTCAACCCATCCGCCCTTGCTAGCGGCGGGCAGCGGCGCGACGCGCTCTACGCCTTTACGCCATTCGGGAAACTTGGCGTAGTCCGTGATGGCCTGCCATATCGCTGCCGGCGGTTCCTTGTAACGAGCGGCGCGAGTGACGGTGTGCTCCCTGGGCAGAAGCGCTCCGATCACCATCACCACGGCGATAATCGAAACGATGATGCCAAGCGGCACGAGAATCCACTTCATGTGAGCCTCTGGAAAAACGTCCTAAATCAAAAGAAGAACTGCGAGACCGCCTATTCTCGGCGTCCCGGTTAGTAGTCGTTGGCGGAGCCTTCGAGAAAGGCGCGGAGCTTGCGCGAGCGCGACGGGTGGCGCAGCTTGCGCAGGGCCTTCGCTTCGATCTGGCGGATGCGTTCGCGGGTGACGGCAAACGACTGGCCCACTTCTTCGAGCGTGTGTTCGCTGCCGTCGTCAAGACCGAAACGCATTTTGATCACTTTTTCTTCGCGGGGTGTGAGCGTCTTCAGCACGGACGATGTCTGCTCCTTCAGGCTGAGGTTGATCACGGCATCGGACGGCGACACCACGGCCTTGTCCTCGATGAAATCCCCGAGATGCGAATCTTCCTCTTCACCGATGGGAGTTTCGAGCGAGATCGGTTCCTGCGCGATTTTCAAAATCTTCCGGACCTTGGAGACCGGAATATCCATGCGCTTGGCGATTTCTTCCGACGTCGGCTCGCGGCCGAGCTCCTGCACGAGCTGACGCTGGGTGCGCACGAGCTTATTGATCGTCTCGATCATGTGCACGGGGATGCGGATCGTGCGGGCCTGGTCGGCAATGGCGCGCGTGATGGCCTGGCGGATCCACCAGGTGGCGTACGTCGAAAACTTGTAGCCGCGGCGCCATTCGAACTTGTCCACGGCTTTCATCAAGCCGATATTGCCTTCCTGAATCAGGTCGAGGAACTGCAAGCCGCGGTTGGTATATTTCTTAGCGATGGAAACGACCAGGCGCAGGTTCGCTTCGATCAATTCTTTCTTGGCCTGCTCGGCTTCGGCTTCACCCCGGTGAATGATTTGCAGCATCCGCTTGAGATCGGTGAGGCCGACTTCGCTGGCGTCGGAGATTTCTTTTAGCTCGGTGCGGCGGGTGCGCAGTTCACGGCGAGCTTCGGCGGCATTGTCGCCTTTAGCGGCATCGGCGCGGCGTTCGAGCTTGCCGGCTTCGCGCTCGAGCGATTGCAGGCGCTCGACGGTGTGGCGCAGCTTATCGATCAGGCGCTTGCGCTCGAGCGGATTGAATTCGAGGGAGCGGGAGAGCTGGGAAATTTCGATACGCGTGCGCGCCACGGAGTAGCGGGCGTGCAGGTAGGGGCGCTTCTTGGATTTCGGCGTGTTTTCGAGCTTTTGGGCCTGTTTCAGGGCCAGATCGTAGAGGCTCGCGATCTTGTCGAGGACTTTGAGCGTCGCGCGAGTCTTGTTCTCGATTTTTTCCTCGGTCAGCTCCTCGTCATCGAACTGGACTATCTCTTTGATCGAGCGCGTACCGGTGCGCAAATCCTCGGCGATGGCCACCATTTCCTTGACCACGATGGGAGAGCGCGTAATGGTTTTCAAAACCAGCATCTGCCCGCGCTCGATGCGCTTGGCGATGGCGACTTCACCTTCGCGGGTAAGCAGGGGGACGGTGCCCATCTCGCGCAGGTACATGCGCACGGGATCGTTGGTTTTTTCCAGTGAACCCGGGGTCAGGTCGAGGTCGCTGCTGCCTTCGTCGGAATGCGCGTCGTCTTTGACGACGACCTCATTGTCGCCGCCTTCCGTGGAAACTTCCACGGCGCGCGCGGCTTTCGCCGAAGCCTGGTCTTCGTAAATTTCAATGCCATTCCGCTCGAAGGTGGTGAGCAGATCGTCGATTTCTTCCGAGGAATGCACTTCTGCCGGAAGCGAATCGTTTACTTCGTCGTAGAGCAGGTAGCCGCGCTCTTTGCCCACGGCAATGAGCTGGCGTACCGCATCGTATTTTTCTTCAAGGCCTACTGCTGCCACAAATTCCTCCCGCTTCTAAAGCGCAATCCCAAGAATGATCCGGCACATCGCGGACAATCTTCCTTTATTCGCGGAGACACGCCCAGGCCGGCGCGCAGACGCGGACCACAGGGGAATATCCCCAAGAAGATCGCTCGCTTTTTTGTTTGAAGACCTCTGCACCGCGCCGCTTGCCCGCCACCGGCCCCGTGCGCCGCCCGATTCCGCACTTGGGGAGCCTGGCCCCCTGCCGCTTAACACACTTATATAGATGCGTTTAACGACAAAACCGTTACTCGCGAAACCCTAATACGCTACACGTTTAAATCCCTCGCCGTCAATAGTTTTAATTCGAGGATTCCTGTGGAAGACGCCCGGTTTAGAGCAATTCTCGGCCCACTCCGGCCAAGTCGGTCTTGTGGACCTATCTGCGGCTCCAGGACGGTCGATACGGTCACCGGGCTGCGGCGAGGCGACGCATCAATTCTTGTTTTTTTTCGAGCAAGCCGCGGAGTTCCGGCGCAGCCGGGTTGGCCTCGATGCTGCGCTGCACCTCGGCAAGCTCCCGCTCCGCCTGGCGGTGCTGCAGTGCTTCGACGCAGCTCATAGCTTCTTCCCAGGTCGCGTCGGTGGCTTCCTCGAATAGAATTTCGAAAAGTAGCCGCCGGTCGCGATCTTCTAGTGTGACTCCTATCTCGGTAGCCGGCACGGGCTGGCCGGAAAGACTGGCCGCTACCAGCGCGGCAAAAATTTTCTCCGTTTCCAGGCCGCGATACAAAGAGGCATTTTGCAAGTGCTTGGCAAGTTCCTGCCGGAAACCTTGGGCTTCCGCCAACATGCGAATCAATCTTCGCTCCACTGGTTTTGCCGCCCGCCCGAGCAATTCTGGGGCGGTCTTGATTTCCCTGCGGCGTTCCTTGGCCGCTTTGCTTAACGCGGCGCGCAGCAGCGGCTCTTCGATACGAAGCTGCTGGGCAATGCGGGTCGCCCATTCGGAGCGCAAAATTCCATTGGGCATCTTCTGGATGTAAGGCAAAAGGAAATTGAGCGCGCGTTGCTTCCCTTCTCCGGTCGTCAAGTCCATGTGCCGCGCCCGCGCAATCAAGTAGTCCACGTAGGCCGGCGCATCCTTCAGCAGCTTTAAATATTCGTCCTTGCCGCGCTCGCGAATGAATAAGTCCGGATCGGCTTTCTGGTTTCCGACCGGCGGCAGCGCGAGCACGCGCACTTCAAAATCGTGTTCGAGCAGCAACGAAAGGGAACGTTCGGTGGCCGCCTGGCCGGCAGTGTCCGGATCGTAATTCACGACCACGCGTTTGGTAAAGCGCTCGAGCAATTTGATCTGCGGCTCGGCGAGACTCGTGCCGCAACTGGCGACGACGTTGCTGATCCCCGCGCGCGCCACCGCGATGGCATCCATGTAGCCTTCGACCAGAATCGCGAAGTCTTGCCGGCGGATGCCTTCTTTGGCGCGGTCCATGTGGTAGAGCACGTTGCTTTTGGAATAGATCGGCGTCTCGGGCGAGTTGAGGTATTTCGGCATGTCGTCGCCGAGAGCGCGAGCTCCAAAGGCCACGATTTTTCCCGATTCGTTTGAAATAGGAAACGTGATGCGCCGCCGGAAGCGGTCGAACAAGCGCCCAGCATTCTGGTCGCGTGAGACCAGCCCCGAATCCACCAGCAATTTTTCATTGTATTTTGGTTTCAGGTGGCGCAGCAGCGCATCGCCGCCGCTTGGAACGTAGCCGATTCCGAACCACGCGATGGCATCTTTATCGAGGCCACGGTCCTCGAGATAGGCCCGCGCGGCTCGGCCTTCGGGAGTCCCTTCGAGTTGCTTCACGAAAAACGTTTGTGCTTCGCGGTGCATCTCCACGAGAACTGAGCGCTGCTGATTTTCTTTGCGCTCCTCCGGCGAGCGGTCTTTCTGGCGCGGGATGGCTATCCCGCATTTCTCGGCAACCACCCTGACGGCTTCGGGAAACTCGCACTTCTCCATGTCCATGACGAAGTTGTAGACATCGCCGCCCTTGCCGCACCCGAAGCAATAGAAAATCTGTTTGATCGGAGAAACCGTGAAGGATGGCGTCTTCTCCTGGTGAAACGGACACAAGCCGCTAAAATCTTTCCCAGTTTTCTTCAAGCGGACGTATTCGCCAACAATGCGAGCAATATCCGCTTGTTGTTTCACTTTCTCCGCAAATGATCCGGCTTCGGCCATGGAATTAAGAGAAAATGGAAAATGGCACGCCCTCGCGCGGCTTGGGTGGCTAACAGCTACTGTCCCTTTGCATATCCTTCTTTCGCTTTTCTCTTTTCTTTCTACTTCCCCGCGTATTCGTTCTTATAAACTGCGCCGCCCTTCATTACGAATTTTACATGCTCGAGGATAGCAACGTCTTTTGTGGGGTCGCCGTCCACGGCGACCATGTCCGCCCACTTGCCGGGTTCCAACGAACCGACGAGATACTTCGGTCCCAGCAAATCAGAAGCGTTGATCGTCGCGGTCTGGATCGCTGCTAACGGCGTCATTCCGAGTTTCACGTACACGTGAAACTCACCGGCATTCAGTCCGTGCGGATAGACCGCCGCGTCCGTGCCAAACGCGACTTTCACGCCGGCATCAAAGGCCTTCTTTACATTCTGCTGGGCGGCAGTGGCAATCCAGCGCATTTTTTGCTTGGAGTACTCTGGCACGTCACTGTGCTCCATGTTCTGTTGCATGTATTCCGTGAGAAAAAGTGTCGGCACCAGATACGTTCCGTTTTTCTTCAAGGTGGCGATGGCCGCGTCGTCCATCAGGTGGCCATGCTCGACGGAGTCAACACCGGCCTCGGAAGCCCAGCGCACCCCTTCCGCACCGTGCGCATGGGCCGCGACTTTGCGTCCAAGCCGGTGCGCGTCCGCGACAATCGCTTTCATTTCTTCGAGGGTAAATTGCGAAGCATTGGGGTCATCGCCCTTGGAAAGTACGCCGCCGGTGGCGCAAATCTTGATCACGTCCGCGCCATATTTGATGACTTCGCGAACCTTGTGCTGCACGGCTTCGACGCCATCGGCCACGCCATCGCCTTGCGCATGAAACGCGGGCGGCAACAAATTCTCGTCGCAATGACCGCCGGTAATGCCCAGAGCGGGGCCCGACGCCACCATGCGCGGGCCAATCACGTCGCCGTCATTGATGGCGTCACGCAGCGCGATGTCCGCGTAGTCTTTGGCGCCGACGTTGCGCACCGTCGTGAATCCAGCTTCCAGCGTGCGCTTGGCGTTCCGTGCGCCATGCAATGCTTCGCGGGCCGTGGAGATTGCCAGACCCTGGTAACCCAGCGAATTCAGATCGAAGGTCAGATGCGTGTGCATGTCGATCAAACCAGGCAGCACCGTGGCGTTCGGCAAATCGATGGTGGTGTCTCCAGGAAGCGCCGCGACTTCGCTGGAGGCGGCCATCTGCGCAATCTTGTCGCCTTCGATCACGATGGCCTGGTTGGCGCGCAACTCGCCGGTGCGGACATTCAGCACGTGCCCGGCGCGCACCACGGTCCTCTTTGGCGCGGGCGACTGGGCACTGACGGTGCTTGAAGTGCCAGCAAGCGTGGCCAAAGACAATAAGATAAACGGCGCCCACCGGCTGATTCCTGGCACCGCTCTGGCGCGCGGCAATGAATTCTTCAGAACTTTCATTCAGGCACCTCGTTGTGAATTGGCAACCGGGACGCGGCGAGTATAGCAAAGCGCGTCGGCATACATCTTTTAGAAACAATCCGGCTATGTTCTATTTTTCCAATTTCTATTTTCTATCTTTGCAGCTCCACGATGGTGATCGCTTTCCCACCATGCTCTTCGGTTTCAAACGAATGCTTCTCGACCAAGGGATGCGAAGCGAGAAATGCGCCAATGCCTTTGCGGAGCGCGCCCGTTCCGTGTCCGTGAATGATCCGGATGCGACCCTTGTTGGCCAACGCGGCATCATCCAAAAATTTGTCAAGGCGATCGGTGGCTTCTTCGACGGTCATGCCGATGACATTGATTTCGTCGGTGGCGCTGCTTTCCCGGCTCTGGGAAGTCACGGTGACATGGGAAGCGGGCGGGGCCAGCCCCGCCGCCCCAAGGGCACCGCGAGCGGAGGGCTGCGGCATGGTGTCGATTCCGGTGATTTCATTGAGCGCCACCTTCATGCGCAGCGGGCCCGCTTCAATTTCCACAGAAGAGCCGTCCAGCCGGCGAAGAATCACTGGCTTGCTGAACCCCCGCACGCGAATCTTCGCACCGGGCTGCAACTGTTCCGCGCTCACCGCCTCGAGAGAAGCAGCCTGGACGCCGAGATCGGATTGCGAATCGGAGATGGTTTCGGCGATCGCGGTGTTCCACTCTTGGCGCGCTTCGCGGCGCACTTCCGGCATCTTCCGTCGCGTCGTTTTCTCCAGCTGCGCGCGCAACTCCCGTTCTTTCACGGCTTCCAGAACGCGCGCCACGTTTTCGTCAAAGCGCTTCTGCATTTCCGCGAACTGCACTTCCAGTTCCCTGATGCGCTTCTGCTGCCGCTCGACCCACTCGCGGCGCAGCTTGTTGCGCTCTTCTTCGAGTGCCAACCGCTCGGTGGTCATGTGCTTTTGCAAGCGGTCCAGTTCGTCGCGGCTGCGATGCAAGTAGGCGATCAGATCCGCGGCTTCGCGTGATTCCGGAGTCAGCAGCGATCTGGCGCGCTCGATGAGTTCCGAGCCGAGCCCCAGCCGCTGCGCGATGGCGATGCCGCTCGAGCCACCCGGCACGCCGACCATCAAGCGATACGTGGGCCGCAGATTCACGTCGTCGAATTCCACCGCGGCGTTGATCACCCCTGGCGTGGTTGAGGCATACGTCTTCAGCCGGTCGTGATGCGTGGTCGCCAGCACGATGCAATTCTTGGCGCGAAATTCGTCCAGCAGCGCCACGGCCAGAGCCGCGCCCTCCTCCGGTGCTGTTCCGGTGCCCATTTCATCCGCGAGCACGAGAGAATTGGCCGTCGCAGCTTCCAGCATGGTCTTCAAGTTCAACATGTGCGCTGAAAAGGTGGACAAATCCGCGGCAATGGATTGTTCGTCGCCGATGTCCACCAACACGTTGTTGAAGAGCGGCAGCACCGCTCGCTGCGCGGCCACTGGAATTCCCGATTGCGCCGCGAGAGCCGCCGTTCCCGCCGTTTTCAGCGCCACGGTCTTGCCGCCTGTGTTTGGTCCGCTGATGACCAGCACGCGCTCTGCACCGCCAAGGACCAGCGTCATCGGGACAATGGCGCGATTTTCTTTGCGAAGCTTGTCTTCCAGGACGGGATGACGCGCTTCTTCGAGTCGCAATTCATTTGTGCCGGAGAATTCCGGCATGGCGGCGTCAAAATCGCGCGCGAATCGCGCCCGCGCAAACACGCTGTCAAGTTCCGCAATCGTCTCGGCGGCTGCTAGGAGCGGCCCGCGGATCATTTGCAGCTTCTCGGTGAGCTCGCGCAAAATCCTGAGGATTTCCGCCGATTCGTCCTCGGCAAGCTGCACGAGCTGATTGTTTGACTCCACGGTTTCGAACGGCTCCAAGAACACCGTTTGCCCCGTCGCGCTGGCGCCATGTACTACGCCGGGAAGATTTCGCCGGTGCTCGGCTCGTACGGGAATCACGAAACGATCGTTGCGCAACGTGACGTAGTCTTCGCCGGCTTCGGCGTTCCGCGCGCGCAAAATTTGCTTCAAGCTTCTCTGGATGGCCTCGCGCGTCTCCGTGATGCTCGCGCGGACGCGCCGCAACAAACCCGACGCATCGTCGTTGATCTCTCCGTTCGGCAGCAGGCACCGCCGGATGGCCGCTTGCACTTCTCGAAAATCACCAAGCCCGGCGGCTTCGGCGGCCAGTAAGGGAAACTTGACAACTTCCTCGCGAAACTGCTGGCGCAACCATGCCGCCGTTTCCAGCAAAGACGCCGCTTCCAGAAATTCGCCAGGCTCGAGCACCATGCCCGGCCCGGCGATGCGTTCAAGCCAGCTTTGCGGATCGGCCAGCGCGCCAAATCCCAGTTCACGCCCGGCACGCAGCCACTCGGTGGCTTCGCCTATCAACGCGAAGACCGATTCCAGCGCCGCGCGTTCCATCCCCGGCTCGAGCGCACTCACCGCGCGACGCCCCGGCGCACACGTGGTCCTCAGCCGCAGCAATTCCCGCAGCTTGTCAAACTCCAGTACCTCTTCGGCGGTTCGCGACATGGCTAGCTCTGCTTCAATTTCGTGGTCAGATGATTTGCTACATCGCCGGGCGTCGCGGCTACATAGACTAACCGTCCGTCAGTCTCGCCCCACGGCGCTGCATGTCCCAATTCGACTTCGCGCACGCGATCGAGCACCGGTTGCCAGAAATTTCCGAGCACCGCGAACGGTTTGGCAGTCATCACCGCCTTGTTCAGCATTTCCCAGACAATGGCAAGCTCTACCAACGTTCCCGTCCCGCCTTTGCACGCCACAAAAGCGTCGGCGCGCCGGATTAGCTCGAAGAGGCGTTCTTCCCAGGTCTTCGCTCGCACTTCCACGTCAATCCACGCATTGAGCTTGGCGGTCTTGAAAAACTCCGCCGTCACTCCGTAGGTTCTACCGCCAGCTTCCTTGGCGCCGCGGGATACCGCTTCCATCACGCCGCCATAACCGCCGTTGCAAATGCAGAAGCCGTGCTTGGCCAAAGCGCGCCCCAGGATGCGCGCTTCTTCGTAATCGGCTTCTCCTTCGCGCGGCCGCGAACTGCCAAACACGGTGACGACTAGTTCTTTCCCCATACGCGGTCCTAAGACTCATTGCCGGTGCTGGTGTTGCTGCCCCCGCTTCGGCAGCGTCACGTTGAACTCCTCGAGCATGGCCACGCACAGTCCAGTCAAAGCGTCGGCTGCTTCGTGGCTCTTCCCGCCCTGGTTGTTGCTGAGGAACGAAAAAATCAGGCGCCGCCCGCTGAGTGTCTCCGCAAAACCGGAAAGGGTCCTCACGTGCTCGACCGAACCGGTCTTCGCGTGAATGTGTCCAGACGCCGGCGTGTTTTTCATGCGGTCTTCCAGGGTGCCGTCTTGTCCGGCCACCGGCAGCGAAGCGTAGTAAGTAGCGAACCAGGATTGCTTCTCGGCAAAACCCAGCAAAGTCACAATGGCCCGCGGGGTTACCAAATCGTGGCGCGACAATCCCGAAGCATCCGTTTGAATCACGTCGCTCGGGTCCATCCCCGCTGTCCGATAAAAATCGGCTGGAGCTTTCATCAGGTCGTCCGTCGTGGCCCACGGTCCGCTCTGCCGCGCAACCGTCCGGAGCAGCATTTCCGTGTGCAGGTTTTGGCTGATTTTGTTGATTAGTTTCACGGCCTCGGCCAGTGGGACGGAGACATGCTCTGCCAGCACGACGGGATCGGCGCCAGCTTCCGCGTGCTCGTGCCGGGCTCGCGCCACGCCCGCGACCTTCACTCCACGCTCCTCCAGTATCCGCTTTAACAACATCGCGGCGTGCAACGCGGGCTCCTCGACAGCCAGAACCAATTTGCGCGGCGGGCTCTTGGCCGGCAGGCTGCCCTTCACCACCACGAAATTGGCGCCCGGCTCTCGCGTGAGCGTCAAATCCGATTTCACTTCCGCGGCGGAAGTGGTGACATCATTTTCTACGTTGAAATCCGGAGTCGCCGGAGTCACGACCGCCTCGACGGGATTGCCGACTTGTTCGCCGGGCGTAAGCGTCAGCATTACCGTGTTGTCGTCCACGACGATCGAGGAGATGGCCGCGCCGTACTCCCAGACCATGTCGTCGATTTCCCAGCCATTGGGATAGCGCTCACGCGGAAAGTAGCTGTCGTCACCGATCACATCCCCGGAAATCTCCTTGACGCCCTTGACTACCAGCGCATCCGCAAGCTCCAAGAGCGGTTTCTCCTGCGGCCCGTCAAATTCCTCTTTCAGCTCATAGGGAAATTTTCTGTTGGAAAGATTCGGATCGCCGCGCCCCACCAGCGTCAGGTCACCAGTGAGGACGCCGTCGCTGGAAATCGCGCCGCGCGTCTCTAGCGTCGTATGGAAGCGGTATTCGAGCCCCAATTTCGCAAGCGCCAGCGCCGTGGTGAATAGCTTCATATTGGAAGCCGGCACGAAATACTTGTCGGCGTTCTGCTCGTAGAGCGTCTCGCCGCTCTCGGCATCCACCACGAGCAGTCCCCACTCCCCCTTGCTCGTCGGCGGCGTTCCCAGCAACTCTGCGGCGCGGGCCGCAAATTTCGCGGCGGCCTTCTTTCGAGCCGCGCTCTGTTTTTTTGTGCCGCAACATGACGGCGGTTTCTTGGCGTTCGATTGCGCCTGCAAGCGTGGCGCGCCGATTCCCATGGCCCACACGACGCTGGCCACCGCCGCCACAGCGCATCCCTTCAAGATTTTCTCGGGTTTCATTTTTTCTCACGCGTCCAAATCGTTCTCCGAAGAGTATAGTCGAAAGGCAACTTCTTGCGCCTTGCGCGCGTCCTACTCCACAGTCGAAACTCTGCAGCATGCCCGTTTCCAGTCTTTCGGTTGCACCCAGCCGACGGGCACTCTATGATGCATAAGCCCAGAAAATTACGACGAGGTGATTCGTGTTCAAGCGATTGATTTCATTCCTGATGACATGGGCCCTGGTCGCCCTTCCTCTTTCCGCAAAAGAGGACAAAAAGGAGACCGATCGTCTAGACAATTGCGGAACCGTTCTCCGCGAAATCATGGACATCCCCGATGACATTCCCCAGGACCTTGTGGACAAAGCGGAGTGCGTCATCATTTTTCCGTCTGTGCTTAAAGCTGCTTTCATTGTGGGCGGCAGCTACGGCCGCGGGGCCATGACTTGCCGCACTGGCGAGCATTTTACCGGACCATGGGGCGCCCCCACCATGATGGCGCTGGAAGGCGGCAGCGTCGGCTTCCAGCTGGGAGGCCAGGCTACCGACTTCGTCCTGCTGGTCATGAACCCGCGCGGTGCCAAGGCCATTCTGCATAGCAAAGTCAAACTGGGAGCGGACGCTTCGGCAGCCGCCGGTCCCAAAGGCCGCGACGCCGAAGCCGCCACGGACGCCACCTTGCGCGCCGAAGTATTGACCTACTCGCGGGCCCGCGGGTTGTTCGCGGGAATTTCGCTAGAAGGCTCATCCCTCAGGCCGGACAACAGCGGCAACGAGAGGCTCTATAGCAAGAAGGTGGAAGCGGAGGACATCGTTAGGAAAGGCGCGGTCTCCGTTCCGCCCTCGGCGCAGGAGTTGATCTCGACTCTCAATAAGAAGTCCCCAAAAAACCTGTCCGATCCGGCTTCACTGAAAGAATAGTCAAATCGTTCAGCAGGGATTCCAGACACCTCGGGTTTCGCCCGAGGTGTCCTTTTTTTATTAAGGGGGGCGCGACAACCTTGACAACGAGATATTTGTGACTTATAGTCATTTATGAGGGATGGTCATATGTCCAACAGGGTGGTCTCGTCCAGCTCCCATCACACATCGGCTGTTAACCCTAACCGTCGACAGCGTCGTAGCACCGACATCCGCGAACGCCTGTTCCAAGCAGCCCTGCAGCTTTTCGCCAAGAAGGGATTCATGGAAACGACGGTTGAGGATATCACCGAGGCTGCTGACGTCGGCAAAGGCACTTTTTTCAATTATTTCCCCAGCAAGGACCATATCCTCCTAGCGTTCGGCGAGATGCAGCTGCACAAGCTGGAGGCAGCCATCGAGGGCGCTCGCGCGACCGGTGAACCCATGCCGGATTTTCTTCGAGGGCTCGGAGTGCGCATGACCGAAGAGCCGACACGCAACCCTGCCATCATCCGTGCGCTGCTCCAAGCTTATTTATCGACGACACCGGTTCGCGCGGCGATGATGGACCTGCAACGGCGGGTGCACGCCCTACACACGCAGATGATTCAGCTCGGCCAGGATCGCGGGGAAATCCGCAACGATCTTCCCGCCGCGGAGATCGCGCAAGTTTTTCGACAAACCATATTCGGGACGCTTTTGATGTGGTCGCTTTACGGCGACGCCACGCTGCATTCACGGATCGAGACCGCCTTCCATCTGCTGTGGAGCGGTTTGGCGCCTCGCGGAGACTGGGCGCCACCTCCGCCGGTACCCTCGTCTACGTCGGGAGACTAAGTCTTTATGAACCGCAAGCACCTCCTCTTACTTCTTGCCGTTGCCGCCGTGCTGGCCGCCACTGGGCTCTATGCCGCCGGCTGGTTCCACCGCGATACGGCCCTTGAAGGCTCCGGCACCGTGGAAGCCCGTGATATCCGTGTGGGGTCCAAGATAGGCGGCCGCATCGACAAAGTTTTGGTCCGCGAAGGCGATGCCGTTCAGCCCGGCCAGGTCTTGATCACCTTTGACGATAAGGAATTGCAAGCTTCGCTGGAGCAGTCTCGAGCCAACGCGGAAAAAGCCCGCCGCGGCTACCGTCCCGAAGAAATTGCTGAAGCCCGCGCCGCCGCGGCTCAGGCCAAAGCGGACTATGAGCTGAAAAGGAACGGCTATCGGCAGGAAGACATCGCTTCGGCCAAAGCCGATCTAGACCGCGCAAAGGCTGACGAAATTCGCACACATCTGGATTTCGACCGTTATGAAGCACTCGCAAAAAAAGATCTTGTCTCCAAGCAGCAGCGCGACACCGCCGAAGCCAATTGGAAAGTTGCTGTCGCTCAGCAACAGAGCGCCCAGCACCGCCTCGATGAACTCCGGCGCGGGTACCGCCAGGAAGAAATCGCTTCCGCCGAAGCGCATTATCTTCAAGAGCAAGCCAATCTGGAAAAACTGGAGCGCGGCAACCGCCGCGAAGACATCGATCTCGCCAAAGCGGCTTATGCTTATGACCAAGCGCGCTTCCGCGAGCGCCAAGTTACCGCGCCTTCCGCCGCGACGGTCGAAGTTCTTGACGTTCGCCCAGGCGACCTCATAGCTCCGAATACGCCGGTTGCTACGCTTCTAGAAAAAGATCAGATTTACGTGCGCATCTACATCCCGGAAACCGAAATCGGCCGCGTCCAGGTTGGCGAAAAAGCGGAAGTGCATGTCGATTCTTTTCCAAAGACCGTTTTCGACGGCGTCGTGGAGCAAATCAACCAGCAGGCGGAGTTCCTTCCGCGCAACGTGCAAACCCGCGAAGAGCGCGTCCACCAAGTCATTGGCATAAAAATCCGCATCCATGATCCCGCCGGCCGCGTGCTTGCCGGCATGGCCGCGGACGTGAAATTGAAAGCGGAAAGTTGACGCCATGGCGACAAACCCGCAAGCCGTCCCGCAAGTCGCCATCTCCGCCGAACACCTGGTGCGCCGGTTCGGCCACTTCGCCGCTGTCAATGACGTGAGCTTCCGCGTCGAAAAGGGCGAAATCTTCGGTTTCCTCGGCCCCAACGGCAGCGGCAAGACTACGGTCATCAAAATGCTAACCGGCCTGCTGCCACTGAGCGGAGGTGCAGCGCAGGTGGAGGGCCTCGACGTCCGCACGGACTCTGAAGCGGTCCGCGAGCGCATCGGTTACATGTCGCAAAACTTCAGCCTCTATTACGATTTGACGGTCACGGAAAATTTACAGTTCTACGGCCGCATTTACAGCCTGGAGCCCGCGCGCCTGAAGCGCCGCCTTGACGAAATTGTCGAGTTGAACGGCCTCGAACCTTATCTGAATCGCCTGGCCGCGCAACTCTCCGGTGGCTGGAAGCAGCGGTTGGCCCTCGGCTGCGCCATGCTGCATGAGCCCAAGCTTCTTTTCCTGGACGAACCCACGGCGGGCATCGATCCCGTCGCGCGACGCCAGTTGTGGGATTTGCTCTTCGAGCTTTCCGGCCAGGGCATCACGTTTTTTGTCACCACGCACTACATGGACGAAGCCGAGCGGTGCAGCCACGTCGCTTACATTTATTACGGCAAACTCATCGCCGATGGCACGCCCAATTCGCTCCGGGAACTCCCTGACGTTCAGCCTCACGGCACGCGGCGTGTGGAAATCAGCACGCCCGAAGTTACCCGCGCGCTCCGTTTCGCGCGCCAGATTCCCGGGATCCGCAGCGCCACGATTTTTGGGCAATCCATTCATGCGCTCGTGGAAGAACATTTCGATTTGGACGACCTCCGCAATCAGCTCCTGAAAAAGGGCATCGCCGTCGCGGAAATCCGCCCGCTCGCGCCCAGCCTCGAAGACGTTTTTGTCGAACTCACCTACAAACATCAAGCACTGCTGGAAGCCGCCAATGCGTAATATCTTTCGCGGCTTCGCCGCTGTTTTTTACAAAGAGGTTCTGCACGTCCGGCGTGATCCGGCGACGCTTTTTTTCTCTCTGGTCATTCCGCTTTTGCAGATGGTGGTGCTCGGCTTTGGCATCGATACCAACATCCGCCAGGTCAACACCGTTGTTTACAACGCCGACGGGCGCCGCGAAAGCCGGGAACTCCTCGACCGCCTAAAGAATTCCGACACGTTTCACATCTATCGTTACGTCGAAAACGATCAAGACCTGAACGACACCATCATCTCCGGGAGGGCGCGCGTGGGGATCAAGATCCCCGTGGACTATTCCGACCGGCTTCTGCATAACATGAGTGCTCAGGTTCTCGTACTCATCGACGGCTCGGACTCTTCGGTTGCCGGACAAGCCATCAATGTCACCACCGCCATCGGCCTCGATGAGTCCTTGCGGCGCGTCCTCGGGGAACGTTCCACGTTTGCCATCGACATGCGCCCCAAAATACTCTTCAACCCGGACTCCCGTTCCCCGAATTTCCTCTTGCCGGGCTTGACCGCCATTCTGCTGCTGAACGTCACCACGTTTCTTACCGCTTTCTCCATCGTGCGTGAAAAAGAACGCGGCACGCTCGAACAATTGTTCGTCACGCCCGTCCGCCCCATGGGTCTTCTTCTCGGCAAACTGCTTCCCTATCTGGGGATCGGTTTTTCCGAACTCTGCTTGATTGTCACCTTCATGCGTTTCGTCTTTCAGGTTCCTATTCATGGCAGCGTTTTCCTTCTCGCCTTCCTCTCTCTTCCTTATCTTTTCGTTTCGCTTTCCATCGGCATTCTCGTTTCCAGCAAAGCCAACACGCAGTCGGAAGCCATCCAGCTGGCCTTCCTTACTTTTCTTCCCAGCATCTTTTTCTCAGGCTACATTTTCCCGCGCGAGACCATGCCCACCTTCTTCTACGTCATCAGCTATTTCATTCCGGCGAGCTATTTCATCAACATCACGCGCGGCATCATCCTCCGGGGCGCGGGCATCACCCAGCTCTGGATGGATGGCCTAGCCCTTTTCGCCATCGGCTCGATTTTGCTGATCATCGCCGCCCGCCGCTTCCAGAATAAAGTCATCATGGCTTAGACAATTCTCAGATATTTTCAGGTGCCTGTTTTGCGGTGATTACCTGATTGCTCCGAATCTCCGTTCCCTCTATACGGTCTGAGTGTTTCAAGAAAAGGGGTGCCTAGGCAGATAGGACGGCAACCCCTATTTCTTCGGTAGCTTCGCCCTTCTCGTCCCCAGTGTCGGCCGGCCAAGACTTGACCGGAACGCCTGCAGGCCGGATGTCGACGGCATCTGGCGCGCTGGCGCGCTGGCGCGCTCCGCCGAGAGTTCTGCCGTGGGCCTGTGTACATTTTCCAGTGAAAGCCAAAAATCAGCCGAAAGGAAGGAGCCACACCTCATGAGAAAGCTAATACTCGCGGTACTCTTTGCCAGTGTCCTGCTGCTCGCCCTCGTTCCGATCTTGAAAATGGGTCCCGCCCGTCAATTTCACGTCCTGGCGCAAAGTACCTATCCCGACCCGGCGAACGAGCACGCCTGCCCCAGCCAAACCGGCGCGGGCGGCGGCGCCGAAGCGATTCCCGCTTTCATCGGCCCGGGCGTTGACGGTTTCAGTCCGAATCAGAGCTTGTGCTTGCCTCAATTGGCGCCCGTCCCCAGCGGCGCAAGCAGCCCCTTGGCTTTCACCGTGCAGGGCCTGGAACCCGGTGACCGTGTCGATTCCCAAGGAACGATCTACGTCGAGTCTATTCGCGGTGTTCCTGGCGGCGTGGATCTGTGGCGCTGGAATCAATCCATTGATGGCGCGCCTAACGCCAACGGAACCTTGCCTTTCAAATATGAAGGCCAGCCCGATAACTGTGGCATTTTCGGACTGAACGGCGGCGGTTGCGTCAACAACGTGGGCAGTCCCACCAATCTTGGCCTGGCTCCCGGAGGCGGCGACGCGGATATCGCGGTCAACGCGCCCGATCCCAACAATTCCGCCATCCCCAACCTCGCTTTCACCAGCCTCACGCTCGCGCCCGGCGTCACCGCGACCCATTCCAGCAATCGCGGGGACACCTTCTTCACCCCGCCCAACACTGTGGCCGCCTTAGTCCCCGGGGACGACCGCATGTGGAATGATGCCTTCGATGATCCTTCCACCGTGTACATCAACTATCACGACTTGGCCACTTTCAACATCGACGTACAACGCTCCAACAACGGCGGCCTAACTTACGTCGCCGGTGCCGGTGAAGGTATCGACGCCGCAACCCTCCCCGCCGCAGGTAACATTACGCCCACGGCCAGCGCCAATGTCGCTGCGCAGATCAAAGTCGACCACAACACCAGCTCTTGCCCAAGCAAAGGGAATCTCTACGTCGCCTTCGTGGCGCCCGATAGCGCAACCGAAAACGCCGCTACCGGGCCACTCCGTAGCGTGTACGTTGGTGTATCCACCGATGCCGGCTTGGATGCAGCGACCTTCACGTTTACCGATCACAAGGTATTTACGAGTCCAGCCGGATCGCCGGGAGCGGCTAACGGCGGCAATAACATTTTTCCCGCACTCGCGGTGGACAATTTCGGCTATGTCTATACGGTCTGGTCCGACAACCAAAGTATTTGGCTGTCCTCGTCGTCGGATCTGGGCAACACCTGGACTTCTCCGGTACGCGTGAATTCGGACGGAACGATGGGCAAGTCCAACGTGTTTCCCTGGGTCGTCGCCGACGCCAACGGGCACGTCGTGGTGACATGGCTCGGATCGAGCCTCCCCGGCAACTCCAACAATGTTGCTGCTATGCAGCCGACTTGCGCTGACGGCACCAACAGTTGCTGGGCGCAGTGGAGCGTCTACATGGCCGAATCGGTGAACGGCCATGCGGCGATCCCGTCGTTTATGCAACATGTTGCCAGCGATCATTTCGTTCACGCGGGAACTGTTTGCACCAATGGCACGGGCTGCTCCAATGGCGACAGCCGCGCCCTCGCGGACTTCTTCCAAGTGGCGCTGGACCTGCAGCACCGCGCCAACATCGCCTTCGCCGATGACCACCTCGCCAGCCCGCTTTGCTCGCAGCAAAGCCCCGGCCACTGCGCAAACAACGATCCGCAATCCTTCCGCGTGGCTGTGCCGTATTTCACTTATCAGCTCAGACCCAACAAGCACATCGTCACCACCGGCGTCTGTGCTAAATAACCGGGGCTGTTGCAACCGCAGTGGTGATAGAAGGGAGCTGAGCGCCCGCACTCCAAGAACTTTACGGGACGATGATGCGCGATTCTTCCCGCTTGAGTTCGGGGGCTTGCGGGAACTGGCTCCGCAGAAATTCTATGAAGCGGCGCGAGCGCGGGCGGCCATTGGTGCGCAGCAAGCCCATGCGGTAGAGAAAAACCCACAAATAGAACAGCTCCATGTCCTTGAGAACGGCCGAGCTGGCGCGTTCGGCTTGCTGTTTTTTGATTTCGGTGATGAAAGCGATCAATGCGGCGTAGAGTTCGCGCGGGAGCGGCGCGTCCGGCGGTTTTTCGTAGATGATGCCGGAGCTTAGCGTCTTGTAGGTTTGCGCCAAAGCTTGGATGGCCACGAGGACATCGGTGTCCACAGCCGTTGGCTGCACGGCGCAGAACTTGGCGATGGAAAAAGCCAGCGCGGCCATGAGCTGCTGGTGGGTGTAGACGATGTCCTGGGGAATGTTTTCCTCGAGCAAAGGAGTGTCGGCCGGCAGCGAGCGCTGATGTTCGTCTTCGTAACGGTGGGCCGCGACGAGGTAAGAGCAATCCGAGGGACAATCCATGGTGACCTCGCGCTCGGTGCCGCAACAAACGGCGCAGATTTTTTCGCCCTTCGCGGGACAAAATCGCGCGGGTTTGCGCTTTTCGCAGATCGGACAGGTCACGGGACGTTCCCTTCGACACCTTCGCGATCGAACAGCATACGCCGACCGTTGCTCCATCCATGCCCAAATAAGACATGGCTGATTCCTGCTTCAGCGAGGCCGGTTTCACGCTGGCCGTAAGACCAGCGTCAGAGCCTTCCTCTCCACAAGCGTTGATTCGGGCGCGACTCGCTCTATCGAGTGCATAGCGGCGGAGATTCCTCGCCGCGTTGATATCCCGGTCGTCGAACGCACCACACCGGGCAGGTCCACTCCCGGACGGACAACGGTAGTCCTTCCGAAAGGCGACCGCAAGCGGAACAAATCTTGCTGCTGGGGAACCACCGGCTGGCGATCACGAAGTCCGCGCCGTAGAGCTTGCTTTCCTACTCTAACTGGCGGCGGAACTCCTGAAAGCCAAGGTCTGCAATGTTCCTGGCCAGTTTCTGGTTCTTCAGCATGCCGCCGACGTGCAAGTCCTCGATACCCAGCACCGCAAACTCACGCGCCAGCCGGGTGGTGGTCTGGTGCAACCAGTCCCGCCGAACGCTAGAGACGCGTGCGTGCAAGCGGGCTAGCCGATTTGCGCCTGTTGTTGCTGCCCCTGCTTCTTCCGGCTGTTGCCACCGGGAAAGTCTTTGCAGATGGGCGTCGAGCGCTTTCGGGCCGGGCAGTTTTTCTCCGTTCGATAGCGTCGCCGCCGTACTCACCCCAGGGCAACGCCTACGGCCGCTTGGCTCTCGCGGACAGCTTCGGGCAGCTCGACGGAGACGGAGACAAACCAGCGGTCAGCGACGCGCCTGACCGTGGCAGAGAGCGCTTTGCCGGAGAAGCGCAGTTCTTCGCTGAGCTTCACCCAGCCCATGACCGGCAAGCGCACTCGCTGGCCGGCAAACGCAAAGGTGCCGGGGCCATTGTCGAAGCGGGCCGAATCGCGCACGCCTTTCTTCTTGAACTTAGGATAGCGGCTCTGCTTCTGGAAGTATCGCCGCTTATCTCCGCACCGCCCAGCACCACTAAGCGGCGGCCTTGAGGCGCAAGAGCGCCTCCACGTACTCAAACTCGAAGCGCATCAGCCGATCGCGATGGCGGCCGGTCCAATTCTTGCGCTAGCGATCCGGCATCCCAACTTAATTGCATCTGCGAGCAAAGCGCCTTCCCCTTCGCCTCCACCCAGGGGCGGGCCGCAAAACCAAACTTTTCCCGTATCCTGGCCACCCGCTGCGAAGCTTTCTTTCTATATTCTTCTGGCGCATATCCGTTCTTCGCGTACCACTCTTCGTACTGCTTCGCCAGCCGGGGAAACTTCTCCCGCACGAATGGTAGAAACTGTTTCGCCGAAGACGGCATCAAGAACAGCACCCCCGAAAAGAACCACTGCGCGCCAGCTTGTTTCGCTGCCGTGGCGACCGCCTCCAAGTCCCCATCCCGGTCCGTGATTCCCGGGATCAGCGGCGAAGCCGATACCCCCACAGAAAGCCCTGCCTCCCGCAACTGCGTGACGGCCGCCAGCCGCAAATCCGGCCTCGGCGCGCGCGGCTCCAGCAGGCGCGTCAGCCCCGCGCGCAACGTCGTGATCGTAATGTCGATCCCTAGATTCGACCGCTCCGCAATCCGCTGCAGCACATCGATGTCGCGCACAATCTGGTTCGACTTGGTGATGATCGAAACGCTCAGCCCTGCCTTTTTCGCCAACTCTTCCAAACAAGCGCGCGTCACTCCGTATTCGCGCTCCGCCGGCTGATACGGATCGGTCGCCGTTCCAATCGCAATGTGGTCGGGCCGCGCTCCGCCGGACCCTTCCGACTGATACGAGTACTTATGCGCGACATCCCAAGCCAGCAACGGCGCCGCATCCTTCTTCACGTAGATCTTCTTCTCGAACTCGGACCCGTCCAGTTCCATATATTCGTGCGTATACCGCGCATAGCAATACTTGCAGGCAAACTCGCACCCGCGATAAGGATTGATCGTCCATTCAAAAGGAACGCGCTTTGAATCGCACCGGTTCAGGATCGACTTCACGGGCAACACAAAATACTCCGGCTTCTCCAGCGATTTGCGCCGCGTTTCCGCCGGCGGAGAAGATGCTGCGAGGCGGGCAATGCCAACCAGCCGCGCGCGAGCGCGCTCTGTGGGAACCGCGACAGCATTTCGGACCGGACCCATTTCACGGCTTTGGTTTCCGTGCTGAGTCCTGGACGCCGGGGGGCAATCCGCCGTCGCTGGATCTGAAATGTTGCCACCGTCGACCGTCTTACGATCGCCACTGGATTGGTTCTCAGGCAGGGCTGGGTCTTGGACCAGTTGCACGGGGCTTGTGACTTCAGGGCCCTCAGGAAACAGTCCTATTGCGGTTGGTGAAGCGCGGCGGCGAAAGCGAAAACTCGGCGCCGATAGGGAGTGAACTGGAGACATAGCCCACCTCGAAGCGCGCACACATTATTTCGCTCTTTGTTCGCTATGGCAAGCGTTATTCTTCGCTTTATATTCGTCTAGAGAAGCTCCACCTCCCTGCATAGGAGTGATAGCTCTCCGAAGCCAGCCTGCAATTGCCTACCTCGCTCTAGCAGGTTATCCTCATTGTCCGTGAGAATCCCAGTTTCCATTTACGATCGCTTCAAACAAATCCTGATGGCAGCGTCACTGCTTGCGTGGCTGCCTGCGCTTGCTTTAGGACAGAACCCGCCCCCTGGAAAAAAGCCTGCCGCAGGCCCTCCTGCAGGGCCTCCTGCTCCACAGTCAACTCACTACCCGATTCTTATTCTGGCCTTTGGCAACAATCCCAACTGGAGTTTGCGCATTGGCCAAAAGGGCCCAGAACGCCTCGATCGCCCTGGATACCCGCCAATCCCTCTCGAACCTGCGGAGGTCACACATGAAGGCGCGGCGGACTCCTGGACCTACCACGCCAAAGACTCCGCGACCGGGGCCGCCGTCGCTGTCCACCTCACGCGAGAAGCTTGCACGGAGGCCCAAAACGATACGCTGACTGCCACGCCGCCGCCCACAGGAAAGTACTCTTTCCGCGCCTCCGTCGAACATGCTCAAGTCGGTTCCATGAACGGGTGTGCCCGTATCGCCGCCGAGCTCTTTCCCAAGATCAACAACCAACCCGATGAAGACGATGACACCGACAAAAAGAAGCTGCCGGCCCCGACGATCACTAATTTCAAGCCACCCGTCGCAGTCGCTTACCGGAATTCGGGAGGTAGTGTAGTGCTCGGTTACGGCACGAAAAAGAAGACGGCAGCGGCCGCCGGAGGTGATCTGGCTCTTTCTCACAACGGCAAGATGCTTCTCTACGTACGATCCGATTCGAACGCAGCTTCCGAGCACACCATCGTTCTCTACGATTTTGACTCCGGAAAATCGGTGGATTTGGTCCACGGCCTGGTGCGCCAACCCTTTTGGTCACCCGATGATTCGCGCATCGCCTTTCTTAAAGCGCAAGATCGCTCTTGGCAGGTCTGGACTTTCCCCGCGGGCAACCCGGATTCGGCCGTGGCCTTTTCTCCGCAGCCTGTTACTGCTCTCGACGGCTGGACAGACAAGCACACCATCCTGGCGACAGATTCGCTGAATGCCTATTGGCTTAGCGAAGAGACCCTGCCGCAGGCTGTAGCACTTAAGGACATCTACGGTCCTAGTTTTCAAATCATGAGTTCGGACACGATTCGCGTGAGTCCCAGCAATGCAGACTTGCTGCTCGTTTCCGCCGACTATCTCTCGGCACCTACCGGCGCCCCCGTAGACTCCATGGGCATGGCCGCTGGTTTTTTTCTCTACGAATTACGCTCCAAGCGCCGTTCCGCGCTTTGCCCGCCTGAACAGTGGGGCCGTGACGCGGAATGGTCGCGCGACGGGCTTCAGGTTTTTTTCAACGGGACGGATTCCTCACGCCGTCAAGCTATCTTCCGCATCTTTTGGGACGGCACAGGTTTGCAACGTTTGCTTACTGGCAGCAGCTATGTCGTCGGGCTGTAGCTGCTCACCTCTGTTGCCGAGGCAGGACCACCTCTTGCTGGATACGTCGCAGCCCCTTGACTCTTGGCTGGCCAAAGAGGGGCTTGGCGTATACTAAGTATTGTGAGTACTAGTCCCACTCCTGTCCCTCTGCAGGTTGGCATCCTTGTCCTTGACAACGACGATACCGGCGGAACTGCGGTCAAACAAATCCTGGATTCCGAGGGATGGCGTGTCCGCATTGTCCCGGACACCCAGATGCTCCTGTCCGAACTGAAAACCGGTGAATGGTCTTTGGTAATCGCCAACGTGGCTCTGATCGGAGTCCAAGGTCCTGCCTTCGTTACGTTGCGTGAGCTTGCCGCTGTGCCCGCCGCCGATGGTGGCCGCGTTCGCGTCCTTTTCCTCATCCCAGAACTGACCAGCGGCCAATACATTCCTCATCTGGAAGCCGCTCGCCTTCCTCATGTACTTCGGCCCTACCATCTTCACGACTTCCTAGAGAAAGTCAGCGATCTGCTCGTTGAAGTGAAGGCCATCGAGGGCCCCATCCGCCAGGTCCGCCACGAATTCGGCGCCTTGCGCAAGAAAAAGAAACAAGCGGGGCGCAACTCCATGTTCGCATCGCGGGATACGTTCTCTTACACTGACGAAGAACTCGCTGAATACGAGCGCCAGGAATCCGAAGCGTCCAAGTCCCGCCGCAACAAGCCGCGCACCAATCTTGGCGGCTCTGACCGCTAAATGGTTTTGCTGGCGCACACCTTCCCCGCTCTCTCTTCTAAATAAGAACCGGAATTAACGACCTGGCCTGTGCAAGAAACTCTTCCCTCCTCGTTCTAACCCTGAATCGTGGCCTCGCTGGTTCGCTCTGAACGGAGCGAGGTCCCGCACAGGAGGCTTTCATGGAACGTTCGATTTTCACCGCCTTGATCGGCGGACTTCTGAGTATCACCGCGTGTGGCGGCTTGGCATTAGTCGGCTCCTCACCGGGTTCCCCCGCTTCGCCATCGTCCCGGCCCGAGGGGGATTGGCGGCTTCTGGACCCGGTGACCTACGAAAACATCTCGGTCTTCCCAGTGGTCAGTTCCTACAGCCAGGATACCAGCTCGTTCCTGACGCTCGAGGAAGGTCTCGCAACCGGCGAAGTGGCCGTGCGTGAGCAAGGTTCTGAAACCATGGTCCGCGGTCGAGACGGTCATCCCGTGTACATACCTAATCCCAGCAGCGGGGCTTCCGTCAACCAGCTGGTCTTGATCAACCGCAGCCGCCGCCCGCTCTTGCTCCTCGCCGGTGAACTCGTCAGCGGCGGCAAACAGGATCGCGTCATTGGCAAGGACCGCATCATTCCCGCGGGCGCTCCTCCGCTGCCTCTGGACGTTTTCTGCGTCGAGCACGGCCGCTGGACTGGCAGCACGCAATTCGCAGCCGCGAACACCATCGTTCATCCGAGCGTGCGAGAAAGCGCCGCCGTTGATCAAGTCCAGACTAAAGTCTGGGAGTCCGTTCGAAACGGAACAAACCTCAAGGCCGTCCCAACGGCTCCCGTCCCAAGAATTTCCACAAACAATATTCAAGGCGCCATCGCCGGAAACGGCCGCACGGAAGCCTACGAGAAGATTTACGACTCACGGGCGGTCGGTGTATCCATCGACGATTTCGTTGACGAAGTGCAACGGCGGTTCGCAAGCGCCACTTCAAGCTTGAAGGGTGAAAGTGTGGTCGGCGTGGTCGTGGCCTACGGCGGCGAAGTCGCCTGGAGCGACATTTTCGCCTCCGGCGATCTGTTCGATCATTACTGGCGCAAACTTCTGCGCAGCTACGCCGTCGAAGCCCTCACGCGGCCCAGCTACCGCGTGGCCGCGTCGCGCGAAAACGCCTACGAGTTTTTGCGCCGCTTGAATGGCCGCGAAATTCAGGAGACCGAGCCCGGCGTGTACCGCTGGCGCGAAATCAAGGAAGGCCAGCTCGCTCTGATCGAGCTCGACGCATTGCAGCCCAAGTCCATTACTCTGCATCGCCTGCTCTTGCATCGCACCAGTTGACTAGACCGGGAAGTCCGCGCCGGCAGGGCTGAAAAACTTCACGGTACTATGATCCGGCGTTTCTTCGAGTAGCTGTTTCACGTTTTTTTTCAGAATGGGATGCGGCGCTTCGGCGGCAATCTCCGCTAGCGGCACTAGCACAAACCGCCGCAAATGCATCCGCGGATGCGGCACCTGCAAATCCGGCGTATCCATGGTCTCGCCCTCATAGAGCAAGATGTCGATGTCGATCAAACGCGGTCCTTTAGCCACCAGCTTCTGGCTGCCCATTTTCGATTCGATTTCGCGCAAAGCTCGCAATAACATGACCGCTTCGAAATGCGTTTCCGCTTTTACGACGCAATTCAAGAACCATGGTTGTTCCCGCAGATCCACCGGCTCAGTCTCATAGAAGGACGACACTTTTGTTACCGCCACTCCCGCATGCGGCAGTTCCTCGATCGCAGATTGCAAATTTTTCGCCCGGTCGCCGACATTCGACCCCAGCGACAAGTACACTATTTTTTGACCCATGCTTTGCCAGGACGTGAAGCTTATTTCATGGTATCCGCGCCGGCTTTCGCGCATTGCGCGTCTTGCGCGCTCGTAGCGCCGGAAACCCCGATCGCTCCCACGATCTTTCCGTCCGCAATCAGCGGAATTCCGCCTTCCACCGGCGTCACCCCTGGCAAACGCAAAATGCGGACCGCATCTCCCCCCGCAGCCAGGGCATCCTGAAACGCTTTCGTAGGACGCTTGAACAGCGCGGCGGTGCGCGCCTTTTCAATCGCCACGTTCGCGCTACCGAGCTGCGTGTTGTCCATTTTTTCGTAATAAACCAGGTTTCCCCCGGGGTCCACGATGGCCACTGCCACCGTCCAGTTGTTCTTCGCCGCCTCGGCCTGCGCGGGCGCCGCCGCTTTCCTGGCATTTTCCAGGCTAATGGGGGTTCCATAAGGATTCGGCATCTGCGCCACCGCGCTTCCGAGGGCAGCAAATAGAACCAACAAAAGAACAAAGACGTCCCGCAAGTTTTCCCGTGACATGTTCTCTCCTCCTTGAATCCGCCGTATGACTTCGTTCACCCGCAGCGCACCTTAGGCTAACGGAACACTTCCGCGCAATCTTTATTCTGTCATTTGCTCCCGGTCGCACACACAAAGTTGCTTGCGTCGTTGGGGTCACCTTCACCCTTGTATGCCGCTATTTGCGGATAGGGGCAAAGCGGCCGGGTCATCTTCGCGCCCTTGGCGGGGTCGCCTTCGTATTTCGCTGCCAGAATCACATTGGGCGCAACTCCCTTTTCAACCCAGTGTTCGAGCGCCAGCTCCACGTTGTGTTGTGCATCGCCGAGGCCGGCGCCGACGCCAACCTGGCCAAAGGAGTCAGGTCCTGGTCCGCTGCCGCAGTGCTGCATTCCTGGCACCATGTAAAGCCGCGTGAACGCCTGCGTCTCCGGCCCGCCCATCTGGCTCACCACCTCGTTGTAATAATTGACGGTGTTAAGCGCCGAAATCGCCGGATCGTTCCAGCCGTGATATAGAATGAGTTTGCCGCCATGGGCTTTGAACGCCACCAGGTTGGCATCCGTGGCGTTCAAAAATTTAGCCGTCTTCTCATCGGCCGCTTTCAACGCATCCTCGACGCTCGTTTCTTTGTAATTCCAGTCCGCCTTCTGATAAACCATGTTGGAAAAATATCCGCCGGCGAAGGCAAACATCAAGCTTTTCCCCGGAGCCGGCCCCGTGATCCACGTTTCCCATCCTCCCGGCCCTTCCTCCGCGCCCGGCACATAGCCGGGGAAAATCTTTCGTCCATTCGCATCGTTCGGCCCTTCGTACAATCTTTTCAGCGCTGTAATTTGCGCCGCCGTCAAGCACTTCTCCGAATCGCCTTCTTTGCAAAGCATCATGGCCGGATCGAAGTGACATTTCGTTGGCTCATTCAGAATGCCGTCGGCCACTCCATCCTGCGCATCGCAAGCAGCGTTCACAGCGCTGGCGATCGCCGGCAGCTTACTCGAAGGTATATAACTCGCTGGATCCAGCGTGGTCGCTTGCGCATCCGCGAGTGCTTTGGTCAACAGGTGCGTCCAGAAATTCGCCGGCGCTCCTGCTAGGATGCCATTGTAGTCCTCGGGAAACCGCTGCGCTTCCATCAACGCTTGCCGCCCGCCGTTCGAGCACCCCTCAAAGTAGGAATGCTGCGGGTCTTTGCCGTAATAGGCCTTGGTCACTACTTTGGCGACCTGCGTCATCTCGTGGATTCCGCGGTATCCGTAATCGGTCATCTTTTCGGGATGTCCCAGCGCCCAGCTTGCGTCCGTGCCTCCCCCCGAATGGCCCGTATCCGTTTCGACCGTCGCGTATCCTTGCAGCATTCTTAGCGCCAGTCCGGCATACCCGATCTCTCCGGCGAATCCTCCATTCCCCTGGCCGAGCAACTTTCCGTTCCAGCCTCCTCCGTCTTTGCCGTCTGGGGGCATCCACACTTCGATCTCGATCTTTGAATCGGAGCTGGGCATCGCTTCGACAACCACTCTGCAAAATGCCGGCAGCTTCTTGTAGAGAGGTTGCGACCCTGCGAGCCACGGAGCGATGTTGGCCGGCGGCGTGAAGGCTCCTGCCGGAACCGTCTGCGCCGAGAGAATCTTCGCTCCCGTCAATGCAAGTCGCGCCAGTCCCACACAAGATGGCCTTCCTAGCTGCGCCTCCTGCCCGTAAACCCCGCACGACATCACTACCGCGCCGAGCACTGCAATCGCTGCCTTCCGCATGATCCATTCCTCCGCCCTGGTCCATCAACGCGCTTTCGCGCCGAAGCCCACGCTAGCCCAGTTCCAAACTCCCGGGCAATCCTTTTCCTAGCGACACTCAGCCACTCATGTCCCCACATCACCCTTATCCTGTCACATCGACCACGCCGCATTCACACTCCGTTAACAAATTGTAGATACCCTCCGCTCGCCCCTTTGGACCATAAGCTTTTCCCCCGCGGGCCTGGGGAGTTCCGGTTACTCCATTGCCTGACAATTCATCTTCCGAACGCAGAAGCAGCGCTCGACGCGCCGCTGATTGGCGCGTTTTGTTTGGCCCACCGGAGCGACTCGTCCCCGGCTTCCTGGCGGACATGAGCCCGATGGGCGTGAGCATCTTGAGTGAGATTC